>CAZOBK010000045.1:0-30639 GCA_964578115.1 uncultured Roseicyclus sp.
GTGGCCGAGAAGGGCGTCGCGACCCATTCCAGCGGCAACCATGCCCTGTCGCTGTCCTACGCCGCCGGGCAGCGGGGCATCCCCTGCCATGTCGTCATGCCCAGTACCGCGCCCGAAGCCAAGAAAGCCGCCGTGCGCGGCTATGGTGGGACGATCACGGAGTGCGAGCCCTCTACGACCAGCCGCGAGGCCGTCTTTGCCGAAGTTCACGCGCGCACCGGGGCGGATTTCGTTCATCCCTACAATGACCCTCGCGTGATCGCGGGACAGGCCACCTGTTCGCGTGAGCTGATGGAGCAGGTCGAAGGGCTCGACGCCGTCATCGCGCCCATCGGCGGCGGCGGCATGATCTCGGGCTGCTGCCTGACCCTGTCGAACATCGCACCGAACGTGGAAATCTACGCGGCCGAGCCGGAACAGGCCGACGACGCCTACCGCTCCTTCAAGGCGGGTCACATCATCGCCGACGACGCGCCGGTGACCATCGCCGACGGTCTCAAGGTGCCGCTCAAGGAACGCACCTGGCATTTCGTGTCGAATTACGTGACCGACATCCTGACCGCCAGCGAAGAGGAGATCATCGACGCGATGAAGCTGACCTGGCAGCGCATGAAGATCGTGATGGAACCGTCCTGCGCCGTGCCGCTGGCGACCATCATCAAGAACCCGGACATCTTTCGCGGCAAGCGCGTGGGCGTGATCGTGACCGGCGGCAATGTCGATCTGGACAAGCTGCCGTGGATGAGCTGAGCCGGGGTGACGGCGGGAAAAGTCCCGCCCTACGCCAGCGGCGCCCCGTTGTGATTGACCCGTAGGGCGGGACCTTTCCCGCCTTCCCCGCCCCCGACAGGAGGAAACGCAAGATGAATGACATGACCCCGTTTCAGGGCCTCGAAGTAGGCTACGATATCCCCGCCCTGCCCGGCATGGCCGAGGCCGAGATCCAGACGCCCTGCCTGGTGCTCGACCTCGACGCCCTGGAGCGCAACGTGAAGAAGATGGGCGACTACGCCAAGGCGCACGGCATGCGCCACCGGGTGCATGGCAAGATGCACAAGTCGGTCGACGTGGCGAAGCTGCAGGTGGAACTCGGCGGCGCGTGCGGCGTCTGCTGCCAGAAGGTGAGCGAGGCCGAGGTCTTCGCCCGCGGCGGAATCAAGGATGTGCTGGTGTCGAACCAGGTGCGCGATCCGGCCAAGATCGACCGTCTGGCGAGGATGCCGAAACTGGGCGCGCGCACGATCTGCTGCGTCGATGACGTGGAGAACGTGGCAGATCTGTCGGCGGCGGCGGTCAAGCACGGCACCCAGATCGAATGCCTCGTGGAGATCGACTGCGGCGCGGGCCGCTGCGGCGTGACGACGACGCCCGAGGTGGTGGAGATCGCCAAGGCGATCGACGCGGCGCCGGGACTGAAATTCGCCGGCCTCCAGGCCTACCAGGGCGCGATGCAGCACATGGACAGCTATGACGACCGCAAGGCCAAGATCGACATCGCGGTGGCGCAGGTGAAGGACGCCGTGGACACACTGAAGGCCGAGGGGATCGCGTGCGACATTGTCGGCGGTGGCGGCACGGGCTCCTACTATTTCGAGTCGAATTCCGGCGTCTACAACGAGCTTCAGTGCGGCTCCTACGCGTTCATGGACGCCGATTACGGACGCATTCTCGACAAGGACGGGAACCGCATAGACCGGGGCGAATGGGAGAACGCGCTGTTCATCCTGACCAGCGTCATGAGCCATGCGAAACCCGAGAAGGCGATCGTGGATGCGGGCCTCAAGGCGCAGTCCGTGGATAGCGGCCTGCCTGTGATCTACGGGCGGACAGATGTCGAATATGTGAAATGTTCGGACGAGCATGGGGTGGTATCCGACCCTGTTCGTGTTCTGAAAGTGAATGACAAGCTCAAGCTGGTCCCCGGCCATTGCGACCCGACCTGCAATGTCCATGACTGGTATGTCGGCGTCCGCGGCGGCGTCGTGGAAACCGTCTGGCCGGTGTCCGCACGCGGCAAGGCCTACTGATGGCCGACGGAGCGTCAGTGCCCGCGAACGAGTTGGTGATCGTGCCCGAGGGCATGATCGCCGACATCCTGACGCGCGAGGCTTCCTTCGACGCGGTGGAGAAGGTCTTCGCCGCCATGGCGGCAGGCGACGCCTACAACTTTCCCGTGGTGCGGGAGGCCATCGGCCACGAGGATGCGCTCTACGGGTTCAAGGGTGGCTTCGACAGGGCCGGGGGCGTGCTGGGCCTGAAGGCGGGCGGCTACTGGCCGCACAACCTCGACCGGCGGGGGATCATCAATCACCAGTCGACGGTATTCCTGTTCGACCCCGACACGGGCCGGGTGAAGGCGATGGTGGGGGGGAATTACCTGACCGCGCTGAGAACCGCAGCGGCGTCCTCGGTGTCGATCCGGCACCTTGCGCGCAAGGACGCCAAGGTGCTGGGCATGATCGGCGCGGGCCATCAGGCGAAGTTCCAGCTGCGCACGGCGGCCGAGACGCATGGCTTCGAGAAGGTCATCGGCTGGAACCTGCATCCCGAGATGCTGCCCGGCCTCGCCGAGGTCGCCGAGGACGTCGGCCTGCCCTTCGAGGCGGTGGAGCTGCCCGGCATGGCCGAGGCGGACGTGATCATCACCATCACCTCGAGCTTCGCGCCAACGCTTCTGGCGGACCATGTCAGCCCCGGCACCCATCTGGCCTGCATGGGCACCGACACGAAAGGCAAGCAGGAGGTCGAGGCGGTCCTTCTGGGCCGTGCCCGCGTCTTCTGCGACGAGGTCGCGCAATCGGTCTCGATCGGTGAGGCGCAGCATGCGGTGGCCGAGGGGCTTCTGTCAGAGGGTGACGTCACGCAACTGGGCGCCGTGATCAACGGGACCCATGGCGGGCGCGGCTCGGACGAAGAGATCACGCTGTTCGACGGAACCGGCGTGGGCCTGCAGGACCTTGCCGTGGCGGATGCCATCGTGAAGACCGCCGTGGCGCAGGGCATCGCGACCATCGTTCCGCTCTGACAACAGGGCTTCCGCATCCGCGCGCCAGAGGGATCGGGCGCTGGTGCGGGGCCACGGGCGGCGGAGTTGCGTATTTTTGGAAAGATGAAGGAGATCGGGTGCGCGACTGCTCAGGCGTCGCGCACAATCCAGGGCACGTCGAACAAGTGTTCTTCGAGATTGGCCCCCTCTCCGATCCGGTCGATAACGGAAAAAAGGCCCGGCGGAGACAGCGGCGTCAGAACCCCGTGCCAGGTGCCGCGGTGGAAATTGATCCCCTGCCCCGGCGCGCTGCGGAAGGCCAGCGGAGCGCCGGGTGTGCCGTCTTCGTCGTGGGCGACGATCACGAGGAACGGGTCGAGGGACATGGGCAGGAAGGCCTGCGAGCCCAGCGGATGGCGTTCGACCATGTCGAGCCTGTAGGGCAGGTCCCGCGCCTCGGAGCGGAAGAGGCTGATCCCGGCGCGTCCGTCCAAGAAATCGAGCGTTGCCAGGTCGTGGAAGCGGCCGCAAAGGCCCTGGTTGATGATGCGGTCGGGATCTCCCTTGGCCTCCAGAACCTCGCCGAATGGCGCGAAAGCCTCCGCCGTCAGGGGCGCGATGACGATCTCGCGGGTCATCGGAGCATGTCCAGAAGGCGCAGTTCGGCGATGCGTTCGACTTGGCGGCAGGCTTCGGCGAATTCGTCTTCGCGACTGTTGTCCACGCGGCGACGGAAGGCGGCGAGGATACCCGGCTTGTCGTGGTCGCGCACGGCGATGATGAAGGGGAAACCGAATTTCGCCGTGTAGGCGGCGTTTAGCCCGGTAAAGGCGGCGCGTTCCTCGTCGGTCAGCGCATCGAGCCCTGCGGAGGCCTGTTCGGAGGTGCTTTCCGCCGTCAGCCGTCTGGCGGCGGCGAGCTTGCCCGCGAGATCGGGATGCGCCCTGAGCACGCCGAGGCGCTTTTCCTTGGACGCTGCGCGGAACACGCGGGTCAGTGCCGAATGCACGGCGCGGGCCGTGTCATGGCTTGGACCCAGTTCCATCTCGAAGGCGCGTTCGGCGATCCATGGCGAATGTTCGAAGATGCCGCCGAAAGCCTCGATAAACGTGGCGCGGTCCATCTCGGACGGCAGCGGCGCGGCGGAGGGCGGGTGCGTCTCGGCCCAGTGGCGGGCGATCTGCAGGCGCGTGGCGAACCAGACGCCCTCATGGGCGCGCATGTGCTCAAGCACACGTTTGAGCGCCGCGGCGCGGCCCGGACGCCCGACGAGGCGGCAGTGCAGGCCGATCGACAGCATCCTGGGCGCGCCCGCGACGCCTTCCGCGTAGAGCGTGTCGAAACTGTCCTTCAGATAGGTCTCGAACTGGTCACCCGAATTGAAACCTTGCGGCGTGGCGAAGCGCATGTCGTTGGCATCGAGCGTGTAGGGCACGATCAGCTGGTCATGGCCGCCGAAGCGCAGCCAGTAGGGCAGCTCATCCGCGTAGCTGTCGGCGACATAGTCGAAGCCGCCCTCTTCGGCGGCGAGCCGCACGGTGTGCATGGAGGTGCGCCCGGTGTACCAGCCGCGCGGCCGTTCGCCGACCACCTCGGCGTGCAGCCGGATCGCTTCCTCCATGTGCTGGCGTTCCTCGGCCTCCGAGAAATCCTTGTACTCGATCCACTTGAGCCCGTGGCTGGCGATCTCCCAGCCCGCGTCCTTCATCGCGGCGACCTGTTCGGGGCCGCGTGCGAGCGCGGTGGCGACACCGAAGACGGTGACGGGAAGGTCCCGCAGCATCCGGTGGAGCCGCCAGAACCCGGCGCGCGCGCCGTATTCGTAGATCGATTCCTTGTTCCAGTGGCGCTGCCCCGGCCAGGGCTGGGCGCTCACGATTTCCGACAGGAACGCCTCGGAGGCCATATCGCCATGGAGGATGTTGTTCTCGCCGCCTTCCTCGTAGTTCAGCACGATCTGCACGGCGATCCTGGCGCCGCCCGGCCATTTCGGGTCCGGCGGGGTCTGGCCGTAGCCGGTGAAATCGCGGGGGTAGCGTGGCACGTCCACTTGAATTTCCCTTCGGAGTTCCGTCTTCTGGCACAGAACAAATTCCTTCGAAGGAATTTGCAAATCCTTTCGGAAGGATTTGGCCGGGAAGGATGGCAAATGGCAGGATTTCTGACGACCCATGTGCTGGACACCGCGCGCGGGCTTCCGGCGGCGGGTCTGACGATCGCGCTCTATCGGATCGAGGGCGAGGCCCGCACCAAGATCGCTGAGATGGACACCAACGCCGACGGCCGGACCGACAGCCCCATCCTGCCACAGGAGCGCTTCGAGACCGGCACCTATGAGCTGGTCTTCCATGCGGGCGACTACCTGCGAACCGCCGGTCACGCGGAACTGGCGCCGCTCTTTCTCGATGTGGTGCCGATCCGCTTCGGCATGGCGGAGGAGGATCATTATCACGTGCCCCTGCTGCTTTCGCCCTACGGGTATTCGACCTACCGGGGCAGCTGAGCCCCTGCTGCAAGGAAAATCCTATCGGTGCGGGCGGGTCCGCGCCCCACCTTCCGCAACGTCGTGGCTTCCGCCGGGGCGGAGTTGGTCTAATGTCCCGATCCGGGGATGTTTCGCGCGTTCAGGGGAGGGACGTGATGGAAGATGCTGCGCGCCCGTGGAGGGCGTTCTACGGACCACATGTGCGACCCGAGATCGAGGCCGCGAGCCATCGGACACTGCCCGACCTGATCGGCGGCGTGGCCGAAACCTACCGCTCGGCACCGGCCTTCACTTGTGTCCTGCCCAACGGCATGAACGGCACGCTGTCCTTCGCACAGGTCGACGAGATGTCGGACGCGCTGGCGATCTACCTGCGCGAGGTGGCGGGGCTGGGCGCCGGCGACCGGGTCGCGGTGCAGATGCCCAATGCCCTGGGCTTTCCCGTCGCCGCCTTCGCCGTCTTCAAGGCGGGCTGCGTGCTGGTGAACGTCAACCCGCTCTACACCGCCGAGGAGATGGCCAGACAGTTCGAGGATGCCGAGCCTCACGCGCTCATCATCATCGACATGTTCGCCGACAAGGTTCCCATGGCCACCAGGGGCCACCCGATCCCAAACATCATCGTCACCCGCGTGGCGGAGTTCTTTCCCTCCATGCCGCGGGGCATCGTGGGACTGGTGCAGAGATACTGGGACAAGTCGGTGGCCCCGATCGAACTGCCCCATATCCGCCTGCCCGACGCCATTTCCGCCGGCCGCGCGCATCGCGCCAGGGACCACGTCGAGGTGTCGGATTACGGCGCGCATCTGGAACCCGACGATGTCGCCGTGCTTCAGTATACCGGTGGCACGACGGGCGTGTCGAAGGGCGCGATGCTGACCCATGCCAACCTGATCGTGAACATGGAACAGACGTTCGAGCTGATCGAAGGGCTTGAAAAGGGGAAGGAAATCGCACTGACTGCCCTGCCCCTCTACCACATCTTCGCATTCACGGTGAACCTCTTGGGGTTCTGGGCCTTGGGCGGGCGCAACCTGCTCATCCCCAATCCGCGGCCCCTGAGCAACCTGCGTCGCGCCTTTGAGAATTACCGGATCACCTGGATGAGCGGGGTGAACACGCTCTTCAACGGACTGTCGAACGAGACCTGGTTTCTCGACACGCCGCCGCGGCATCTGAAATTCGCCTCCGCCGGCGGCATGGCGCTGCAGGCCGCCGTGGCCGAGCGGTGGGAGGGGATCACCGGCAAGCCGCTTTTGCAGGGCTACGGGCTGACGGAAACCGCGCCGGTCCTGACCTTCAACCCGCTTGGCAAGACGCGCGCGGGTTCCATCGGCGTGCCTGTTCCCTCGACCGAGATCGCCTGCCTGGACGAGGCGGGCCACCCCGTTCCGCAGGGTGAGGCGGGCGAGATCGCGGCAAGAGGCCCGCAGGTGATGAAGGGCTACTGGCGCCGGCCCGACGAGACCGCGAAGGTGATGCGCGGCGACTGGTTCCTGACCGGCGATATCGGCGTGATGGACGCGGACGGCTATATCCGCATCGTCGACCGCAAGAAGGACATGGTCGTGGTCTCCGGCTTCAACGTCTATCCCAACGAGATCGAGGATTGCCTCGTCACCCATCCCGGCGTGCTGGAGGCGGCCGTGATCGGCGTGCCCGACGCCGCCAGCGGCGAGGCGGTAAAGGCCTTCGTCGTCGCGCGCGACACGGGCCTCACGCAGGCCGATATCCGCGCCCATTGCAAGGAGCACCTGACCGCCTACAAGATCCCGAAAACCGTCGAGTTTCGCGACGCGTTGCCGAAGTCGAACGTGGGCAAGATCCTCCGCAAGGACCTGCGCGCCGCCGAACTGGCGCAGACGGCGGCGGAGTAGCGGGGCATGGTCGGAGCTTTCGAACAGGCGCTGCTGGCCGCGATGATCTTCGTCATCATGCTGGGCATGGGCGCGTCGCTGACGCCGCGCGATTTCTGGCTGGCGCTGAAGCGGCCCCAAGGCCTGATGATCGGCGTGGTGTCGCAATACGGCTTCATGCCGTTCATCGGCTTCATCATGGCCGTCACCCTCGACCTGCCCGAGCCCATCGCCATCGGCCTGTTGATCGTCTCCTGCATGCCGGGGGGAACGACGTCGAACATCTTCACCTATTTCTCCAAGGGCAACCTCGCGCTGTCGGTGCTGATGACGGTGACCTCGACGATCTTCGGCGTGGTGCTGATCCCCGTCGTGCTGCTGATCTATGCCTCCGCGCTCGATCTCACGATCCCGCGCGAGAACATCATCGCGACGCTGGTGGTCTTGCTGATCCCGGTCGCCATCGGGATGACCCTGCGCAAGCTCAACGCCAATATCGGCGCGGTAACGGAGTTCATGGGCTCGGCGCTGGCGCTCTTCTTCATCGCCTTCATCGCGGTCTCATGGGTGCCGCGCAACTGGCAGTTCCTGCTCGACACGACGCCCGCCACCTATTTCGCCGCGATCATGCTGGGCGTGTTCGGCATCGCCATCGGCTACATCTTCGCCCGCATCCTTCGGCTGCATCCGCGCAACGCGCGGACCGTGGCGCTGGAGACCGGCATCCAGAATGCGCCGCTGGCCATCGCGATCATTGCGCTGACCTTCGCAGGATCCGAGCAGCAGGGCATCATCGCGGTCGGCGCGCTCTATTCGCTTTTCATCGTGATCACCTCCACCATCGTCACGCTGATCTTCCGACGCGCGAACACGGCGGCGGAACAGAAGCTGCCGGACAGCCTGCTTTGAGCGCAAGCGGGGACAGGCGTTATCCCGTCACCCGCGCCGGCTCCGCTGATGCAGACGGCTTGTCGAACAGAGTGTCAGGACTGCAGTCGGCCACGTCATGGGGCGCTGATTGATACTCAACCGTCGTCGGTCGTGTCGTCCCAGGCGTTCTGCAAAATCCAATCGCGTCTTTCGCGGAATTCGGGGATCTCAAGAAGCGAACGGGCGCGCTCACGGTGAATGACGCATGCGCGATCGTGCAGTTCCCTCAGCACGCTGTCGGCAAACAGCGTCTCCAACGCCTTCCGAAACCCGGCTTGCTGCCTCTCGAAGGTCGAGGTCGCTTGCTCGTGCCGGTTCCTCAGGCGCCAGTAGCGCCGGGACACGCGGTTCTTCTTGATGACGACGTCGCCGCGAAACATCTTGATCAGGTAGCTGTCGAGCGAGCGAAGCGGAAAATGATCCAGCACCACCAGATCGTAGCTCCCGCGCACATCGATGCCGTTCAAGGTGGGATCTTCGAGGAGTGTGTCGAGCGGCCGTCCGGACCCGTCGAGCCAGGTGACCGGCCCGCGATCGGTGTGAAAATCGGGGCGATGGTTGCGCGGCTTTTCCAGCTTCTCGGAAATCCGGGCGATGGTCTTCACACCGCGAAGCGCTTTGCGGGGACCGGGGCGTTCGGACTGGTGGCGGGGAAACTGCTCGGTCATCAAGCCGGGCTCAAAGGCCATCCGGTTGTTCGAGCCGTGGTTCAGTTCTGACATCGACAGGGCGTCGAAGAAACCTGTAGCGTTCAACAGATCCGCCATGGTGCCGTTGCCGACGCGGACATTGATATACTCGTCCACATCCATCGAAATATGGAAATCCGCCTTGCGCCATTCGGGCAAGTGCGGCGTGTAGGCAAGCGCGACGGGCTGAAAGTAGGTGGAGCCCGTGGCGATCGCCGGGTTGGGCAGGTGGCGCAGGTAGCCCATCTCTTCCAGACGATCGAGGATCAGGTCGGTGCCGTCGCTGCAGTCATTCGTGAAAACGACGAAATCCTCGATGCCGATCGACTTGTGCCAGGCAATCCATTCCAGAATGAAGGGGGCCTCATCCTTCATGCAGGTGGAGACCAGAAAACGGGGGTGCCTGGGCGGCCAGACCCTTGTCTCCTCCGGCGTGACCTGCCGCATGAAGCGGCGGACGCTGGTCGGCTTCTCGACAGGCTCGATCTGCAGGCCGCGGCGGGCGAACAGGTCATGGATCGCATCGACATTGCGGTGGCCGTAGACCTTGGGATGGAACTCCATGATCACCAGGCGCACGTTCGACAGGTCTGCCTCGTCGAACAGGCCCAGTTCACCCCCTTCGATATCGCAGACAATGACAGTCGGATCATGCTCGGCGATCAGTTCCCTGATGCCATAGCTCGGGATCTTCACCGAGCGGACATAGGGCCGCGAGTCGGGCTCCATCGATGAGGCCCAGAAATCGGCGCGCAGGTAGAATTCCAGCGGATCGCCGGCCTCGGGCGCCACGACACCGTTCAGAAGCGTTACGTTTTCGACGCCGTTGAGGCTGTGCGTTTCGCGGATCAGCGGGATCATGTCGGGATTGGCTTCGACCGCGACGACCTTGCGGACACCTTCGCTCGTGGCCGCGACAGTGGACAGCAGTCCGACACCCGCGCCCAGTTCCAGCACCCGGTCGCCGGGTTCCAGAAGCTCGCGCAACGCGTTGCATTCCCCGCCCTCGTAGCGGTTGTTGCGCATCGGCTTCTCGATCGGTGGGGTGATGATCCCGGGCACGAAGGGAACCTTTACGCCGTTGGTCTCGATCACCTCGTCATAAGCGATGGTGGCCACCCTGTTCATCGGCTCCCTGTCCTAAGCTGCGCGTTGTCGTGGGTCGGGAAGCTGGCCACGATCTCTTCGTAAATGCCGCGGTAGTAGTCGTCCTGCATCAACCTGTCGAAGACCGCACGGTTTGCGGCGAGGCCCTCCTCGTGCAGAAGCGCGATCCGGCCGCGCGTCTTGTTGTTCATCCACTCCATCTCGGCCCGGGTCTCGGGACCGCGGCGGGCCGCGGCGAGGTCCTCGGCGTCGTTGATGTCGAAGGCTTTCCAGTATTCGGTATCGACGGGCCGGTCATGGTTGGCCGTACGGCCACGGCCGGACTTCACAAGGAACCGCTCAAGGTCGCGGATTGCGTAGTGGTTGACCTGCGCCAGCTTGCGGCAGCCGGGATCCTTCGACCGCCAGCCCGTATCGACGTCGCGGTCCAGAAGGATGCCAGAGCCGTTGCACATCACGCTCGGCACATCCTCGAACGCATCCTTGGGCTTGTGTATGCCGATCCGCTTGTAGGCGGTGGGCCTGAAGATCGACTTGAAGCCCATCTTCCGCTCGGCGATCCGCGTCGGCACCTCGGCGAGCGTGAACTCCTCGGTCACCAGCCCCTCTGGAACCTGTGCGTGGTGGCTCGACCCAAAGGCCTTCCAGTGGAGCGTACAGGCATTCACCCCGGGCGGCAGCGCATCGACCAGCGCGCCCACTGTACCGTCGCCGGTTTTCACCACCAGGAACTCGTCGCAATCCAGCGCCATCGCCCAGTCGGCCGCATGATACTCCGGCAGCCGCGAGGCACGACGATATGCCTTGTTCTGCCAGCCCTTGTTGTGGCTCGGGTTGTTGAAATACTGGATAAAGCCGTGCTTCTCCATCGTGCGCAGCATCTTCTGCGTGCCATCGACACTGTCGTTCTGGTAGATCGCGATGTCGGTGAAACCAATGGCCCGATGGTAGGCCACCCATTCCCAGAGGTTGGGCGCCTCGTTCTTCACGGTAAGCGCCAGGAAAAACCTGCGGTCCGTCGCCATTTCGACTGCCCTTGTTTTTTCTTTCTGCCCGCGCCGCAACCCTACCAGTCGGCCCATGCGCTGACAATCTCGCAGCGAACCGCTGCAACCGCGTTAGCGCGGCTTGGTGGAAAAAACGCGGCGCATGGTGTCGGTCAGCTCCGGGTTGGCCACCAGGTTCGGCCCCGCATCCGACCGGTCGAACTTCCACGACGTCGAGATCTGCCGGAAATGCCACATGCGGAAATCCGGATCGACGGGATCATGGCGGCTGTCGATGAAATGGGTGAGCCATTGCTTGCCCTTCTGCGGTCCCTGCGGCGCGATGCACCACTTGCGATTGGCCTTGGGCCTGCCATTGGCGCTGACATGGGAGTGGTCGGCGTGGCGGGCATAGCCGCCGGCACCGGACTCCGGCGCATAGACCCACTCGGCGTCGGCCCGGGTATAGCCACCCTCGGAGGCGACTGTCGCATCGAATATCGACTGCCCGCGAAAGGAGTGAAACAGCTCGTCGATATCGGCATTCACCACGGCGCGGGCCTTGGCGAAGAAACGCAATCGTGCCATCTCGACCATGGAGCGTTGCAGGAAAAGCGAGTTGTAGGCCGACTTGTTTTCCGCCGTGGGGCCGAACCGGTAGCGGGCACGCACGATGGCCGCTTGGCG
Source organism: uncultured Roseicyclus sp. (assembly GCA_964578115.1). Classification (GTDB taxonomy): domain Bacteria; phylum Pseudomonadota; class Alphaproteobacteria; order Rhodobacterales; family Rhodobacteraceae; genus Roseibacterium. Next base: position 11,727 of record CAZOBK010000045.1, read on the forward strand.
CAGACCGGGAACCGCGCCGAGCGTCGCGCGAAGCTCGTGGGGCGCATAGGCGGTGGAGCCGTTGTCGAACAGCACGACCGTTTCGAGACCGTGGACGCGCACGTAATAGTCCAGCCAATCGGTAATCCATTCCAGCCGGTTGTTCAGAGAGATCGAATAGATGCCGTTCAGACCCGCGAACATCTCCGCAAACGAGCGGCCCACCCTAAGCGTGCCGCCGAATTGGGAGTGGGTTACTGTCACCGTGTCGCCTTCGGCCACGTCCAACGCGATGATCGAGCAGCGGGACAGGTCACGGATGTCCCTGATCCGGGCGGGCTTGTCGTCGACCCGGAACTCCGCATCCTCCATGAAGGGACGGAAGTTCAGAAGCGGGGGGCACAAGAGCAGTATTGCGCCCGCCTCGGCGTCGGAAAAACAGTCGTACACCAGCGTCGACCAGTCGTAGCGCGCATCATAGTCGGCGTCGTGATGTTCCGGTTTGCCGAAGCGGTCGCGGCGAAGGTCGGACCGGGTATCGGGCAGGCGCAGGCCCGACATTTCCAGATCGATGACCCCGGCGTTCATGTGTCACGCCGGACCGTGGCCGGCAGATAGTCGACGTAGTCTCCGGGGACCCGGGCATCGAGGCTGCCGCGGTCGACCAGAAGGTCGAGACAATGGATCGTAAGGTCATAGCTGCCGAATACGGCATCGGACAAGAGCGCCAATGCGCGCAACTGATCATCGCTCACGCAAGCCGGGTCGCGCAGGTCGCGCACGAACACGGCATCGCCATCCAGAGCCTGGCTCGACAGCGCGCGGGTCTTCAGTCGGGACGATTGCGAATTGGCAACCTGTTGACTTTTCACGAACATCAGCTTGTGGAACCGCAGGCCGAGCTCTGCGAGACGCTCGGTCTGGACGTCCAGCAGCGGCTCACGCTGATAGAGCGGGAAAAACCGCAACTCCGTGATCACCGCGACGGCATCCGCGAGCTTCTGTTTCGCGTTTTCGAAGATCATGACCTCGGCACCCTGAACGTCGATCTTCAAGAGGTCGATACGGTCGATCGCGCCCACATCGTCCAACCGCGTGGTTTCGACCTCGATCTCGTCGACCAGTCTCGCCGGCCCCTCGGCCCGCCCGAGAAAACGGATCGCGCTGCGGTCCAGTTCAAAGAACGAACTCAAGCCCGATTGGCGAAATATCCGGAACGCGTGGGTCCTGCCATCGCCCACCGCGCGGTTTTCGTACGTCTCGTGAGCGCCCTTGATCTCTTGCAGGCGCGCGAATGCCTCGGCTTGCGGCTCGAAACCGTGCAACGTGCACAGCCCGGCATCGAGCAGCGGCTTGTAGGCAGGATCGTCCAAAGGATTGGCGCCGATATCGATCACGACCGGAGCACGATCGGCGGCAAGGCGCTCGGCAAGAAAAAGCCACCGCGAACGGTCTGCTGTGTAAGATGTCACGAAGTTCTCACCCAAAGAAAATCCTGCCGCATCCGCGAAAAAACCGGCGCGGGCCGAACCCCGATACCAAGCCTGTAATACGGTCTTGTCCATGTCGCCATCGCCCGCCGGCAAGGTGCCGTCTCGAGAGCGCACTGGCAACCGTTTTCGGACCCACGGCAGGCACCTGACCGATGCGCTTGGGCGACATGGCCTTGCCCCGCGACATGCACCTCAATGCTGCGTTTCCACCGGCGCGTCGACGGTGAAGCTCCAGCCGCCACCGGGTGCCCTGGCCGCAACCTCGTCGGGCACGACCCTGGGCCCCGCGAGAAAGACGTTGGCCCCGAAATGCGTGTGCAGGCGCGAGAGTTTCTCCATGCGCGGGCCGGTCAATTCGGCATGGAGGCGCGCGGCCTGCGGCAACGCGAGAAGCTCGTCGATCTTGGCGCGATGGCATGCGACCGAATGCGCGTGGGCCGCTGCGATCTCGGGGTCCGCCATGAGCCGGGCCAGCTCCGCGCGCATCGCCGGCAGGTTGCGCTGGATGGAGTCGTCGGCGTCGGCGTTGTTGTTCATCCGGAACCAGTAGGCGAGGCCCTGATCGCGGCCGACATGGTTCACCCGGCCCCGGTCGCGTTTCACCAGAAAGCTCTCGACCGAACGCACGGCATAGTGGTTCAGCTGCACGAGGTCATAACCGTAGGTCGACGCGGTCGAGCGCCAGGCATTGCGATACATCTCGCGCGGAAGGCGCTGGCCGGACCCGTTCACCCAGTTGATCCGGCGCCACAGCTGCGGCTTCAGCCCCTTGGGACGGTGCACGCCCAGCCGTCCGAAAATCCCCATGTTCCGGAACAGGGTCTTGAAGCCCCAGGCCTGGTGCGGCTTGCGGCAGTATTCCGGGGCGCAGCAGAGGAACTGTTCGGTGACAGGCCGGTCCTCGAACCGGTGCAGGTCCGCGTTGCCGAACAGGCGCCATGTCATCGAGATCATGTTGGCATCGGGCACGGCCGCGAACAGGGCATCGAGGCTGCCGTCACCGACCTTGACGTTCACGAACTCGTCCACGTCCATGCAGATGACCCACGCCGCATCCCGGATCACGGCTTCGTCCTCCGCCACCTTCAGCGCCGCATGCTGGGGTTTGCTTTGCATGTCGCGATAGGGGTTTTCGCGATGCTGCACGTAGCCCTTCTTCTCGAGCAGACTGAGCATCGTGTCGGTCCCGTCGCTGCAGTCGTTGGTGTAGACGAGGAAATCGTCGAAACCGATCGCGCGATGATACGCGAGCCATTCGAGTATGAACGGCCCCTCGTTCTTCATCGTCGTCACGATGGCCCGCCGGCCGGACCGGGGGTCACCACCTGTATCGATCGACGCGTCCGGCATGCGGTCGGGCTCGTGTCCGAAGTGAACCAAGGACAGGTCCAGGAGCGGGCCGGACTCCACCAGCGATGTCTTCGCCACCAGCTTGGACACGGACGGTGCCGTATGCCGAAGCGCCATGAACCTGAAAAAACCGAGCGAGGCCTCGGGGTCGGGTGGCGCATTCGCGACGCGGACCATGCGCCAGACGGCGCTTGCCGGCGTCTTGGCGGGCGCCACGCACCAGCGGCGTCGCACGTCCTCCCGGTCGAACTGGACACAGATGTGATCCGCGAAATGGACCGGCTGCGACTTGCGCATGCGCCACGGAAAGCAATGCCGCCCCAAAAGGGCGACGACACCGCCTTCGGCGGAAACGGCGGCATCGAAGATCGACGCGTCGCCACGGGGCGCCAGGTCGTGGACGTCGAGGTTGGCCACCGCCCGCGCCTCGCCCAGAAACCGCAGGCGCATGATCTCGTAGATCGCACCGACGCCCAGCGGACTGCGCCACGGATCAGGGTCGGGCACGTCCATCCGGTCCTTGCCGGGGGCCTCGGGCACACAATAGGGATGCGCCTCGGGCGGCTGTCCCGGCTTGCCGAGCGGGACGTCGCTGGACAGCAGCACCACCGTGCACGCCGCGTCCCGCTTTTCCAGCCCCTCCGAAAGGTCGCGGGCAAACGCCGGATCGCTGCCGGGAAAGGCACGGTCGAGGATCACGGCCGCCGTCATGCCATGAAGCTCACGGTGGAAATCCATCCAGGTCAGGACCTGATCCGCCGCTTCGCCATTGCGAACGGCGGCCAGGGCGTTGGCACCGGCCATGAGCGCGGCTTCCGACGGCGCGGGAAGGAGGGTCGCGCGATGACCGCGGACCGCGAAGTCGAGCGCCACCCCATCGGGGACCGCGTAAGTCAGCCGCGAATTGCCGTTGATTTCCGTCGCATCCGTAAGCTCGGCCGTTTCGGGTGCGGTGACATCCGAAGGCGATACGATGTCGTCGAAGAACACCGTGACCCACCGCACGCCGCCCTCTACGCGCTCTACCGTATCGAGAAGCACGAGGTCTCCGAGCCGCTGGCTCGCAAGCCGCCGTTCGATCAACTTCGCCGCCACGCCTGCTCAACCTCTTCGTTCGATGCTGGCCGTCCGCCCCGGTCCACAGAGGATCCACGGATCGCGGCCCGCGCATCGCGGGCGCGGTGTTCCGTCGTCCCGGAGGATCAAGGTGCCTGCTCGATGTCCTTGCCGGGGGCTGCGTCACCGCGGTCCCAGGTGTCTTTGGTCCCAAGTGTTTTTCTGGTCCGATTGTGCCGTGCAGAGCGCAAGAGGGCAACATGCTTGAAAAGGCACCGTTCCATCGGGTTGCGGGAAAACACGTCCTCTTGCAGCGCGCGCGATCCAGCGTCATGAATTCAAACCATGTCCGAGCGGATCACAGCGCTGACCATGATGCGCGACGAGGCCCCCGCGCTTCTTGAATGGATCGCCTTCCAGGAAGTGATCGGCGTCGACCGGATCGTGGTCTACACCAACGATTGCCACGACGGCACCGACGCGATGCTGGACCGGCTGGGCCAGATCGGCGCGCCGGTGATCCGCCGCGACAATCCCGTGCCGAAAGGCGGCAAGCCGCAGCCGCTTGCGCTGCGCGCCGCGGAAAAGTATTTCGCGGTGCTCGAGAGCGACTGGCTGATCGTTCTGGACTGTGACGAGTTCATCAACGTCAAGGTCGGCGAGGGCCGCCTGCCCGACCTGCTGGCGGCCATGCCCGAGGGCACCGAGGGCATCGTGCTGACCTGGCGGATCATGGGATCGAACGGGCTGGTGGACTGGAACCCGGGCCTTGCGATCGAAAGCTACACGCGCGGCGCGCCGGACGATTTTCGCAAGGGCTGGGGCGTCAAGACCCTGTTCCGCCCCTTCCCGGAGTTCCGCTTCGGCATCCACCGGCCCACGGTGAAGGGCGCCGGACGCGACCCGGACCGCCGGGCGCAGCTGAGCCTGCTACGCTGGGTGAACGGATCGGGCGTGCAGATGACCCGGCAGTTTCTCGAAGGGATGTGGCGCTCGTCCGCCGCGACACTGGGTTACGATCATGCCGAGCTCGCCCATTTCGCCGTGAAGAGCCGCGAGGCGTTCCTTCTGCGCCAGCTGCGCGGCAACGTGAACATGAAGCCCAACAAGTACGACGCCACCTATTTCGGTGTCTTCGACCGCAACGAGACGGAACAGACCGGTCTCCTGCGGCATCTGCCGGCGGTACGCGACCGTATCGCCGAGTACCTGCGCGACCCGATCCTGTCGGATCTCTATCGCGAAGGGCTCGCGTGGCACGCGCGGCAGATCGAGGGGCTCAGGGCCGAGGAATACCACGATAGACGGATGGCGAAGCTCGACCACCAGGCGGGCGTTCCCTACGAAGGGCTCGACGCGCTTCTCTACACGCAGCCGCTGGGGCCGAAGGGCAAGTCCATCGTCGACACGCTCCGCCGGGACGGGATGACACCGGACGCCATCGCGCGCCATGTGGCCGCGTCGGTCGCGAAGCTGGAGGCCGAGCGCGACGCGCGGGATTTCGAGGAACTGGCCGCGCGCGGAATTCTCCCGCCGCGCTGAGGCCCCGTCAGTTGCTTTTGCCCGGAACCGGGATCGGCACCGGCAGGACAGGCACCCCGTCTTCGATCAGCGCCCGCGCCTCCTCGGGCGAGGCCTCGCCGTGGATCGGTTTCTCGGTCTTGTCGCCCAGATGCATCGCCCGCGCCTCGCTGGCGAAGCGCTTGCCGACATAGGTCGAATTCTTCTCCAGATGCGCACGCAGGGCCTTGAGCATCTGCTCGGCCGGGTGGGACGGTCCACTCAGCGGGCGGTCGGGGAGCTGCTGTTGCGGGCTGTCTTTCGCGGGGGCCGGTGCAGTTTCGGCCTTCGAGACGCGGGGCGCCATGATCGCCTTTTCCACATCCTTGCCGCCGCAGACCGGGCAGGCCACATGGCCGCGCTCGGCCAGCGCGTCAAAGGCGGCGGCCGACTGGAACCAGCTTTCGAAGCGATGGTCCCCGGCGCATTTCAGGGCATATCGGATCATGATCGTTCGCGTCCTTCGGACTGAACTTATGCGATCAGCCGCCGCGATCAAGCGCTGCTAGCCACGCAGCTGCTTCACGTCGAAGGCCGAGAGCAGGTGGCTGAGCTCGGGCTCGGCCACGCGTCGCGACGCCTTCTTGGGCGACAGCCACTTGCGCTTGCGCTCCGCGGCCTCGGGGAAATCGTCGTCGATCCGCAGGACCTCGATGGGAAAGACCGCCACGATGACCGGCAAGGACAATTCCTCGTCGATCCACTTGTGGTAAGAATAATGCCCGATGCAGGTGTTGAAGACCCGGCCGCGCACGCCGGCCTCTTCCCATGCCTCCATTGCCGCGGCCGCAGCGGGGGTTTCGCGGTCCATGGGCCAGCCCTTGGGGATGATCCACCGGCCCGTGTCGCGCGACGATACCAGCAGCACCTCAAGGCCCGCCTTGTTCGCCTTCGTGCGACGAAAACAGAGCGCCCCGAACTGCGTCCGGGATTCGCTTTTCACCGCGCCGCCGATACGAAGCGGCGATTGAAGGGGGGATGTCTTGGCCATGGTTGCCTTCTATTGCACGCACATGATGCGCGATCAATGCTGCGGGATTATGGCGCGCCCGTGCCGCTTGACGGGCGTCGGGGCGGTTTTAGCTGCTCGGTGGGCCGGTTGGTCGGCGCAACGGAGATCACATGCAATCGCCGCTATTCTTCGGGTCCGAAATCTACCGCGGGTCGAGCTACGGCGCGCATCATCCCTTGCGGGTGCCGCGCGTCTCCACGGTGATGGACCTGTCCCGCGCGCTCGGTTGGCTGGGGCCGGATCAGTACCGGCCGAGCCCGCGCGCGAAAGCGGCGGCGCTGACGATCTGGCACACGCCCGGCTATGTCGCGGCGCTGGAGACCGCCGAACGCGTGCAGGACGTCAGCGACGAGACTCGGGCGCAGCACGGTTTGGGCACGGTGTCGAACCCCGTCTTCCCCGAGATGTTCCGCCGCCCTGCGACGGCGGCGGGGGCCTCGCTTCTGGCGGGGGAACTTCTGGCGCAGCCGGGCGTCATCCATCACCCGGGCGGCGGCACGCATCACGGGTTTCCCGACCGCGCCGCCGGGTTCTGCTATCTCAACGACGCCGTTCTGGCGATCCTCGCGCTGCGTCGTGCGGGGGTGGGGCGCATCGCCTATGTGGATATCGACGCCCATCACGCCGACGGGGTCGAGCACGGGCTGGCGGGCGACCCCGACACGCTCCTGATCTCGGTCCATGAAGACCGGCGCTGGCCGTTCACCGGCGCGCTGGAGGAAGACGGCGGCGGTAATTGCCTGAACCTGCCGGTGCCACGCGGGCTGAACGATACCGAGATGGCGGAGATCCGCGAGGCGCTGATCCTGTCCGCCGTCGCCGCCTTCGAACCGGAAGCCATCGTGCTCCAATGCGGCGCGGACGCGGTCGAGGAGGATCCGCTGTCGCGCCTGTCGCTGTCGAACAACGCCCATTGGGACGTGTTGCGCGGGCTGATGGACCTTGGCTGCCCTCGTCTCATGGTTCTTGGGGGCGGCGGCTACAACCCGTGGTCGGTGGGGCGGCTCTGGACCGGGGTCTGGGCGGTGCTGAACCGGCATGACATCCCCGAGCGTCTGCCGAAGGACGCCGAAGAGGTTCTACGCGCGCTGCGCTGGGACCGGTCGCGCGCCGGGCGCAATCCGCCGGAGCACTGGTTCACCACCCTGCGCGACGCGGCGCGTCCGGGCCCGGTGCGTCCCGAGATCACAGACCTTATCGCGCTGTTGTCGCGCCGACCCGCCGCACGCGGCCGCATATCTGATCTTTTGAGTCAGGATTGACTTTCCCGACTGAATCACTCAGTCTTTTGCCAGATCAAGCAAACGGGGAGTTTCGCCATGTCGTTCCAGTCGCCTGCACCGGGCCAGCCTGACCAAACCATCCCGCGCCCTGCGCAGCCCGTCTTCGACGCTCGCCGCCTGACCGGCAACGAAGGCACGGCCTTCATCGTGCTGGACGACAAGACCTACACGCTCCGGATCACCAAGGCCGGCAAGCTGATCCTGACGAAGTAGCCGTCTTGACGGGATCTTGGCGGCACGCAAGGCTCCGGCCATGCCGATGCCCTGGACTTATCGCCATGCCAGCCGGGAATGGCGCGCCTTCCTCGATGACGTGAAGGACGAAACCGGCCTCACGTCCGAAAACATGGCCTACACGGCAATCGATGGCGTGTTGCAGGCGTTCCGGGCGCGGCTGACGGCCGAGGAGGGGTTGCGCTTCGCCTCCGTCCTTCCCGCCCTGCCGCGGGCGATCTGCGTGGCCAGTTGGGTGCCGCACGACCCGCCCCTGCCCTTCGGAACCCGCGAGGCGATGACGGCAGAGGTCAAAGCGGTCCGGCCCAACCACAACCTAACGCCCGACAACGCGATCGAGGCGACGGCGCGCGCGCTTTGGCGTTCCGTCAACCATGCCGAGCTGTCGCGCGTGCTGGACACCCTGCCCGAGGGCGCGGTCGCGTTCTGGTCGGTGGACACCGCCGATCCCTCAGAGGTCTGCCCGCGGATCGTCTGACCCGCGGTTCGGCGCGTGGAACCACGCACCGCCGCTCCCGGTTGACCTGTTGAACAAGGCAACCCGAGAGGAGATCCGCCATGACCGAACACAGACTTCAGAATTCCGCGAAACTGCGTGACGCTCTTTATGATGCTCTCGAGGACGAGAGTGTCGGCATGCTGGGCGTGACCGGCACGAAGGATCACATGCAGCCCATGACGCATTTCTTCGACCGGGAAAACGGCTGCCTGTGGTTCATTTCAAGCAACAAGACGGACCTCGTCGGGCACCTGAAAGGCGGTGCGCGGGATGCGCACTTCACCGTAACGTCGGGCAAAGGACAGCTTTATGCTTGCATGTCGGGCCCGCTCACCATCGCCGATGATCCCGAAAAACTTGACGAGCTTTGGAGCCCGATGGCCTCGATGTGGTTCGACGGCGGCAAGGATGATCCGGAGGTCACGCTTCTGCGCATGCCGCTGCACGAGGCCGCCATCTGGCTGAACGAGGCCGGCACGTTGCGCTTCGGCATGGAAATGGTACGCGGCGCGGTATCCGGCCATGACCCGGAGGTGGGCGAACACGGGGTCGTGGACCTGCGCAACGCCGCCTGAGCACGACACCGCCTGACGCGAGTCATCGACGCGAAAAGGCCCCGGCGACAACCGGGGCCTTTTTTCTGTCGGCGTCCAGCGTCGCGCTCAGCCGACCTTCGGCAGCAGGCTGTCGATGGAGGCCTTCGCGTCGCCGTAGAACATCCGCGTGTTGTCCTTGTAGAACAGCGGGTTCTCGATGCCGGAATAGCCTGTGCCCTGCCCGCGCTTGGAGACGAAGACCTGCTTGGCTTTCCAGACCTCGAGCACCGGCATGCCGGCGATGGGAGTGTTCGGATCGTCCTGCGCGGCGGGGTTCACGATGTCGTTCGAGCCGATGACGATCACCACGTCGGTCTCAGGGAAGTCGTCGTTGATCTCGTCCATTTCCAGCACGATGTCGTAGGGCACCTTCGCCTCGGCCAGCAGCACGTTCATGTGCCCCGGCAGACGGCCCGCGACGGGGTGGATGGCGAAACGCACCTCCTTGCCCGCCGCCCGCAGCTTGCGGGTCAGTTCCGACACGGATTGCTGCGCCTGCGCCACGGCCATGCCGTAGCCGGGCACGATGACGATGCTGTCGGCCTCGTTCAGGGACATCGCCACGCCGTCGGCGTCGATGGCAATCTGTTCACCCTCGACGGCCATCTGCTCGCCTGTTGCGCCGCCGAAGCCGCCTAGGATCACGCTGATGAAGGACCGGTTCATGGCCTTGCACATGATGTAGCTGAGGATCGCACCGGAGGAGCCAACGAGCGCGCCCACGACGATCAGCAGGTCATTGCCGAGGCTGAAGCCGATCGCGGCCGCAGCCCAGCCCGAGTAGCTGTTGAGCATCGACACGACCACGGGCATGTCCGCGCCGCCGATCCCCATGATCAGGTGGTAGCCGATGAAGAACCCGAGCAGTGCCAGCAGCACGAGCGCCCATGTGCCGGAGCCGGTCATGTAGAGGATCAGCAGCAGGGCCGAACCCGCCGCGGCGGCCGCGTTGAGCATGTGGCCACCGGGCAGCTGCTTGGCCGACGTGTCGATCTTGAAGGGCAGCAGGCTCGAGCTGCCGGAAAGCTTGCCATAGGCCACCACCGAACCGGTGAAGGTCACGGCCCCGATCCAGACGCCGAGCACCAGCTCGACGCGCAGGATGCCGATCTCGACCCCGGTTTTCTTGCCGATCAGTTCTCCGAAATTCGAGAGCGTGCCAAGAAGCGTGTAGGCCGCATCGCTCAGCGGCCCCTCGGGCTGCGGGAAGGGCAAGCCTGCTTCCAGGAACTCCGCCGCGACGCGACCGATCTCGATATGGGCGTTCAGGCCGACAAAGACCGCGGCCAGGCCCACGAGCGAGTGCATGATCGCCACAAGTTCGGGCATCTGCGTCATCTGCACCCGCGTGGCAAGCTGGTAGCCGACCGCGGCACCCGCCGCGATCAGGACCAGCGACATGACCCAGAGCCCCGAACCCGGCCCGATCAACGTGGCGACGACCGCGATGGCCATGCCCGCGATGCCGTACCAGACGGCGCGTTTCGCGCTTTCCTGCCCCGAGAGACCGCCAAGCGAGAGGATGAAGAGCACGGCCGCGACCGCATAGGCCGCAATGGTGAATCCGAAATCCATGTGTCCTACCCCTGCCCGCTCAAGATTTCTGGAACATGGCGAGCATGCGCCGTGTCACGAGGAAGCCGCCGAAGATGTTCACGGCGGCCATGAAGATGCCGAGCGCGGCGAGCACCGTGATCAGCACCGAGGACGATCCGACTTGCATCAGCGCGCCCAGGATGATGATCGACGAGATCGCGTTGGTCACCGCCATCAGCGGCGTGTGCAGGCTGTGGCTGACGTTCCAGATCACCTGGAAGCCGACGAAGACCGACAGCACGAAGACGATGAAATGCTGCATGAAGCTCGCCGGCGCGATGAGACCCACGCCCAGTACCAAAGCGGCCCCGATCGCCAGGAGCGTGACCTGGTTCTTGGTCTGCGCCTTGAAGGCCGCAACCTCGTTCGCGCGCTTCTCCTCGGGCGTCAGCTCCTTCGGCTTTTCCTTCTTCGGGGCCGCGGCGATGGCCTGCACCTTGGGGGGCGGCGGCGGATAGGTGATCTCGCCCTCGTAGGTCACGGTCGCGCCCCGGATCACGTCATCCTCCATGTTGTGCACGACCTGTCCGTCCTTCTCGGGCGTCAGGTCGGTCATCATGTGGCGGACGTTGGTGGAATAGAGCGTCGAGGACTGCGCGGCCATGCGGCTGGGGAAATCGGTATAGCCGATGACCACCACGCCATTGTCAGAGACGATGCGCTCGTCCGCGACGGTCAGGTCGCAGTTGCCGCCCCGTTCCGCGGCGAGGTCGACGATGACCGATCCCGGCTTCATCATCTCGACCATGTCCGCGGTCCAGAGCTTGGGCGCGGGCCGCCCCGGGATCAGGGCCGTGGTGATGACGATGTCGATCTCCGGCGCCAGTTCACGGAATTTCTCCAGCTGCTTTTCGCGGAACTCCGGGCTAGAGGGCGCGGCATAGCCGCCAGTTGCGGCGCTGTCCTGTCCGGTTTCATCGAATTCGAGGAAGACGAACTCGGCGCCCATGGATTCGATCTGCTCCGAGACCTCGGGGCGGACGTCGAAGGCGTAGACGATCGCACCCAGCGACGTGGCCGTGCCGATGGCGGCAAGACCCGCGACGCCTGCGCCGACGACCAGCACCTTGGCCGGCGGCACCTTGCCCGCGGCGGTGACCTGGCCGGTGAAGAAGCGGCCGAAATTGTTGCCCGCCTCGATCACGGCGCGGTAGCCCGCGATGTTGGCCATGGAACTGAGCGCATCCATCTTCTGCGCCCGGCTGATCCGCGGGACCATGTCCATGGCGATCACGTTCGCGCCCTTGGACTTGGCCAGCTCCAGCAATGCCTCGTTCTGGCCGGGCCAGAAGAAAGAAATCAGAAGCTGATCCTTGCGCAGGCGCTTGGCCTCGGCCTCGGTCGGCGGACGCACCTTGGCGACGATCTCGGCGGCCTTCCAGAGCGCGGCGGCGGTCTTGACGACCTCGACGCCGGCAGCCTCGTAGGCGGCATCGGAAAACCCGGCCGCCGCACCCGCGCCGGCCTCGATCACGCAGTCATAGCCGAGCTTCTGCAGCTGAGCCGCGCTGTCCGGCGTCATCGCGACCCGCGATTCGCCCGGTTCGATCTCCTTCGGAGCCCCAATTTTCAAAGCACTTCCCCTCAATTCCGAGCAGGTCCGACAGCCCCCATAGCAAGAGGTTCCCGGCACCACAACGCCCGCCTTTGCGACACATTCTTTCGTATGCCACCGTATGCCGCGCAATTTCCACCAAGGAATGGCGAAGGAGGCCCTCGCGACCCCGATTGCACCGGCCGCCGGGCGCGCTAGGGTGACGCTCGGGGAGACGGATGCGCATCGGAGTTTCCGAAAACTCCGGCGGTGCGCGGGAGGAACGCGATGGAGTTCGAAAGCAGGCACGCGCTGGTGACCGGCGGCGGCACGGGGATCGGGCTGGCCATCGCCGGGGCGCTGGCGGAGCGTGGCGCCGAAGTGACGATCACCGGGCGCGACCTCGGGCGTCTCGAGGGCATGGCGGCCACGCGGCCGCGTCTGCACCCGCTGCGGATGGATGTCGCGGACGAGGCCTCGGTCCACGAGGGTATCGGGGCGGCGGCCCGCGCGCGCGGGCCGGTCACGATATGTATCGCCAATGCCGGCATAGCCGAGGCCGCGCCGTTTCACCGCGAGACGCTCGATCACTGGCGGCGGATCATGGCGACCAATCTCGACGGGGCGTTCCTTACCTTCCAGGCATCGCTTGCCACGCTGCCGCGAGACATACCCGCGCGGATGATCGCGATCTCGTCGATCGCCGGGCTGCGCGGCCTGAGCAATGCCATCGCCTACACCGCGTCGAAACATGCGGTGATCGGCCTGATACGCGGGCTCAGCGAGGAATACATGGGCGGGCCCGTGACCTTCAACGCCATCTGCCCGGGCTATGTGGACACGCCCATCGTGGACCGGAACGCCGCCGAGATCGCGGAGGTGAAGAGCATCACCGACGAAGAGGCCCGCGCCTATCTCGCACGCGGCAACCGGCACAAGCGTCTGCTGGAGACCGAAGAGGTGACGGCCACGGCGCTCTGGCTCTGCTCGGACGCGGCACGGAGCGTGAACGGGCAGGCCATCCAGATCGCCGGGGGGCAGGTGGCATGAGGGATGCATGTCGGGACGTGTGTCGAGGTCGGCCCCAGGTCCGGTGGCGTGCCGCTTCTGTCCGCGCGCGCTCCGGACGTGCGTATTTGGGGAAAGATGAAGGCAGGGCGCATTACGTCGGGGGGACTTCCGCATGACCGATTTCGACGCGACCCGCGCGCGCTTCGTGCTGCCCGAGGGGCAGGTTTATCTCGACGGCAATTCGCTGGGGCCCCTGCCCGTCGGCGCCGAGGCCGCCATGCGCCGCGTATTGGAGGACGAATGGGGCCGGATGGCCATCGGCGGCTGGAACCGGGCTGACTGGATGGGACTGCCCGACACGCTGGGCGACCGCATCGGGCGGCTGGTGGGCGCGGAGCCGGATGTGATCACCGTGGGCGACACGCTCTCGATCCGGCTCTACCAGGCGCTCGCCGCCGCCGTGGCGATGACCGACCGCAAGGTTGTGCTGACGGACAACGGCAATTTCCCCTCCGACATCTACATGGCGCAGGGGTTCCTCAAGCATTTCGGCCGGGACCGGAGCCTGAGGATCGTCGCGCCCGAAGAGGTCGAGGCCGCGCTGACCGAGGAGGTGGGCGTCCTGATGCTCACCCAGGTCGACTATCGCACCGGACGGCGCCACGACATGGCCGCCCTGACGAAGCGGGCACATGAGATGGGCATCGTAACGGTCTGGGACCTCGCCCATTCCGCCGGCGCCTTCGAAGTGGATCTCGCCGGGGCGGGGGCGGATTTCGCCGTGGGCTGTACCTACAAGTATCTCAATGGCGGGCCGGGTTCGCCGGCCTTCATCTACGTGGCACCCCGCCATGCCGACAGCGCCGAGACCGTCCTGAACGGCTGGCTCGGGCATGCCGCGCCCTTCGCGTTCGAACAGGATTACCGCCCGGCGCCCGGGGTGGCGCGCATGCGCGTGGGCACGCCGTCCATCTTGCAGCTGCGCGTTCTCGAGGCCGCGCTCGACGTCTGGGACGATGTGTCGATGGCGGATCTGCGCGCGCGTTCCGTCGCGCTGTCCGAACGCTTCATCGCCGCCGTGCTGGACCGCAACCCGGTCCTGACGCTTGCCTCGCCCCGCGCGCCGGAGGATCGCGGCAGCCAGGTGTCGTTCCGGTTCGAGCACGCCTATGGCGTCATCCAGGCGCTGATCGCGCGCGGCGTCGTTGGCGATTTCCGCGCGCCCGACATCATGCGGTTCGGGATCGCGCCGCTCTACAATACCGGGGACGAGATCGACGCGGCCGCTGATCACATCTCCGAGGTGATGGCCACGCAGGCCTATCTGAACCCGGAGTACAGGATGAAACAGCGCGTCACCTGACGCCGTCGGCGCGCAGCGCATTCGCCGCAGTGCGGCATGAGCCGGGCCGAAATATCGCGCGATGCCAGTCACTTGACGCGACCGTATACAATGGCACCCCAACAAACCCCCGAATTCGTTTGGTTTTTTCGTTTACGACGGCCCCGACAGGCCCTATCTGACAGAGACGTTCAGGAGCCAGGCCCATGTCGTTCGACGATCATCCGCTGCGTTACGCGCTGACAAACGAGTTGCACGCGCGCCCGTTTCCCTCGCTCACGGCGCCCGGTCAGGCGATCTACCTCGCCATCAAGGAGCCATCGCAGGCCGCCAAGCGGGACCGCGGGCGGGACCGCGCGCATCTGCTCGCGCTGCTGGATCGGTTCGGCGCGCAGCATCCCAAACCGGATGCCACGCATTATTTTGGCGATCTGGGCAAGTTCCGCCTGAAATGGGAACAGCATACCGAGTTCGTCACCTACACCGCCTTCATCGACAACGGGCTGTCGCGCCCCTTCGACCCGGCGGCGTGGGAGGTGTTCCCGGAGGACTGGCTGGCGGACATCCCCGGCGCGCGCATCACCTCGGCGCACCTGGTGTATCTACCGGCGCCCGAGGACGAGGCCGAGATCGAGCCCCTGATTCACGACTGGTTCGTCCCCGAAAGCCTCGCCGTCAGCCGCGTCCTGGACGACACGGCGGTGATCGCGGGCGATTTCAGGATCGACAGTTCCGGCCACCTGCGCTTCGCGATCTTCACGCGGCCCGACACCGGGCAACGGCGGCTCGGCCGCGTGGTGCAGCGCATCTGCGAGATCGAGACCTACAAGACCATGTCGATGCTGGGCCTGCCACGGGCGCGCGACATTTCGGGAAAGCTGGGCCAGATCGACGAGCGCCTGTCGCATCTTGTGACCGACATGACGGGCGATCTGTCCAAGCCCGACGAAACGCTGGGCCACCTGCTAGCCATCGCCTCGGAGCTCGAGAAGCTGCAGACCGAGACCGCGTTCCGCTTCGGGGCGACGGGCGCTTATGACGCCATTGTCACCCAGCGGGTGCAGGTCCTGCGGGAGGAACGGTTTCGCGGGCGCCAGACCTTCGCAGAATTCATGATGCGTCGCTTCGACCCCGCGATGCGCACGATCAAGTCCACCGAAGCGCGGCTCGAGACCATGACGACGCGGGCGATCCGGGCGGGCGATCTGCTCAGGACCCGGGTGGACGTGGACCGCTCGGCCCAGAACCAGGCTTTGCTGGAATCGATGGACCGGCGCTCGGACATGGCGCTCAGGCTGCAGAAGACGGTCGAGGGGCTGTCGGTGGTGGCCATCAGCTATTACGCGGTGAACCTCGTGGTCTACCTGATCGGTCCGCTGGCGGAACCCCTGGGCATCTCCAAGACCCTGCTGACCGCGCTTGCGGTCCTGCCGACGGTGCTGGCGGTCTGGATGATCGTGCGTTCCATCCGCAAGTCGGTCGAGAAGTAGCGCCCGCGAGAGCGGACGTTTTCCGCCCCCTCACCCCTGCCCGCGCAAGGCCCGCCGCAGAATCTTGCCGGTCGCCGTGACAGGCAGGCTTTCGGCGCGGAGGACGCGGCGGGGAACGCAATGGGCCGAGACCTTATCGCGCACGAGCGCCTGCAGCACCTCGGGCAACCCGTCCCATGCCGCCCCGTCGCGCAGCACCACATGGGCCACGACGATCTCCGTCCGGACCGCGTCGGGCTCTCCGACCACCGCCGCCATGACGACATCCGGGTGACTGGAGAGCGCCTGTTCGATCTCGACCGGACCGATCCGGTATCCGGCCGAGGTGATCACGTCATCGTCGCGGGCATGGAAGACCAGCTGCCCATCCTCCCGCATCATCGCGAGGTCGCCGGTGCGGAGCCAGCCGTCACGCACCTTCTGCGCCGTCGCGTCGGGCTTGCGCCAGTATTCCAGGAACATCACCGGGTCGGGCGCGCGGATGCAGACCTCCCCGACCTCGCCCGCGCCGACCGGTACGTCCTCCGGTCCAAGTACGGCGACCTCGTGGCCGGGCACCGGAAGGCCCATGCCGCCGGGCACCCGGGTCATCGCGCGGTCCACCGAGGCCACGACGAGGTTGCACTCGGTCTGGCCATAGAACTCGTTGATCGGGCAGCCCAGCGCGCGGCGTCCCCAGTCCAGCATGTCGCCGCCCAGCGCCTCGCCACCCGAGGCGATGGCGCGCAGCTTCAGGTCCGCGGGCACCGTCGCCTGGCGCATGAGGCGCAGGGCCGTCGGCGGAATGAAGGCGGTCGTCACACCTTCGCGGGCGATCAGGCGCAGCGCCGCGTCGGGCTCGAATTTCGCGAACCGGTGGCTGATGAGCGGCACGCCGTAGAACAGGCAGGGCAGCGCCATGTCCATCAGTCCGCCGATCCACGCCCAGTCGGCCGGCGTCCAGCCGACATCGCCGGGTTGAGGGAACCAGCCCAGCGACAGCTCGAGGCACGGCAGGTGGCCATAGAGGAACCGGTGCGCGTGCAGAACGCCCTTGGGGTCGCCCGTCGTCCCTGACGTGTAGATGAGGCAGGCGGCATCCTCGGCATCGGTGCGGACCGGCTCGAAGCCGGGCGCGGGCGTCGAGACGATCTCGTCGAAGGCCAGAACCGGCGCGGCGGCGACGCCGGTGGTGACGACGACCTCCAGTTCGGGCAGGTCGGGCCAGAGCGCCATGACCCGGTCCAGCGCCACGGTCTCGACGATCAGGGCCCGCGCGCCGCAATCGGCAAGGCGGTAGCGCAGCGCGTCGGACCCGAAGAGCGTGAAGAGCGGCACCGACACCGCGCCAAGCTTCATCGCCGCCAGATGCGCCACAAGCACCGCCGGGTGCTGCGCCATCAGGACGGCCACCCTGTCCCCGCGCATGACGCCGCGGGCCTCCAGCGCCGCTGCAAGCCGGTCGGAGGCCCGTTTCAGATCACCATAGGTCCAGACCGACCGCCCGCCATCGGCGCCCAGATGGGTCACCGCCACACGGTCGGGATCCACCGCGGCCCACGCGTCGCAGCACAGATGCGCGATGTTCAGAGTGTCCGGGATATCCCACGCGAACCCGTCGCGCAGACGCCCCCAGTCGGCCTTGCCAGAGGCGGGCCGACGCAACAGCGGCCGTCCAGTGTCATTGGCCTCGGTCATCGGCCATGGACGTCAAGCGTCCGATATCACGGTGACGGTGGGCAGCGCCGCAAGGTCGATGCCCAGCGCCTGCATGGCCTGCAGAGACAGGCGCGAGCCAGAGCCCGGACCACCGCCCGAAGGCCTGAGTGTCACCGCAACCGTGCGACCGTCCGGTCCCACGACCCGGCCCGGGCCTTCCGTCGAGACAAGCGGCGTTTCCATCCACAGACCCGACACCGAGGCGTCGCCGAGGCTTGCCACCGCGAAGCCGAGGATCAGGCCGCCGCCTTCCGCCTCCTCCCCCGTGCCGGCCGCCTCCGGATCGTCCCCGGTGCGCGCCTCCGGCCTCGGGGTTTCCGTGTCCGGCGCCATCGCCGTGGTCGTCGGTGCCCTGTCACGGTCAAAGAGGCCGCCGCCGCCACCGAAAAGGCCGCCGCCGCCACCGCCGAACAACCCACCCCCCGTGCCACCGCCGCACCCGGCCAGCGTCAGCACCGCCACCATCGATATCGCATGTTTCATCATGTCGTGAGCGTAGGCCCATTCTGTTGTTGTGATCAACAGATTGCTTGCGGACAAAAGGGGCCGTGCATAGTCTCATAGGCATGGAAACGACCGCACCCCTTACCGCACCCCTCATCGATCCGTTCGCCCGCGCGATCAGCTACCTGCGTGTCTCGGTCACGGACCGCTGCGATTTCCGCTGCGTCTACTGCATGTCGGAAAACATGACCTTCCTGCCCAAGAAGGAACTTCTGACACTGGAAGAGCTCGATCGCATGTGCTCGACCTTCATCCGGATGGGCGTCGAGAAACTGCGTATCACCGGGGGCGAGCCGCTGGTGCGGCGGGACATCATGACCTTCTTCCGCGCCATGACGCGGCATCTGGACTCGGGCGTGCTGAAGGAGCTGACGCTGACCACGAACGGCAGCCAGTTGCAGCGATTCGCCACCGATCTCCGTGACGCCGGTGTGCGGCGGGTGAACGTGTCGCTCGACACGCTGGACGAAAGGAAATTCGCCGAGATCACGCGTTGGGGCCGCCTGCCTCAGGTACTCAAGGGCATCGACGCCGCGCAGGCGGCGGGGCTGAGGGTCAAGATCAACGCGGTGGCGCTCAAGGGTTTCAACGAAGACGAGCTTTTCGACCTGCAGGCGTGGTGTGCGGAACGCGACATGGACCTGACCTTCATCGAGGTCATGCCGATGGGCGATCT
>CAZOBK010000046.1:0-30239 GCA_964578115.1 uncultured Roseicyclus sp.
CGCCCGGGCGTTACCCGGCACCGTTGCTTCAGGGAGTCCGGACTTTCCTCGAACCTTGCGGCCCGCGGCCATCCGGCCTTCCGCGCAAGATGCACCTATGCGCTCGAACCGACCGGGTCAAGCACGGGCCAGCGCGGCGGCGATCTCGCAATCGGTGGCGTCCAGAGGTCCGCGCGCGTTCGGGCGGAACCGCAGACGCACGGTCTCGAGCAGCAGATCGTCTTCAACGTCGGGATAGCCGAAAGCCATCGCGTCGGCCCGGAAGCCGGCCATGTCGGGCGGGGCGCGCCCGGGCGCGACGCAGTCCGGCCAGACCGCGAGGCCGCGCCGGGCGAGCCTCAGCCAGTCGAAGCGGGGTCCGGGGTCGCGTTTTCGGCCCGGTGCCATGTCAGAATGTCCGATCACACCGGCGGCGGGAATGTCCCACCGCATCAGGATATCGCCCAGCAGGCACTCGAGCGCGTCCATCAGCGGTGCGGCAAAGGGCGAGGCGCCGTCATTGTCCAGTTCGATCCCGATCGAGCGGGAATTGACGTCGGCGCATCCCCGCCAGCTGCCGGCCCCGGCATGCCAGGCGCGGCGTTCCTCGTCCACGAGCGCCGTGACGCTACCATCCCGCGCGATCAGCCAGTGGCAGGATACCTCGCGCGCCGGGTCGCACAGGGCACGTTCGGCTGCGGCCGCGTCGGGCATGGCCGTGTAGTGAATGACCACCAGTTCGGGCCGCAATCCATCGCGGCGCGGGCCGTGATTGGGCGACCGCCTCACCCGTCCTGAAAGCTGCCGAGGGGCTGCTGAGTGGCGGCGCGGGCATCGGCGCGGTAGCGCTCGGGCGACCAGTTGCAGGCAAAGCCGTCACCGTCGGGGTCCAGCCCCGCGCGGTCACGTTCGGGGCCTTCATTGGTCAGGAACCAGTCCTGCGCGAGGTCGGTGGTGCGGAAATCCGAGCACCGGACCTCGGGGCGTCCGAGGCGGAACGGGAAGCGGGAATAGACCCGTTGCCCGACGGCATGATCGGTCGATAGGGCGAACGCCACGACGGTCGCGCCCAGAACCGACATTCCTTCGGGCAGCGGCGGGGCCACGAAATTGTCGGCGGAGGGCGCGGTGGCGATCTGCTGCGGGGCTGCTGCGGGGGCGGGGGTGCCCCCTTCGGCTTCCGCGATGGCACCGGCGGCGATGCGTGCCACATCCACGGTACCACCGGTCGCCGGTACGGGGTCCACCGCAACCCATTGCGTGCCGGCAGGCGGCGGCGCGAACGGTTCCGCGACGACCTCGGCCGGGGGGAGGGCGGTCTGCGGCGCCGCAGGTGCCGTCGGCGGCACACGAAGCGCTGCGCGCCGCGTCTGGTATTCCTGATAATCCTGGAAGCCCACGCCCTGCGCCACGTCGTTCGGCGCCGGCCCGGTTCCACATGCGGCAAGTGCCAGTATCGCGACGGCACTGCCCGTTCGCCGTGCCTGCCCGGTCCAGTCCATTGCTCAGCCCCGCTACCGTTCTTTGGGGTGTTCTACCACCATTTGGCGGGTTTCGCCACAAAACCCGCGGCTTGCTCCAGCGCGTAGGCGGTGTTCAGCAGCTCGCCCTCTTCCCAAGGTCGGCCGATCAACTGAAGGCCCAGCGGCAGGCCGCGCGCGTCGAGACCCGTGGGCATGGCGATGCCCGGCAGGCCGGCGAGGTTCACCGTCACCGTGAAGACGTCGTTGAGATACATCTCGACCGGATCGACATGTTCCTGCCCCAGCTCGAAGGCCGCGGAGGGTGTCGCGGGGGTCAGGATCGCGTCGATGCCGTCGGCGAAGACGGTCTCGAAGTCGCGCTTGATCAGCGCGCGGACCTTGCGGGCGCGGTTGTAATAAGCGTCGTAAAAGCCCGCGGACAGCACGTAGGTCCCGATCATGACCCGGCGCTTGACCTCGTCGCCGAAGCCCTCGGCGCGGGTTTTCTCGTACATCTCCGTCACGCCGTCGCCCTGCTTGAGCGTCGCGCGGTAGCCGTAGCGTACCCCGTCATAGCGCGCGAGGTTCGACGAGGCCTCGGCGGGTGCGATCACGTAATAGGTGGGCAGGGCGTATTTCGTGTGCGGCAGCGTGATGTCGCGCAGCTCGGCGCCCGCGGCCTTCAGCATCTCGGCGCCCTGGGTCCAGAGCGTCTCGATCTCGGCTGGCATCCCGTCCATGCGGTATTCCCTTGGGATGCCGATGACCTTGCCGCGGATATCGCCCGTGAGCATGGCCTCGAAATCCGGAACCGGCAGATCGGCCGAGGTCGAATCCTTCCGGTCGTGGCCCATCATCGCGGTGCCCATGATCGCGGCATCACGGACCGTGCGCGTCATCGGTCCCGCCTGATCGAGGGATGAGGCGAAGGCCACGATCCCCCAGCGCGAGCAGCGGCCATAGGTGGGCTTGAGGCCGACCGTGCCGGTGAAGGCCGCCGGTTGCCGGATCGAGCCGCCGGTGTCGGTGCCGGTCGCGCCCAAGCAGAGATCGGCGGCGACGGCGGCGGCGGACCCGCCCGAGGAACCGCCCGGCGTCAGCGCCGCCTCGGAGCCTTCGGCGCGCCAGGGGTTGACCGCGTTTCCGTAGACGCTGGTCTCGTTCGACGAGCCCATGGCGAATTCGTCCATGTTGAGCTTGCCCAGCATCACCGCGCCCGCATCGCGAAGCTGCGCGGAGACGGTGGACTCATATTCGGGGCGGAAGCCTTCGAGGATCTTCGATCCCGCCTGGCTGGCCACGCTCTCGGTGCAGAAGAGGTCCTTGATGCCGACGGGGATGCCGCACATGGAGGGCGCGTCGCCAGCCTTGATGCGTGCATCCGCGGCGGCTGCGCGCTCGCGCGCGATCTCGGGGGTCTTGTGCACCACCGCGCCCAGAGCATCGGCGCCTTCGATGGCCTTCAGGCACGCCTCGGTCAGCTCGACACTCGTCACCTCGCCCTTGCGGAGCGCGTCGCGGGCCTCGGCGATGGTCAATGCGTTCAGATCGGTCATGTCGGCCTCCTCACTCCACCACCTTGGGCACGGCGAAGAAGCCTTCGCGCGCATCCGGCGCGTTGGCGAGAATCCTTGCCTGTTGGCCGCCATCGGTTACCACGTCCTCGCGCCGCGGCAGCCGCATGGGCGTGACGCTGGTCATCGGCTCGACGTCGTCGACATCCAGCTCTCCCAGCTGCTCGATGAAGCCGAGGATCGCGTTGAAATCCTGCGCCAGCGCCGGCAGGTCTTCGTCTTCGACCCGGATCCGGGCGAGCTTGGCCACCTTGGCGGCCGTGGTCGTGTCGATGGACATGGGCGACGTCCTCCGTCGGTGCGAGTGGGATGGTGATCCGCGCGCGGTTTAGCCCCGTGGCGGTGCCGCTGCAAGCGGCGCGGGGCGCAGGGCGCGGCGATAGGTTTCGATCATCCAGCCCAGCATGACGGCATTGAGGACATGCCACAGGAAATGGGTGCCGCGGGGCCATGCCGCGCAGAGGCTCAGATCGACCGAGCGCGCGGTGATCGACAGGCTCAGGATGGCCGCGCCGATCAGCAGGCCGCGCGCGAAACCGGGTCTGCGCCGCCACAGGATCACGCCGTAGAGCGCGATCAGCGCGGCCACCGACCAGTAGGCGGCCGAGATCTCGAAGCCGGGCATCGCGGCGAAGCCCGTGGTGGCCAGCGCGAGATAGGGCGCCAGCGCCAGCATTGACGCCCATGCCCAGCCACGCGACCAGCCCAGAACGTGTCGGTTCACGGCGAAGACGTAGACGAACACGAAAGCCGCAATCGCCAGCACGTCCAATAGCGCCGTGAGCCCGTTGGCAAAGGTGTGAAAAAGACCCGAACCCAGCCCGATCGCGGCGAGAATGACCACCAGAGCCACGCCCAGCGGCGGCGGGGGATGCCCGAGCCGCCGCGCACAGATCAGCGCCGCGATCAGGAAGGCGAGGTTCGTGACCGCGTTCAGCGGCTCGGCCCAGAGCCCGGGCGCAAGCCGCTCACAATAGGCGTCAATTGGATCGAAAATGGTCTGGTCCATGCCTTAATTCAGTCCGGATTCTCCGCACATCCTGCCTCGCATAAAGCGTCTGCCGACGCACAGGAATTTCAGAATCAAGGACGCGATATGGAACGTACGATCAAGATCTGGCTGTCGATCATCTTTCCCGGCCTTCTCGGATTCGTGGCCTCGTGCCTCGTCATTCTGCCTCAGCTCACCATGCGTGGGCTGAGCGCGCCTTGGGATACCGTCGTGGGCGTGTGTCTTGCCGGTGCCTTCTCCATCCTGTTCTCGCGGATGCTGGCCCGTCACCTTGACGAAGAGGACTTCCCCGAGGACGAGCCCAAGGCGGCCACCGCCAACACCTCGCCGTTCGCCGTTTCCATCCGCTGACGGTTGGACTGCCGCCCGCATCGGCCTTTGCCTTGCGCCGACGGGTTGGGATAAGCTCTCCCTGACAGATCGTCGGGGAGGGCTTTTTCATGAAATATACTTGGCTTGGCCATGCGAGTATCCGGCTCGAGATCGCGGGGCAGGTGCTGCTGATCGATCCGTGGCTCGATGGCAACCCCATGTTTCCATCCGACAAGCGCGAGGACGCCCTCGCGGGCGCGACGGCCATTTTCGTCACCCACGGGCATTTCGACCATGTCAGCGGCGTGCCGGAGCTGGCGCGCGAGCTGGGCATCCCGGTCTACGGGATCGCGGATCTCATGGGGTGGTGGGGCGCCTCCGAGCAGGGGGTCGAGACCGTGGGCTTCAACAAGGGCGGCACGGTCCGGATTGGCGATGTGGCCGTGACGATGGTGTCCGCGACGCATTCCTCATCGATCAGCACCGATGACGGCCCGGTCTATGCGGGTGCGGAAGCCGGCTACATGATCGCGGGCGAGGGGCGATGCGTCTACGTGTCGGGCGACACGGACGTGATGGCGGACATGTCCGTCCTGCAGGACCTGCACGCGCCCGAGGTCGGGATCCTCTGCGCGGGCGGGCATTTCACAATGGACATGAAGCGCGCCGCCTATGCCGCGTCCAAGCTGTTCAGGTTCAAGACGGTCATTCCGGTGCATTACCGGACCTTCCCGCTGCTGGAACAGTCGGCCGATGCACTGAAGGCGGCACTGCCGGGGGTGCGGGTCCTCGACCCCGAGCCGGGCGAGACGATCGAACTCTGAGCCCGGCCCCGCATGGCGTGGCAGATCGCACAATGCGCGGTCGTCTGTCGCGGCACCTGCGCCCACGTGGGGCGGAACGAAAAAGGCCGCGCAATCTCTTGCACGGCCCGGACAGTCGGAAAGTGGAAGGCGATTACTTGATCTTGCCTTCCTTGTATTCGACATGCTTGCGCACGACGGGATCGTACTTCCGCACGGTCATCTTCTCGGTCATCGTGCGCGCGTTCTTCTTGGTCACGTAGAAATGCCCGGTCCCCGCGGTCGAGTTCAGGCGGATCTTGATGGTGGTTGGCTTGGCCATGGTCCAGGCTCCTCGGGCTATTGTCGGGGCGTCGAGCGGTCTGGCCCGGACGCATCATGTGTCTGAGACTGCGCGTTCTAACCGAGCCCGGGCGCGAGTCAACCGCCAAAACGCACCGCGTGCCGGCGTCTTCAGATGGCAGCTGTGGCAAGGCTCCAGCCCAGCCCCGCCAGCGCCATCAGGGGCAGCACCACCAGAAGATCGAGCCGCCGCCAGAACACCAGCGCCGCCGCAACGCCCGTGAGCAACACCGCGCCGATGTCGACGCTCGCCGCCTGCGGCAGCCACAGACCGACGCCGCCGGGACGGCCCGTCCGTGTCACCTCGCCGAAAATGACATGGAGCGCGAACCACAGCGAGAGGTTGGCGATCACGCCCACCACGGCCGCCGTGATGGCGTCGAGCGCTGCCTGAAGGCGCGGGCGCGTGGCGATCCATTCCACGTATGGCGCACCGGCGAAGATCCACAGGAAACAGGGCGCGAAGGTCACCCAGAGCGTCACCACGGCGGCGGCGAGGCCCGTCCCGAGGCCAACCGCCTGCGCCCCCGCGAGGAAGCCCACGAACTCCGTCACCAGGATCAGGGGGCCCGGCGTGGTCTCGGCCAGCCCCAGCGCGTCCATCATCTGCGCGGTGGTGAGCCAGCCGAAATCCTGCACGACCTCCTGCACCATCCAGGCAAGCACCGCGTAGGCGCCACCAAAAGTCACGACGGCGAGCTTGGCGAAGAACAGTCCGACCTCGGCCAGGATCCCGCCCGGCGCCACGACCCAGAGCGCCGCGAGCGGCAAGAGCCAGATCGCCCCCCAAAGCGCGACGGTGCGCAGGGTGCCCGACAGTGGCACGCGCGGGGCGGGGGCGACCGACGCCGATCCCCTCGCCGCGACGGCGCCGATCAATGCTGCGCCGATCACGATCAGCGGGAAGGGGAGTTGCAGCACGAAGAGCCCGAGAAACGCGGCCACGGCCAGCGTCCAGGCCAGCGGGCCGGACAGGGCCCTCGAACTGACCCTGAGAAGCGCTTGGGCCACGATGACGATGACGGTGGCCTTGATCCCAAGGAAAAGCGCCTCGGCCAGTGGAACGCCCCCGTAGACGGCATAGAGCGCAGCAAGCGCGAGGATCACCATCGCGCCCGGGATCACGAAGAGTAGCCCGCCGATCAGCCCGCCGGCCACGCCCGCCATGCGCCAGCCGGCATAGGTGGCAAGCTGCATCGCCTCGGGACCCGGCAGCAGCATGCAGAAGCTCAGCGCCTGCAGATACTGCTTTTCGGTGAACCAGCCGCGCTCTTCGACGAGTTCCTTGTGCATCAGCGCGATCTGCGCCGCCGGGCCGCCAAAGGACAGAAGGCCGATGCGACCGAAAACGCGGAAAAGCTCCGCCATTTGCGGGGGAGCTGCGCCCGTGTCCGGGTTCAGGCCTGTCTCTGTCATGGCTTTGTGGTCTTTCGGGCGCGCATCGAGGCCAATATGGCGTTCCCGCGCCGGCTTGCCCATGAAATTTCCATGACAGCCGGCGGTGCTGCGGGCATGACCATCTGCCGGCATGAAAAAAGGGCCGGGGTGATCCCCGGCCCTTCGATCTGCAAGCGGCGGATGTCGCCGTTATTCCTGTTGCCCCATGAACATCAGCAGGAACTGGAACATGTTCAGGAAGCTGATGTAGAGGCTGAGCGCGCCGTCGATGGCGGCCTTGTCCAGCCAGTCCTGATCGCCATGCACGGCGTGGGCGACATAATCGCTCTTGATCTGCTGCGTGTAGAAAGCGGTCAGGCCGGCGAAGATCAGGATGCCGATCGCCGAGATCGCGAACATCATCGGCGCCGACTGCAGGAACATGTTGATGACCATCGCCACAAGAAGGCCGATCACGCCCATGATCAGGAACGTGCCCATGCCGCTGAGATCGCGCTTCGTGGTGTAGCCCCATAGGCTGAGGGCCGCGAAGGCGATGGCGGTCACGAGAAAGGTCTGCACGATCGAGTAGGACGTGAAGACCAGGAAGATCGAACTCATCGACACGCCCATGACGGCCGCGAAGGCGAAGAAGCCGAAGCTGACGGCCGCTGCCGAACCGCGGCGCATCAACGAGCCCCAGCCGAAAAGGATGAACGCGAGCGGGGCGAACATCACCACCCAGCGCAGCGGCGTGGTGTAAAGAGCCTCGCCGAGGCCCGTCAGGTACTCCCCCTCGCGCAGCGCCACCGTGGCGCCGGTCGGGTCGGACGTGACGGCAAGGGTCGCGATCGCCCATGCCGCGGCTGCGGTGATCAGCATCCCGCCCGACATGGTCGCATAGACCTTGTTCATGTGGGCGCGAAGGCCCTCGTCAATCCGGGCCTGATCGACGCCAGGGGCGCGGGACCGGATCGTCTGATACTCTGCCATGTATCCCTCCAATAGAAACACGTTGGACCGGGTCGGCCCCCGCAACGGGACCCGAGCCGCCTCATGGCACGATATTGGCGAGTAACGCGGCTTTTTCAAGAAAGACGCGCCGGAGGCGGCTCTCCGGCGCGATAGTTTTTTTCTATTGGTTGCGCGCATGCCGCGCCCCCACGGTCTGACCCGCTGTCAAAAGCGCCAGTGGTCCGGCACGTCCCAAAGGCGTCGGCGGGCCTCCCGATCGATGTCGGCATCGGTCAGGCCGACATCCTGCCGCAGATGGTCCGGCAGGCTGGCGAGCGAGCGGCGTTGGCGCCAGACGGCGAAGGCCGTGGCGATCCGGTTGAAGAGCGCTGGGCCGACGGTGGAGCGCCCGGCGGGGGAGAGAGCGCGCGAAGCGATATGTGCCATGGCGTTTCCTTTCTATTCCTTGAACACAATTGGACTACTCATTTCGATGCTTGATATATGGCGCAGGGCGAGACATGTTAAAAGTGAATGCTTTTGATGATATGAATCACGAATGGTGATGAAATGCCGCGCAACCTCGATCTTACCGCCATCCGCGCCTTCGTGGCCGTCGTCGATGCCGGCGGCGTCACCAAGGCGTCGGGGTTTCTGAACCTCACGCAATCGGCCGTCTCGATGCAGCTGAAACGGCTGGAGGAAAGCATCGGGGTGGCGCTTTTCGACCGCAGCGCGCGGCGTCTGGCGCTGACCGGCGCGGGCGAGCAGATGCTGGGCTATGCGCGGCGGCTTCTGGACCTGAACGACGAGGTGCTTGGCCGGCTGACCGCGAAGGATTACACTGGCCAGATCACGCTGGGCGTGCCGCATGACGTCGTCTACCCAGCCATTCCGCAGGTGCTGCAGCGGTTCAACACCGATTTCCCGCGCATGCGCGTACAGCTCGTCTCGTCATACACCTCGCGGCTCAAGGCCATGTTCGCACGCGGTGAGCTCGATGTGATTCTCACCACCGAGGACGGGGCCACCGCGGGCGGCGAGACCCTGGTCACCCGGTCGCTCGTCTGGGTCGGGGCCGAAGGCGGCCAGGTCTGGAAACAGCGTCCCCTGCGACTGGCCTTCGAACATGCCTGCATCTTTCGGCGTGGCGTGCAGGATGCGCTCGACCGGGCCGCGATCTCCTGGGAGATGGCGGTGGAAAGCGACTCGATCCGTACGGTCGAGGCTTCGGTCTCCGCCGACCTGGCCGTGCATGCCTGCATCGAGGGCGCCGAGCCGCCTTATGTGGAGCGGATCGAACACAATGGCGCGCTGCCAAACCTGCCGGAGATCGGGATCAACCTCTACCGGGCGGAACTGGCTCGCGGCGCGCCGGTCGATGCGCTGACCGAAGGCATCCGGCAGGCCTATCGCGGGATGTAAGGCCCGTCACTCATCCATCGTGACGACGACCTTGCCGGCGACCGCCCGATCGCGCAGCAGGTCCAGCGCCTCCGTGAAACGGTCCAGCGGACGCGTCGCGCCGATATGGGGCTGGATCCGTCCGGCCTCGTACATCTCCATCAGCGCCTTCAGGCTTGCTGCGAGATGCTCGGCCCCGAAGCGCATGTAGCCGCCCCAGTAGAAGCCCACGACATCGATATTCTTGACCAGAAGGTGGTTCGGCGCGATCTGCGGCAGCGTCCCGCTGGCAAACCCGATGACGATGATGCGGCCCTCGGGATTGGTGGCGCGCATCGCGTCGGCGAACATCTCGCCACCCACTGCGTCATAAACAACGTCGGCCCCACCCAGCGCCTTGACCTTGGCGCGGATGTCCGCCGTCCGTGCGTCCAGCAGGTGCCGCGCCCCGGCCACCTTCGCCGCCGCCAGCTTGTCCGCGCCGCGCGCCACGGCGATCACCTCGGCGCCCATCGCGGCCCCCAGTTCCACCGCAGTCAGCCCGACGCCCCCCGACGCGCCGAGGACCAGCAGGCGCTCGCCCTCCCGCAGCCGGGCGCGGCGGGTCAAGGCAAGGTGACTGGTGCCATAAGCGACAAGGAACCCTGCCGCTTCCTCGAAGCTCATCGCGTCGGGGATCGGAACGCAGCGCGCGGCATCGAAGGCGCCGTATTCCGCCAGCCCGCCGGAACCCGCGAAGACCGCCACGCGCGTGCCGATGGCAGGCAGCGCGACACCCTCGCCATGGCCCTCGACGATACCCGCGATCTCCATGCCCAGCGTGAAGGGCGGCTGGGGCGTGTCCTGGTACTTGCCGTCGATCATCAGCAGATCGGCGAAGTTCAGACCGCAGGCCGCGATCCGCACCAGCACTTGTCCGGCGCCGGGGGAGGGGCTTTCGATCTCCGCCAGGACGGGGGGATCGCCGAAGGTCTCGATACGTGCCGCTTTCATCTCTTTCCTGCCTGGATAACTTTACCCGGTCCAGCGTAGGACCGGCCGCTCGCGGCTTCCAGTGCTGAAACGTTGCAATGCACGCTCGGCGCGAGTACCGTACCCTCAGCGCACGTTCCGAGGTAACCGGAGCTTTCTGTCCGGGAGGTCGTCCACCAGGGATTGATCCCTATGCGCGACGCGCTACCTCCCGACTGTCGCATGAGTTGAGCGGCACTCGCCACACGGTGTTGTGCGGTGCCGCGAGGTCAACGGGACACGAAGAACTGGTTACGGAAACACATGAGGAGAGCGTCGTGAAACACCCCGTTGACGTTCACGTCGGCAAACGCGTCCGCCATCGCCGCTGGATGGTGGGCATGACCCAGCAGCAGCTTGCCGAGAAGGTCGGGATCAAGTTCCAGCAGATCCAGAAATACGAAACCGGCATGAACCGCGTCAGCGCGTCCCGCCTGTGGGACATCTCCGAGGCGCTGTCCGTACCGGTCAGCTACTTCTTCGAGGGCATGGACCGCGCCGAGGCCACCGAGGGCGGCGCGCAGACCGAAAATGCCCCGCCCGGCGATATCCTGTCCGACAAGGAAGCGCTGGAGCTTGTCCGCTCCTACTACGCGATCCCGGAAAACCAGCGCCGCCGGCTGTTCGAGCTTGCGCGCGTGTTGTCGGATACCGCCGCCTGAGCGAAGCGGACCGCACGGCTTGACCCGGCATTCGGGTCATGCCACCTCGGATTGTGCCGCCGGACCGGGGCGGCGCGCCGATGGACAAGACAAGAACGACATGACGACAGCTCCTTCCACCGGAGACGCGTTTCGCGTGTCCGAGCGTGACATTCCGGCGGTGCTGTCCACCGCGCATGCTGTCGCCGAGGCCGCGCGGCGCGAGACGCTGCGCCATTTCCGTTCCTCGGCTCTTCTTACGGACAACAAGGCCGGTGCGGGCGATCTGCGCGCGTTCGATCCGGTGACGGTCGCCGACCGCGCCGCCGAGGCCGCGATGCGCGCCGTTCTGGCCGAACGCCGGCCGCAAGACGCCATCATGGGCGAGGAATCCGCGGATCTCCCCGGCACCAGCGGTCTGACTTGGGTGCTCGATCCCATCGACGGGACGCGCGGCTACATCTCCGGCACGCCGACCTGGGGTGTGCTCATCGCGCTGACCGATGACGAGGGGCCGGTCTATGGCATCATCGACCAGCCCTATATCGGAGAGCGTTTCGAAGGAGGTCTGGGGCGCGCGCGACTCACCGGGCCTCGCGGCGCGCGGCCCCTTGCCGTAGCACCCGCGCCGTCGCTGGCCGAGGCGACGCTTTTCACGACCTTCCCGGAGGTCGGCACAGCACAGGATCGCGCAGGCTTCGAGGCTGTGCGCGACCGCGTGCGGCTGACGCGCTACGGAATGGACTGCTACGCCTACGCGCTGATCGCGGCAGGGCATGTGGACCTCGTGATCGAGGCGGGCCTGCACCCCTACGACATCTGCGCCCCCATCGCCGTGATCGAGGCGGCGGGCGGTGTCGTCACGAATTGGGAGGGCGGCCCGGCCCATGGCGGGGGCCGGGTGCTCGCGGCCTCTAGCCCCAGGCTTCATGCCGAGGCGCTGGCGCTTCTGGCGGACGCGGGGGCGTGACGTCGATCCTGATCTGCAACGCGGCCTGCGTCGTCACCATGGACGACGAGGGCACGGAGCATCGGGACATCGACATTCGAATCGCAAATGGCGAGATTGTAGAACTTGGCCAAGGGCTTGAGCCTACCGGACCGGTCATCGACGCACGCGGCTGTCTTGTGACGCCGGGGCTGGTGAACACCCATCATCACCTGTTCCAGACGCTCACCCGCGCCGTGCCGGGCGCGCAGGATGCTGCGCTTTTCGGCTGGCTCAAGACGCTTTACCCGATCTGGGCGCGCTTCACGCCAGACCACATGTTCGTCTCGGCCCAGGCCGGGCTGGCGGAACTGGCGCTGTCGGGCTGCACCATGACGTCCGATCACCTCTATCTCTTTCCCAACGGGGCGCGGCTCGACGACACAATCGCCGCCGCGCGGGAGGTCGGGCTGAGGTTCCATGCCACGCGTGGGGCCATGTCGATCGGTCAGTCGCATGGCGGATTGCCGCCCGACAGTCTTGTGGAGGATGAGGACGGCATCCTGAATGACTGTATCCGCGTCATAGATCGCTTCCACGACCCGCGGCCCGATGCGATGGTCCGCGTCGCCGTCGCCCCTTGTTCGCCCTTTTCCGTCAGTCGCGCATTGATGCGCGATGCAGCACTGCTGGCGCGGGACAAGGGCGTGATGATGCACACCCACTTGGCCGAAAACGACGAGGACGTGGCCTATTCGCTTGAGACTTTCGGCTGCAGGCCCGGTCAATATGCCGAGGATCTGGGCTGGACCGGCGATGACGTATGGCACGCCCATTGCGTAAAGCTCGATCTGCAAGAGATTGATCTATTTGCGAGAACGATGACCGGCGTCGCCCATTGCCCGTGTTCGAACTGCCGCCTCGGCTCCGGCATCGCGCCCGTGGCTGTGATGCGGCGCGCGGGCGTTCGCGTGGGCCTCGGTGTCGATGGATCGGCCTCGAATGACAGCGGTAACCTCGTGGCCGAAGCGCGACAGGCAATGCTGTTGCAGCGCGTCTCCGAGGGTGCGGAGGCGTTTTCGGCCCGCGACGCGCTGAGGCTTGCCACGCGTGGCGGGGCGGAGGTTCTGGGCCGCGGTGCCGAATGCGGCCGGATCGCGCCGGGGTTCCGCGCCGATCTGGCGGTCTGGGACATGTCTGGGGTCGAGGCCGCAGGCAGCTGGGACGCGGCGGCGCTTGTTCTGGCCGGCCCCACGCGGGTGCGCGACCTGATCGTCGAAGGACGCCGCGTCGTTGAGGACGGTGTGCTCACCACGCTCGATCTGGGGTCGGTCCTCGCGCGTCAGCGGGCCCTTGCCGAGGCGTTGGCTGTGGATAAATGATTGCATAAATCCGATCCGGAGAAAGGGTTTGGAGGAACATAACCCCTTTTAGGTTATCAAAAACCGATATCTGTGCTTCTTGCAATCTATCGCCACGCCCGCCCCAAGAAAATCCGCCGCGCGCCCGGAAAACCGGCCCTTGTCGCCGTGCCACCGCTCGCGCATGCTCATCCCGAGGTCAGAGCAACCCGAAGGAGCACGTCGATGCGCCGCTATTCACTCCCCCTTCTGCTCGCCACCGCGCTGGCGGCCTGCACGCCGACGCCCGGCACCGAGCGGGTCACGGCCGGCGAAAGCGTCGATATCGCGTCGGCCGGTGCGCAGCTCTCGGTGCAGCGGGCGCAGAACGGTGTCGTCCGTCCGCTTGGCTACAATCCGGCGCTTCAGGCAGCCGCCGAAGCCCACGCGCAATACCTCAGCCGAACAGGCGGCTTCAGCCATACCGGCGCTGGCGGCTCCTCCGCCATGAGCCGTGTTCGGCGTGCGGGATATCAGCCCTGTCTCGTGGCCGAGAACATCGCGCGCGGACAACCCGATATCCGCACGCTGCTGTCCGACTGGATGGCGAGCCCCGGCCATCGGTCGAACATCGTGAACCCGCAGTTGACGCAATACGGCTTCGCACAGGCGGGATCGGTCTGGGTACTGGTGCTCGCTCGGCCCTGCTGATCCGGTGGGCGGACGAGCGGGGCCATTGCATTATGCAATGACCCCGGCGCAGGGCCGGGGTCATCAAGGGCGTTGCCGAAAACGGCCTCAGTTCTTGGACTTGTCGACCATCTTGCCGGCGGTGATCCAGGGCATCATGCCGCGCAAGGTCTCGCCCACCTGTTCGATCTGGTGCGCGTCGTTATTGCGGCGGATCGCCTTGAAGGACGGCTGGCCCACGGCGCATTCGGTCATCCAGTCGCGCACGAAACGCCCTTGCTGGATGTCTTCGAGAACCGCTTTCATTCGCGCCTTGGTTTCCTCATAGGGCAGGATGCGGGGCCCCGAGACGTATTCGCCGAACTCCGCCGTGTTCGAGATCGAGTAGTTCATGTTGGCGATGCCGCCCTCGTAGATCAGGTCGACGATCAGCTTCACCTCGTGCAGGCACTCGAAATAGGCCATCTCGGGCGCGTAGCCCGCCTCGACCAGCGTCTCGAAGCCCATGCGGATCAGCTCTACCAGACCACCGCAGAGAACCGCCTGCTCACCGAAGAGGTCGGTCTCGCACTCTTCCTTGAAGTTGGTCTCGATGATGCCCGAGCGCCCGCCGCCGATCGCGGAACAATAGGACAGGCCGATCTCCAGCGCGCGGCCGGTGGCGTCGTTGTTGACCGCGACAAGGCAGGGCACGCCGCCGCCCTTGACGTATTCGCCGCGCACCGTGTGGCCGGGGCCCTTGGGCGCCATCATGATGACGTCGACGCCGGGCTTGGGCTCGATCAGGCCGAAATGCACGTTGAGCCCGTGGGCAAACGCGATGGCGGCGCCGTCGCGCAGGTTGTCATGGACGTATTTGCGGTAGGTCTCGGCCTGAAGTTCGTCGGGCATGGTGAACATGATCAGCTCGCACCATGCGGCGGCCTCGGCAATGCCCATGACCTGCAGGCCCTCGCCTTCGGCCTTGGCGGCGCTGGCCGATCCCTCGCGGAGCGCCACGACGACGTTCTTCGCGCCGCTGTCGCGCAGGTTCAGCGCATGGGCGTGACCCTGCGAGCCATAGCCCAGGATCGCCACTTTCTTGTCCTTGATCAGGTTCACATCGCAATCGCGATCATAGTAGACGCGCATCGGTCTTCTTCCTTATCCGTTGAATCAGGGGTGTCTCCGACGCGCAGTCTGCCCTCGAGCCCCAGTATCCGATGCAGTGGAATTGCCTTATCCGGCGCTATCGAGTAGAAAATCATTCTCCAAGTTCATCTTTCCGAAAATACGCATGCTCACCGACAGCGACAGGCGCCTCCTTCGTCATCTGCAGGACGACCCCACCCAGCCGATGACGGCGCTGGCGGACGCCGCCGGCATGCCGCTTGCCAGTTGCTACAAGCGGCTGGAGCGGATGCGCGCGCAGGGCGTGCTCAAGGGCCAGCGCGCGGTGATCAACTGGGCGGCGCTGGGCTATTCGGTGGAGGTGTCCCTTCGCCTGACGCTCGACAAGACCGAGCCGCGCGCCTTCGACGAATTCATCGCCGCCGCGCGCGAGGTGCCGGAAGTCACCGAGATCCAGACCTTCCTCGGCCGGGTGGACGCGCGTCTTGCGGTCATCGCGCGCAGCATGGCGCATTATCAGGACATCTATCGCGACCGCATCCTGACGCTCCCGCATATCGCCGATATCGAGGCGCTGATGCAGGTGGCCACGATCAAGGACAGGCAGACGCTTCCCCTATGACGCTCGACCTCGACGACACCGACCGGGCGATCCTGCGCGCCCTGCAGCAGGACGCCACGCTCAAGGCCTCCGAGCTGGGGCAGCGTGTGGGCCTGTCCCAGCCTGCCGCGTGGCGGCGCGTGAAGCGCCTCACGGAGGCCGGCGTGATCGGCCAGCGGCGGCTTGATCTCGACCTCGAGGCGCTGGGCTTCGGGGTGACGGTGTTCCTCGGCGTGAAGCTGGCCACGAAGGGGCGCGTCAGCCTCGAGGATTTCGAACGCGCCGTCTCGGCCATCCCTGAGGTGCAGACGGTCGAGCATGTTTTGGGTCTTTATGATTACCGCCTGCGCGTGGTCGCGCGCGACCTGCCGGATTTCGAACGCGTGCTGAGGCGCCGGATCATGACATTGCCGGGTGTCGGCGGTGTCGAGGCGAACGTAGTTTTGTCCGAAGAAAGGCGGCCCGGCCCCATTGGGTGACGGGTTGCGCCATAAGCGGGCCAAACTCTTCTGATGAATCTCTCGCTCATGATGAGCGAGCCAAATACCCCCCGACACTGCATCAATCGCCTTGCGGCGGGCGATCCGTTGCACCGCCTGGTCGAGCAGGCCTACCGCGCTTTCGACCGGCCGGCGCCACGCCATATGTCCGGCTGCCGCTGCGCCTTCTGTGCCGACCGCGCCCGGGCGCGCATGCTGGCCTCGCGGGCCGCACGGGACTGGACCGCCGAGGAGGTCCGGGGTTGGTTCGACCGCGCGTCCTCTGCCGAAACCGGGCGCACCGGGCTTCAGGTCGCCTCGCGTACCGACCGGGCCGTCTTTCGCTTTCTTCTGCCGCGCGTGCTGGAGCTTCTGGCAACAGGTGCGCTTCCGGCCGATGCGACGACCGCGAAGGTCTTCGCCCAGTTCGAACCGGGGCGCTTGGGCCACGGTGACCGCATCATGCCGCGCTTCGCCGGGCTCCTGCTCGATCGAGCGCTGCACGACGCGTCCTGTCCGCTCGACGTGATCGCCACGCTCAGGGTGCTGTCCTGTGGCGGATGGGCCTTGCCTCCGCTCCTGCAGCAGGCGCAGGCCGATCCGGAACTCCCCGCGAGCCTTTCGCGGGCGTGGTCCGGCACGGACCGGGGTGATGCGCTGTTCCCGGGCACATGGCCGCCGGGTGCCGTGCCGCTTCTGCGCGCGGGGTTCGTGACGTCGCTCACGGCTGAGCGGATGATGAATTTCGCCATGGCCGAGGGCACGTCCTACCAGGAAACCGACGCGGCGATGCGGGCGGCCGACCTGGTCTTGCGCAACCTCTGACGCGCGTGGCTGTCAGCGGGGCTGTCAGCCCCGCGCGCCCAGCCCCGTCTGCATGAGCACCCGCCGCACGGGCGTCACGCGATATATCGCGTCGAGCGCGCGCATCCGCATGTCGCGAAGCCCCTGCGCCTCGACCATCGAGGCGCGGTTGAGCGCATCGATCCCCGTCACGCGCGCGACGATATCGGCATGTCGCGCGCGGGCGTAGCGTTTCAGCAGCGGCTGCGCGCCGGGATCCTCCCGCGCGGCCTCCGCCAGATCGAGAAGCGTCCTGATATCGGCAAGGCTCATGTTCAGGCCCTGCGCGCCGATGGGCGGCACCACATGCGCGGCCTCGGCGACCAGCGCGACGCGTTCGGCGACCAGTTCATGGGCCGTCTGGCTGATGATCGGCCAGACCGTCAGGCGCGAGACCAGCGTGAGCGGACCGAAGAGATTGGCCGAGCGCGCCGTCATCTCGGCCTCGAATTCGGGCGTGTCGAGCGCCTGCAGCCTCCGCACCTCGGGGCCACGTTCCATCCAGACCACGGCAGAGGAGGGTCGCGCGATGCCGTCCGCCCCGGTGAAATCGGGCAGCGGCACCAGCGTGAAGGGTCCGCCCGAGCGGTGAATCTCGGTCGAGACATTGTCATGCGGGATCGGGTGCGTGACGGCGAAGGCCAGCGCCTTCTGGCCGTAGCGCAGCGTGCGCACGCCGATGCCGGCGGCCTCGCGCACCGCCGAATTGCGCCCGTCCGCCGCGATCACCAGCCGTGCCCTCAGCCGCGCGCCATCGCTGAGTGTCCCGCGCGCCTCGGTTTCGCGTGTGAGCAGATTGGCGGTGCCTACACCGGGCCGGAAATCGGCCATGGGCAGCGCGGCGAGCGCCGCCACCATCTCCCGCCGCAGCAGCCAGTTGGGCAAGTTCCAGCCGAAGGGCTTTTCCGAGATGTCGGCAGAATCGAAATCATGGGCGACGCGCGGCTCGGGTGTCTCGCCGCCGGCATCCACGATGCGCATGATCTGCAGCGGCATGGCATGGGGCGCCAGACGACCCCAGAGGCCGATGCGGTCGAGAAACGCCTGCGCCGGTTGCAGAAAGGCCGTCGTGCGCAGGTCCGCGCCCACGGTCTCGCGGTCGGTGATCGGCGGCGCGGGATCGGCGCAGACCGTGCGGAACCCCGCCTGCGCGAAGGCGATCGCCGCCGTAAGCCCCGCCACGCCCCCGCCGGAGACGAATACGTCGATATCCTCGATCTCGCTCATGGGGTGCAAGATAGGGCGCGCCCAGCGGGCCGGCGACGCGGCACTCTGTCCTGCCGGGTCACTCGCGCAGGAGCCCGAGGAACGTTGCGAGGTCGTCGGTGTGATGGTGGATGTGATCCGCGGGTTCGGGCTGGGGCGCGACATGGACGGTGCGCATCCCCATGGCGTGGGGTGCCGCGAGGTTGCGCGGGTCGTCCTCGAACATGGCGGACCGGACCGGATCGAGCCCATCGGCGCCAAAGACCGCCTCGAAAGCCTCCGGGCGCGGCTTGGGCGTGTAGCGGGCGTGTTCGACGCCGTAGACTGCATCGAAAAGGTCCGAGAACCCGCGTCGTTCCAGCACGCGCCGCGCGTAGGGCTCGGTCCCGTTGGTGTAGACGATGCGCCGTCCGGGCAGGGCCGCGATACGCCCGGCTAATGCGGGATCGGGGCCCAGCACCGTGAAATCGATCTCGTGCACCTCGATCAGGAACGGGTCGGGATCGACGTCGTGGTGATGCATCAGCCCCGCCAGTGTCGTTCCGTGCTCACGCCAGTAGAGATGGCGCAGCCGGTCCGCCTCGGCCCGGTCAACGCCTGTCACGCGCATCACGTAATCGGTCATGCGCAGGTTGATCTGCGGAAACAGCGCCGTCTCGGGCGGATAGAGCGTGTTGTCGAGGTCGAAGACCCAGGTCTCGACATGGGCGAATTGTTCTGCTGGCATGGTGCGGGGGTAGGGGGCTGGCGCTGGATTGTCCAGTCTGGACAAGGGGCAAGGGCGCCGGTAGCCTGCCGGTATACAAAGGGATACCCAAATGACGATCAAGCCGGATGCCCACCGGGACGCCTATGAGCTGGTTCTGGACGCCATAGATCAGGGCCTTTATCGCCCGGGCGACCGGCTGGTGGAAAGCGAACTGGCCGAACGGTTCGGGGTTAGCCGCACGCCCATCCGCGAGGCCTTGCAAAGGCTGGAAACCCAGAGCCTCCTGACCCGGGACGGCCGGTCGCTGATCGTGGCCTCGCTCGATCACGCGCAGATGGCCGAGCTTTACGTGGTGCGGCAGGAGCTTGAAGGTCTGGCCGCGAAACTTGCCGCACAACATGCCGCGGAGGAGGAAATCCAGGTCCTGCGCGACATGGTCGAGGCGGATCGCGCGCTGCTTGACGACCCCGAGGCGCTGGCCCGTGCCAACCGGCGGTTCCACCACCAGATCCATCTGGCCAGCCACAACCGGTTCCTCGTCCAGCAGCTCGACCTCGTCTATCGCTCCATGGCGCTGATGGCGCGCACCTCGCTGGCAGCGGCGGGCCGCGGCCAGAACGCGCTGGACGAACATGCCGCCATCGTCGAGGCCATCGGCAACCGCGATGGGGACCGCGCGGCCAAGGCGCTGAAGGACCATCTGTCCATCGCCTTCGTCGTGCGTCTGAAGGAAGAGGCGGAGAAGTCCTGAGCCTCAGGTCTCGGGCGGTGTGTCTGGCAGCGGCTTCGCCAGCCCGCCATAAACGCCGTGCCGCGTCTTGGCCCAGAAGAAGGGCCGCGCGACAAGTTCCACCGCGCCTATCCATGCGGCGAAAGTGCCGAGCGTGTAGTAAAGCTCCACCATCGGCGCGAGGGGCCGCAGGCGGCGCAGATGCGCGGCGCGGCAGGCATGCACCGACACCGCCACCGACAGAACGAGCGACAGCATCATGTAGCCGCCCAGCCATGCGAAGTGATGCGGCGCGAGATAGGCGGTGAGCGGGTGCGGCACGCCGAAGGGCACGACCACGAGGCTCCACAGCAGCGGCGCGAGGAAAAAACCCAGAACGGCCGAGAACATCTGGGCCTGAAGCCCCAGAAAGCGCCACGTGCCCAGATCGCGCCAGAGCGTCAGAGGGTTGCGCATCGCCGTGGCCCAGGTGATCAGATAGCCCTTGAGCCAGCGCGACCGCTGCCGGATCCATGGCAGGACGGCTGCCGTGGCCTCCTCGTAGGTGGTGGTGTCGACAAGCTCCGTCCGGTAGCCCGCGCGCGCCAGCCTCAGACCCAGTTCCGCGTCCTCGGTCACGTTGTGCGCGTCCCAGCCGCCGACCTCCTCCAGCGCGTCGCGGCGCAGAAACAGCGTCGTGCCGCCCAGCGGCACGAAAAGCCCGAGGCGCTGCACACCCGGCAGCAGGACGCGGAACCATGACGCGTATTCGATGGTGAACAGCCGCGCCATCAGGTTGTGGTCGGTGTTGTAGTAGTCGAGCCGCCCCTGAAGGCAGGCCACATCGCGCGGCACCTCGTCATAGCGGCGCACGACGTCGGCGATCTGGTTGGGGTCGGGGCGATCCTCGGCGTCGTAGATGCCGACGATCTCGCCGCGCGCGAAAGGCAGGGCGTAGTTCAGCGCGCGGGGCTTGGTCCGGGGCTGTCCCGGGGGCACGGTCAGCACGCGCATGAAGGGGGGCAGGGGCGTGGCGGCGATGGCGGTCGCCGTGACCGTGTCGTCGGCTTCCAGCAGCAGCAGAACGTCGAGCCGTTCGGGCGGATAGCGCATCCGTGACAGGTGCGTGACCAGACGTTCGGCGATCTCGGGCTCCTCGAACATCGGGACAAGGATGCTGACGACCGGCGGACGCAGGAGATGCGGCGCGATGTCTGGCGGAGCACGTGGCGTGCGGGCCGGTATGTCGGGCCGCAGAAGCATCGCGGCGAAGGCGCCGGCCTTGAGTGTGATGTTCGCCGTGAAGGCCAGTCCCGTGAGTGCGAAGGACCAAAGGACGACCTGCCCCGGAAACAGGCTCTCGACGACGAGGAGTGCGGTCACGACGGCAATGGCAACGGCGAAGACCCGAACCGGCCGCCATGTGCGGCACGACAGGGCGACGGGCGCGCGCGTTTCCGCCGCCCGCGCGAGGCAAGCGCCCCAGGCCCGTGTCTGCGCGTCGAGGATATCCGCCCCGGTGGCCAGCGCGGGCGTGAGGTAGGCGCCGTCCTCCGCCTGCTCGGCGAGCATTTCGAAAAGGTCGGGGCGTGCCGTCGCGACGACGACTTTTCCACCTTCGCTTCGCCAGGGAACAGCCTCGGCCCGGAGGGCAAGGTCTTGCGGGATCACGTGGGAAAGACGGGGGTCGGGCGGGTTGTCGCGCAAGGACAGGACTGGCGCGCCATGTACCGTCGAGAGGGCCTGTAACAGCTGATCCTCGGTCACGCGGCCCCGTGCCAGCAGGATGCGCGCCAGCGGCAGGTCGAGCTCGCGCGCGCTTGCATCGGCGGCAAGCATTTCCGCCTCAGGGAGATGCCCGCCGTCGATCAGCATGCGCGCGAGGATCGCATCGGCCGTGCGCGCCTCGACCGGATGGGGAAGTGTCAGGTGCGGCGCAAGGCGCAGCCGCGGCGGCCGGGTCGGGCCGCCGATGCGCCCCAGCGGCAGCGCACGCGGGGTGCCGCCTCGTGCCGCGCGTCGATCGCTGTCATCACCGTCCATGTGCCGCCACAACCCAGAGCTGTACGCCGGCAGCTTCTGCGATCGTGGTTAATGGGCGGTTAACTTGCCGGTCTGGTCACGGTTGCCCCTTGGATCAGGCCTCGGCCGCCACGCGGTCCCGCACCGCTGCCGCGAAACGCTCGAACAGGTAGAAACTGTCCTGCGGCCCCGGGCTCGCCTCCGGGTGGTATTGCACCGAGAACACGGGGCGGTCGCTCATGCGGATGCCGCAGTTCGATCCGTCGAACAGGCTCACATGGGTCTCCATGACGCCATCGGGGAGCGTCTGGCTGTCGACCGTGAAGCCATGGTTCATCGAGGTGATCTCGACCTTGCCGGTCTCGAGGTCCTTGACCGGATGGTTCGCGCCGTGATGGCCGTGATTCATCTTGACGGTCTTCGCCCCCAGCGCCAGCGCAAGCATCTGGTGGCCAAGGCAGATGCCGAAGACGGGCAGGTCGGTC
Organism: uncultured Roseicyclus sp.; assembly: GCA_964578115.1. Taxonomy (GTDB): domain Bacteria; phylum Pseudomonadota; class Alphaproteobacteria; order Rhodobacterales; family Rhodobacteraceae; genus Roseibacterium. Next base: position 21,995 of record CAZOBK010000046.1, read on the forward strand.
TCCAGGATGCCGCGGATCATCGGCACCGCGTAATCCCCCGTGGCGGCCGGATCGCCCGGACCGTTGGACAGGAACACGCCGTCCGGACTCTGGGCCAGAACTTCTTCGGCAGTGGTGGTGGCGGGCATGACGGTGACGTCGCATCCGGCGCTGGCAAGGCAACGCAGGATGTTGCGTTTCGCGCCGTAATCCAGTGCGACGATCTTGGGCGCGGGGCCCTCCGGGCGGCGAGAATACCCCTCGGGCCAGGCCCAGCGCATCTCGTCCCAGCGATAGCTCTGCGTGCAGGAGACGCCGCGCGCCAGATCGAGGCCCACGAGGCCCCTGAAGCCGCGCGCGGCGGCGACCAGCGCCTCGAGGTCGAAGTTCCCGTCCGGGTCATGGGCCAGCGCGACATGCGGTGCGCCCTGCTGCCGGATGGCGCGCGTCAGCCGCCTTGTGTCGAGCCCGCCGATCCCGACCCGCCCGGTGCGTTCCAGCCAGCTGACGAGATCACCCGTGGCGCGCCAGCTCGACGGCTCCGTCGGGTCCCATTTCACCACCATGCCCTCGGCGACAGGATCGCCGGTCTCGTCATCCTCGGGGTTCACTCCGACATTGCCGATATGGGGGAAGGTGAAGGTCACGATCTGCCCGGCATAGGACGGGTCGGTCATGATCTCCTGATAGCCGGTCATGGCGGTGTTGAAGCAGAGCTCTGCCACGCGCACCCCTGACGCACCGAACCCATGGCCGTAGAACAGGGTGCCGTCGGCGAGGGCGAGGCAGGCGGTGGGGCGCTGTGTCATGGGGCTCATGGGTGCTCTCCGGCGGGCAGCATGGCGGTGCGGTCCTGCGCACCTGCGATCCGAACGCGGTGTACGGAGGCGCGCGGCAAGGGTCAAGGGACCGGCGGGGTATGGGGCGGTCCTGCGCCTGCTGCATTGCGGCGTTGACGTTGTGAAGCGGCTGAAGCTGTCCTATCTAGGGCGCTTGAATGGGCGATATCGGGGATATGTGCCATGGGACTCGGATTGAGAGAGCGGATTGGCGCGGGCCTGAAAGAGGCGATGCGCGAGAAGGACGCCACGCGGCTGTCGACGCTCAGACTGATCAATGCGGCGGTGAAGGACCAGGATATCGCCGCGCGCGCGAAGGGGCAGAACGACGGTGTCGGCGACCCGGAGGTGCTCGCGATCCTCGGCAGGATGGTCAAGCAGCGCCAGGAAAGCGCGCGCGCCTATGAAGAGGGCGGGCGGCTGGAACTGGCCGAGAAGGAGCGCGCGGAAATCTCGGTCATCGAGGATTACCTGCCTCGTCAGCTTTCCGAAAAGGAAGTGGAGACGGCCATCGACGAGGCCATCGCCGAAACCGGCGCGGAAGGCCTGCGCGACATGGGCAAGGTCATGGGCGTGCTGAAGTCGAAATACACCGGACGGATGGATTTCGGCGCCGTGGGCGCGACGGTGAAGGCGCGGCTTGGCTAGCGGCCTGGCCGCCGCCCCGCATCAGGCCGGGCTCTGCCGCAACTCCCGCTCCAGCCAGTCCTTCAGTTCCACCCGCTCCACCGGCGTCAGGAAGGCACCCAGTTCCACCTCGCGCCCTCCGCCCGACAGCGTCAGGTAATTGGGCACCGGCCCTCCCTTGCTATGCAGGGCCACCCGGACCCAGTAGGGGTTTGCCTCCCAGTCGAGCGGCGCGCTCCGGCGCGGCTCATGCCGTTCGACGCGGATGAGGTCGTCCCAGAGTGACACTTCCTCGAAGAGGTCGGTGTCCCGCCATGAACGTTTGAGCGCCGCCCAGATCGCCCAGACCGCGGCGACGATGAAGGGCAGCAGCGCCCAGAACACGCTGGTTCCGAGGATCGACAGAAGCGGCACCGAGATCAGCGCCGCCGTCAGGCCGATGAACCACACGAACCCCTCGGGCGTCAGTGACTTGTAAGGGGTCAGCCGCAACCGCAGCCGCGGCGCGCCTCTTTCAAGCGAAGAGGCCCCGGACGGTGCCGGGGCCTCTGGATTTTCCTGGTGGATCGGCATGGCCCTCAGTGACGCGGCTGCTTGTCCCACATCTCGCGCGTCGGAAGCTCCTCGAAGGTGTGCTCCGGCGGCGGGTTGGGCAGGGTCCATTCCAGCGTGTCGGCATGCTCGCCCCAGTACGCCTTTTCCTCGACCTTGCGGCCATAGCGCAGTGCGTAGAACACCACGCCGATGAAGAAGAGGAACGAGGCGAAAGAGATGAACGCGCCGATCGAGCTGACGTAGTTCCAGAGCGCGAAGGCGTCCGGGTAGTCGATGTAGCGGCGCGGCATGCCCTGACGGCCGAGGAAGTGCTGCGGGAAGAAGGTCAGGTTGGCCCCGATGAAGAACGTCCAGAAGTGGAGCTGTCCGGCCCATTCGGGATACTGGCGGCCCGACATCTTGGCGAACCAATAGTAAACAGCCGCGAAGATGCCGAAGACGGCGCCAAGGCTCATCACGTAGTGGAAATGCGCCACCACGTAGTAGGTGTCGTGATAGGCCCGGTCCACGGCCGCCTGGCTGAGGATGATGCCCGTCACGCCACCCAGCGTGAAGAGGAAGATGAAGCCGATGGCGAACAGCATGGGCGTCTTGAAGCTGATCGAGCCCTGCCACATCGTCGCGATCCACGAGAAGATCTTCACCCCCGTGGGCACGGCGATGACCATCGTCGCGACCATGAAATAGGCCTGCTGAGTCAGCGACATGCCAACCGTGTACATGTGGTGCGCCCAGACGACGAAGCCCAGGCCACCGATCGCCACCAGCGCGTAGACCATCGGCAGGTAGCCGAAGATGGGCTTCTTCGAGAAGGTCGCCACGATGTGGGAGATCACGCCGAAGGCCGGCAGGATCACGATGTAGACCTCGGGATGGCCGAAGAACCAGAAGATATGCTGGAACAGGACCGGGTCGCCGCCGCCGGCCACGTCGAAGAACGTCGTGCCGAAGTTTCGGTCGGTCAGCAGCATGGTGATCGCGCCCGCCAGAACCGGCAGCGACAGCAGCAGAAGCCACGCTGTCACGAAAACCGACCATGCAAAGAGCGGCACCTTGTGCAGCGTCATGCCCGGCGCGCGCATGTTGAGGAATGTCGTGATGATATTGATCGAGCCGAGGATCGAGCTCGCCCCCGAGACGTGCACGGCGAAGATCGCGAAATCCACCGCTCGGCTGGTCGGTGCGTCCTGCCACGACAGCGGCGGGTAGAAGGTCCAGCCGGGCCCGGCGCCTCCGTCGATGAAAACGGCGCAGAAAGCCAGCGCGGTACCGGCGACATAGAGCCAGTAGGACAGGTTGTTCAGACGCGGAAACGCCATGTCCGGCGCGCCGATCATCAGCGGCATGAAGTAGTTGCCGAAGCCGCCGAAGAGCGCGGGGATGACGACGAAGAACATCATCAGGACGCCGTGACCGGTGATCAGGACGTTCCATAGGTGCCCGTCGGGCTGACCGTCGAGCTGGTCCTTCAGGCCCAGAAGGGCCGAGGCCTCGCCGGGATTTGCCGATGCCGCCATGGTGTCGAGTGTCTGGATGACATCGGCCCGAAGCGCGCCGTCCACCACGAGGCGCGCGTCGTCACCGGTGCCGGAGACCGCTCCCATCAGCGTCGCCTGAAGTGACGAAAGCTGATCGGCGAAGGCGTTGGTGCCGCCACCGGCGGTGGCCAGCGCCTCGCTCACGCGCCCGAAAAGCGACTCGAGCGCGGCCGGCGAGCTTTCGAAGGCGAGGTACATGTACTGCACCCCGGGCTCCATCAGTTCCAGCCGCATGTAGACGGTGAAGGCGACCGAGATCAGACCCACCAGCCCCGCGGTGAAGAGGTAGAGGATACCGATGTCCTTGTGGTTCGTGGACATGAACCACCGGGTGAAAAACCCCGGCCGCTCGTGGTCGTGTCCAGACAGCGTGGCGTCTGCCATGGTCGTCTCCTGTTCAGATGTCTTGTTAAGAGGGAGCCCGACGGACCCCACCCTCTCGCGTTTCACGCCTGTTGTAGAAGGCGGCGATATGCGTGGCAACGTACCACGTACTGAAAGTCGCACCTTAAGGGTGAGGAAAATTGTCTCAGATCAAGGCGCGGGCGAAAGGCCGGCAACCGACATTCAGAGGGTGAGGCGCATTATGGCCGTTTCGGCGCCCCTGATCGGCAGCAATGCCATCATGGCCCAGGTGCCATCGCGTGTCAGAAGGGCGAAGCCCATCTCCGTGATCCCCAGCGCCAGAAGGCTGGAGGAAAACGGCACCCATCTCTGAAACGGCATCGCGAGCCCCGCAAACATGCAGAACGTCACAAGAACGTGGGGCGCCGGCAGGTGCTTCAGTGCCAGAAGGCGCGGCTGGCAATGGCGGTCGAGAAGGCATGCTCATGGGCCTGAGCCGTTCCACAGCACCCGTCAGCCGCGCATGGGTGGCCGTCGCTGTCGGCAAGGATCGAAGATCGTCCATCAAAGCGCTTAGCGAATGAGGCAACGCGAAAGGGATCGGGGAATTTTCCGCGCTGTCGGTCGCACCCACCCCGGCCTATCCGCGGAACACGTCCGCAAAGCTACGCTTCAGCGCGACGTCCAGATCGGCCATGGTGACAGGCAGGCCCAGATCGACAAGGCTGGTGACGCCATGGCCCTCGATCCCGCAGGGCACAATGCCGTCGAAATGGCTCAGGTCGGGCTCGACATTGATCGCAACCCCATGAAAAGTAACCCATTTCCGGATGCGCACGCCAATGGCCGCGATCTTGTCCTCGCGCGGGGACCCGTCGGGCAGCGGCGGCTTGTCAGGCCTTGGGACCCAGACGCCGACGCGGCCGGGACGCACCTCGGCCGTCAGGTTGAACTCGGCCAGCGTCGCGATCACCCAGGCCTCGAGGTGTTCGACATAGGCGCGCACGTCGCGTCCGCGGGTGTTCAGGTCGAGCATCGCGTAGGCCACGCGCTGGCCCGGCCCGTGATAGGTGTATTGCCCGCCGCGTCGGGTCTCGAAGACCGGGAAGCGGTCGGGCGCGCGCAGGTCGCGCGGATCGGCCGAAGTGCCGGCGGTGTAGAGGGCCGGGTGTTCCAGCAGCCACACCGCCTCCGACGCCGTTCCCGTCTGGATGCCGGCCACGCGCGCCTCCATCTCCGCCACCGCCGTCGGGTAGGGCACCGGTGCCTCCGAGGTGATCCATTCCACCATGGTCGTCGTTTCGCGGCCCTATCTTGGCAGGAGCCCCGCCTCCTTCACCGAAGGGATATGCGACCGGCTGACGGGAATGTCACCCCCATGGGCCATGGTCAGGATCGCGCGGTCGCCCTCCCGCCGCGCCGCCGTGACCTGCGCGATCGCGACCCAGTGGGACCGGTGCACGCGCAGGCCGGGCTCGGGCGCTGTTTCGCGGATCGCGTCGGTCAGGCGGATCAGGATCATCTCCTCGCCCCTGGTCGTGCGGATGCGGACGTAGTGATCCTCGACCGAAAGCGTGACGAGGGGCCCGCGTTTGTCGAGCGGCAGGCGCTCGAGGATGGCCGGTGGCGTTCCGGTCGGTGTTCGTGCCGGTGGTGCGTCGCGTGACATCGACATGATGATCGCCTGCAGGGCGGCCGACACGATCACGGCGATGACGTAGATCGTCAGGATATCCGTCGCCCATGCCGGGCCACCCGGCATTCGCCCGAGCAGGAGCAGGTTGATCAGGATCACCACGCCGGTCACCGCCAGTCCCGTCACCAGTGGGTTGATCACCAGCGCCACGCGGTGCGGCAGGCGCGGGCGCAGCGCCGCGTCCAATCCGACGCCTGCCGTGTAGGTCGCCGTCACGATGGTCAGCCAGTAGAAAGCGCGGAAGCCGGCCGAAAGGCTCTGGTCGGTTCCGAATGGCCCCACCAAAGTCAACACGGCCGCCACTGCTCCCAGCGCGACAAGCGTGGCGGGATGGGTGAAATGGTCCCGCATTTCACGAAGCGCGACCTGCGTCTGCGGTCCTGTCACGCAAGCTCTCCGTCACCGGCGAATTGGGCGTGGCGCCGTGCGGGCACCCTTGGCACGCACAGTGCCACAGCCGATGCGCCGGTCACAACCGCGCCGTGCCAAACCCACGATGTCCCTAGAGTAAGGAGCCCCGACGCCATGTCCGACGCCACCATGATTGCCACCATTCCTCCGGTACTTACCGTCCATATCATCGCGGCCAGCCTCGCGCTCGGTCTCGGGCCGTTCGCCATCTACCGGCGGCGGCGCGATGTCTGGCACAAGGCTGCGGGCTATGTCTGGGTCGTCGCCATCGCCGTCACGGCGCTGTCGTCCTTCCTGATCCCGGCCTCCATATTTCCCGTCGCGCAGGGTATGGGGGCGATCCACCTTCTGTCGATCTGGGCGCTCTGGACGATCTGGTTCGGTGTACGCGACGCGCGGGCGGGTCGCATCGCGGCCCATCGCGAACGGATGGCGGGCCTCTACTGGCAGGGGCTGACGGTGGCCGGTGTTCTGACGCTTCTGCCCGGGCGCGTCCTGAACGAAGCCCTGTTTCCCGCGCGCCCCGATCTCGGGGTCTGGGTGGTCCTCCTCGGCGGGGCGATGCTTCTTTGGGTCAACCTGCGCCGGATCGGGCGGCGCGCGGCGTCGTGATGCAGGCGCGCCCGACGCTCTCGCGGTCCATCATGGGGGGCGACGGTAGGGAAATCCTCCGCTGCGGGTATTTTTCCTGCGTTTGACGGCAAGGCTGTGGTAATAAAGATGCGGGCAAAAGCAATGCGAACGTATCTGGAGGGCACCATGCTTGGGAGAATTCTGACGACGGCCTGTGTCGCCGCGGCACTTGCGATGACGCCGGCGGAACGGGCCGAAGCCGACGCGGGCGAGTTCATCGGCGGCGCGCTGCTCGGCGGGATCATCGGTTACGCGGCCGGCCAGAACCAGGGCCAGCGGACCCGGACCACGACGACCCGCGTGGTGCGTCCCGGCATCCCCTCCACTCAGCAGGGACGGGAGACGCAGACCGCGCTCAACTATTTCGGCTATGACGCCGGTGTCGTGGACGGTCAGATCGGCCCCGGCACCCGCAGCGCGATCGAACGCTACCAGGCCTCCATGGGCTATCCCGTGAACGGGCGGGAGTTCGCGAGCTATCAGTTCGACTTCCTGATGGATGGCTATTTCTGGGCGACCCAGCAGGGCGGCGCGCAGCAGACCGGCCTCCGGGGCCCGCAGCTTCTTTACGCCTATCGCGACAGAATGCAGGGCGGCCCGGTCCAGAGCGGGGCGCCTGCACCGCAGGTCCAGCCCCCCGCGACGACCGTGATCGTGAACCCCGGACAGACGCAGGCGCCCGCCACCGCCGCGCAGACCGGGCAGATGCCCAACCTCTTCGCCAACAGCCAGCCGCGCATGTCGCTGGCCAATGCGTGCAACGCGGTGATGCTGCAGACCTCCTCCAACGGCGGCTACGTCACGCTGGCCACCATGTCCGACCCCGCCCAGGCGTTGTCCGAGCAGTTCTGCGTCGCGCGGACCTATGCCATGGCGCAGGGCGAGGACCTGATGGGCCAGATCACCGGCCTGACGCAGGCGCAGATCGCCGAGCAATGCGCCGCCTTCTCCACGATGCTGTCGGGCGAGATCGACCGCGTCTCCTCGGTCGGGGCCGGGCCGCTGACCACCGAGATGCAGCAATTCGCCGCCGGCACTGGCATCGCGCCCGACGACCTCGCCGCCACCAGCCGGGTCTGCCTTGCCGTGGGCTACACGCAGGACGATATGCGCATGGCGATGGGCTCGGCGCTTGTGCTGGTGGCGCTGGGCGAGCCTGCCTATGGCGAGCTTCTGGGCCACCACCTGCGCCAGGGCTTCGGCACCACGAACCGTCCCGATCTTGCCGCCGGCTGGTATGATGCCTCGATCACGGCGCTGGAGCAGGGCGCGACCCCGGCCTTCATGCCCGGCCAGCCCGAGCGCGCGGCGCTTCTGCGGGCGGCGACGATGCAGACGGGCGGCGGCCCGGCGGCTGTTGCGCCGCAACCGGTTGCCACTTTGCCAACGTTCCCCATCGGGGATTGAGAGCGCCGGATTTCCGGACCGGTTTTCCTGAACTGGGGCGGGCCCGAAACGGCCGGCCCCAGTGCGCTTCGGGCACGCGTTTCGGGCCCGCCGCGTAACGGCGGCGATTTTTGCCGCGCCCCCCTTCACAAGCCCCGTTGCCTCGGCTAAAGACCGCGCCACTACCTGATCACGTGCGGTCGTGGCGGAATTGGTAGACGCGCAGCGTTGAGGTC
>CAZOBK010000047.1:0-12096 GCA_964578115.1 uncultured Roseicyclus sp.
TGCCCGTGATCGTCATGCCCGTGATCGTCGTCTTCATGACCATGGGCCTCGAACAACGCGCCCTCGCGGAAATCCAGCACGATCGTGGCGTCGGCCTCCAGAAGCGCCGTCACCGAGGCGTCTTCGGCCAGCGTTTCCACCGCGTCCGCCATCCATGGCGTCAGGTCCTCCCCGATCCAGAACACGAGGTCGGCCTCCTGCAGGGCAGCCGCTTCGGAGGGCCGGAGGTTGTATTCATGGGGCGAGGCGCCCGGCTGGATGATCAGGTGCGGCGTGCCGACCCCGTTCATCACCCGCGCCACGAGCGAATGGACCGGCGCGATATCGACGGCGACGTTCGGCACATCCGCCATGGCGGTGCCCGTGAAAAGCGCGGCGGTAACGGAGAGCGGGAGGAGCTTGCTGGACATCGGAACCCTCATGTGATCTTGTAACATCGAAAGCCGCTTATATGATATGAAATAACATGACAAGCGATATACCCACCGTGCCAGCCGATCATGCGCCGCCGCTGGGGTTTGAAAAGCATGACCACCGCGCCTGTGTCGAGCAGGCGTTGGCCGCAGCCGATGCGCGCTGCGCGGCGGAGGGACTGCGCCTGACACCGGTGCGCCGCAAGACGCTGGAACTGCTGTTGCAGGAACACCGCGCGCTTGGTGCCTATGCGGTGCTCGACCTGCTGAACGAGGCCGGATTCGGATCACAGCCGCCGGTGGCCTACCGGGCGCTCGATTTCCTCGTGGAGCATGGCTTCGTGCACAAGATCGAGCGGCTGAACGCCTTCATCGCCTGCGCCCATCCCGGACAGACCCATTCGCCCGCCTTCATGATCTGCCGTCTCTGCGATGCCGTGGCCGAGGCGCAATCCCCGGCCAGGGGCGCGCTGGGCGATGCGGCACGGGCTGCCGGTTTCCAGATCGAGCGCGCCGTGGTGGAGGCCGAAGGCGTCTGCCCGGCCTGCGCGGAAAAGGCGGGCGCATGAGCCTCATTTCGGTTGAACATCTCGACGTCACTTATGGCGCGCAGCGCGTTCTGCACGATGTCAGCCTCGAGATCGAACCGGGCGAGATCGTCACGATCGTGGGCCCCAACGGTTCGGGAAAGACGAGCCTGCTGCGCGCGATCATCGGGGCGACGAAGCCCTCTGCCGGCCGGGTGCGGCGCAAGCCCGGGCTGCGTGTCGGCTACGTACCGCAAAAGCTGCATATCGACCGGACGCTGCCGATGACCGTCGACCGCTTTCTGCGGCTGGCCAATACAGTGACGCGGGCGGATTGCAAGGCGGCGCTCGACGCGGCGGGCGTGCCGGATCTGCTCAGGCGGCAGATGTCGGAGCTTTCGGGCGGGCAGTTCCAGCGCGTCCTGCTGGCGCGTGCGCTGATCAACGACCCCGAGATCCTGCTTCTGGACGAGGCGACGCAGGGTCTCGACCAGCCGGGGTCGGCATCCTTCTATCGGCAGATCGAGGCGGTGCGCGCCGAGACCGGCTGCGCCGTGGTGATGATCAGCCACGAGTTGCACGTGGTGATGAGTGCGTCCGACCGGGTGATCTGCCTCAACGGGCATGTCTGTTGCGAGGGCGCGCCGGCTGTCGTGGCCTCGGCCCCGGAATACCGCGCGCTTTTCGGGACCGGAACGGGTGGTGCGCTCGCGCTTTACCGGCATGATCATGACCACGGGCATGACCACGACCATCCGCACAGCCACGAGGCGGCCGAATAATGCTGGATGATTTCATGACACGCGCCACGCTCGCGGGTGTGGGCGTCGCCTTTGCCGCCGCGCCTCTGGGCTGTTTCGTCGTGTGGCGGCGCATGGCCTATTTCGGCGATGCCACGGCCCATGCCGCGATTCTTGGCGTGGCGCTGTCGCTGGCGCTCGAGTTGTCGATTTTCGCAGGCGCCATGGCCGTGGCGCTGATCATGGCGGTGACGGTGACGGTGCTGGCCGGGCGCGGCTATGCGATGGACACGCTTCTGGGGGTGCTGGCGCATTCGGCGCTGGCCTTCGGTCTCGTGGCCGTGTCGTTCCTGTCGGGCATCCGCATCGACCTGATGGCCTATCTCTTTGGCGATATCCTGGCCGTGTCACGCAGCGACCTGCTGGTGATCTGGGGTGGTGCGGCGCTTGTCGTGGCGCTGATCGCGTGGCGATGGACGGCGCTTCTGACGGCGACGCTCAACGAGGAACTGGCCTATGCGAGCGGGATGGACCCGAGGCGCGAGCAGCTGATCCTGACAGTCGCGCTGGCCATTACCGTGGCCGTCGCCATCAAGGTGGTTGGCGTTCTGCTGATCGCCGCCATGCTGATCATCCCGGCCGCGACCGCGCGCAGTCTCGCGCGAACGCCCGAGGCAATGGCGTTCATCGCCGCCGCCTTCGGCGCGGTCTCGGCCGTCGCCGGTCTGCGCGCCGCCTACCTTCTGGATACGCCTGCGGGGCCGTCCATCGTCTGTGTTGCCGCGATCCTCTTTGCAGGGTTCAGCGCCTTAGGCTGGACCCGCGCGCAGGCGCGATGACGCCGGGGCCATTGGTTCCGCAAATCTGGCGGTTGTCGGACGGGGAAAAACCGAGTAATTGACTCGGAGATAGGCTTCGGCCCTGCCAGCGTATCCGCGCCATCGCGCGGCGCCAGCGATCGACAACATCTCGCTGAGATAGGATCGCAGGCACCCATGGCTCATGTTCTCCGGATTTCCCACGTCGCATACGGCGGCATCATCGGCTGGACCGTTGCTGCCGTCATCGCCCTCCTGTTCGCCGGTGCGTCCCATGCGACGGACCGGCCGGAGCGGGTGGTCGCGCTGGGCGGGGCGGTCACGGAAATCGTCTATGCACTTGGCGCAGGTGACAGGCTGGTGGCGCGGGACGCCACGTCGACATGGCCGGCCGAGGCCGAGAACCTGCCGAATGTCGGCTATGTGCGCGCGCTTTCGCCCGAGGGGGTGCTGTCGGTCGATCCCGACCTGATCCTCGCCATCGAAGGCAGCGGCCCGGTCGAGGCCGTGGACGTCCTGCAGGGCGCGGGCGTGCCCTTCGTGACGGTGCCCGAAGGCTATGACGCTGCCGCGATCCGCGCCAAGATCGAGGCAGTGGCGGGCGCGCTCGGCATGCCAGAGGCGGGCGCGGCGCTGGCCAACGAGGTCGAGGTCGAGCTGGACCGCGCCGTCACCGATGCACGCCGGGAGGAGCCGCCCCGCGTGCTCTTTGTCCTGTCCATGCAGGGCGGGCGCATCATGGCCGCCGGAGGCGATACATCCGCCGAAGGCATCATCGCGCTGGCCGGTGGGGTCAACGCCATGGAGGGCTTCGAAGGTTACCAGCAGCTGAGCGACGAGGCCGTCCTCCTGTCCCGGCCCGATGTCATCCTGATGATGGACCGTTCGGGCGACCACGCGGCGGATGACGGCCAAATCCGCGCACACCCCGCGCTTGGGGCGACACCCGCCGCCGAGAGCGGCGCCATCGTGCGCCTTCCGGGGCTTCTGATGCTGGGCTTCGGACCGCGCACGCCTCAGGCGGTGCGCGCGCTGTCGCAGGCGTTCCACCCGGCGCGAGGTTAGCCTTTTGGCCGTCGCGTCGATCAGTCCCTCGGCACGCGGCACACCCGCCGCAGGCGACAGGCGCGCCGCCGGCCGCCGGATGGCCATCTTCCTTCTCGTGCTCCTCACGGTCGTCTCGGTGCTGAGCCTGGGGACCGGCGCGTCCGGCACCCGGTTCTGGCCCGTTCCGGGCCAGGTTCTGCGCGGCGAGGAGATCGCGGCGCGCGATGCCATCATCCTCTTCGACATCCGTCTGCCGAGGCTCGCGCTTGGCATCCTCGTGGGCGCCGCGCTGGCCGTCTCGGGGGCAGTAATGCAGGGGCTTTTTCGCAACCCGCTGGCCGATCCGGGACTGGTCGGCGTGGGCGCGGGCGCGGGTCTGGGCGCCATCGGTGCCATCGTTCTGGGCACGATGCTGCCCTTGGCGCTGCGCGGTGCGCTGGGATATTACCTCGTGCCGGTCGCCGCGTTTCTTGGCGGGTGGCTGACGACGATCCTGCTCTACCGGATGTCGACCCATCGCGGGCGGACCTCAGTCGCGGTGATGCTCTTGGGCGGGATCGCCATCGCCGCGCTGGCGGGCGCGCTGTCGGGCATCCTGATCTACATGGCCAACGATGCCGAGCTGCGGGACCTGACCTTCTGGGGTCTCGGCTCGCTCGCGGGCGCGACATGGGACAAGGTGGCGCTTGGCGGCGCGCTGATCGTTCTGGCCCTCGGCGCCACGCCCTTCCTTGCGCGCGCGTTAAACGGTCTCGCGCTGGGCGAGGGGCCGGCGGCGCATCTGGGCGTGCCCGTCCAGAAGATGAAGAACGCCGCGATCCTGACGGTCGCCGCGGCCACGGGGGCGGCGGTCGCGGTGTCGGGCGGCATCGGCTTCATCGGCATCGTCGTGCCGCATCTGTTGCGCCTGATGATCGGGCCGGATCACCGCTGGCTTCTGCCCAACGCGGCACTTTTGGGGGCGAGCCTGCTGATCCTCGCCGACATGATCGCGCGCAGCGTCGTGGCGCCGGCGGAGCTGCCCATCGGGATCGTCACGGCGACGCTGGGCGGGCCGTTCTTCCTGTGGATCCTCATGCGCAATCGCAGCCTTCTGGACCTCTGACACGATGCTGATCGCCTCCGACATCCACGTCTCGCTTGCCGGCAACAGCGTCCTCGAAGGGGCCGGGTTCCGCGCCGAGGCGGGGCTGGTCACGGCCATCGTGGGGCCCAACGGGTCGGGCAAGACGACGCTTCTGCGCGCGATGACCCAGGACCTGCCGTATCAGGGGCGGATCACGCTTGATGGCGACGACCTGACGGCGATCCCCGGCTGGCGGCTTGCCACGCGCCGGGGCGTGCTCCCGCAGGCCAGCCGCATCGCCTTTCCGTTCACCGTGCTGGAGATCGTGCGCCTCGGCCTGAGCGCAGCGGCCGTGCCCGCGCCCGAAAGCCGCGCCTCCGACGCGCTGGCCCGTGTCGGCCTCGCCGGGTTCGAGGGCCGTTTCTACCAGGAGCTTTCCGGGGGCGAACAGCAGCGCGCGCAGCTTGCCCGCGTGCTTTGCCAGGTCTGGGACCCGGTCGGCCCCGACGGCCCGCGCTGGTTGTTTCTCGACGAACCCGTGGCGAGCCTCGACATCGGCCACCAGCTCGAGGTGATGGACATCATGGCCGATTACGCCGCGCGGGGCGGCGGCGTGGTGGCGGTGATGCACGACCTGAACCTGACGGCGATCTACGCCGCCTCGGTGGCCATGCTGGCCGAGGGTCGTGTCATGGCGCAGGGCACGCCGGAGGAGGTGTTGACCGACGTCACCCTGAGCCGCGCCTATGGCTGCGCGTTGCGCGTCAATGCGGCGCCCGATCCGCCCGCGACTTTCCTGCTTCCCCACATGGCCCGGCGTGCGGGCTGACCCCAAATCAAGTGAAAGGAGACTGACATGTATCTTGCGATGAACCGCTTCGCCGTGAAGCCCGAGAACGCAGAGGCCTTCGAGGCGCTCTGGCTGGGACGCGACACGATGCTGGGCGAGATGGAGGGTTTCGTCGAGTTTCACATGATGAAGGGCACCGAGCGCGAGGACGGTACGATCCTCTATGCCTCGCACACGATGTGGGAAAGCGAGGAGGCGTTCCGCGCCTGGACCCGGTCCGAGCAGTTCCGCAAGGCCCACGCCAATGCGGGCGGTCCGAACAAGCTTTACGAAGGGCATCCGAGTTTCGAGGGTTTCTCGCCGATCCAGCGCATCGCCAAGGAGGACGCTGCCTGAAGGCAGCCCCCGACGCCCGAAAGCGAACCGCCGCGCGACACCTGTCACGCGGCGGTTTTTCCTGTTGGGGTTTGTCGCGCGGCCTCAGAACGTGAAGGTGGCCGAGATCTCGAAGCTGCGGCCGGTCTGGGGCAGCCCGTTGGGGTAGATCGTGTATCGCTCGTCAAAGAGGTTATCGACGCCGAGGCGGACCGTGCCCCCGGCCAGCGGCCCCGTCTCGGGCGTCCATGTCGCGAACAGGTCCAGAAGCTGATAGCCCGCGCCGGGCGTGCCGCCGGCCGGCACCCGCGTCTGGTCGGCGGCGAAGGTGGCCCGCGCTCCAAGCTCCCAGTCAGACGAGGGGCGCAGACCGCCCTCCAGCGTCAGGCGATCCTGCGGGATCGAGCCGAGCCAGCCGCCCGCATCGTTCTCGCCGCGTGCGATCGAAAGACCGCCGCCCGCGAACCATGTCTCGGCGTCGTAGTCGAGTTCCGCCTCGAAGCCCCAGAGCGTCGCGCTCGCGATATTGGTGCTGGTGGTGGTCCCCGCGGCGATGTTCACCGTCTGGTCGATGTAATCCTCGACCATCGCGTAGTAGGCGTTGGCCGAGAAACTCAGCCGGTCGCCGGCATTGAGCACGCCTGTGCCTTCGAACCGCGTGCCGATCTCGAACTGCGTGGAATCCTCGGGCCGAAGATTGGGGTTAGGCACGAAGAAGTTGTTGGGCGGAAACGGCCCCGGCGTCGCGAAGTGCAGACCGCTGTTGTAAAGCTCGCTCAGCGTGGGCGCACGGTAGGCCCGCGCGACATTGCCGAAGACCTGCCAGCTCTCGCCGGGCCGGTAGCTGAAGCCGATGCGGGGCGAAACGAACTGCTCGGACACGTCGGCGAGCGCCCCGTCGTTTGGATCGCGCTCGTAGCTGTCGAAACGTGCGCCCGCGATCAGGTCGAGCGCCTCGGTCAGGCCGATCGTGGCCTCCGCAAAGGCGCCCAGCGTCGTGGCCTGAGCGTCGGGAAAGGCCAGTCGCGGCGCGCCGTCGCGCAGGCCCTCCTGCGTGTCGCGGAAGGCCTCTAACCCGTAGACGAGGTCGACCGGCATGCCGACATCCAGCGTGGACCGGTTGATCACTTCCAACCCGTAGGTGTCGTAACGCGTCTGATCGAGCCGTGGCGCGCCCGGCGGGATGCGGGACTCGGTAATGTCGAGCCGCGTTGCGTAGAACAGGACCGAGGCGTCGATCCAGTCCACATCGGTTGGCGCGAAATCCCAGCTGAGCCGCAGGTCCTGAACCTCGGCCTCGCGATCCACCACCGGGTTGCCCGTGCCCGGATTGGCGTTCGACTGCGCCGGAACCAGCGTGTCGTCGAGATAGAGCGAATAGCTCAGTTCGAAGCGGCTGTCTGGGTTGGGTTCCAGCCCGATCTTGAACAGCCCGTTGCTCGCGTCGATCTGCGAAAACGGGATTGCCGTGCCGTCGCCGCTTTCCAGATCGGCGGTGACGCTGCGCGCGGCCAGCGAGAAGAGCAGGTCCACGCTGCCGTAATCGGCAAAGACGGTGCCGGAGCCCATGGGCTCCGCGCCGTTGGAGGAATAGCCGAGCGTCACGCGCCCGCCCATGGTCTGCCCGGGCTGGAGCAAGTAGGCGGCATCAACCGTCTCGACCGAGATCACGCCACCGAGCGCGCCCGACCCGAACAGCGTCGAGCCGCCGCCGCGCACCACCTCGACCTGCTGCACGAGGGACGGATCCACGAAGAACCGCCCGCGATGGGCCTGACTGAAATTCAGCCGCCCGCCGTCGAAGCGAAGCACGATCTGCTCGTCACGGAAACCGCGGATATTGGGCTCCTGCGAGATGCCGCGCGGGCCGCCGTCTATGGTGAGCCCCGGAATATCGCCGATCAGATCCTCGAAATCTCCGGCCTGACGGTTGGCGAGTTCTTCCGCCCCCCGGACCGAAGCCGCAACCGGCGTGTCGAGCACGGCGCGATCGTCGCGGAACGCACTGCCCAGCGTGATCGCATCGAGCGTGAAGCCAAGGTCCTGTGCCCCGGCCGCGCCACCCAGGGTGGCGAGTGCAGTCGTCAGAAAAAGGGCGCGTCGGCGCATCTTTCATCCCCCATGTTGCAGGTCGTGTCGCGGTTGTTGCGGGCCTGCCTGTGGGGGTGGGTCGCGCGTTTCGGATCAACCGGTTACTTTTTCCGATTGTTTTAGTCAAGATTATGATCGGACAGGGCGTTCACCGCCCCTGAACCGTGACATTGAAGCTGCGTTGCGCGCCGGGCGGTGGCGCGGGGAAGGGGGCCGCGCGTTGCACGTGCGAGCGCGCGATCCGGTCGAAGTCGGCGCTGCCCGAGGACCGGGCGACGCTCAACGCCGCGAAGCCGCCGCCGGGCGCGATGGTGAAGGCGATGACGGCGGCCCCGTCGAAGCGGGCGTTGGGCCGGCGCAGACGCCCGAGATGGCGGTTCACCTGTTGCGGGTAGCGTACTGCTGCGCGACCGTCGCTGGCGCTTTGCGCGGCGCCGCCCTGCGCGGTCTGGGCGGCATTGCCCCGCGCCTGGCCGTTTGCCTGTCCTGCGCGCGTCGTCTGCTCGGCGCTGCCAGCGGGTGCGGGGGGCGGTTCGGGTGGGCGTTCGGCCGTGCGCTCAGGCCGTGGGGCGCGGGCGAGCGGGCGCGGCGTATCGGCGTCCGGGGTCTGCGCCGTTGGCTCGGGGCGGGCGGCGATCCGCTGGGGTTGCGGCGGCGGGGTTGCAGTGGGCGGCTCGGCGGTAGGCGTTTGCGCGGTCTCCGACGTGGTCGGAGCGACCTGCGGCGGGCCGGGAACCGCCGGGGTCGTCACGGTGACAGTCACCGCGGCCGTTGCCGTGACGCGCGGCGCGGGTTCTGCCGGTCGCGTCTGCGACGCTGTCACGACCTCTGGCGTAGTCGCGCGAACCGGCGTCGGTTCAGCCGTCGCCGTGGTCGGTGTCAGGGCTGTGACGGGCTCCAGCCGGTCCGACACATCCGGCGGCTCCGTCTCAGCCGTCGTCTCCGAAGGTGCGATCCGTCCCGCCACTGCGTCCTCGAAACTGTTGCCCACCATGGCCAGTTGCTGCGGTCCGCCCGAGAGCGCCTGCGGCGGCTCGGGCGCGAAGGCCACGAGGCCGCTTGCGTGAAGGCCGAGTGACACCACGCCCGCACCGAGCGCCACGGCGGACGCCCGCCGCATCAGTCCAGCCCCCGTTCGGTGACGATCCAGATCTCCTGGGCGCCCGCCGCGCGCAGGCTGCCTGCGATCTCGACGAGGGTCTGCGCGCGCAGCGCCCGGTCGGGCACCAGCCGGAGCGCGACCGTGCCGCTGTCCTCGGACAGGCGCGCCGCCAGATAGGCCTCCGACGTGATCTCGGCCCCGCGAAAGACCAGCGTGCCGTCGGCCCGGATGACCGCCGCGTCTGGCGGGGCCCGCCCCTCGATCCGCGACGCCTCGGCCAGTTCCACACCTCGGTCGAGCGGGGGGGCGACAGAGGCCGCGACGAGGAAGAAGACCAGCATCAGGAAGACGATGTTGATCAGCGCGATCATCGGCTCTGCGCGACGGCGGTGGGGAAGGGGCGCGAGGGCCATGGCGTCAGCTCAGGACCGAGACGGCAAGCCAGGTCTTGCCCTGAAGCAGGACCAGAAGGTCGATGAGGTCCTGCGAGGTGACCTCGGCATCGAGCGTGACCAGCAGCGTGACCGTGTCGGCATCACCCTCGGGCGCGAAGGCCGCAAGCGCCGCGGGCAGCGCGTCGAGGCTCAGCCCATCGCCGTTCAGGTGCAGGGTGTCGACCCCGAGCCGCAGGAAGACGGGCGGTGGCCCGCCGCCTGTCGCCCCGGCGCCGGCATTCATCAGCGGCAGTTCGGCGAAGCGCGTGAAGGTGGAACTCAGCATGAAGAACAAAAGCAGCAGGAAAATGATGTCGATCAGCGGCGTCAGCGTGATCCGCCGCGGCCGCCGGACGCTCCGATCAACCGGCATGGGCGAAACCGTCCGTGGCCGAAACCGGGCGCTCCGCCGTTCCGCGCCGGGGCATCGGGTGGAACAGCGCCTCGAGCGCTGCGTCCGCCTTGGCCCGTTCCCGCGCCGCGCGGCTTTCGAACCAGGTCAGCGCCAGCGACGTGGGCATGGCCACGGCCAGACCCGCCGCCGTGGTCAGAAGCGCGACCCAGATCCCGCCCGCAAGGACGGAGGGATCGACGGCATTCCCGGCCTCCTGCAGCGCACGGAAGGCGTCGATCATGCCCAACACCGTGCCGAACAGGCCCAGAAGCGGCGCCACCTGCGCGATGCTGTCCAGCAGGCGAAAGCCGCGCTGCACCTCTTCCAGCCGCGCCTCGGCCATCGCGACGAGGCGCGGCTTCAGCGTCGCATCGGCATTCAGCGCATGTGTCAGCACCGGGGCGAGATGGCTGGGGCTTGCGTCCAGATGCGTCAGCGCCTCGCCCAAGGCGCCGCCGTCCCTTTCCTCAAGGGCGCGGTCGATCGCGGCGTGGTCGCCCACGCCCAGCGCGTGGAACTGCCAGAGCTTGAACAGGATCACGCCCAGCACGAGGACCGAGAGCGCCAGCAAAAGCGCGATCACCGGGCCGCCGAGATCGATCAGGGCCGAGAGGGCGTGCAGGAGCGGTTCGAGAGAAATCATCCGATCACCTCCACATCCGTGCGGCTGCCGAAGATCAGCGCGTCACCGCAGGCCTCCGCCCCGCTGCATTCGGCCACGCCGTTGATCAGCACGCGGCCGAGCCGCTGGCAGGCAAGGCCGGGGACGTCGAACTGGCGCACCCGGGGCACGCCGTCGGGCAGCGCGCCGAACTCGAAGAGCGTCAGCCGCTCGACCTGCCCGTCGGTGGCGATCAGCACAGTCTCGAGCGAAAGCGTCTCCAGATCGGCACCGAGCATGTTATGCGCCATGAACGTCAGGCGGCAGGCCCCGTCGATCGCATCGATCCGGTTCAGCTCCAGCGACAACCGCGGTGCGGCACCGGATTCGGCCACGGCCGGGGATGCGGCCATCAGGCAGTAAAAAACGAGCGGAGACAGGCGCATGGTCCCTCCGTGTGGCATCGGTCTGGGGAAAGCTGGCTGGCACCGGAACGGGCTTGCGCATGTGGCCGGAGGTCTGATCCACCGCGACACTTGCTTTGGATACGAAAACAGACAAAAACTGTCAAGAAATGCCAGGCCGGGTGCGCGCGCCGCACCGTCCCCGCCCCGACGTCCCACGGAACAAGGTGCGCATCATGGCTCGGACAGCTTTTCAGACCCCCGTTTCCCCCAAACCCACGGCCGCGGAGATCCGCGCCGCGCTCGCGGAGAACACTGGCCTCCGTGCCCGCGACCTCGCAACGAAGCTCGGCATCACCGAGGTCGATCTCGTTGCCGCGCAGGTCGGTCAGGGCACAACACGCATCGCGGCCTCGCCGGACATCCTCATGCCGGCCGTCTGCGCGCTGGGCGAGGTCATGGCGCTGACCCGGAACGACAGCGTGGTGCACGAACGCACCGGCACCTATGCCGACTGGCACCCCGGCAGCCATGCGGCGATGATCCTCGGCCCCGAGATCGATCTGCGGATCTTTCCCGCCCATTGGGTGCACGCCTTCGCCACCAGCAATGACAGCGTCACGGGCCCGTCGCGCAGCCTTCAGGTCTTCGACGCCACGGGGCAGGCCGTGCACAAGGTCTACCCGCGCGAAGGCACGGACCTTGCCGCCTGGGACAACGCCGTGGCCGAGTTGGCGACCGGTGAGGCGTCCGACACGCTGGAGCTGAGCCCGCCCGTCGCTCCGGAGTCCGCGAAGAGCCGTCCGGAAAAGGCCGAAGAGCTTCGCGCTGCCTGGGCGAGGATGACCGACACGCACCAGTTCCTGCGCCTCGTTTCGCGGATGAAGATGAACAGGCTCGGCGCCTACCGCACCGCCCGCGCGCCCTTTGCCGTGCCGCTTGCGCCCGAGGCGCTGAACGCCGCGCTGATCGCCTGCGCCGCAGGGGCCGTACCCCTGATGCTCTTCGTGGGAAATCTTGGCTGCATCCAGATCCACTCCGGCACGATCTCGCATCTCAAGGAGATGGGGCCATGGCAGAACGTCCTCGATCCCCGCTTCAATCTGCATCTGCGGCTCGACAGGGTGGCCGAGGTGTGGCTGGTCGAGAAACCCACGCGGCGCGGTCCGGCCCGGAGCATCGAGGCGTTCACCGCCGAGGGAGACCTGATCCTGCAACTTTTCGGCCACCGCAAGGAGGGGCAGGAGGATACGGCGGCCTTCGACCGCATGTGCGAGGCGCTTCCGAGGCTGGG
>CAZOBK010000047.1:12196-28687 GCA_964578115.1 uncultured Roseicyclus sp.
TCGGATGAGCCTGTCGGATGAGCCTGTCGCCGGGCCTTGTCGGCGACCTCGGCTTGGCCTGTGTAGCGCGCCGGTTGCGATACGTGGCCTCGGCCGCGCGGACAGGACGGCCTCGGCCTTCCGCCGACGCAGGGGCTGAGCTATCTTTCGCCGCACCCGGTTCGCGCCGGGTGTGGGTCCCACATCCGCGGAATGGAGCAAGAGACCGATGCGCAAAACGCGCGGCATGGCGCTGGCCTTGGCCATCGCATTCCTCTGCGGTCCGTGGCCTGCCGCTGCCGGACCGGTGCCCCCCTGCGCCAGCGCGTCCGGTCCGCCCGAGCCTGCCTACGGGCCGCCGGGCGAGCCGCCGCGCGTGGGGGTCTGGAGCAGCGTATCTCTGAGCTTCGGGGGTGATTGCCCTGACATCCTGAACGGTCCGGCCGGATCGGTCGTGGCGCTCTCGGGGCAATTCCGGCACGAGGGCACGATCGAGGATCTTGCCGCGCGCGCCGGCGCCGTCTCGGCCGTTGAAGGGGTGCGCTACTGGTCGGTCTCGTCCGGAGACTGGCGGCCGCTCGTGACCCTTTCGCGCGCGCTCGAGGGACCCGGGTCCACGCGCACGCGACCGGATTTCAACGCCGCCGAGGTTCTGGGCGGGCGCAAGCTCTATCTCGCGCAGAGGGACGGACGGTCCCATGGGCTGAACGTCTATTCGATGACGGCCCTTGCGCCGGATCGCGACCGGCTCGTCCTGACGACCGTCAACGAGACCGGCATCCGGTTTCTGGTCGCGACCCTGTTCGAACCGCGCAGCCTGATCTCCGTCGTCACCGTCACCCGTCTCGGGGGCGACATGTGGGGTTACTACGGCCTTCTGGTGGCGAAGGATGGCGCTGGACGAGGCCGTGAGGCCTCTCTCGTCAACCGCGCCGCGGCGTTTCAGAGGTATCTCACCGGCCAGTCATCGGACGGAGCGCCGCCGCTCGCGCCGTAGGGTCGGAAGCTCACGCGGACGGACAGCCCCCGTTTGCGCGCGATATTGAATGGCGGATCATGAGTATCGCACACGATTGTCGATCGTGGTTTTCCGGCGACGGCTATCTTGTCGGCATGAATGTCCCTAACCTCTCGAAGATGTCATCGCCCAAGGATTTTGCACGATGAGTCTCAGGCCAGCGCACGCGCCTCCTGCCGGCAAGACCCCTCCGATGGCGCCGCCCGGAGTGGCGTCGACGCAAACGCTCGGCGTCAATGAAGAAGCCTTCTTGTCGGCCGAGCGTCTGTAGGCCTACGAGATCGCGAACGCGCTGCTTTCGATGCAGATCGAGTTGCAGCGCAGCCTCGGCCTCCGCGCCGAAGAGCAACAGGTGTTTCTCGCCATTGCCGTCGCCACCGTTCAGCGGTTCGCCCGGACCGCCGCGCCCGGCGCGGACCACATGAGCCGCGAGCCCCTCCCGCGGGAACTGGCGGGCCATATCTTCAGACGCCGGATCGCGGAGGCGCTTGGTCTTCCGTTTGAGACGGTCCGGCGGCACGTGGCCAGAATGAAGAAGCGCGGACTGCTCGTCGAGGGCAAGAAGGGTCAGCTTCCACCCCGGGCGGCACGCTCGCGCGGCTGGGGGAGGATGACGTCCCCATCGATTTCGCGCGGCGGTTCACATCTGTCGTGCGCGTGCTGCAGCGCATGGGCGCGATGTAGGACGCGTTCATTCTCGGTCGCTGCGCCGGTTCCGGCGTTCGAGTTCGCGTATCGCCGCCTCCGCGACCGCCGGGTCGCCCTGCCCGCGGTCCGCCAGCAGCGCGATCAACGCACCGTTCGTCATGAACGCGACGCCGAGCCGTGTGGCCGCATCGAGAATATCGTCCTCGCCTGGAGGGGCCGTTCCGGTCATGGTTTGCCATCATTCTGTCGTCCGGATGCTGGATCCTGCGCCTGCACCTGGCGCGGACCGGGACGCGGATGGCGTCCAGCCGCCGCCACCGGCCCGAGGGGACAGGGCCGGCGGCGGCGGGGTGGACCGCGGTCAGTCCACGGTCGTCCAGATCAGGAGGTCTTCGCCCTCGCCTCCGCTGAACGATTCGCGAAGCTGATCCCCCATGGCGCACAACTCATCGGGCTCGGCGGCGCCGGCGGCGATGTAGCCGCCCAGCAACATCGAGTAGGCCGACATTGCGATCGTGAAGGGCAGGTTGATCGCTGCGCCGCCGTCAGCGGGCGCCTCGAACATGGTCAGGAGCGGTTCCATGACCCCGTTCATCGCCGCGCTGTAGCGTTCCTCGTCCACCTCGAACCCGTCGCATGTATGGGCGACGGCGCGTTGCTGGGCGACAACGCCCATCCGCAGGAGGATCTGAGGCTCGAACAGGTCGCCATAGCCGGAAAGATAGTCACCGACATAGGTGCCGATCTCGGTCCCGATCCGGGTGGTGGTGTCGAGATCCGCTCGGTCGACCGCGGCACCGGACTGCGCGCTTGCGGCGCCGGCCAGCGGAACGAGGCAGAGCGCGCAGGCAAGGTTTCTGAAAGACGTCATGAACTTATTCTCCATTGGGGTAAGTTTGGGGCCGATCAGCCGAATATCCGCTGCGTCCACTGCCCCGCCGAAAGCGCGCGCCCCTTCTGCATGCCTGTCGCGGTGTTCTCGTGATCTTCGCCATGGTGACCGGCATATCGGCGGTGGCGGCGGAGACGCTGACCGGCACCGCCCATATCCGCGAGCAGATCGCCCTGCCGCCCGGCGCGGTGTTCGAGGCGGTGATCGAGGACGTGGCCCGCGCGGATGCACCGGCCACGCGCCTTGCCGGAACCGTGATCGAAGGCCCCGGCCAGCCGCCCATCGCGTTTTCCATCGACTACGAACCCTCCGCGCTGGACCCGCGCGCGATCTACTCGCTGCGCGCCACGATCCGGCATGAGGGGCGGCTTCTCTTCACCACCGACACGATCAACCGCGTTCTGGCCGAGGGCGATCCCGCGCCCGTCGAGGTCGATCTCGTGCTGGTGCAGGGTGGCGGGGCGGAAGCCACCGTGGCGGCCCACGGCCTGCGCCTGCCGGCGACATTCCGCGGCACGCTGCCCTGCGCCGACTGCGAGGGCATCCGCCATCATCTCGACCTCTGGCCGGACCAGTACTACCACCTGAGCGGGGAGTGGCTCGGCGAGGGGGACGGCACCGCGCGCCACGACGAGATCGGGCGTTGGTATGCCGACCCGGGCCGCGGCGCGATCGTTCTTTACGGCGCCTCGGAGATGCCGCTGTTCTGGCAGGTGATGGCGCCCGACCGGCTGCGCCAGATGGACATGGCCGGCAATCCCATCGAGTCCGATCTGCCCTACGACCTGTCGAGCGAGGGGGCGTTGGAGCCGACCGAACTGCACGATCTCTTCCTGCTCGGACGGATGACCTACATGGCCGACAGCGCGCGGTTCGAGGAGTGTTTCTCGGGCGTGGGCTATCCGGTGGCGCAGGAGGGCGACTATCTTGCGCTGGAACGCGCCTATCTCGAGGCCGCGTCCGGCCCCGGCGCGCCCGTGATGGTCCATTTGGAAGGCGATCTGACGCTGCGCCCAGCCATGGAGGGGCCGCCGCGGATGAGCCTCGTCGTGGACCGTTTCATCGCCGTGCGGGGCGCGGATGCCTGCGACCGGCCCGAGCCGCAGGCCTCGCTCACCGACACCTACTGGCGCGTCGATACGCTGATGGGCGAGGCGGTGGAGGTGCAGCCGAACCGCCGCGAGCCGCATCTCGTCCTGCAGGGCGGCGACGAGCGGCGTTTCCGGGCCACGGTCGGGTGCAACCAGATCCTCGGAGCCTACGAGACGGATGGCGAAACGCTCAGCTTCGGTGCGGCCGCGAGCACGATGATGGCCTGCCCGCCGCCCCTCGACAGGATGGAGCACAGCCTGGGCGAAGTGCTGTTTCGGACGCGTGCCGTCCGGCTGGCGGGGCAGGGGCTCGAGCTTCTGGCCGAGGACGGAACGACGCTCGCGCAGCTCGAGGCCGTCTATCTGCGCTGACCCGGTGGCAACCCGGCGGCGTCATCCGTGCCCGGCGTGGGTGACCCGTTCCGGGTCATGCCGCCATTCCGCTTTGCGGCAATGGCGTTAAGGCTTCGCGCGCGGTCCACGGGTCGCGTCCGGAGAATGCCGGGCAAGGCGTTCCGGGGGGCTTCCATGGACTTCCCCGTAAATGGTTGAGGAGTGACGATGAAGAAGCTTTCCGCGGAGTTCTTCGGAACGTTCTGGCTTGTGTTCGGCGGCTGTGGCAGCGCCGTCCTTGCCGCCGGTTTCCCCGAACTCGGGATCGGCTTCGTCGGCGTGTCGGTCGCCTTCGGCCTGACGGTCCTGACCATGGCCTATGCCGTCGGTCACATCTCGGGCGGGCATTTCAACCCCGCCGTGTCCCTCGGCCTCGCCATGGCGCGCCGCTTTTCATGGGCCGATCTGCCCGGATACTGGGCGGCACAGGTGGCAGGCGGCCTTGTCGCGGGTATGCTGCTTTACGTGATCGCCTCGGGTGCGCCGGACTGGACCGCGGGCGGTTTCGCCTCGAACGGTTATGGGGACCTTTCGCCGGGCGGCTATGGGATGGTGTCGGCGCTCCTGATCGAGGTGGTTCTGACCGCCGGGTTCCTCATCGTCATCCTCGGGGCGACCTCGGCCCGGGCGCCGGCGGGCTTCGCCCCGATCGCCATCGGCCTTGCACTGACGCTGATCCACCTGATCTCGATCCCGGTGACGAACACCTCGGTCAACCCGGCTCGCTCGACGGCGGTGGTGCCCTTCGCCGAAACGGCGGCGCTGGGCCAGCTGTGGCTCTTCTGGGCCGCGCCGCTCGCGGGGGCCGCTCTGGGCGCGGCGATCTGGATGGTGCTATTGTCCGACAGGGCAGTCGAGGCACCTCCGGCTGCGGGGTCCACGCCGGCGGAATAAGCCCCGCCCTGCGCGGGGGAGTGGGCATCCGCTTGCATGCCGGTGCGTGATCGCGGACAGAGTGCGTCGATCGCGACCGACGCAACTGCCCGGAGACACGCCTTGCCCGACGCCCCGAAGCTTTTCACGCCGCTCGGGGCGCTGCACGGGGCGCGCGACCTCGGCCACGACACCGATCTCTCCGCATGGCCGGAACAGGCGGGATGGTGGCTGGCGGGACGGGAAAAGACGGCCGATTTCCACGATCCCGAGAATCCCTGATCCGGATCGGCGCGGCCTGTCTCAGGCCTTCGGCGGGCTCGCCGCGGTTGCGGTTCCGCCCGCACGTCCGCCCCAGCGGTTCAGCGCGAGCATCAGCAGGATCAGCGCCGCGCCCGCGATCTCGACGGTGATGTCCGGCCAGAACACGGCTATGACACCAGGAACGATCAGGATCCGTTGCCAGAGCGGCATGGGCCGCCACAAGAACCCCTCGAGCGCCACGGCGAAGCCGGTAAGCGCCACGATCGCGATGGCGCCGTTCCAGATCACCACCGGCAGCGGACCGCCGAGGATGATCGCGTCGTTGAACACCATGAAGAGCGGAATGAGGTAGAGGCCCTTGGCGTATTTCCACGCCTGAACGCTGGTCTCCATCGGTTTCGACCCCGCGATGGCCGCCCCCGCGAAGCCCGCCAACGCCACGGGGGGCGTGACGTTGCTGTCCTGCGAATACCAGAACACCACCAGATGGGCGATCAGGATGGGCAGGCCGAACTCCTGCGTGAGGGCCGGACCCACGAGGATGATCAGCACGATGTAGGCCGCTGTCACCGGAAGCCCCATGCCGAGGATCAGGCTCGCGATCACCACCAGCAGCAGCGCCAGAACCAGATTGCCGCCCGAAAACGCGATCATCATGGCCGAGAACTTGAGGCCCAGACCGGTCAACCCGACCACGCCCACGATGATGCCGGCCACCGCGCAGGCCATGGAGACGGCGACCGCGTTGCGCGCGCCCAGCTCCAGCGCGTCAAGCGTCAGCGCGATCCCCCGGCGGCAGAGCGCGACGAAGTCCGAGGCCGTCGGCCGGTCCCCGAAGAAATCCCAGAGCGCTCGGGCCACCGCGGCGGCGACGATCGACAGGATCGCGTAGAACCCTACCCGCATGGGCGAGTAGCCCGCGACCAGCAGCGCCACCAGCGCCACCAGCGGCAGCAGGAAGTGCCATCCTTCGGCCAGCACCGAGCGGACGCTGGGCAATTCGTCCGCGCCCAGGCCGGTCATGCCCTGCTTGACCGCCGCAATGTGGACCAGCAGGTAGACGACCCCGAAATAGAGCACGGCGGGAAAGATCGAGACGAGCACGATATCGACGTAAGGCACCCGCGTGAACTCGGACATCAGGAACGCGCCCGCGCCCATCAGTGGCGGCATGATCTGGCCGCCTGTCGAGGCCGCGGCCTCGATGCCGCCGGCCTGCGCGGGGCGGTAGCCCAGCCGTTTCATCAGGGGGATGGTGAAGGCGCCCGTGGTGACCACGTTGGCGATGGCGCTGCCGCTGATCGACCCCATGCCCGCAGACGCGATCACGGCGGCCTTGGCCGGGCCGCCGCGCTGCCGCCCGGTAGCGGCATAGGCGAGGTCGATGAAGAACTTGCCCGCACCCGTCACCTCGAGGAAGGCACCGAAGAGGACGAAGACGAAGATGAAGGTCGCGGCGACGCCCAGCGGGATGCCGAAGATGCCTTCGGCCCCCAGCGTCATCTGGCTTGCCACCCGGTCGATGGAATAGCCGCGGTGGTTCAGGATGCCGGGCATCGAGTCGGCGAGAAAAGGCAGCTCCCCCCGGCTCCCGGCGAAGGCGTAGAGCAGGAAGACCGCGCCGATGATGGTCATGCCAAGGCCCACGGCGCGGCGCGCGGCCTCGAGCACGACCAGCGTCGTCAGGATGCCCACGGCCACGTCGATGTCGCGCGGGAAGATCTGGTTCGCGATGGTGTCGATATTGACCGGCAGCCATGCCCCCACCAGCACCCCGCAGGCGATCAGGGTGCCGTCGATGACCCATCCCAGAACGCCGCGCGGTCGGGACCGGCCCCAGACGGGATAGATCAGGAAACAAAGGACGAGGACGAATCCGAGGTGAATGGGTCGCTGGTAGAACAGGCCCAGCGGCTGCACGCCCGCCGCGTAAAGCTGGAACAGCGACAGCGCGATGCCGATCACTGCGATCGCGCGCAGCACGAGCATGGGTTGTGGCGGCTCTTTTTGCGGGACCTCGGTATCGACGACCATCAGTTATCGTGCCCCGTCAATTCGATGCGAACGCGCTGGCGCGCCGCGGCTTGCGACAGCGACACCACGGTGTCCCCGACCCTGAGCCGGTGATCCACCGGTGCCCCACCCGGCCGCAGAACATAGGCGTTGCCGGGCACGGGTTCGTCGATGTCGAGGATCCAGTATCCGCCCGCCCCGTCCGACACCTGCCGCCCGCGGCCCGGAATATGCCCCAGACCGGCCGCGAAATCAGGCTGACGCGAGCGCACGAGCACCATGCGGCCGTCCCGGTTCTCGTAGCAATCCGTGACCGGAAAGCCCTCGACCGAGTGGTTCCACAGCACGCACCAGCCCGCCCCTTCGGAAACGGGCAGGCGTGCGATCTCCGTGCCGTCCTCGGCAGTGGCGACAAGCTCATGGGCCGCGGCGGCGCTGAAGGCGGAGAAAAGGAGGAGGGCCGACAGCCCCCCTCCGATCCATGGGTTCAACTGTCCGGTCTCACTCGCGCAGGCGATCCGGGATCTCGGCGCCGATCTCCTCGTAGTAGCGGATCGCGCCGGGATGCAGCGGAACCGGCGTCGCGGAGAGCGCGAACTCGACCGTGGTCTGGTTCGCCGCCGGGTGCACCGCGCGCAGGTCGGCGATGTTCTCGTACATCGCGCGAGTGATCTCGTAGGCGAGATCGTCCGTCATTTCCGAGGACACTGCCAGCACGTTCGGGATACCGATAACGGTGGTGTCCGGCACGCCTTCGTAGATGTCTCCGGCCAGCGTCGTGCGGGCGAAGATCGGAACCTCCTGCTGGGCCGCCGAGATCTGGTCGTCGGTCAGTTCGATGACGTGGATGCTGTGGGTCGTGGCGAGGTTCAGGATCGACGAGGTCGGCGCGCCGACCGACCAGAAGCCCGCGTCGATATCGCCGTTGGCCAGCGCGTCGGCCGTCTCGTTGAAATTCAGACGCTGTTCATCGATGTCGTCATAGGTGATCCCGTTGGCGTTGAGGATCTCTTGCGCGTTGACCTCGGTGCCAGAACCGGGGGCCCCGACCGACACGCGCTTGCCCACGAGGTCGTCGAGCGAATCGATGCCCGAGCCCTCGAGCGCCACGATCTGCACCATGTTGGCATACATCGAACCGATGGCGCGGATCATCGGCAGTTGCTGGCCTTCGAACCGGCCGGTGCCGGAATAGGCCTGCTGCACCGTGTCGCCGAGCGCGAGCGCAAGATCGGCGTCGCCCGTCGCGATAAGGCCCATGTTCTCGACCGATGCGCCGGTGACCTCGGCGGTCGCCGAATAGCCGTCCACATTGTTGTTGATGACCTCGGCCAAACCGCCGCCCATCGGGTAATAGACCCCGCCGGTGCCGCCGGTGGCGACCGAGAGCTGCTGTTGCGCCACGGCGGGCGCCGCAGTGGCCAGAAGTGCTCCGGCAAGACAAATCTGCATGAACTTCATGACGTTCCTCCCTGAACTTGTTGTATACCCGTTTCTAGAACAGATTGGGTCACTCTCCAACACATCAGTAGGGCCAGGCGCATTGCACGACCTGCCGGGCCACTGTTGCGCGGCTGTCGGCGCGTCTGCCGGCACCGCCGTCGTGTCAGTCGAGCGTGTGTTCCACCTGTCTCTGGAACACGTTCAGGAACGCATTGGCAGGCCGCGTCAAAGGCACGTTGGACAGATGCAGGATGCAAAGCTGCACGGTGCCGAAGTCGAATGGCAGCCTGCGGACCGCACCGCCGACGTCACCGGCGCCGAACACCGTTTCCGGGAAGACGGCGATGCCGCCGGACCTGAGCAGATGCCGCTCGATCTGCCCGGCCGGCAGCGAGGACCGCGCGTGCAGCACGAGCCGATTCCGCCGGAGTGCATGGCTGATCGCGTTTCTCGATCCGGTTCCGTCCGCTGGCAGCAGAACGCGAATGTTTTCCAGCTCCCACAGGCCTTTGGGCCGGATCGGATCCGCCGATCCCGTCCAGCATGAAACAGGGCAGGTATGCGCATACGCCACGTCGACCCCTTGGTCGGTGGCCGGGTTGGTCAGCAGCGCAAGATGGACCTTTCGCTGCTTAAGGCTTTCGATGGTGTCGTCGTGGACGATCTCCACCGAAAGGCCGGGGAAAGCCCGCTCGATTTCGCCGACCGATGCCAGCGGGATGCCGGCGGCGATGTCGGCGCC
Source organism: uncultured Roseicyclus sp. (assembly GCA_964578115.1). Classification (GTDB taxonomy): domain Bacteria; phylum Pseudomonadota; class Alphaproteobacteria; order Rhodobacterales; family Rhodobacteraceae; genus Roseibacterium. The sequence continues at coordinate 21,553 of CAZOBK010000047.1, forward strand.
CATGCTGATGCGAAGTTCGCCGATGTCGCCATCTCGGAGGCTGCCGAGCTGGCGTTGCAGCTCCTTGAACTCCGTCAGGTGTCTGTCGACGACGTCGATAAGCAATTCGCCCGCTGTCGACAGGCGCATGCCGCCCGGAATGCGCTCGAAGACCGGAAATCCCAACTCGGCCTCGAAGGCCTGAACGGCGCGGTTGAGGGCGGAGGGCGAGTTCGCAAGCTCCGCTGCGGCCTTGCGGATCGACCCGGACGTATGGATCAGCTTGATTGCGCTGTACATTTTCAGATGTCGCACGCTGGTCCCCTTTGCGTGGTGCAAAAAATGCACAATGCAGCTGCAGAATGAGCGGCAGACAACACCACGTCAATTCGCTTTGTTAACGCTGCACGCGCAAAAAAACACTGACTACACCTGAGGGGCTCATATGAAAAAACTACTTTTGGCCAGCGCTCTGTCGCTGGTGTCTACGCATGCTGCGACTGCAGAAATCCGCGTCGGCATCCTGCACTCGCTCACCGGTACCATGGCGATCTCCGAAACCACACTGCGCGACGTGATGCTGATGCTCATCGAGCAGCAGAACGCGGCGGGCGGTCTTCTGGGTCAGGAAATCGTCCCGGTGGTCGTCGATCCGGCCTCGGACTGGCCGCTGTTTGCCGAACGTGCGCGGGAACTTCTGACGGTTCACGAGGTGGACGTGATGTTCGGCGCCTGGACCTCCGTGTCGCGCAAGTCGGTTCTGCCGGTCATCGAAGAGCTGAACGGCCTGATGTTCTACCCGGTCCAGTACGAGGGCGAGGAGAGCTCGCGCAACGTGTTCTACACGGGTGCCGCTCCCAACCAGCAGGCGATCCCGGCGGTCGACTATTTCCTCGAGGAACTGGGCGTCGAGACCTTCGCGCTTCTGGGGACCGATTACGTCTACCCGCGCACCACCAACCGCATCCTCGAGCAATACCTGCTCGACGCCGGGGTTCCGCAGGAAAACATCTTCGTGAACTACACGCCCTTCGGTCATTCCGACTGGTCCTCGATCGTGGCGGATGTTCAGGCGCTGGGCGAGGGCGGTCAGCAGGTGGGCGTGATCTCCACCATCAACGGCGACGCCAATATCGGCTTCTACAACGAGCTTGCCGCGCAGGGCATCGAGGCCGACGACATCCCCGTGGTGGCCTTCTCGGTGGGCGAGGAAGAGCTTTCGGGACTGGATACTGGTCCGCTGGTCGGCCATCTGGCCGCGTGGAACTACTTCCAGTCCTCGGATACGCCGGAAAACGAGACTTTCATCGCCTCGTGGCATGAGTTCACCGGCGATGACACCCGCGTGACCAACGACCCGATGGAAGCCCACTACATCGGCTTCAACATGTGGGTGCAGGCCGTCGAAGCCGCCGGCACCACCGACGTCGATGCCGTGCGTGATGCGATGTACGGGCTCGAGGTGCAGAACCTGACCGGCGGAACGGCGGTGATGCTGCCCAACCATCATCTCGCCAAGCCTGTCCTGATCGGCGAGATCGAAGAAGACGGCCAGTTCACCATCATCAGCCAGACCGATCCGGTGCCGGGTGATGCATGGACGGATTTCCTCGCGGAATCGGCGGTTCTTGTGTCGGATTGGCCGGGCCTCGGTTGCGGCATGTACAACACCGAAACCGAGACCTGCGTACAGATCGAGTCGAACTACTGATCTGACGATTGCGGCGGGCCGCGCGCGTTGCGCGGTCCGTCAACACGACCTACGGGCAGGCAGGAACATGTCAGCAAAACCCTTTCTCGCCGCTTTCGTGGCGCTTTGCCTGTTTTTGGCGGCCCCGGCCATCGCGCAAGACGGCCGTCTTCAGGATCTGCTGCAGCAACATGCCGAAGAGATCGCCGACCCGTCCCGCCGCACGGTCGGCGAGACGCTCGATGCGCTGGTGGAGAGCGGGCATCCCGACCTGCCGGGTTTCCTGACGCGCTGGGAAGCGCGCGAGGTATATCGCCGCGATGCCGACGGGCTTTTCGTATATGTCGAGGACGAAGATGCCGACCCGCTTGTCCTGCTGGATATCGAGAGCGGCGAGGCGCTTGGCACGGCGGGATCGCGCGAGGTCACGCAATTGCGGCCCAACGGGGGTGTGCGGCGTGTCATCGGTGGCGCGCTGGTGCAGTTCCAGCTTGCCGCCCCCGACCCGCAGGACCGTTTGACCGCGCTCGAGGCGATCGCCGGCCGTTCGGACGAAAGCCATCTGCCCCTCGTGCAGGCCCGGCTCGACGTCGAGGAGGACCCTGCCGTCCGGGCCCGGCTGGAGGTGCTGTTGCCCAGTCTGGTCATCGCCTTTGCCGAGGATGACGACACGCGCGTCGCCGCCATCCGCACGTTCGAGGGTAATGTGAGCCTCGATGCACGCGCGACGCTGAACCGTCTTCTGACGACCCGCCGTGACGTTGCCGAAACCCTGCCTGACGACGCTAACATCGCCGCCGTGCTGACCTCCGGCAGTGACGCTCTTCCGCGTGAGGACGCCTACGCCATGCTCGTGGACGAGGGGCTCGCCCCGCCTCGCATTTCGCGGGCGGGGCAACGTGACGTGCTCGCGGCGAACATCTCGGACGGGGCGGTGGGCGGCGTCCCTCTCCGGTCCCTTGATACGCACGACGCGCGCGACCGCGCTTATGCCGCCCTCGTGGCCCAGGGTGTGGCCGAGCCGATCCCATCCGAAGACGACGTGACGACCACACTCGAACGCCATGTCTTTTTCGATGCCTATACCGAGCCGTCGCAGACCGTCACGGATGCGGCGCGCGAGACTCTGGACGGGATCGAGACCAGCGTCGGCCTCTTGCGCTTCGTCGATCTGTCCCTCGACGGGCTGTCCCTCGCTTCGATCTATTTCCTGGCGGCGATCGGGCTAGCCATCACCTTCGGCGTCATGGGTGTCATCAACATGGCCCATGGCGAATTCATCATGATCGGCGCCTACACGGGCTACGTCGTGCAGACCGTGATCGCGGATTACACGGTGTCCATCGTCGTGGCGCTTCCGCTGGCTTTCGCCGTGACCTTCGCGCTTGGGGTGCTGATGGAGCGTTCCGTCATCCGCTGGCTCTATCATCGCCCGCTCGAGACACTGCTTGCGACCTTCGGCATCTCGATCGCACTGCAGCAGATCGTGCGCCAGATATTCGGCACGCAGGCGCGGCCCTTCACGCCGCCCGACTGGCTGGCGGGGTCCGTGACGCTCAACGACGTCGTCTCGATCAGCTCGATCCGCATCGCGATCTTTCTTCTCGGCGTGGTCTTCTTCGTGGTGCTTTGGCTGATCCTCAACCGGACCCGGCTGGGGCTGGAGGTGCGCGCCGTTACACAAAACCCGCGCATGGCCGCGTCGATGGGGATAAATCCCGACCGGATCAACATGCTGACCTTCGGCCTCGGCTCCGGCATCGCGGGGATCGCGGGTGTGGCCATCGGGCTCTTCGCACAGGTGACGCCCGACATGGGCGCCAACTACATCGTGCAGAGCTTCATGACGGTCGTCGTCGGCGGGGTGGGCAACATCTTCGGCACGCTGATCGGCGCGGGCATGATCGGTGGCCTGCAGAAGGCGATCGAGTGGCTGAACCCCACCAACACGCTGGCGGCGCAGACCTACATGATCCTGTTCGTGATCCTTTTCATCCAGTTCCGGCCCCGAGGCATCATCGCCCTCAAGGGCCGCGCGGCGGGGGATTGAGCCGATGTCGGTCTTCTCCCGCAACCGCTCCGTTCCGATCTTCATCGGCCTTCTGACCGTCTTCGCGCTGGGAGTGACCATCCTGTCGGAGGCTTACGGCACCGGGGCGCTGTCGGTCAGCTTCACCAAGGTGCTGGGCATGACGCTGTGCCTGTGCCTCGCCGCGCTCGCAATGGATCTTGTCTGGGGCTATTGCGGCATCCTATCGCTGGGCCACTTCGCCTTTTTCGGCCTGGGTGGCTACGTCATCGGCATGTGGCTGATGACGGCCCGGACCGACGCGGTCGTGCGCGCCAACCTCGCCCAGGCCCCGATTCCGCCGACCGAGGCCGAGATCAGTGACGCGACCGCGCTGCAGATCTTCAGCGTCGTGGGGGCCGAGGACTGGCCATGGATGTGGGCGGCCTCGGACAGCCTCTTTCTGACGCTGCTGCTGATCGTAGCCGTGCCTGGCCTTCTGGCGCTGGTCTTCGGCTGGCTCGCGTTCCGTAGCCGCGTCACGGGTGTCTACCTGTCGATCCTGACGCAGGCCATGACGCTGGCCCTGTCGCTCTACCTGTTCCAGAACGACACCGGTCTGCGCGGCAACAACGGCCTCTCGGGATTGCAGAACATTCCCGGAGCAGGGGATATCGGGCAGGATCGCATTTCGATCTGGTTCTTCTGGGCCTCCGCCGTCGCGCTCGGCCTCAGCTATGTCGGCGCGGCGTGGCTGGTGTCGGGGAAGTTCGGCAGCATCATCCGCGGCATCCGCGACGACGAGCAGCGGGTGCGCTTCCTCGGCTACCGGGTCGAGGTCTACAAGCTCTTCGTCTTTACGCTGACCGGTATTCTTTGCGGCATCGCGGGCGCGCTCTACTACCCGCAGGCGGGCATCATCAACCCCGACGAAATCGCGCCGATCGCGTCGATCTACCTTGCCGTCTGGGTCGCCATCGGCGGGCGCGGGCGGCTTTACGGCGCCGTGATCGGTGCGGCGGTGGTCTCGCTCCTGTCGACCTATTTCACCGGGGGCAGGGCGCCCGACATCGACCTTGGCGCTTTCACCATCGAATGGGTCGACTGGTGGCCGGTCCTGCTGGGGCTGGGCTTCGTGATGGTCACGCTTTTCGCGCCCAAGGGGCTTGGCGGGCTGGTCGACTACGTCGTGCGAAAGGCGCCCAAGGAGGATCGCACATGAATTCGCTTCTCGAGGTGCAGGGCATCTCCGTCACCTTCGACGGGTTCCGCGCGATCAACAATCTCAGCTTTCAGATCGGTCTGCCGGAACTGCGGGCCGTGATCGGGCCGAACGGCGCGGGCAAGACCACCTTCATGGACATCGTGACCGGCAAGACCCGCCCCGACAGCGGCACCGTGCGCTGGGGAGAGATGGGCCATTCACTTCTATCGATGTCCGAGGCGCAGATCGCTCAGGCGGGGATTGGCCGGAAATTCCAGCGCCCGACGGTGTTCGAGGATCAATCCGTGCGCGAAAACCTGCGGGTCGCGTTGAAAAAGCCGCGCGGGCCGCTGGCGGCGATCATGGATCGGGTCACCGACGAGGATCGCGCCCGCATCGCCGCGATCGCCGCCGAGATCGGCCTGTCGGATCATCTGGAGATGCAGGCGGGCATCCTGAGCCACGGTCAGAAGCAATGGCTGGAGATCGGGATGCTGCTGGCGCAGGATCCGAGGCTGCTTCTGGTCGACGAGCCGGCGGCGGGCATGACATCCGAGGAACGCGCGCACACCACGGCGCTTCTGAAGCGTCTGGCCGAAAGCCATGCGGTCGTCGTCGTCGAGCACGACATGGAATTCGTCCGCCGCCTCGATTGCCGGGTGACGGTCCTGCACGAGGGCTCGGTCCTGGCCGAGGGGACGCTCGATCACGTGATGGCCGATCAGCGTGTCATCGAAGTCTATCTGGGGCGCTGAGCATGCTGGAGACCCGCGACCTCACGCTTCACTACGGCGGCAGCCGGATCCTCAACGGCATCTCGATCACGGCGTCGGTCGGCGAAGTCACCTGCATCATGGGCACCAACGGCGTCGGCAAGACCTCGTTGATGAAAGCGATCTCCGGCACCCATGCCTATTCGGGGGGCGATCTGATCCTGGATGGCCAGAGCCTGCCGAGACTGCCGGCGCACAAACTGGCCCGCATGGGGGTCGGATACGTGCCGCAGGGGCGGATGATCTTTCCGCTGCTGACCGTGCGCGAGAACCTCGAGACGGGGCTGGCCTGCCTGCCCCGGGCCGAGCGTCAGGTGCCAGAGCGGATCTACGAGATGTTCCCGGTCCTGAAGGAGATGGAACACCGGCGCGGGGGCGACCTGTCCGGAGGGCAGCAGCAGCAGCTCGCGATCGGGCGCGCCCTTGTCACGCGTCCACGCCTCTTGCTGATGGATGAGCCGACAGAGGGTATTCAACCCAATATCATCAAGCTGATCGGTGACGTGATCCGCCGCCTGCGACGTGACGGGGACATGGCCATCGTTCTGGTCGAGCAGTATTTCGACTTCGCCTTCGAGCTTGCGGACATGTTTTATGTCCTGAACCGGGGGCAGTCGATCTTTTCGGCCAGAAAGGAAGAAACGACTGCTGAAGAGGTGCAGGCCTCGTTCCGGATGTGATCGGGCGAGGCGCGCCGAACAATCAACCGGCAGGCTGCCCGCTTCGTGCAGCGCCGTGCCCCCGGCTTTCCCGGCCGGTGCCCGTCAAAACGACTTCTGCAGTAACTGCGCGCCTTGTCACCGCACCGCGGTCCGTCAGTTCAGCGTGGCGTCGAATTCGATCAGGCTTCTGGCGCCGTCTGTGGTTGGTGCCACGATGATCTTTGCGTTCGCAATGCCCGGACCGGTGAACTCGATGGACTGGTCCAGAAGCTCCCCCGCTTCCTGCGTGACCGGATAGCCGTTCTCGTTCAGCTCATTCTCCCAGTCGGCGAGCAGGGCGTCCACATCGGCCTGGGTCGAGATCGAGAACAACCGGATGCTTGAGCCGACTGAACGGTCGGTGACGACCTCGGCATCGTCGGGGAAGCTCAGCGCATCGGGGATCCAGTCCGGAAACCGTTCGTCCGCATGGACGACGACCGAGGCCGCAACCACGATCGCCGCGGCGAGGGTCAGATCGCGGATCGGCGCGCGCCGGAAGGTCTCGATGATTGCATGGCCGATGACGGCCAGCGAGGGGCGGGGCGGGTGCAGGGTCAAGGTGGTCATTTCTCAATACTTGTCTTCATCGAAGTGTTCGGCAAGCGCGTTTTTTGCGCCAACGCCGGGGAACTCGCGCTCTGCCGGCTTGCGTCCGGCGGATCGCGAGGCCCGACATAGCCCAAATATCGAGCCGTCTGGCGGCCCTCCATCAGGGACCACAGGCTGTGGCCCGGCTTTGAGGCAAGGTCCGTCGCCCGCGGTGGTGCGCCGCCGGAA
>CAZOBK010000048.1:0-28054 GCA_964578115.1 uncultured Roseicyclus sp.
CCGCTCGCCGGCATGACGCTGGCGCAGATGGGCGCGGACGTGATCCGCTTCGACCGGCTGGAGGGTGGGCTCGACACGGGCCGCTGGCCGGTGACGACAGACGGCCAGAGCCTGTTCTGGGCGGGCCTGAACAAGGGCAAGCGGTCGATCGCGATCGACATGAAGAACCCCCGCGCGCGCGAGATCATCTCGGAGATCATCACCGCGCCCGGCGAGGATGCTGGGCTTTTCATCACCAACCTGCGGGTACGCGGCTGGATGGATTACGAGACGCTCTCGGCGCGGCGGCCGGACCTGTGCATGGTCACGCTGATGGGCGACCGGCACGGGCGGCCCGCCGTGGACTACACGGTCAACCCGTCGCTTGGCTTCCCCGATGCCACGGGGCCGGTCGGCACGACGGAGCCGGTGGCACATGTCCTGCCGGCCTGGGACTGCATCGCGGGCAACATGGTGGTGACGGCGCTTCTGGCCGCCGAGCGTAAGCGTCTGCGCAGGGGGCAGGGCTCGGGCGTGGAACTGTCGCTCAAGGATGTCGCGGCCGCGATGCTGGGGCATCTGGGCATCATCGGCGAGGTTGAGGTGAACGGGGTCTCGCGCGAGAAATCGGGCAACGCGCTTTATGGTGCCTACGGGCAGGATTTTGTCTGTGCCGATGGGCAGAGGGTCATGGTGATCGGACTGACCGACCGGCAATGGCGGGGCCTTCTGAACGTCACGGGCACGCGCGAGGAGATGGCGGCGCTGGAGACGCGGCTGAGCGAGAGCCTGTCGGACGAGGGAGCACGCTGGCGGCACCGCGACGCGATCACGGCGATCCTGAAGCCATGGTTCGCGGCGCGCAAGGTGGACGACTTCGCCAGGATGTTCGACGAGGCGGGCGTGACATGGTCGATCTTCCGCGACTTCGCCACGGCTCTTGCGGAGGACCCGGACCTGTCGCTCGCGAATCCGATGTTCAGCCGTCTCGAACAGCCGGGGATCGGCGCCTACCGGGTCCCGGGTACGCCCATGGCCTTCACGGGCGAGGCGCGCGAGGCGCCGGTGCGCGCGCCGGTGCTGGGCGAGCATACGGAGGAGATCCTGGGCGACGTCGCGGGGCTGTCGGATGTCGAGATCGCGGCGCTGTTCGATGCGGGCATCGTGGCGCAGGCGGTGCGGCCCGGGGACGGGTCGCGCATGGCGTCCTGAGGGCGGAGGGGGGAGGCGCGACTTCGGCCCCCCGTTCCGGGGAGCCGCTCAGCCGCGCCTTCGGGGGCGCTGCCCCCACGCTTCGCTCCCCCGGAGTTTTTCGCCAGGATGAAGAAGGGGGTCAGGACAGTGCGGCGAGCCGCGCCGCCTGCCGGGCGATGAGGGTCTCGATCTCGGCGATGGACTCGGGCGAGAGCGCGGGCGCGGGTTTGCGCGCGGTGGCATGCGCGATGGCGCCGCGGCGGGCGAGCGTGTGCTTGCGGATGGCGAGGCCGAGGCCCGGCTGCGCCTCGTAGCGGATGAGCGGCAGGTAGGCGTCGAAGAGATCGCGGGCGGCGGTTTCCTCGCCCGTCTGCATCAGGCGCACCATGTCGGCCATCATCTCGGGGTAGGCGAAGCCGGTCATCGCGCCATCGGCGCCGCGGATCATCTCCTCGAGCAGGAATTGCGCGCCATTGCCGCAGAGGATCGAGACGCGGCGCGCGCCGGTCGCCTCGGCACGGCGCAGGGTGGAGATCTTTTCCAGCCCCGGCCAGGCCTCGTGTTTCAGCATGACGCAAGCAGGGTGGTCGGCGAAGATCTTCAGGCAGACGGAGGCGGACATCTCGACCCCGGTGACCAGCGGGAAGTCCTGCAAGACCCAGGGGATGTCGCCCAGCACCTCGGCCACATTGGCGAAATAGCCGAGGATCTGCTCGTCGGACCTGAGCCCGGACTGGGGCGCGACCATGACACCGGCGGCACCCTTGTCCATCGCGGTTTTCGCAAGCGTGCCGATGGCGGCGAGCCCCGGCGCAGAGACGCCCACGACGACGGGCACCGAGGCGCGCGCGGTGACGCGGGTCACGACCTCGACGCTTTCCTCCGCGGACAGCTTCCCGGCCTCGCCCATCATGCCGAGGATGGTCAGGCCAGTCGCGCCCTTGTCCTCGTAAAAGTCGACCATGCTGTCGATGCTGGCAAGGTCGAGCGCGCCGTCGGGCAGGAAGGGGGTGACGGCGATGGTGAAGACGCCTTTGGCGGTTTCATCGAGCATGAAGGTCTCCGGGCCGGTGATCTGGATTGTGGGTCTGGTCGAGGGCGATGCGGCCGAGCGCGGTGGCGGTCGCGGCCTGGCAGGGGTCGATCACGGGCAGGCCGAGCGCGGTTTCCAGCGCGGGGCGGTAGCGCGCCATGCCGGCGCAGCCGAGGATCAGCACCTCGGCGCCGTCAAGGTCGCGGAGCTGCGTGCCGACCTCGGTCATGCGGGCAAGCGTGGTGGTCTCGTCGGCAAGCGCCGCCACGCCGAGGCCAAGGGCCCGGTCGCCGGCGAAGCGGTCCATGACGCCCATGGCGCCGAAGGCCCGACGGTGGCGGGGGATGGAGGCGGGCAGGATCGCGACGACGCCGAAGCGCTGGCCGAGGGTGAGGGCGGTGGCGACGGCGGCCTCCTGGATACCAAGAACGGGTTTGGCCGTCCGGTCGCGGAGCGCGTGCAGGCCCGGATCGCCGAAACAGGCGATGACGAAGCCGGCGGCGTCTTCCAGCGTTTCGGCGAGCGAAAGGAGCGGCGGGATCACTAGGTCGGCCTGCGCCTGGCTTTCGATGCCGGGCGGGCCTTCTGCGAGGGTGAGGCAGCTGATCTTCACGCCCATGCCGTCCGCCATCGGGCGCAGCGGATCGAGGGCCGCGTCTATCCCGTCGGTCACGGTTTGCGAGGAATTGGGGTTGATGACGTAGAGCGTGCTCATGATCTGGTTTCAGGCGCCGGGCTTCGTCGCCTGCTGGATCTCGATCTGGTAGCCCTCGGGGTCCTCGAAGACGAAGGCGCGGATGCCGATGGTGTCGTTGACGAAAAGCCGGGAGAGGTTCGGCAGCGACTGCGCCTTGGCGTAGGCGTACCAGGCGTCGACGTCTTCCACCCGGATGCAGAGCTGAACGGGGCGCGTTTCGGCCCATTTGTGCATGCCATGCGCCTCGTCCACGAGGCCCACATGGGCGCCGTCGCAGATCTTCATGATCTTGGCGAGGCCCCCCTGGTCGATCGCCAGCGGAAAGCCCATCACGTCGCGGTAGAAGGCCTCGGCGCGGGCCAGATCCTTGTAATAGAGAAAGGTGATGGCAAGGATGTTGGGGCTGTCGGGCCGGGTCATTTTGGGCGTCCTGTGATGTCTCGCGGCTCGGTCCCGATGGTGGCGCGGTGGAGCCATTGGCCCGCGCCGGGGGCGCCTTGATACGTGCCGTTCTCCACGATCCGGTGGCCACGCAGGAAGACATGCACCGGCCAGCCGGTGACGCCGTGCCCCTCCCACGGGTTGTAGCCCACGTTGTCGTGGAGGTCGTCGGCCCCGTAGGTGACCGTGCGGGAAGGGTCCCAGAGCGTGAGGTCGGCGTCGTAACCGGGCGCGATATGGCCCTTGGTGGCGAGCCCGTAGAGCCGCGCGGGGGCCGTGGCGGTCAGCTCCACGAACTTCGTGAGGCCGAGGCGGCCCCGGCTCACCATGGCGTCGAACATCAGCGGCAGGCGCACCTCCAGCCCCGGCATGCCGTTGGCGATCGCGGGGAAGGGCGCGTCGGGCCCGCCCGAAAGCTTGCCGGTTTCGTCGAAGCGGTAGGGCGCATGGTCGGAGGATACGAGCTGCAGATCGCCGCGGGCGAGCCCGGCCCACAGCGCCTCCTGATCGGCATGCGTCCGCTGGGGCGGCGAGCACATCCATTTCGCGCCTTCGAGGCCGGGGCGGTCGAGCACCTCTTCGGTCTGGAAGAGGTAATGGGGACAGGTCTCGGCCCAGACGGGGGCGCCGCGGGCGCGGGCGGCGCGGATCTCGGCCACGGCCTCGGCGGTCGAGACGTGGAAGATCATGACCGGGGCGCGGGCCTCCCCGGCCAGGCGACACATGCGGGCGACGGCCTCGATCTCGGCCGCGCGCGGGCGGGAGGCGGCGTGGTCGATGGGACGGGTGCGGCCGTCGGCCAGAAGGTGCGCGCGCGCCTCGGCGATGATCGCGTCGTTCTCGGCATGGATGCAGGTGAGCGCGCCGGCGTCCCGCGCGATGCTGAGCGCGCGCAGGATATCGCCGTCATCGAGGCCGATATTGTAGGTGGTGAAGACCTTGAGGGAGCGATGGCCCTGCGCGATGAGGCTCGCGAGATCAGCCTCGTAGTCCGGCGCCTGCGTGTCCGCGAGGATCAGGTGGAAGGCGTGGTCGATGGCCGCCCCGCGCGCGCCCCTCGCGGCATAGTCGGCGGCGGCCTCAGAGAGGCGCTGGCCCTTCGCCTGCGCGGCGAAGGAAATCACCGATGTCGTGCCGCCCATGGCCGCCGAGCGGGTGGCGGTTTCGAACGTGTCGGCGTTCATCAGGCCCATGCCGGACATCTGTTCGATATGGCAATGGGGATCGACACCGCCCGGGGTCACGATCATTCCGTCCGCGTCGATGGATCGAGTGCCGGTCAGACCGCTGCCGACGGCCGCGATCCTGCCCTGCGATATGGCGATGTCGGCGGCGAAGACCGTTTCGGCCGTGGCCACGCGCCCGCCCTTGATGACCAGATCGTATTCCATCTCGGACGCGACCTTGGGGCAGGCGCCGGGCCAAGTCCAGACCCGCCGCTGGACGCCACCCCGGCCCCGTGCCAGACGGGACGTCGGCAAGGCGGAGGAGCGACATGGACCGCGCGGTGATGATCCAGGGCACGGGCTCGAACGTGGGCAAGTCGCTGCTCGTGGCGGGGCTGGTGCGGGCGGCGCGGGCGCGCGGGATCGACGTGGCCCCGTTCAAGCCGCAGAACATGTCGAACAACGCCGCCGTGACCGCCGATGGCGGCGAGATCGGGCGCGCGCAGGCGCTGCAGGCGCTTGCGGCCGGTCTGGCTCCGCAGACCGACATGAACCCTGTCCTGTTGAAGCCCGAGACCGATACCGGCGCGCAGGTCATCGTGCAGGGAAGGCGGCTGATGCGGTCGGAGGCCGGGGATTACGGTGCACTGAAGGGGCGGTTGATGGGCCCGGTGCTGGACAGCTTCGAACGGCTGAAGGCGGGGCATGATCTTGTGATCGTGGAAGGCGCGGGCAGCCCGGCGGAGGTCAACCTGCGCGCGCGTGATATCGCCAACATGGGTTTCGCCGAGGCCGCTTGCGTTCCGGTCGTGCTGGCCGGCGATATCGACCGGGGCGGCGTGATCGCGCAGATCGTGGGCACGCAGGCGGTGCTGGACCCGGATGACGCCGCCCGGATCGAGGGTTTTCTGATCAACCGCTTTCGCGGCGACCCGCGCCTGTTCGACGACGGGTATGCCCGGATCGCAGCGCAGACAGGCTGGCGCGGCTTCGGCGTGTTGCCCTGGTTCGCGGACGCCTGGCGGCTGCCGGCGGAGGATGCGCTGGACCTCGACGCGCCAGAGCGGCCGAGCGGCTTTCACATCGTCTGCCTCGCGCTGTCGCGGATCGCGAATTTCGACGATCTCGACCCGCTGAAGCAGGAGCCGGGGGTGCGGCTGACCATGTTGGGCCCGGGGCGCGCGATCCCCGGCGATGCGGACCTCGTGATCCTGCCGGGGACGAAATCCACGCGCGGCGATCTGGCCTTCCTGCGCGCGGAGGGCTGGGACATCGACCTCAGGGCGCATGTCCGGCGGGGCGGGCATGTGCTGGGCATTTGCGGGGGCTACCAGATGCTGGGCCGCATCGTGGACGACCCCGAGGGGATCGAGGGGGTGCCGGGGGCGACGGAGGGCCTGGGGCTCTTGCAGGTCGTCACGGTGATGACGCCGGAAAAGCGCCTGACGGAGGTCAACGCGGTGCACGCCGCGACCGGGCGGGCGTTCCAAGGCTACGAGATCCATATCGGCCGGACCGAGGGGGCGGATCGGACGCGGCCCTTCGCCCATGTGGCCGGCGCGCCGGAAGGCGCGGAGGATGCCACGGGCCGGGTGCAGGGCAGCTACCTGCACGGCATGTTCCGCGACGACGGCTTTCGCGCCGCGTGGCTCGCCGGGTTCGGCGTGGCCGCGAGCGGGCAGTCCTATGGCGCGGGCGTCGAGGCCACGCTCGATGCGCTCGCGGCGCATATGGAGGCCCATCTCGACGTGACGGGCCTGCTTGCGCTGGCGCGTTAGGCCTCGATCACACCGCGCAGCTCGGCCAGTTTCTCGGCCACGAGCTCCGGCTTGCCGCGCGCCTCGATGTTCAGCCGCAGAAGCGGCTCGGTGTTCGACGCGCGCAGGTTGAAGCGCCAGTCCCCGAAGCTTAGCGACAGGCCGTCCGTGTCGTCGCGCGCCTCGGCCTTCGGGGCGTAGTTGTTCTCGATCCGCGCGATCACGGTCTTGGCGTCCTCGACGCGAAAATTCACCTCGCCCGAGGACGGGTAGGCGGCGCGGCGCTCGGCCATCATGTCCTTCAGGCTCTCGCCGCGGCGGCAGATCAGTTCGACCACCAGCAGCCACGGGATCATGCCGCTGTCGCAGGCCATGAAGTCGCGGAAATAGTGATGCGCCGACATCTCGCCGCCGTAGATCGCGCCGGTATCCCGCATGACCTGCTTGATATGGCTGTGGCCGCAGCGCGACTGGATCGCGTCGCCGCCGAGCTCTTCGATGATTGCCTGCGTGGCCCAGACCACGCGGGGGTCATGGACGATCTTCTCGCCCGGTTCCTTGGCGAGGAAGGCCTCGGCCAGCAGGCCCACCACGTATTCGCCCGGGATGAAGCCGCCTTCGTGGTCGAAGAAGAAGCAACGGTCGAAATCGCCGTCCCATGCGACGCCGATATCAGCACCATGCGCGACAACCGGCCCCGCCGTCTTGGGCTGGTTCTCGTCCAGCAGGGGGTTCGGTATACCGTTCGGGAAGCTGCCATCGGGTTCGTGATCGACGCGGATGAACTCGAGCGGCGCGCCGGCCTTGGCGAGGGCGTCCGCGATGGCGTCGAAACTCGGCCCCGCCGCGCCGTTCCCGGCATTCACCAGCACCTTCATCGGCGTCAGTGCCGAGACATCGACGAATTCCATCAGCTTGGCCACATAGGCTGCCCGCGTGTCGGACACGTCCGTCACCTTGCCGCCCGCCACGTCGCCCGCGAAATCGCCGCTTTCGGCCAGTGCCTTGATCGCGTCCATCCCGTCCGCCGTGCCGATCGGGGCGGAGCCGCGCTGAACCATCTTCATCCCGTTGTAATCCATCGGGTTGTGCGAGGCGGTGACGCAGATGCCGCCATCGGCGTCCAGATGGGTGACGGCAAAATACGTCTCCTCGGTGCCGGACAGGCCAAGGTCCAGCACCTCGACACCGGCATCGACGAGGCCGCGCGCCAGCGCCTGCGACAGCTCCTCCGAGGAAGGGCGCACGTCGCGGCCGATCACCACGCGACGCGCCTTCATCACCTCGGCGAAGGCCCGGCCCACGCGATAGGCGATGTCGGGGTTCAACTCGTCCCCCAGCCGGCCGCGAATGTCATAGGCCTTGAAACAGGTGAGCGGGGTGGAAAGCGCGTCCATGGGACCTCCGAGAAAAACGCATCAACCGAATTCGACCACGCTCTACCCCATCCCGGCACACCGATCCAGCGGGTCGCTTGGCGCCGCGCCGCTTTGCGCTAAGGTTCCGGGTGGGAGGTGGCGAAGATGCTTATCGTTGCGCCGCAGACGATTGCCAATGCCGGTGTGCTGGAAACCCGGTCGCTGCCGAAGAAGTTCTTCGGCCGGGTGCAGCTTGTGCCGAAGGGCGCGGGCCTCGGCCTCTGGGCGCGGCTGATCCTCGAGATCCAGTTCCTGCGTTACATCGCGGCGCTGGTGCCCTTCATCGCCTTCCCCTTCATGTCCAATGACCTCGCCCTGCCGGTGACGCAGGCGCCGCTGGCCATGGTCCTCGTCATCGCGGTGGTCGAGATGCGCGTCCTGCGCCTGTCCGACCGCGCGCGCAAGCGACTGGTGACCGAGGACGAGGTGGCGCGGCGGCTGGACGCCTTCACCTTCCGCGCGCGCGCCGCGCTTCGCCGGATCGCGGCGCGGCGCGGCATCGCGGAGGGGGAGATCATGCTCATCGCCGAACAGTCCGAACTTGCGCGCGTTCCCCCGCTCACGCTCGTGTCAGTCCAGTCTGCCGTGCCGGAGCCGCATGTGCTCGACCTCGACGCCGAGGATCGCGCGATCCTTCAGGAGACGCTCTTCGACGAGGACCTGACCGAACGGATGCTCCACGCCGCCAACATGCGCGAGGGGCAACCCATCCGAGAGGTGCGGATCGAGGCGCGCAGCGTATCCGCCCATGCCCGCCTCGCCGCCGCCCTGAAAGAGCGCGCCACGGCCGGGCCCGAACCGGCGGAGGCATAGGCGATGGCGATCAATGCACGCAGCGTATCGGCCGGTGAGGCGCTGAAGGTTCTCGATCAGGGCTGGGCCGCCCAGGCAACGGGCGGGCTGCAGGTCAGCTGGATGCTGCATGGCCGGCCGGGTGTCGGGAAAACCGAGCTTGTCCAGACGCTTGCCGCCCGCAAAGGGGCGACGCTCTACGATCTGCGCCTGACCACGATCGAGCCGCAGGACCTGCGCGGCCTGCCCTTCTACGACCATGAGACGGCGCGCACCGTCTGGTACCGGCCCGAGGATCTGCCCGACGATCCCGACCGCCCGGCGATCCTGTTCCTCGATGAGCTGACCGCCGCCGCACCCACTCTGCAGCCCACGGTCTACGGGCTGTTGCAGGAGCGGCGCGTGGGCCGGCACCGCCTGCCCGACAGCGTTTTCATCGTTGCCGCCGGCAACATGGTCGAGGACGGCGCGATCGCCTACGAGATGGGCACGGCGCTGTCGGACCGGCTGATCCACATGATCGTGCAGGCCGACGCCGATGACTGGCTGACCGCCTACGCGCCCGGCGCAGGCATCCACCCGGCTGTCGCGGCCTTCCTTCGCGGGCGCCCCGATCTTCTGGAGACGACCGAGGACGCGCTCCGCCGGGGCCATGCCATCGCCTGCACACCCCGAAGCTGGACGAGGGTCAGCCAGATCCTCCACGCCGTGCCCGACCGCGCGGCGCGGCAGGTGATGGTCGCAGGCACCGTGGGCGAGGCTGCGGCGGCCGAGTTCGCGCTGATCGCGGACGAGATCGAGGCCTCGGTCCAGGTCGCAGCCATGCTCGCCGCGCCGCGCGCCGAGCGGGCCGAGATGTATCCGCAGAGCCTCCATGGCCTTACCGCGCTGATCTACGGGCTGATCGGCGCGGTGGACGAGCCGACGCTTCCGGCAGGCATCGAGATCCTCGCCGACATGCGCGGCATGTGCGGCCCCGCGCACCGGGCGCTGCCGCTCTCGGAACTGGCGAGCTTCGGCTTCGAGCTTCTGATCGGGCGGGCGCTGGAAAAGGGCTGGCAGGACGTCTTCGCCCGCTCTGACGCCTATGCCGACTACGCCCGCGAACGCGAGGCGGCTGGCCTGTGAAATCCCACTCCACCCGCGCCGCCCGTGCACTTGCCCATCTGGGCGAGGTCGACCCGGCGCTTGCCGTCCTGTCGCTCTGGTGCGGGCACCGCGACGGGGAGGGGGCCACGCGCACCATGGGCGACACGATCGTCTACGGGCCGGGCTTCGCCGCGCTGGGCCTCGCCGAACAGGTCGGCCTCGCTGCCCATCACGTCCTCCACGTCGCGCTGCGCCACGCGAACCGGCAGGCGGGGCTGGCCGAGCGGCTGGGCCCGCGCTTCGACGCCTCGCTCTACGGTCTCGCCGCCGACGGGATCATCAACGAGACGCTTCTTCTGGCGGAGCACGGATTGCCGCGTCCTGCGGTGACGCTGACCGACCTGCTGGAAGAGATCGGCCGCCCCGCGAAATCGCCGGTTGACGCGCTGGCCGACTGGGATGCCGACCGGCTGGCCATGCTGCTCCATTCCGACGCGCGTCTGGCCGAAAAGGCGCGCGACTGGGGCGTGACGCGAGGCTTCGCGCAGGACCTGAGCCTTGGCGAGCCCGATGACGAGGGCGAACGGCAGCAGACCGCGGACTGGCGCAACCAGCTGCTCCGTGCGCTGGAGGCCGGGCGCAAGGCGGGCACAGGCGTCGGGCGGCTGGGCGCGATCCTCGCCGACATGGCGCCTGCGGAAACTGCGTGGGAGGTCGTCCTGCGCGGCATCCTCGCCCGCGCGCTGATCGACCGGCCGCGCCCGTCGCACCGTCGTCCGGCGGGCGCGTGGGTCGCCATGATGGCCGAGGCGCAGGCCCATGGCCGCCCCGAGCCCGCGTTTCAGCCCGGCCGCGCGCGGCAATCCGACCGGCCGCGCATCGCCATCGGGCTGGACACCTCCAGTTCCATCGACCCGCTGACCCTGTCGCTGTTCTTGGCCGAGGCCGAGGGCATCGTCCGCCGCACCGGGGCGGCGGCGCATCTTCTGGCCTTCGACGACACGGTGCACGAGGCCCGGCGGCTCGACAATGCCGGTTGGCGGGGGCTGCGCGACATCGTGCTTCGGACCGGGGGAGGCACGGATTTCGCGCCTGTGCTGGAGGCGGCGGCTCGATTGAACCCCTCGATCGCGGTCATATTGACCGATCTAGACGCGCCGTTCGGGCCCGCGCCGCGCGTCCCTGTGCTCTGGGCCGTGCCCGGACGGCATGAGGTCGACGCGCCACCCTTCGGCCGGGTCCTTCGCATCGGCGACATATGAGTTTCAGACGAGGCTCGGCTCGGCCTCAGACTCCCGCTGCGCGTTCTGCCAGTCGGGCGCGATCCACGGCGCGCGGTTGTCGCGCGCCAGCATCGGCCGCCCGAGGATGTGATCGGCCGCCTTTTCGCCCACCATGATCGAGGGCGCGTTGGTGTTACCGTTGGTGATCTGCGGAAAGATCGAGGAATCCGCCAACCGGAGGCCTTCGACGCCGATCACCCGCGTCTTTGGGTCGACCACGGCCATCGGGTCGTCCGCGCGCCCCATCCGGCAGGTGCCGCAGGGGTGATAGGCGCTTTCGGCATGTTCGCGGATCGCGTCGTCGAGGGCGTCGTCGTCGGAGGCCGCGGCACCGGGCAGGATTTCCTCGCCTGCGTAACGCTCCATCGGTGCTTGCGCCATGATCTCGCGCGTCAGGCGGATGGCGCGGCGGAACTCCTCCCAGTCCTGCTCGTGGCTCATGTAGTTGAACAGGATCGACGGCGGCGTTTGCGGGTCCGACCCCCGCAGCGCGACGCGTCCCCGGCTGAGCGAGCGCATCGGCCCCACATGGGCCTGGAACCCGTGGCCCTGCGCCACCGTCGAGCCGTCGTAACGCACGGCGATGGGCAGGAAGTGGAACTGGATGTCGGGATAGGCGATGCCCTCACGGGACCGGATGAAGCCGCAGGCCTCGAACTGGTTCGACGCGCCGAGACCTTTGCGCGACAGCACCCATTGCGCCCCGACGAACGCCTTGCCCCAGAGCGACCAGTAAGGGGCGAGGCTGATCCGTTCCCTCGCGGCGAACTGGATGTACATCTCCAGGTGATCCTGGAGGTTCTGACCCACGCCGGGCCGATCCGCGACAACGGGAATGCCGTTTTCCAACAAATGTTTGGCCGGGCCAATTCCACTGGTCATGAGAATTTTCGGCGAATTGATCGCCCCTGCGGCCAGCACGATCTCGCCGCGTGCCGTGATCAGGCGGCCGTCCGACAGCCGCACGCCGCTGGCGCGCCCGTCGCTGATCTCGATCCGGTCCACGAGGCCGCGCAAAAGCGTGCAGTTGCCGCTTGCAAGCGCCGGGCGCAGATAGGCGTCGGCCGCCGACCAGCGTCGCCCTTGCCAGATCGTGCGCTCGAACGCGCCGAAGCCTTCCTGCCGCTCGCCGTTGTAATCCGCCGTGCGGCCATAGCCCGCCGCCGCCCCAGCCTCGGTAAAGGCATGGAAAAGCGGGTTTTTCTGCTCGCCTCGTGTGATGTGCAGGGGCCCGTCCGTGCCGCGCCAGGACGCGTCGCCCTCTGTCCCGTGCCACCGCTCGAGGCGCCGGAAATAGGGCAGCACATCCGCGTAGGCCCAGCCGTCGGCGCCCATTTCCGCCCAGGTGTCGAAGTCACGGGCATGGCCGCGCACGTAGATCATGCCGTTGATCGAAGACGACCCGCCGATCACCTTGCCGCGCGGGCAGGCCATGCGGCGGCCGCCCATATGCGGCTCGGGTTCGGTCACGTAGCCCCAGTCATAGCGCTTCATGTTCATGGGGTAGGACAGCGCGCCGGGCATCCGGATGAACGGGCCGGCATCGGTGCCGCCATGCTCGATCACCAGCACCTTGTGCCCGGCCTCGGCGAGGCGGAAGGCAATGGCGCAGCCGGCCGAGCCTGCGCCGATCACGATGTAATCGGCTTCGGTCACGATCCCGCTCCGATCTTTTGTC
The DNA here is from genome assembly GCA_964578115.1 of uncultured Roseicyclus sp. Taxonomy (GTDB): domain Bacteria; phylum Pseudomonadota; class Alphaproteobacteria; order Rhodobacterales; family Rhodobacteraceae; genus Roseibacterium. The sequence goes on from CAZOBK010000048.1 coordinate 12,528, forward strand.
CACATTTGGAATTTATGTTAAGCATATGAATACACGTCATTTTCAAGGTTATGCCCATGTGGATAACCTGTGAGTATCAAAACGGCGCCTCCACGGGTGTGAGGCCCACATACACCGCCTTGGGTTGGCTGTAGGCTTCGATCGCGGCGCGCGCGTTCTCACGCCCGATGCCGGAGGCCTTCACCCCGCCGAAGGGCATCTCGATGGGCGTGAGGTTGTACTGGTTGATCCAGCAGGTCCCGGCCTCGAGCGTCCGGATCACGCGATGGCCCCGGGCGAGGTCGCGGGTGAACACACCGGCGGCAAGGCCGAATTCGGTCGCGTTTGCACGCGCGATGACCTCCTCCTCGGTGACGAAGCCCAGAACCGACATGACGGGGCCGAAGATCTCCTCCCGCGCGATGGTCATGTCGTCGGTCACATCGGCGAAGATCGTGGGCTCGATGAACCAGCCTGGCCCGGGCAGCGTCTTGCCCCCCAGAACCAGCCGCGCGCCTTCGTCTAGACCTTTTTCTATGTATCCCAACACGATGGAGCGCTGCCGCTCGGAGGCCATGGGGCCGATATGCGTGGCCTCGTCCATCGGGTCGCCGATCACGGCGCGGGCCGTCCGCTCGGTCAGGCGATCAAGAAACGCCTCCGCCACGTCGCGATGCACGAAGACCCGCGTGCCGTTCGAACAGACCTGCCCGGTGGAATAGAAATTGGCGTTGATCGCGGCCGAGACCGCATCCTCGATATTCGCATCCTCGAAGATGATGAGGGGCGATTTACCACCAAGCTCCATCGTGGCGTGTTTCAGGCCCTCGGCCGCCGCTGCATAGACCTTGCGCCCCGTGGGCACCGACCCGGTGAGCGAGACCTTGGCGACGCGGGCGTCCCCGATCAGCGCGGACCCGACTTCCGCCGCGCCCTGAATGACGTTGAAGATGCCCGAAGGCGCGCCGGCCTCCACCAGAATTTCCGCAAGTTTCAGCGCGCTTAGCGGGGTTTCTTCGGAGGGCTTGAAGACCATGGCGTTGCCGCATGCCAGCGCCGGCGCGGCCTTCCAGCAGGCGATCTGCATCGGGTAGTTCCACGCGCCGATGGCCACGCAGACGCCCAGCGGTTCGCGGATCGTGTAGGCGAAATCGCCGCCCAGCTCGACGGTTTCGCCCGTCAGAGTCGCCGCCATCCCGCCGAAATATTCGAGGCAATCGGCCCCGCTTGCGGCATCGGCCACCAGCGTTTCGGAGATCGGCTTACCGGTGTCCATCGTCTCGAGCTCGGAAAGCGCGCGGTTGCGCTCCCGGATGATCTGGGCCGCGCGGGTCAGGACGCGGCCCCGCTCGGTCCCCGTCATCGCCGCCCAGTCCGCCTGCGCGGCCCTGGCCGAGGCAAGGGCCGCCTCCACCACTGCGCCGGTCGCGGCGTGGACTTGCCCCAGACGCTCCCCGGTCGCGGGATAAATGAGCGGGATCGCCTCGCCTGCGGCGTCCTCCATCGGCGCGCCGTTCACAAAATGGCTGGCCTTGGGCTGCACGTCCATCGTCATTCTCCTCGCGGGAAGCGCTGGCTGTCTTCCAGCACGTTCAGGTCCATGTGGTTGCGCATGTAGCGGTCGGATGCGGCCCGCAACGGCTGGAAATCCCATGGGAAATAAGCCCCGTTGCGGAGTGCCTCGTAGACCGTGAGACGCCGCGCCTGGCTGTCGCGTACCTCCGCGTCGAAGGCCTCGAGGTCCCAGCGGGCGGCGGCCATGACGCGAAAGCGCTCAAGCGTGTCGGTATGCGCCGGGTCCTCGGCGAGGTCCCGCATCTCGTGCGGATCCGCGTCGAGGTCGAAGAGCTGCTCGGGATCGACCGCGCAATTGGTGTATTTCCAGCGGCCCGCGCGTAGTGCGATCATCGGCGAGATCGTCGCCTCGGCGGCGTATTCCATGGCGACCGGGCTTTTCCGCGTGCCGCCACGCGCCAGCGGAACGAGGCTTTCGCCATCGGTCCAGGGCATGACCTCCTCCATCGAGACTCCGGCAAGCTCGCACAGCGTCGGACAGAGGTCGATGGTGGAGACGGGCGTCTCGATCAGCCCGGACTCGAGCCCGGGGGCGGCGATCATCAGCGGAACGCGCGCCGATCCTTCGAAAAAGCTCATCTTGAACCACAGTCCGCGTTCGCCCAGCATGTCGCCGTGATCCGAGACGAAGACCACGATCGCCTCTTGTCGGGTGCGGTCCAGCACGTCGAGCAGCCCCGCGATCTTGGCGTCCAGATAGGAGATATTGGCGAAATAGGCGCGTCGGGCCCTGGCGACGTGATCCTCGGTGATGTCGTAGGACCGCCAGTCGTTGGCGTCGAAGATCCGCCGCGAATGGGGGTCGTGAGCCTCGTAGGAAAGCGCCGCAACGTCGGGCTGCAAGTGGTTGCAATCTTCGTACAAATTCCAGAATTCGCGCCGCGCCACATAAGGGTCGTGCGGATGCGTGAAACTCACGGTCAGACACCATGGCCGGGCATCCCCGCCGCGTGCGAGATCGTAGAGCTTCTGTTCACCGTGGGAGGCGACCTCGTCGTCGTATTCCATCTGGTTGGTGATCTCGGCCACGCCCGCGCCGGTGACGGACCCCATGTTGTGATACCACCAGTCGATCCGCTCTCCCGGCTTGCGATAGTCGGGGGTCCAGCCGAAATCGGCCGGGTAGATGTCCGTGGTCAGGCGCTCTTCAACCCCATGGAGTTGATCGGGCCCGACGAAGTGCATCTTGCCCGACAGGCAGGTGCGGTACCCCGCGCGGCGCAGGTGGTGGGCAAAGGTCGGGATATCCGAGGTGAACTCGGCGGCGTTGTCGTAGACCCGCGTGCGCGAAGGCAGGCGGCCGGACATAAAGCTTGCCCGGCCCGGCGCGCAGAGCGGCGAGGCGGTGTAGGCGTTGGTGAAGCGCGTGGAACGTTCGGCCAGCGCCTTCAGGGTGGGGGTGTGCAGCCAGTCGGCGGGTCCGTTGGGGAAGAAGGTCCCGTTCAGCTGGTCGACCATGATGATCAGGATGTTGGGCCGGGTCATGGTGTATCCCCGAGTTCGCAGGCGAGTGCCGCAAGCACATGGGCGGCCGCCTCAGCCGGGTTCGACGCGCCGACATCGAGCGCCGCACGCAGGTAAAGCCCGTCGATGAGGCCCGCGATGCGCTCGGCGATCTCGGGCGCGCGCGCGCCTGCCAGCGGCCGCAGCCCGTAGAGGAGGTTGGACCGCAAACGCCGCTGATAAACCGTCAGAAGCCGGCGTGCCTGCGGATCGGTCGCGGCCATGACGTAGAAATTCAGCCAGGCGGCGACGACCTCGCGCCGGAAATTCGACGGTGCGAAGCTGGCGCGGATCGTCAGCTCCAGCCGCGTGCGGGGGGCGCCAGCGGCGATCAGCGCGCCGCGCACCTCGGCGCCGTATACCGACAGGATCGCGCGCATCGCGGCGAGGAACAGTCGGTCCTTGCCGCCGAAATAGTGGAATGCGAGCGCGGGCGAGACACCGGCGCGCTTGGCGATCTGTCCCACGGTCACGTCCAGACTGCCGGCCGCCCCGATCTCGTGGATCGTGGCCCGCACAAGTTCGTCGCGCCGGGCGGCTTCCGTCGGTCTTGCCACTCGCATTCCTCCGTGAAACCGTGCTGCCATGGTTTGATTGACTGGTCAATCAACTCGTTTCACCGCTTGCCAGCGGGCCTGATGGGTGGTGAAGTCCGGTTCAGATTAGAAAACGACGCCACACGGGGAGAAAAAACATGCAACGTCTTCTGACCGCGACTGCCATCTGCGCGCTGGGCGCGGGTGCCGCCTTTGCCGAGTGCGAGACCGTCACGTTCTCGGATGTCGGCTGGACCGATATCACCGCCACCACGGCGGCCACCTCCGTGGTGCTCGACGCCCTGGGCTACGAGACCGAGACGCTCGTGCTGTCGGTGCCGGTGACCTATACGTCGCTCGCCTCGGGCGACGTGGACATCTTCCTGGGCAACTGGATGCCGACGATGGAGGCCGATATCGCGCCCTACCGCGAGTCGGGCACGGTCGACACGGTGCGTGCGAACCTGACGGGCGCGAAATACACGCTGGCCACCAATGCGGCGGGTGCTGCGCTGGGCATCGCGGACTTCGCAGATATCGCCGGCGCGGGCGATGCACTGGATGCCCAGATCTACGGCATCGAGCCCGGCAATGACGGCAACCGCCTGATCATGGACATGATCGGGGCCAATGCTTTCGGTCTCGGCGATGCGGAGTTCGACGTGGTCGAAAGCTCCGAGCAGGGGATGCTCGCGCAGGTCGCGCGCGCCTCGGACCGGGAGGAGCCTATCGTGTTCCTCGGCTGGGAGCCGCACCCGATGAACGCCAATTTCGATCTGACCTACCTGACGGGTGGCGATGACTGGTTCGGCCCGGATCTGGGCGGGGCGACCGTCTACACCAACACCCGCGCCGGTTTCGTCGCGGAATGCCCTAACCTCGGGACCTTCCTCGACAATCTCGAGTTCAGCCTCGCCATGGAAAACGAGATCATGGGCGCGATCCTGAACGACGGCGAGGATCCGCGTGACGCGGCGACGGCATGGCTGGCCGCGAACCCCGATGTGGTCATGGGCTGGCTGGACGGTGTGACCACCGTCGATGGCGGCGACGCCGAGGCGGCCGTGTCCGAGGCGCTCGGCCTCTGAGCCACCGACCGAACCCTGACAGGCGGCACGCTATGGCCTGCCGCCTGTCTGCGCATGGGGGCCCGAGGGGATGCTGAACTGGCTCACCGAGTGTGACGAGGGCCTGCCCGAGGAGGGCGGGGCGCTTGCAGCACTCAGCGAATGCAAGCTTCGCGTGGACGACGCGGCCGAGGCCGGGTTCGACTGGTTGCAGAACAATCTAGCGAGTGTTTTCGACGCGATGGCTGTCGGCCTCGAGATCTTCATCGACGCGATCCTCGCGCTGCTCCAGGAGCCGCCGAACACCGGCTGGATCTACGATGTGCGCCGTTCCGAGATCGAATACCTCTACCCCGAGGCCTGGCACCCGATCCTGATCACGGCGATCGTGGCGGCGCTGACCTGGTGGCTGCATCGCGGATGGAAGATGCCGGCTTTGCTGGTCGCAGGCTTTCTCTTCATCATCAACCAGGGCTATTGGGAGGAGACGACCGAAAGCCTGACACTGGTGCTGGCGGCCTGCGTCGTCTGCATGGGGCTTGGCGTGCCGATCGGGATCGCGGCGGCGCACAGGCCCCGGCTCTATGCCTGGATGCGGCCTGTTCTCGACCTGATGCAGACCTTGCCGACCTTCGTCTATCTCATTCCGGCCATCGTCTTTTTCGGCATCGGCATGGTTCCCGGTCTGGTCGCCACCGTCATCTTCGTCTTGCCCGCCCCGATCCGCCTCACGCATCTGGGCATTGCCTCGACGCCGCGCGCGCTGATGGAGGCCGCCGACGCCTTCGGCGCCACGCCCCGGCAGAAGCTCTGGAAGGTGGAACTGCCCTACGCTTGGCCGCAGATCATGGCGGGGCTGAACCAGACGATCATGCTGTCGCTCAGCATGGTGGTCATCGCCGCGCTCGTGGGCGCCAACGGGCTGGGCGTGCCGGTGGTCCGCGCGCTCAACCAGGTGAACACGGGGCTGGGTTTCGAGGCGGGGCTGATCATCGTGGTGGTGGCGATCCTGCTCGATCGTCTGCTCAGGGTGCCGTCGAAATGAGCACCGTCGTCCGCTTCAACGAGGTCTGTATCATGTTCGGCCCGGCGCCGGCCCGTGCACTTGAGATGGCCGACGACGGCGCCACGCGGGAGGATATCCAGACCGCCACCACCCATGTGCTGGGCGTCCACGACTGCACGCTCGAGGTGGAGGAGGGCGAGATCCTCGTCCTCATGGGCCTGTCGGGATCGGGCAAATCCACGCTCCTGCGGGCGGTCAACGGGCTCAACCCCGTCGCGCGCGGCTCGGTCGAGGTGCAGGCGGATGGCGGGCACATGGTCGATGTGACCCATGCCGACGCCAAGACCTTGCGCGATATCCGCCAGACCCGCGTCGCCATGGTGTTCCAGGCCTTCGGCCTACTGCCATGGCGCACGGTACGCGAAAACGTGGGCTTCGGGCTGGAGCTGTCGGGGATATCGGCCACCGAACGCAATGCGCGTGTCGACCGCCAGCTCAGTCTTGTGGGCCTGTCGGACTGGGCCGAGCGCAAGGTGGGGGAGCTTTCGGGTGGCATGCAGCAACGCGTGGGCCTTGCCCGCGCCTTCGCCACCGATGCGCCGATCCTCTTGATGGACGAGCCGTTTTCGGCGCTTGACCCGCTTATCCGCACCAAGCTGCAGGATGAGCTTCTGGACCTGCAGCGCGACCTGAAGCGCACGATCATCTTCGTCAGCCACGATCTGGACGAGGCCTTCAAGATCGGCAATCGCATCGCCATCATGGAGGGTGGCCGGATCGTGCAATGCGGCACCCCGCGCGACATCTTCTCGGCGCCCGCCAGCGATTACGTGGCCGAATTCGTGGCCAACATGAACCCGCTGGGCGTGCTGACCGCGCGTGACGTGATGTTGGCCGGGGTCGGAAACGCCAAGACGCTGGGCCCTCGCCAGCCCGCCGAGACGCCGGTCAAGGAGCTGATGGAGATGCTGGCCGGCGGCGCGCGGCGGGTCGTCGTGGAAGACGGCGGCGAAGTCATCGGCACCGTCACGCCGGACAGCATAATCGCGCGGATGAGCGCCGAGGATCAGACAGGCGGCGCCGACGCGGAGGATCCGGCAGAGGAGGAGGACGACAGCGGCTTTTTCGACGGTCTCCTGCGCAGTGGCCGTCAGGCGGACTGAAGCGCCGCGACCAGCCGCTCGAGATGGTGGTCGGTATCCCCGAACTGGTGGTCGATCATCACCAGCCGCTTGGCGTAGTGGCTGACCGGATACTCCCACGTCATCGCGATGCCGCCATGCATCTGGATCGCCTCCTCCGCAACCAGCCGCGCGATGCGGCCCACCAGATGCTTGGCCTGGCTTGCACGGTGCGACTGATCCGGCCCGCCCATCGCGGCGGCTGCGGCGATGGTGATTGACCGCGCCTGCTCGATCTCGATCGACAGATCGACAGCGCGGTGTTGCAGCGCCTGAAATGCGCCGATGGGCTGGCCGAACTGCCGGCGCGTGCCGAGATACTCGGTCAGCATTGCGAAGGTTGCCTCCATCGCCCCCAGCGCCTCGGCCGAGAGCGCCAACGCCGCCCAGTCGAGCATGTCCTGCGGGTCGGCCTCCAGCCGTGTCGCGGGCGCGCCATCCAGCGTGACCTCCCCCGCCGGGCCGCCGTCGATCATGCCATAGGCGGCGATCCCGGCCTCCGAGGCCGCGACGTCGAACAGGGCCGGCCCGTCCTCCGCCACGGCCAGCACGAGCAGCCGGTCGGCCACGCCCGCGCCGTAGACCACGGATTTGCGCCCCGAAAGCGCCCAGCCCTCCCCGGCCTTGGCGGCCCGCGTCGCGATCCCGTCGAGGCCATAGGGCGCGTCGGCTTCGCCGAGGGCAACGGCGTAGCGGACGGCTCCGGAAAACAGGCCTTCCGGCACATCGCCGGCGGCGGCGAAAGCCCGGATCGCCATCAGCGCCGGCAGAACCGGCTCGGGGCAGAGCGCGCGGCCCAGTTCCTCGAACACCACCGCGATGTCGAAACCGGACCCGCCCATCCCGCCCGCGTCCTCGTCCGCGAAGGCGTAGAACAGCCCAAGCTCAGCCAGCGCCGTCCATTGCGCGGGGTCGTGAAACGGCGCCTCGTAGGCGACGCGCGTGCGGTGGTCGAACCCGTAGCCGTCCGACAGCGCCCGCCGCAGCGTGTCGGCCAGCATGCGGCGGTCATCGCTCATCTCGAAATTCATCGCTGCATCAGCCCCTTGGCAAGGATGTTGCGCTGAATTTCGTTGGACCCGCCATAGATCGAGATCTTGCGGTTGTTGAAATAGCTCGCCGTGTCATTGGTGTGCCCGGCCGGGGCCACGCGCAGGTTGCCCTCCAGCTCCTCCGACGGGAAGGGCGCGGCGGCGGGGCCAAGCGCGCGGCGTGCCAGATCGTTGATCGTCTGCCGGATCTGCGTGCCCTTGATCTTGAGCATCGAGGGTTCGGCGCCCAGCCGCCCGCCCTTGGCGGCATGCGCGAGCATCCGCAGGTTGGTGATCTTCATCGCCTCCAGCTCTGCCTCGACCGCTGCGATGCGCGCGGAGAAAAGTGTGTTCTCGATCAGGGGCTTGCCGCCTCTCCGGACGGTACGAGCGAGCGCCTTGACCTGGTCCAGCGCCTGCAGCGAAAAGCCGACGCCGGCGATATTCGTGCGCTCATGGCCCAGCAGGAATTTCGCAATCGTCCAGCCGTCGTTTTCGGCACCGACAAGGTTGGCCACCGGCACGCGGACATCGGTGAAGAACACCTCGTTCACCTCGTAACCGCCCTCGATCAGGCGGATGGGTCGCATCTCGATGCCCGGCGTGTCGAGGTCCAACAGAAGGAACGAAATCCCCTCCTGCGGCTTGCCCTCGGCTTTCGTGCGCACGAGGCAGAAGATGCAGTTGGCGTATTGGCCCAGCGTGGTCCAGGTCTTCTGCCCGTTGACGATGTAGTCATCGCCGTCCCGTTCCGCCCGGGTCTTGAGGCTGGCGAGGTCGGACCCCGCGCCCGGTTCCGAATAGCCCTGGCACCACCAGTCCCGCCCGTCGAGGATGCGGGGCAGGTACTCCGCCTGCTGCTCCGCCGTGCCGAATTCCATCAGCACCGGTCCCAGCATGCGGACGCCGAAGGGCACGATACGCGGCGCGCCCGCCCGGCAGCATTCTTCCTCGAAGATATGCGTCTCCACCGGGCCCCAGGCCTGCCCGCCGAATGCGCGGGGCCATGGGCCCGCGAGCCAGCCCTTTTCGTTCAGGATCGCATGCCAGCGCACGATGTCTTCGCGGGTCAGCTCCCGCCGGGCCAGAACGCGCTCCGAAATGTAGCGGGGCAGCTGGGTCGCGAGGAAATCGCGCACCTCCGCCGCGAAGGCCTGTTCCTCGGGCGAATAGCTCAGGTCCATGGGCCCGTGACCGTCAGAAGAACGCCTGCAGGCCGGTCTGCGCGCGGCCTAGGATCAGGGCGTGCACATCATGCGTGCCCTCGTAGGTATTCACCGTCTCGAGGTTCTGCGCATGCCGCATCACGTGGTATTCCGCCATGATCCCGTTGCCGCCATGCATGTCCCGCGCGGCCCGCGCGATGTCCAGCGCCTTGCCGCAATTGTTCCGCTTTATCAGAGAGATGACCTCGGGCGCGCAGCTGCCGTCGTCCAGCATCCGGCCCGCGCGCAACGCCGCCTGAAGCCCCAGCGCGATTTCGGTCTGCATATCGGCGAGCTTCTTCTGGAAAAGCTGCGTCTGCGCCAGCGGCCGGCCGAATTGGGTCCGGTCGAGGCCGTATTGCCGCGCGCGGTGCCAGCAGTCCTCGGCCGCACCCATCACGCCCCAGGCAATACCGTAGCGCGCGCGGTTGAGGCAGCCGAAGGGCCCCTTCAGCCCCTCCACCCCGGGCAGGAGCGCGTCTTCGCCGACCTCTACACCATTCATCACGATCTCGCCGGTGACCGAGGCGCGGAGCGAGAGTTTCCCGCCGATCTTCGGCGCGGAAAGGCCCTTCATGCCCTTCTCCAGCACGAAGCCGCGGATCTTGCCCTCGTGGGCCTCCGACTTGGCCCAGACCACGAAGACGTCCGCAATCGGTGAGTTGGAGATCCACATCTTGGAGCCGTTCAGGACATATCCGCCGTCGGTCTGCTTCGCGACGGTCTTCATCCCCCCCGGATCGGAGCCCGCGTCGGGTTCGGTCAGGCCGAAACAGCCGATCAACTCCCCCTTGGCGAGTCCGGGCAGGTATTTCTGCCGCTGCGCTTCGGACCCGTAGGCGTGGATCGGGTACATGACGAGGCTCGACTGCACCGACATCATCGAACGATAGCCGCTGTCGACGCGCTCGACTTCGCGTGCGACCAAGCCGTAGGTCACGTAACCCGCGCCGAGGCCACCATATTCTTCGGGAACCGTAACACCTAGGAGACCCATCCCGCCCATTTCCGCGAAGATCTCCGGCGTCACTTGCTCTTCGAGATACGCGTCCGTCACGCGCGGCAGCAGCTTGTCGCTTGCGAAACTGCGCGCGCTTTCGGCAACCATGCGTTCATCTTCGGTAAGCTGATCGTTCAGGTGGAACGGATCTGCCCAGTCGAACGGGGCGAGCGAAGGACCGCTGTGGCGGCTTTGACCATCGGGCATGTGCAACCTCCCATGCTGCTTGTCCAAGACATAGCAATTCATCGGCGGCTGCAAGGGTCCGGTGCTTGCGGCGCGCTGTCTCGGGCGATAGCGTCAGCCGGGCTCGGAGCGCAGGGGAGGAGCGAGATGGACCTCGGAATGACAGACCGCGTGCGGCCGTTGGTCGAGGCGGTGCGCCGCATGGTCCGCGATGAGATCGCACCCCTGGACGCGGAGTATCACGCGCAGGTCGGGCGGCACCCTTCGGGCGACCGTTTCGCCATGACGAAGCGGCAGATCGAGATCCTCAAGTCACTGAAGGAAAAGGCGAAAGCGCAGGGTCTCTGGAATTTCTGGCTGACCGACAGCGACAAGGGCTACGGGCTCAGCACCGTCGAATACGCCTATCTCGCCGAGGAGATGGGGGCGGTGACCATCGCGCCGGAGGTCTTCAACTGCAACGCGCCGGACACCGGCAACATGGAGGTGCTGGAACGCTATGGCACCGAGGCGCAGAAGACCCGCTGGTTGCCGGGACTGATGGCGGGCGAGACGCGTTCGGCCTACCTGATGACGGAGCCCGATGTCGCCTCCTCGGATGCCACGCAGATTTCGCTAAAATGCGAACGAGACGGTGAGCATTACGTCCTAAACGGCGAGAAATACTGGGCAACCGGTGCGGGCGACCCGCGCTGCGGCCTCTACATCCTGATGGCCTGCTCCGATCCCGGCGCGCAGAAACATGCGCGCCACACCATGCTGCTGGTGCCTGCCGACAGCGCGGGGATCGAGGTGCTGCGCCCTATGCAGGTCTTCGGCCATGACGATGCGCCGCACGGGCATATGCATATCCGCTTCAAAGACGTGCGCGTGCCGCTGGACGCGGTGGTGCTTGGCGAGGGGCGCGGCTTCGAGGTGGCGCAGGGCCGGCTGGGTCCGGGGCGCATCCATCATTGCATGCGCGCGATCGGCCGGGCGGAGTATGCCCTTGAACTGATGTGCAAAAGGGCGCTCAACCGGGAGGCCTTCGGCAAGCCGCTGGCCGAGCTTGGCGCGAATTACGACATCATCGCGAACGCGAGGATCGAGATCGAGATGACGCGGCTTCTGTGCCTCAAGGCCGCTTGGATGATGGATACGGCAGGCGTGCGCGCCGCTCAGCCGTGGATTTCCAAGATCAAGGTGCAGGCGCCGCTCATGGCGCTGAAGGTCGTGGACGAGGCCATGCAGCTTTTCGGTGCCACGGGGATCAGCCAGGACGCGCCGCTGGCCGCGATCTGGACCGACCTGCGCACCCTCAGGTTCGCCGATGGCCCCGACGCGGTGCATCGGCGTCAGGTCGCACGCGCGGAGCTGCGCAAGCACACGAACGCGACGCCATGAGCCTCGATCTGGCGGCGGTCTCCGCCTGGATGTCAGAGGCGATGCCGGGTGCGAAGCCAATTGAAAAGGCAGAGAAAATCCAGGGCGGGCAGTCCAATCCGACCTATGTGCTCCATGCCGGTGACACGCGTTACGTCCTGCGCCGCAAACCCGGTGGCGTCCTGCTGAAATCGGCCCACGCGGTGGAGCGCGAGTTTCGCGTGCAGTCTGCCCTGCGCGACACGGACGTTCCGGTGCCGCGCATGCTGGCGCTTTGCGACGACGAGGGCGTGATCGGCTCGGCCTTCTACATCATGGCGCATGTGGAGGGACGGAGTTTCGACGACCCCCGCCTTCCCGATGTGCCGACGGCCAAAAGATACATATACTTCAATAACATGGCGCGCGTTCTTGCGGCGATCCATAAAATTGACATCAAGGCGAAGGGCCTGTCCGATTACGGGCCGCGCGGCAACTATTTCCGCCGGCAGATCGACCGCTGGTCGACGCAATATCGCGCGAGCGAGACCGGCACGATCCCGGCCATGGACCGGCTGATCGCGGCGCTCGACCGGGAGTGCCCCGAGGATGACGGGCAGGTGTCGCTGGTGCATGGGGATTTCCGGATCGACAATCTCCTCTTCGCGCCGGAGGGCCCGGATGTCGTCGCGGTGCTCGACTGGGAATTATCGACGCTGGGCCATCCCTATGCCGATCTCGCGGGCGTCATCATGCAGTGGCAGATGCCGGCGGGCGCGCAGGGCCGTGGTCTCGCCGGCGTGGACCGCGCGACGGAAGGCTTGATGTCGGATCAGGAATTTATCGAGGAATACTGTGTTCTTACCGGGCGTGGCGGGATCGCGGATTTCGGCGTCTACGTCGCGTTCTGCTTCTTCAGAATGGCCGCGATCCTGCAGGGGGTGAAGCGGCGTGCGCTCGACGGGAACGCCTCGGACCCCGAGCGCGGCCTAAAGCTGGGGGAACTGGTGCCGCGCTATGCCGAGGCAGGGTTGGAGGCGCTCGATGTCCGATCTTGATCCGAACCTGCGTGAAGAAGCCTATCCGCTCCAGGCGCATCTGGGCTTTTCGCTGACAGGGTGGCGCGACGGATGGGCGCGGGTGGAACTGCCGGTGACGGGGCATCTGGGCAACCGTCAGGGCATCGTCCATGGCGGCGTGCATGCGACGCTGCTCGACACGGCGATGGGGTATTGCGGCGCTTTCACCGGCGACAGAGACCGGCGCGCCATGGCGCTCACGCTTTCGCTGACCGTCAACTATATCAGTCAAGTCAAGGGATTGCGGCTGATTTCTGAAGCATCGAAAACGGGCGGCGGACGCTCGACCTTTTTCGCCTCCGGCACACTTCGCGACGACACAGGCTCGCTTATCGCGACGGCGACGGGCGTGTTTCGATTCCGCCCCCCGGAGTGATGCGGAGCCTGCGCGCTTGAAGCGCCTGCGCAGATGCCGTTTCCTTGCTCCGTTCAAACAGACAGGGACAGGACATGGCCGGACCCAGACGCCACTGGCGCGAGATGACGACGCGCGATTTCTCCGACGCGGACACGAGTGACTGGATCGCCGTGCTGCCCATCGCCGCAATCGAACAGCATGGGCCGCATCTGCCGGTGGGGGTCGACGCGCTGATCGCCGAGGCCATGGTCACACGCTGCGCCGAGACCCTTCCGGCAGAGGCCCCGGCCACTTTCCTGCCGGTGCAGCAGGTCTGCAAGTCCAACGAACACATAGCTTTTCCGGGGACGCTGACGCTCGACTGGGACACGGCGATCCGGTCCTGGCTGCAGATCGGGCACAGCGTGGCGCGCGCGGGCCTGCGCAAGATGATCATCGTCACCAGCCATGGTGGCAATGTCGCGCCGATGGAGATCGTGGCGCGCGAACTGCGTCAAAGCCACGCCATGGCGGTCGCGACGACATCCTGGACCCGGCTGACGCCGGACCGCGTCTATTCCTATCCGGACGGGCCGATGGTCGATATCCACGGCGGGCTTTCCGAGACCTCGATGATGCTGGCCCTCTATCCCGAGCTTGTCCGCACCGAGTTGGTTGAGGATTTCGCAAGCGCGCAGACAGCGCTTCGGCAGGGATCGGCGAAGCTGGGCTACCACATGGCCGATGCCAATCTTGGCTGGCTGGCGAACGATCTCAGCGAGAAGGGAACCGTGGGCGATGCATCCGCGGCGACCGCCGCGCTGGGGGCGGCCGATATCGAGGGGCAGGTGAATGGCTTTGTCGCGCTGGTCGAAGACATGATGCGGCATACCCCGCCCAAGCCTGTTTCCGTATAGACTTTGGGCGCTGAAGCAGAAATGTCGAACATCTACCCAGAGTTCACTAAGCAAAAATCTCCGATTTCCGCATCTCGCACTATCACATTCGTGATCTATCCACAGAATTGACGGCGTCTGTGAGTAACTCTGGGATCCGTTCCTTGAAGCGGAAGAATCCATGCGTCGCGAAGGGCCATGCGGCGCGGTCCTCGTCCCGCAGGACAAGCGCCAGCGCGATGCCCTCGGCCTCCAGCAGGCGCCCCAACTCCCGCAGCGCCGAGGCGGCCGGGCCGACCGGGGTGTAAGGTGTCACGACCTGCTCCAGTCCCTGCGCCACGGCCCAGTCCCGGATGGCCTCGGGCCGGTCGGCCTCCGGTCCCGCTTCGCCCAGCCGGTCGGCCCAGCGGCCGCGCGCCTCGGCGATGGCGGCCGTCGTGAAGCGGGTCACCTTCTCCGACACAGCACTCGGTGAGCGACGGTCGACCGAGCAGAGCGTGGCGTGGGCGACGGGCGGCGCATCGAGCCGCTCGAGCACAAAACGCGGGCTCAGATCCTCTTCGGTCAGGAGCATCCCAGTGCGCAGCCCCGGCGCGGGCATGTCTCCCTCGGGCGCGGCGCGCGGGGCGGGCGGGGCGGGTCCGGCCAGCGGCTCGGGCGCTTCGTTCAGCTGACCGGCCGGGTCGAACCGCCCATCCGTATACCGCCCGATGTTGCTGGCCCGTGCCACATAGGCTTTGCCGCGCGTCTGCAGGCCCGCAACCCAGCGCCAGCTCAGCGTGTTCGAGGCCGGATCGCCATCGAGAAGATGCCGCATGAACCAGTCCGCGCCCAGCGCCCACGGCAGGCGCAGGGTGAAGATCCAGATCGAGGCGGTCCACATCCGGGCATGGTTGCTCAGGTAGCCGCTCCGCGTAAGCTCCGTCGCCCAGGCGTCGAAGGCCTCGATCCCGGTCTCTCCGGCCTCGGCACGGCGCAGGGCCTCCGCCAGAGCGGGGTCACGGCGCAGGCGCGCAAGCGCCGCGTCCAGATCGCGCCGATACGCGCCCCAGACCCCCGGCCTGAGTTCCAGCCAGCCCTTCCAGTAGGTTCGCCAGTACACCTCTTGGATGAATTTCCCGGCCGATGCCGCCGAGTGCCGGCCAAGCACGGCCTGAAGCACCTCGGTCTCGGTGATCAGGCGGTGACGCAGGTAAGGCGAGAGACGCGAGACGTTCGCATGCCCCCCGTCGGGGCGGTCGAAATTGCGGCTCGCGGCATAGGCGCGGCCGGCCTGCGGGACGAAATCCTGCAACAGGCGCAGCGCCTGGGTGCGGGTGGCGGAGACGGTCGAGGTCATGATCGGCAGCTAGGGCGAAGGGCCGCGGGTCAAGGGCGACGGGAAGGTCGCGACAATTCGTGCGAAACTGGCGCGACCGTGCGGTCGGGTGCCCTTGCAGCCCACCGGGGCCGGCACTAGTCTCCTGATCCAACGCTCCACGCAACCGACCCGAGGCAGACGGTAATGCAAGATCCCCACGACTTTTACATGAATACGCTTGTTCCCATGGTCGTCGAACAGACGAGCCGGGGCGAGCGTGCCTATGACATTTTCTCACGCCTCCT
>CAZOBK010000049.1:0-27020 GCA_964578115.1 uncultured Roseicyclus sp.
CGCACCCATGTGATGACCGTTCTGGCGCGCACGGTGCCCGACACGACCGATTACAGGGGCCTTTCGATGTTCCTGGCCGAGAAAACGCCGGGCACCGACGAGGCGCCGTGGCAGGATCCCGGCATCTCCGGCGGCGAAATCGAGGTGCTCGGCTATCGCGGCATGAAGGAATACACGGTCAATTTCGACGACTTCAAGGTGAAGGGCGAGAACCTTCTGGGCGGTCAGGAAGGCCAGGGCTTCAAGCAGTTGATGCAGACCTTCGAATCCGCCCGCATCCAGACCGCCGCCCGCGCCATCGGCGTGGCGCAATCCGCGCTCGATGCCGGCATGCAATACGCGCAAGACCGCAAGCAGTTCGGCAAGGCGCTGATCGAGTTTCCGCGCGTCTCCGGCAAGCTCGCCATGATGGCCGTCGAGATCATGATCGCGCGGCAGCTGACCTATTTCTCGGCATGGGAAAAGGACAACGACCGGCGCTGCGACCTGGAGGCGGGGATGGCCAAGCTTCTGGGCGCGCGCGTGGCATGGGCCTCGGCCGACAATGCGCTGCAGATCCACGGCGGCAATGGTTTCGCGCTGGAATACGGGATTTCCCGCATCCTGTGCGACGCGCGCATCCTCAACATCTTCGAGGGCGCGGCCGAGATTCAGGCGCAGGTCATCGCGCGGCGCCTGCTGGGATAGCGCGCGCCGCGAACGGGCATCACGTCGATTGCGGGCATGGCGGGCTTGACCTCCGTGCCCGGTGGCACATGTTAGCGGTACTAACATGAACCGGAGACCCACGTCCCATGAGCAAACTCGTCGTCCTGACCGGTGTCACCGGTTTCATCGCCAAGCGCATAGCCTTCGACCTGCTCGAGGCGGGCCATTCCGTGCGCGGGTCCCTCCGCTCGGCCGGGCGCGCCGATGAGGTGCGGGATGCGCTGCGGCCACGGCTGAGCGATCCGTCAGCGCTGGACCGCCTGAGCTTCGTCGAGCTTGACCTCGGCCGCGACGACGGCTGGCCGCAGGCGATGGACGGGGCCGATGCGCTGTTCCACACCGCGTCTCCATTTCCGTTGTCCCAGCCGAAGGACGAGAACGACATCATCAGGCCCGCCGTCGATGGCACCCTGCGCGCGATGCGGGCCGCCCAGACGGCCGGGGTCACGCGGGTCGTCCTGACCTCATCCGTCGTCGCGATCGAGGCGAAGGACAAGGCTGGCGCCTATACCGAAGACGACTGGTCGGACCCGGGCCACCCGAAATCAAACGCCTACTACAAGTCCAAGACGATGGCAGAGCGCGCGGCATGGGATTTCGTCGCCGCCCATCCCGAGATGCAGCTGACCACGATCAACCCCGCCCTTGTGCTGGGCGAACCGATGGACGCCAGATACGGAACCTCGCTGGAACTGGTCGAACGCATCCTCGGCGGGAAGGACCCGATGATGCCCGATGTCGGATTCGGCGTGGTGGACGTGGCGGATATCTCGGCGATGCATATCGCGGCGCTGGACCGCCCCGAGAGCGTCGGGCAGAGGTTCATCGGCTCAAACGGCACGATGACCATGCCGCGGATTGCCCAGCACCTCGCCGCCCGCCACCCCGACCGAAAGATCGCGACCCGGATCGCGCCCAAGCCGGTGCTGCGTCTCCTGTCGCTGTTCGACCCGTCGATCCGTGGCATTCTGGCCAGCGTCGGCAGGACGCCGCAATTCGACAACACCCGTGCGCGCGACGGCTTAGGCATCCAGTTCACCGCGCCGCTCGCCGCGTTGGAAAAGGCTGCGGACGCGGTGCTCGCGAAAGGTTAGAAAAGGCACCATGCGTGCCTTTCTCGCCCTGCCCATCCCCGAAGCCACCCTCGCGGCACTGGTCGCCGCGCAGGGTCTCATCCCCGTCGGCCGTTCCGTGCCCGAGGACAACCTGCACCTGACCATCGCCTTTCTGGGCGAGGTGAGCGACGCGGTACTGGCCGAACTCGACGACCTCCTGGCGGCGACACCGCTGCCCATCGCGCAGGTCGATTTCGACGGTCTGGGCACCTTCGGGGACATGGAACGCGGCCTCGTCTTCGCGCAGGTTCTGCCCGACGCGCGCCTCTCCGCGCTGCAGGCCAAGGTGGCGCAGGTGGTGCGCATGGCGGGGGCCGACCTGCCGCGCCGCCGCTTCCGCCCGCATGTCACGCTCAGCCGCGCGAACCGGCAACCCACTGGACCGGCGCGCGACCGGCTCGCCGCCGCCTTAGGCAAGCCTCTGGATATCCCCGGCTTTCTGGCGACGGAACTCGTCCTTTTCCGCTCGACCCTGTCATCCGCGGGTGCGCGGCACGATCCGATGGCGCATTACCCGCTGTCGCCACTGGCCGCCTGAGCCCGGCGCGCGATCAGGTCGACAAGCCGCTGCCGTGCCGCGGGCAGGGGCCGGTCGCCCAGCGACGGCGCGAGGTGTTCGCTCAGGAAATGCCCGGTCGTCCGCAGTCCCGCCGAAAGCTCCGCCGGCGATTGCGACGGCATCCCGGTGAGGCAGGACGGCAAGGGCAGCAGGCGGTCGGCCCAATCCCCCGCTGCCTGCCTGGAGACGGCCCGCCCCGTGCGCGGCGAAACATAGGTCAGCTCATTCGTTTTTTCCGTCACGGCGCAGGCGTCAAGCGACAGGCCGAACCCCATTTCCGCAAGCAGCGCCAACTCCCAGCCGAGATAGGCATCCCCCCAACGGTCGGCCCCCAGCCCGTCCAGAAGCGCGAGGCTTCGGGCGTAAAGCGCGGGGTACGGCGCACGTTCCGGCAGGCAGAAGGACAGGAGCGCACAGACCGCCCCCAGCCCCGCCAGCGCGAGGCGGTCGTCCATGACATCGGCCGCGCGGCTGGCCCGCGACTCGACCCGGAAACTGCCGATATGCTCCGAGAGCCGCGCGCGCCACGTCACGTCGAGCTGCGCGCCGGGCTGAAGGATCGGCGCCATCCTGCGGGACGCACCGCCGGGCACAACGCCCACGTGCCGACCCTGCCCCTCGGTGAAAACCTCGAGGATCGCCGCTGTCTCGCCATGGCGGCGAACGGCCAAAAGGATACCATCTTCGCGCCATTCCATGGCCGGACTATCGGCGCGCCGCCCCGCCTTGTCCATGCGGTGGGGCCGTGGCAGGCTCCGCGCCATGTTCGCCGTCCTGTCTCGCGCGGCCCGACTGCAGGCCTTGGTCATCGCGGGTCTCGCCGCGGCCTCGCTCGTTGCGCAATGGCTCTACCTGATGGAGCTGCGCGGCACCGGGCCGCTGGAGACCGTGGTCGAGATGACGCGGTTTTTCACCATCCTGACCACGGTGCTGGTGGTGATCGCATTTCTCACCGTCGCGTTGAGCAAGCTTCGCGGGCTGAGCGCGGTGACGCTGGCCGCCCTGACCCTGTCCGTGGTTCTGACTGGGGCGGTCTACCACACGCTTCTGACGGAGTTCTGGAACCCCACGGGCATCGGCATCGCGGCCGATTGGGGCCTGCACACCGTCGTGCCGCTTGCCGTGCTGCTCTGGTGGCTGGTGCAGGCGCCGAAAACGTCGCTGGTCTGGGCCGATCTGCCGGCCTTCGCGCTGTGGCCGGCGGTCTACATGGCCTATGCTCTGGGGCTGGCCACGTTGGACGGCGTCTATCCCTACCCGTTCATGGATCCCGGCGAGACCGGCGTCTGGCAGGTCGCGGCGATGCTCGGCATTCTCGGGGTTCTCGTCCTGCTGGGCGGGGTCGTCATGATCGGCATCGGCCGCTTCGCCGACCGTTAGTCGAGGCCTGGCTCGTCCAGCAGGTGACGCCCGCCGCGATCCTCGACCTCGATCACCCAGAGATCGGGGTCGAACGACCTCTGGCGTGAAATGGCCGCGTCCACGTCGGGCTCCGCCCCCTCGGCCAGCATCATCCATGTGCGCACGCCGGTCATCGGGTCAAAACTGCGTTGATGGGCCGTCGCCCGCCCGTCGAGCGTGGATTGCTTGACCAGCACCGCGCCCGCCGTCGCGTCACCGCGCGCCACGACGAAGGCAGGGATATCGGCGAGGCGCAGACGCGTCAGATAGGCCTGCACCCAGAATTCGGCCGTCAGCCGCGTCACGGGCCTAGTTCCCGTCGCGGAAATCGAGGCCCATCTCCGAATAGCGCTCGGCCTCTTCCAGCCAGTTCGGGCGCACCTTGACCTGCAGGAACAAGTGCACCGGGCGGTCGAGGAAGGCGGTGATTTCCTCCCGCGCGGCCTTGGAGACGGACTTGATCGTCTCACCCTTGTGCCCGAGCAGGATACCCTTGTGTCCGTCGCGGGCGACGTAGATCAACTGGTCGATGCGGACGGAGCCGTCCTTGCGCTCCTCCCAGTTCTCGGTCTCGACCGTCAGCTGGTAGGGAAGTTCCTGGTGCAGGCGCAGGGTCAGTTTCTCGCGCGTCATCTCGGCGGCGATCATGCGCAGCGGCAGGTCCGCGATCTGGTCCTCTGGATAGAGCCACGGCCCCTCGGGCACCGCACCCGCGAGCCATGCGCGCAGATCGTCGACGCCATAACCCTTCTCGGCGGAGATCATGAAGGTCTTTTCGAAGGGGAAGGCCGCGTTCATCTCTTCGGTCAGCTTCAGGAGAACCTGCGCCTCGACCCGGTCGATCTTGTTGATGGCAAGCGCCACGCGGCGGCCCGCCGTCCGTTCGCCCAGCGCGTCGAGGATCGCCCGCACGCCCTCGGTCAGACCGCGATGCGCCTCGATCAACAGGACCACGACATCGGCATCCGACGCCCCGCCCCAGGCCGCCGCGACCATGGCGCGGTCAAGCCGCCGGCGCGGCCGGAACAGGCCGGGCGTGTCCACGAAGACAAGCTGCGCGTCACCTTCCATCGCCACGCCCCGGATGCGCGTGCGCGTCGTCTGCACCTTGTGCGTGACGATCGAGACCTTCGCGCCCACCATGCGGTTGAGCAGCGTCGACTTGCCCGCGTTGGGCTCTCCGATCAGGGCGACGAAACCGGCGCGGGTGGTCATGGGCAAAGACTCTCGACTGGGGTTGGCTCGTCGCCATATCCGATCCCGGTGGGCTTGGCCACACGGGACGGTTGCACGACGCGGTGGGAAAGCGCTAAGGGGGCGCGTCCATAATTCAAGGATCGGAGCCATGACTGCGAAGGTGTTCATCGACGGCGAGGTTGGAACGACGGGTCTGCAGATCCGCGCGCGCCTCGAGAACCGTCCGGACATCTCGCTGATCTCCTTGCCCGAGGAGAACCGGAAATCGCGGCTGTCGCGGATCGGGGCCTTCGGGGAGGCCGATATCGCCATCCTCTGCCTGCCCGACGCGGCCGTCCACGAGATCGCGCCGGACCTGCGGGAGATGCCCGTGCGCGTCGTCGACGCCTCGACGGCGCACAGGACCGATCCCGACTGGGTCTTCGGGTTCGCCGAAATGGCGCCGGGCCAGCGCGACGCGATCGCCGAGGCCAAATTCGTCTCGAACCCCGGCTGCTATTCGACTGGCGCCATCGCGCTGGTCCGGCCGCTGCTGGAGGCGGGCCTGATCGCGGCGGAGGACCCGATAACGATCAATGCGGTCTCGGGCTACACCGGCGGCGGCAAATCCATGATCGCGGAGTTCGAGGACGGATCGATCGCCGGCGGCTTCGTCTACAAGACCGACCAGACGCACAAGCACCTGCCCGAGATCGTGGCGCGCACCGGCCTGACCCGGAAACCGATCTTCGTGCCGCAGGTCGGGCACTACGCCCAGGGCATGATCGTTCAGGTTCCGCTGCACCTTGCGCCCGGCGGGCCGGCGGCGGCCTTCGCGGCGCTCAAGTCCCATTACGGTGAAGGCGGCTTTGTCGAGGTCGTGGAACGTGACACGCTCGGCCCCCGCATCGATCCGCAGGCGCTCAATGGCACCAACCGGATGCAGCTGACCGTCGATGGCGACCCCGAAACGGGCGCGACCGTGCTGATCGCGATCCTCGACAATCTCGGCAAGGGCGCGTCCGGGGCGGCGGTTCAGAACCTCAACATCATGCTGGGGCTCGCCGAGGCGAAGGGACTTTAGGGCCGGCGGATGAAGGGCGAATGGCTGGGCGCGTCGGGGCGGAGGCGTCCGGTCTCGTCGAAATCCGTGTCGGCGTTGAAGCGCATGAGCGGGCGGCGGTCGATCTCGCGGATGAGCCGCGCCTGATCTTCGAGTGCCGCCGACAGCCGCGCCTCGAGCGCCGCCTTCTCCGCCCCCTCGAAATAGCCGTGCACGCCATGGAGAAGCACGGGCTCGTGCACCTCCATCCCGCAGTAGCGCAGCGTGTAGGCAAGCGGCCAGAGCAGCAGGCGAACGTCGCCCTCCTTGCCATCGGGCCCGCATTCGACGGCACTCGCGCCGGTCGTGACGCAGAAAAGCGCGCGCTTGCCCCGAAGCCGCCCGGTGTCGAAGCGGTGGTCGACATCATGCAGGCCCCCATGGATCAGGCAGCGGTCGAGCCAGCCCTTCAGGATCGCGGGCGGGCCGAACCACCAGATCGGGAAGTGAAACACGATCAGGTCGGCGGCCGCGATCTTGTCGGCCTCGACCTGTGCGTCCGTGGGAACGGTGCCGCTCGCGACAGCGGCCTCATGGGCCTTGAGGGGGTCGAAGGGGGCGGGCGGCGTCAGGTAGTGTCGCGGCCCCTCGACCGGGTCGAACCCCATGGCGTTGAGGTCGGACCAGAGGACCCGGGCGCCCGCCGCCGCGGCGGCATCCGCGCTGGCGCGGGCCCAGCCTGCGGTGAAGGACGCAGGCTCGGGATGCGCCAGAACGATCAGAACCGTGCGTCCGTCGAGGACCATTCGCATCCCTTCCCGCCGCCCCGCGGCACCTAGCCGCCCAGACGCTCCAGCAACTGCTGCGCCGCGGATTGTTCGGCCTGCCGCTTCACGCGCGCCTCGGCGCGGGCGGTCTCGCCGGTGTCGAGCCGCGCCTCGACGGTGAAGGTCGGTGCGTGATCCGGACCCGTGCGCGCGACCTCGACGTAGCTCGGTGGCGCGAGGCCGCGGGCCTGCGCCCATTCCTGGAGCGCGGTCTTGGCGTCGCGGGCATCGGTGTCCACCGACGACAGACGCGCGCCCCAGAGCCGCAGGATCATCTCGCGCGCCGTGTCGAAACCCGCGTCGAGATAGACGGCCGCGATCACCGCCTCCATCGCGTCGCCCAGAAGTGCCTGCTTGCGGCGTCCGCCGGTCGCCGTCTCGGATTTGCCGAGGCGCAGGACAGCGCCCAGATCGATCTCGCGCGCGACATCGGCGCAGGCTTCCTTGCGCACCAGCGCGTTGAAGCGCGGCGCAAGCTGCCCCTCCCGCGCGTCCGTGTCCTGCGCCAGCAGCGCCTCGGCCATCACGAGGCCGAGGACACGGTCGCCGAGGAACTCCAGCCGCTGATTGTCGGGCCGCGTGGGCGAGGACAGCGAGGCATGGGTCAGCGCGCGGCGCAACAGGTCCGGTTCGTGGAACACGTGCCCCAGCCGCTCGGAAAACGCGGCAAGTTCCCGCGACACCGCCATGGGCTCAGTCGATGCGCTCGAAGAACCGGTCGGAGCGCCAGGTCCAGAAGTAGACCATCCGCTGCCCGGCCGAGGAAAAGATCACGCGATCGGCCCGGCCCAGAAGGTTCTCGAATGGGACGAAGCCGACGCCGCCGATCGACTGGGGAAAACGCGAGTCGACGGAATTGTCGCGGTTGTCGCCCATGACGAAAACATGCTCGTCGGGGATCGTGAATTCGGGAGTGTTGTCGCCGCGGCTGCCATCCTCGATGTTGAGGATGGAATGGGTCACACCACCCGGCAACGTTTCGGTGAAACGTTCTTTCTCGCAGGTGCCGCCCTGCCCCACCGGCGCGTTCGAGCAACGCGGCAGATTCCCCGCCGGACCCTGCCTCTCGTAGGTTTCCTCGAACGGCGGCTCGGCCGTCAGCTGCGCGGCATCCCCGTTGATATAAAGCACGCCCTCGCGCATCTGCACCGTGTCACCCGGAAGCGCGACGACACGCTTGATGAAATCCTGTCCGTTCACCGGATGGCGAAACACCACCACGTCCCCACGCTCGGGCGCGTCGCCCAAGATGCGCCCCGAGAACGGACACATGGAGAACGGGCAGGAATGCCGCGAATAGCCGTAGGCCATCTTGTTGACGAAAAGGAAGTCGCCGATCAGCAGCGTGTCCTTCATTGATCCGGACGGAATCCAGAACGGCTGAAAGAACAACGTGCGGAAGATCCCCGCGATCAGGAGCGCGTAGATCACGGTCTTCACCGTTTCCCAAACGCCGTCCTTCTTGGCCGTCGCTGCCATGGCGCACTGCCTTTCCTGCTCGTGTCTCGACCTGCCTTGCGGCCCCGGGGTTCATGGGGCCCGGCGGACCTTTAGTCAAGCAAACCTCAGGAGAGGGTGCGGCGCGAAACCGGCCCGACAAGGGGCCGGGTGTCTTCCTCTTCCTCCGGAACGGCCTCGATCACGACGAAGGCCTGCGCCCAGGGGTGATCGTCGGTCAGGCTGACATGGATGGTGGCCCTGAAGCCGGGCGGCGTCATCTGATCCAGCCGTTCACGCGCCCAGCCCGTGACCTCCATCACCGGCTGACCGGACGGCAGGTTCGTCACCGCCATGTCCTTCCATGCGATGCCCATCCGCAGACCGGTGCCCAATGCCTTGGAACAGGCCTCTTTCGCGGCCCAGCGCTTTGCGTAGGTGCCCGCAGGCTTCTTCATGCGTTCGGCGCGGTTCTGCTCGGTCACGGTGAAGACGCGGTTGCGGAACCTGTCGCCGAAGCGGTCGAGCGCCCGCTCGATCCGCTCGATATTCGCCAGATCGGTGCCGATGCCGAGAATCATGGACGGCGCTGCCCCGGCACAGGGGGAACCGCGCGCCCATGGGGCGTTCCGCTTGCTTTTCGTTGCATACCTGCTTCCGGGTCCGGGTCGGAGATGATCGCGAAACCCTTGCCCATCGCCGTGGGGATGGCAATGGGACGGCGGGACGCGGCCAATACCAGTGCCTTAGCCGCGCGCGGCATCCATTGCGCGGCGCATTTCGGCGATGACGTCGGCCAGTCCCATGAACAGCGCCTCGCCCATCAGGAAATGGCCGATATTGAGCTCCGCGACCTCGGGCAGGGCCGCGATCGGCGCAACGGTGTCGTAGGTCAGACCATGGCCCATATGCACCTCGAGCCCCAGATCGGCCGCGCGTCTGGCCCCGTCGATCAGCCGCGCGAGTTCGGCATCGCGGGCTTCCGCTTTGCCTTCGGCGTGAAGGTCGCAATAGGCGCCAGTGTGCAGTTCCACCACCGGAGCACCGATGCGCGCGGCCGCCGCGATCTGGTCGGGGTCGGCGGCGATGAAGAGCGACACGCGCATTCCGGCGTCGGACAAGGGGCCGATGAACTGCGCAAGACGGTTCTGGTCGCCCGCGACCTCCAGCCCGCCCTCCGTGGTGCGTTCCTCCCGCCGCTCGGGCACGATGCAGGCGGCGTGCGGCCCATGGGCCAGCGCGATCCCCTGCATCTCGTCCGTCGCCGCCATCTCGAAGTTCAGCGGGATGGTGATCGCCTCCATGATCGCGGCGACATCGGCGTCGCGGATGTGGCGGCGGTCCTCGCGCAGATGCGCCGTGATCCCGTCGGCGCCGGCGGTCTCGGCCACGCGCGCCGCGCGCACCGGGTCGGGCAGCGCACCGCCACGGGCGTTGCGCAATGTGGCGACGTGATCGATGTTCACGCCAAGTCTCAGCCTGTCCGTCATTGCCCTCTCCATCGTGGTGTCACCGCCGCCAACGCGTCAGTCGAACGCGCCTGCCTGCCGGCGCAGCTTGTCCATTTTCGTGCGCAACTTCGCCGCACGGCGTTTTTGATAGGCGCGGATCACCGGAACGCTGAGGTAGTAGCAGATCAGTCCGCAGATCACACCGGGGATCAGGCCGCCCACGAGCCACGGGAAGAACACGTCCCTGTAGAAGATCCCGAGCTCGTGCCATTCGGCCCGCTCGGGCGTGAATATGGCGATGAAGTTGTGCCACAGATCGCCCGCCGCGCGACTGAACTTGATGAAGATGGATTCGTCGACCTCTTCCCTCGGCCGCATTCCCAGCAGGAAGTAGCCTGTCTGAAGCGAGACCACCGCGATCGGCACATAGGTCAGGGGGTTGCCGATGAACGTCGCCAGGATCGAGGCGAGAATCGAGCCGCGCATGATCTTCGCCAGCAGCGCCGCGACCACGAAATGCAGGCCGAAGAGCGGCGTGAAGACGGTCACGGTCCCCGCGAAGATGCCGCGCGCGATCTGTTCCGGCGTTCCGGGCAGGCGGCGCAGCCGATGCTGCACGTACTGGAACGCACGCGCCCAGCCACCGCGCGGCCACAGCGCCTGCGCGATGATCCTTAGCCAACTTCTCTGGTCTCTTCGCTTGAAGACCACCGCCAGCCGTTCCTTCCACCGTTCATGCGGCTTCGTGGCCCCCACGACGCCTGCAGCCCTGCCGACGCCCCGGGATCAGGGACGGCGATCCAAGTCACGGAACCGCTGCACGCTGGCGACATCGCTGTCGGCCTCGACCGCCATCATCACCGCATGCAGGTGTTCCGCGTCCCGCACATCCAGATCGATCAGGAGACGGTAAAAGTCCGGTTTCCGATCCATGAAGTGCAGATCGGAGATATTGGCGTTCTGTTCACCGATCAATGTGCATATTCGACCCAGAACGCCCTTTTCGTTCGACATGGTCACATCGATCGTGACGTTGTGCACCGGGGAATGGCGGCCATCGGTCCAGTGCAGGTCGATCCAGCGGTCGGGCTGATCGTCGAAGGCGGCCAGTGCCTCGCAGTCGATGGAGTGCACGATCGGGCCTTTTCCGGGATAGGCGATGCCCACGATCCGCTCACCCGGAACGGCCTGACAACACTGGGCGCGCCGGGTCGATGCGCCGGGCGGCAGCCCGATCACGGCGCGGCGCGCCTCGACCTCGCCCTGGGTCTCGTCATGGCCGACCTCGGGGTAAAGCGCGGCCACGACCGCGCGCGCGGACAGTTCGGCCGAGCCGATGCGCGCCAGCACCTCGTCGCCCTCGGCGAGGTTCAGCATCTTGGCCGCCGTCGCGATGGCCTTGTCGGTCGCCTTCTTGCCGATCTGTTCGAAGGCCACGCGCGCCAGTTCGCGCCCCAGCTTGATGTAGCGTTCGCGGTCGACCTCGCGCAGGTTCCGTCGGATCGCGGCCTTGGCACGACCGGTCACGGCGATGTCGAGCCATGTGGCCTGCGGCGTCTGCCCCTCGGCGGTCAGGATCTCGACAGACTGGCCGTTCTTGAGCCGCGTCCACAGCGGCACACGCAACCCGTCGAGCCGCGCACCGACGCAGGAATGGCCGATCCGTGTGTGGATGGCGTAGGCGAAATCGATGGGCGTGGCGCCCTTGGGCAGCTTCACCACGTCGCCCTTGGGCGTGAAGCAGAAGACCTGGTCGGAATACATCTCGAGCTTCACGTGTTCGAGAAACTCGTCGTGATCCTCGGCGTTCTCGAACCGTTCCGTCAGGCTTGCGAGCCAGCGCGCCGGGTCGACGGCAAACGGGTTCTGCGTGCGCACCCCGTCGCGATAGGCCCAGTGCGCCGCGACGCCGGCCTCGGCCACCTCGTGCATCTGGCGGGTGCGGATCTGCACCTCCACCCGCTTGCCGTCGCGGCCCGACACCGTGGTGTGGATCGAACGATAGCCGTTCGATTTGGGTTGGCTGATGTAATCCTTGAACCGCCCCGGCACCGCGCGCCAACGCTGGTGGATGGCGCCCAGAACACGGTAGCAGTCGTCCTCGGTCTCGGTGATGACTCGGAAGCCGTAGATGTCCGACAGCCGCGAAAACGCCAGCTGTTTTTCCTGCATCTTGCGCCAGATCGAGAACGGTTTCTTGGCGCGCCCGAAGACATCCGCCGACACGCCGTGTTTCTCGAGGACGGTCTCGATATCGTCGGTGATCTTTGGAATGACGTCGCCGGTTTCCTTCTGCAGCGTGATGAAACGGCGGATGATCGAGGCGCGTGCATCGGGGTTCAGGACACGGAACGACAGGTCCTCCAGCTCGTCGCGCATCCATTGCATGCCCATGCGACCGGCGAGCGGCGCGTAGATGTCCATCGTCTCATGCGCCTTCTTCGCCTGCTTCTCGGGCGGCATGTGCCGGATGGTGCGCATGTTGTGCAGCCGGTCGGCGAGCTTTACCAGGATCACCCGCAGGTCCTTGGACATGGCCATGAACAGCTTGCGGAAGTTTTCCGCCTGCTTGGTCTCGCGGCTGGAGAGTTCCAGGTTGGTGAGCTTGGTCACCCCGTCGACCAGTTCGGCAACGTCGGGACCGAATTCCGCGGCGATCTCGGAATAGGTGCCCTTCGTGTCCTCGATCGTGTCGTGCAGTAGCGCGGTCATGATCGTGGCATCGTCCAGCCGCTGTTCGGTAAGGATCGCGGCGACGGAGACGGGATGCGTGAAATAGGGCTCGCCCGAATGGCGTGCCTGGCCCTCATGCATCCGGCGGGCATAGTCGTAGGCGCCGCGGATCAGCGCCTCGTTCGTCTTCGGATTGTAGTTGCGGACCAGGCTGACCAGGTCGTCGGCGTCTATCATCGTGTGGCCGTCACCTCGCGGCCGGCCGCACCGACCGGCCGGTCACTTCTGCGTCTGCGCTTCCATCATGGCGCGCAGGAGTTGCTCATCGCTCATGTCGTCCTCGACAGGGCGGTCACGCTCGACACCCTGCAGAAGCGCCATCGCGTCCTCTTCGGGTTCATCGACCTCGATCTGGGTCTGATGGCTTTCGATCAGACGCTCGCGCAGATCCTCGGCGTTCTGCGTCTCTTCCGCGATTTCGCGAAGCGCCACGACCGGGTTCTTGTCGTTGTCGCGATCGACCGTCAGGGGCGCGCCCTTGGCGATCTCGCGCGCGCGGTGCCCTGCCAGCATGACAAGTTCAAAACGGTTCGGAACCTTGTCGACGCAGTCTTCGACAGTCACGCGTGCCATGATGATCCTCCGGATCGGATGCAAATTCGTCAGAGGCGCCTGATCTAAGGGCGCCGGCGCGAAAACACAAGGCGATTCTACCGATCAGCGGGTCGCGTCCATCCCCTCGTCCCCCGACGCCAGCGGCGCGACGCCCTCATGGTCTGAGGCAGGCAGCGCGTCGAGCATCTCGCGCACGGTCAGGCCCAGCACCGGATGGCGCCAGTCGGGCGCGACCTCGCAGAGCGGCGCCAGAACGAAGACCCGCTCGTCCATGCGCGGATGCGGCACGATCAGGTCTTCGGGCATGCGCGTCGCCGCCTCTTCGGGCGACAGATCGTGCCATGTCCGGAACCCGCCGGCATCGGGCAGAACAAGGCCACCGAGCCCGATCAGGTCGAGATCCATCTTGCGCGCTTCCCAGCGGCTCGTGCGTTGCCGACCGAAGGCCTCCTCCACCTCGTGCAGAAGGGTCAGAAGATCCCGGGCCGTGCCCGACCAGTCGAGGGAAAGGGCGGCGTTCACGAAGGGCGGCCCCGCGCCTTCGGGATAGGCCGGTGTGCGCCAAAGACGGCTCCGGCGGAGGGTGGAGCCGCAGCGCTTTTCCAGCATGTCCATCGCGGCCGTAACGTTCTCTTCCGGGGTCATGGACCCGACCGGCAGGTTTGCCCCGACGGCAACAAGCGCCTGTTTCTGTCCGGGCCCGCATTTGTTTACTTGCACCTGTCCCATAATCCTTTACTTTTCGCTCATTGCGTCTTCGGCTGCCTGGGTTCACTCCCTAGGAGGATTTTGCCGGCTTCGCCACATTGGTCATGGGAATTTACTATGTTCTACCGGGACGAGCGGCTGGCGCTGTTCATTGACGGCTCGAATCTGTACGCGGCCGCAAGGGCTCTGTCGTTTGACATCGATTACAAGCTGTTACGCCAGGAGTTCATGCAGCGCGGCAAATTGTTGCGCGCGTTCTACTACACGGCGCTCCTGGAGAATGACGATTATTCACCGATCCGCCCGCTGGTCGACTGGCTGCACTACAACGGCTTCACCATGGTGACCAAACCGGCGAAGGAATTCACCGACGCCAACGGTCGCCGCAAGGTCAAGGGCAACATGGATATCGAGCTGACGGTCGATGCCATGGAAACCGCCGCCCACGTCGATCACATCGTCCTTTTCTCGGGCGACGGCGATTTTCGGCCGCTGGTCGAAGCGCTTCAGCGCAAGGGTGTGCGCGTGTCGGTCGTCTCGACGATCCGGTCCCAGCCGCCGATGATCGCCGACGATCTGCGCCGCCAGGCCGACAATTTCATCGAGCTGGACGAGCTGAAGGACGTGATCGGCCGACCTCCGCGTGAACCGCGCTACGAACGGGCGGACGAAGCGGAAGAAACGGTCGACGACTGAGGGCCTCGGTCCGTCCACGGGTTGCACGATACACACGACACGGGCGGGCACCGCCTCTGGACGCATGGCGGAGAAAGCCCTACCTCTGGGTGCAATGCCACCGTGACACTCCGACCCCGAGCGATCCGATGACCAAGCCGCCCCTGACCGTCTACCTTGCCGCGCCGCGCGGTTTCTGCGCCGGCGTCGATCGGGCGATCAAGATCGTCGAAATGGCACTCGATAAATGGGGCGCGCCGGTCTACGTCCGCCATGAGATCGTGCACAACAAGTTCGTGGTGGACGATCTCATGGCCAAGGGCGCGGTCTTCGTCGAGGAACTCGACGAATGCCCTGCTGACCGGCCCGTCATCTTCTCGGCCCATGGCGTGCCCAAGGCCGTCCCGGCCGAGGCCGCGCGGCGCGAGATGCTGTTCGTGGACGCGACCTGCCCGCTGGTCTCCAAGGTCCATATCGAGGCCGCGCGCCATCACGAGAACGGGCTGCAGATGATCATGATCGGCCATGCGGGCCATCCCGAGACCATCGGCACCATGGGCCAGTTGCCCGAGGGCGAGGTCCTGCTGGTCGAGACGGTCGAGGATGTGGGCACCGTCGAAGTGCGCGATCCCCAGCGGCTTGCCTTCGTCACGCAGACCACGCTGAGCGTAGATGACACCGCCGATATCGTGGCCGCCCTTCAGGCGCGGTTCCCGAAGATCGTCGGGCCGCACAAGGAAGACATCTGCTACGCCACCACCAACCGGCAGGAAGCGGTCAAGGCGATGGCGCCCAAGGCCGACGCGATGCTGGTGGTGGGCGCGCCGAATTCCTCCAACTCCAGGCGGCTGGTCGAGGTCGGCGCGCGCGCGGGTTGCCGGTATGCGCAACTGGTGCAGCGGGCCGCCGACATCGACTGGCGCGCGTTGGAGGGGATCGCGACACTTGGCATCACCGCCGGTGCGAGCGCGCCCGAGGTTCTGGTGGACGAGGTCGTCGACGCGTTTCGCAGCCATTACGACGTGACGGTCGAGCTGGTGGAAACCGCAAAAGAAGACGTGGAATTCAAGGTGCCACGCATCCTGCGCGTGCCGGCGGAGTAACGGCGCGCGGCACCAGCGTATTTCTCAAATCCGAGCGTCCGGCGGGGTAAGCCCGCACAGGCCCTTGCCGCCCCGCCGCGACCGGGGCAGATAGGGGCCCATGACGCGCATTCCCGTCTCCGCCCTCGCGCTTGGCCTTGCCGGCCTCCTCCCGTTCCTGTGGGGCGCCGCCGGCATCCTCGCGCCGGGTCTGACGGCATGGGCCTTGGGCTACCTGCCCGGGCGCTTCCATGGCGCGGCCGTCATGCAGATCTACGGCCTTGTCATCCTGTCGTTCATGGCGGGCGTCATCTGGGGCTTCGCGACCCGCGCGACCGGCAGGCTTGCAACCTATTTCTACGCACTTTCGGTCCTGCCTCCGATCTGGGCCTTTTTCACCGCCACCGGGGCGACGGGACCGGCGCTGATGGCGCTGCTGGTGGGGTTCGTGGCGCTGCTGCCGATCGACTGGACGGCGGCGCGCGCTGGCCTTGCGCCACCCTGGTGGATGTCCCTCCGCCTGCTGCTGACCACCGTGGTCGCGGCCTGCCTGGTCGTCGGATTGGGCGCGGAGGGATGAGCGCCGACCGCGAAACGCTGGAGGTCTATGCCGCCGAGGCCGGGCGCTACGCGGCGATGGCGCCCACGGAAAGGGAGACGACCGCGCTGGCGGGGTTTCTCGGGCGGCTCGCGCCCGGCGCCCGCATCCTCGACATCGGCTGCGGGCCGGGCACGCATGCCCTTGCGATGCAGGAGAGGGGCTTCGCCGTGACCGCATGGGACGCCAGTCCCGATTTCGTCGAGATGGCGCGCGCCAAGGGCCTCGACGCGCATCTGCGGACCTTCACCAGCCTGACCGAAACCAAGGCCTTCGACGCCATCTGGTGCAGCTTCAGCCTGCTGCACACGCCCAAGGCCGAGCATTCCGCGTATATTGCGTCCATGGCCCGTGCGCTCGTCCCGGGCGGCTGGCTTTTCCTCGGCCTCAAGCTGGGCGAAGGCGAAGGCCGGGACGCGCTTGGCCGGTTCTACAGCTACGTCACCCGGGCCGAGCTTGAAGCCCTGCTGACTGAAGCCGGAATGACGCCCGTCGACGCAACCCAGGGCGCGGGCAAGGGTCTGGCCGGCACCGTCGATCCCTTCATCCTGATGACGAGCCGCCGCGATGCCTGAGCTTTTCGCCTATACCGACGGCGCCTGTTCCGGGAACCCCGGCCCCGGCGGCTGGGGCGCGCTTCTGCAGGCGAAGGACGGCGAAACCGTACTCAAGGAGCGCGCGCTTAACGGCGGCGAGGCCAATACCACCAACAACCGGATGGAACTTCTGGCCGCGATCGCGGCGCTGGAGGCGCTGGACCGTCCTTCGCGCATCACGTTGGTCACGGACAGCGCCTACGTGAAGAATGGCGTGACCGGCTGGATTCACGGCTGGAAGCGCAATGGCTGGAAGACCTCGACGAAGAAGCCGGTGAAGAACGAGGACCTCTGGCGCCGTCTCGACGAGGCCGCCGCGCGCCACGACGTGACATGGGAATGGGTCAAGGGGCATGCCGGCCACCCCGAGAACGAGCGGGCCGATGAACTGGCGCGGGCCGGGATGAAGCCGTTCAAGTGACACTGCACGGTGCGCCCACCTGGCGCCCGCCCCGGTTCTAGTCGAACGTGCCCGTGACACGCCCCAGCAGCATGAAGGCCCGCGCCGTCCGGGTTTCGGCAAGCCGCGCGATATCCTCGTCCGAGGCGTGGCGCTCGAACTCCATGAAGGTCCGGTCGAAATGGCGCAGGAAATGGTGCGCCGCGTCGCGAAACACGGGATCCTTCTTCATCCGGCCCGCCGCAAGCACGAGGGAGGACCGGTCGTTGACACCCCCCAGCCCCGCGACGGTCCGCCCGCGTTCGCCCTGCGCGAAGCGGCGCCATATCTCGGGGCGCGAGCGGTCCGGCCTCAGGTCATCCATGTAGATGCCGTCCTGGCTCATCAGGGTCAGCACGTCCTGGCTGGCGCGGATCAGGCGCTCCGTGCCCGGATCCTCGAGCGCGCGGCGCAGCGTGCGGAAGCCTTCCTTGTCATGCTCGTTTTCGGGAAAATTCAGCGCCTTGATGAAATCGGCGACCGAGATCGGCTCGCGCGGGTCAGGTTGGGCGAAGGCAAGCGAGGGTTGCGGGGCGTCCGCGTCGGCCGCCTCCACCATGGCGGCGCGCGTTTCCGGCGGCGCCAGCGCGCGCAGGGAGGTGAAGGTCGCGGGCTGCCCCGCCTCGGCCACGCTCTGCGCCGCGAGCAACTCCTCGAAGCGGCGCAGAAGCTCGGGCTTGATGTCGAGCGCGGCGCTCTGCTTTTGCTCCACGTAGGCGATGCGCATGGCGTCGATGGAGGCCTGCAGGCGGCCGGCCTCTTGCCGCAGGCTCCGCGCCGTGCGGGCCGCCACGGCCGCCACCCAGATCAGGGCGACGGGCAGAAGAATGGCAAGAACGGCAAGGACGGAGCGCGCAAGGCCTCCGGCGCCACCCGATCCGCCATCCTCCGCCCCGCCAAAGCCGAAGAACAGGACGGCCAGCAGCCATATCAGCGTCAGCGCGCCGGCGACGATCTCGATGAGGGTGATACGGGGCTCCGCCTCCGCGCGCGCATAAAGGCCAAGCTCGAGCGGTGAGGGCTTACGGTCGTCGGGCATCTGGCGACAGGACCTTCCGTCGGAACAAGCGGGCGCGCCGGAACGGAGCGGACAGGATCATTCGTACCTGATATTCAGGATCTCGTAGTCCTTGCTGCCACCGGGCGTGCGCACCTCGACGCTATCGCCCTCCTCCTTGCCGATCAAGGCGCGGGCCAGCGGCGACTTGATGTTCAGAAGCCCCTTCTCGATATCGGCCTCGGCCTCGCCCACGATCATGAAGGTCTTCTCGGCGTCGTCCTCATCGACCAGCACGACCGTCGCGCCGAACTTGATGGGGCCGGACAGTGTCTTGGGGTCGATGACCTGAGCGCGCGCGATCATGCCCTCCAGCTCCTTGATGCGGCCCTCGATGAAAGACTGCTTTTCCTTGGCGGAATGATACTCGGCGTTTTCCGAAAGGTCGCCGTGCTCGCGCGCCTCCGAGATGGCGCGGATGATCGCCGGCCGTTCCACGGACTTGAGTTGCTTCAACTCGTCGTTCAGGGCCTTTTGCCCCGAGGGGGTCATCGGAATCTTTTCCATGTCAGCCTGTCGCAGATACACATCGACACCGCGCACCCCGCGGCCATGAGCAGCGAACGGTAAGCACGAAGGACGGCGGGTTCAACCGGGTATCTCGGCCCGGAAACAAATCGAAATGCCGGCCGGGTTCAGCGCCGCGGTTCGGCTGTGACCAGATCGGCCGGGGCGAGCATGGCGCGCGTGGGTTGCTCGGGCTCACCATCCACGCCGCAGGCCGCCAGCAGGGCCAGAAGGCCAAGCGCCGGCACGACGCGCCGGAGGGGCGAAACATGTCCTTTATCGGTCATCCCAGACGCTCCTCCCATCTTGCCACCTGCGCGCGCACCTGGTCGGGTGCGGTCCCGCCGTAGGACATGCGCGAGGCCACCGAGTTGTGTACGCCCAGCACGTCGTAGACGGCCCCGGTGATGCGCGGCTCCACGCCGGTCATGTCCTCGAGCGTGAGGTCCGGCAGATCGCAGCCGCGCGCCTCGGCCATGGCCACCAGCGTGCCGGTCACATGATGCGCGTCGCGGAACGGCATGTCCAGTTCGCGCACCAGCCAGTCGGCAAGATCGGTCGCCGTGGAAAAGCCCGAGGCCGCCGCCGCCTCCAGCACGGGCACGTTGGCCTGCATGTCGCGCACCATCCCGTCCATGGCGGCCAGCGCCAGCATCACGCTGTCGGCGGCATCGAAGACCTGTTCCTTGTCCTCCTGCATGTCCTTGGAATAGGCCAAGGGCAGGCCCTTCATCACGGTCAGCAGCGCCACGTTCGCCCCGAGGATGCGCCCGATCTTGGCGCGGATCAGTTCGGCGGCGTCGGGGTTCTTCTTCTGCGGCATGATCGAGGAGCCGGTCGAGAACCGGTCGGACAAGGTCACGAACCGGAACTGCGCCGAGGTCCAGATCACCAGTTCCTCGGCGAGACGGCTGAGATGCATGGCCGTGATGGTGGCGGCCGAAAGGAACTCCAGCGCAAAATCGCGGTCGGACACGGCGTCGAGCGAATTGGCGCAGGGCCGGTCAAAGCCCAGCGCCTGCGCCGTCATCTCCCGATCGATGGGAAAGGACGTGCCAGCCAGCGCCGCCGCCCCGAGCGGGCATTCGTTCATCCGCGCCCGCGCATCGCGGAAACGCCCTGCGTCGCGGCCGAACATCTCGACATAGGCCATCATGTGATGCCCCCATGTGACCGGCTGCGCCGTCTGAAGGTGGGTGAAGCCCGGCATGATCCAGTCCGCGCCCGCCTTCGCCTGCGCCAGAAGCGCGCGCTGCAGCGACTCGAGCCCCGCGATCGCCGCGTCGGTCTGCTCGCGCACCCAAAGCCGGAAATCGGTCGCGACCTGGTCGTTTCGGCTGCGCGCGGTGTGGAGCCGCCCGGCGGGTTCGCCCACGATCTCCTTCAGGCGCGCCTCCACGTTCATGTGGATGTCCTCCAGCGCCGTGGAAAACGCGAATTCGCCACCCTCGATCTCTGACAAGACCGTGAGAAGGCCTTCCCGTATGGCCTCGGCATCGCTATCCCTCAGGATGCCTGTCGCCGCCAGCATGGCGGCATGGGCACGGGAGCCTTCGATGTCCTGGCGTGCCAGTCGCTTGTCGAACCCGATCGAGGCGTTGATCGCCTCCATGATCGCGTCCGGCCCGGCGGCGAAGCGCCCGCCCCACATCGTGTTGGAGCCCGTCTTGGTCATGTCGTCTCGCCTTTCGGAGGGAATTCAGATGGTCCGCATGTTTCTGGCGTCCGTCATCTACCTCGCGCTTTGCGTCGGTGCAAACGCGCAGGATATGTCGGCGCTGCTGACCGGCGAGATGCGGGGGCTCGCGCTGCATGACGCGCCGCAGCCCGCCTCGGACCTGCCGTTTCTGCGGGTCGATGGCACCGAGGGGTCACTGGCGGACTACGAGGGGCGCCACATCGTCCTGAACTTCTGGGCGACGTGGTGCGCGCCGTGCCGCGAGGAAATGCCGTCGCTTCAGAACCTCCATGACCAGCTTGGCGGCGAGGATTTCGCCGTCGTGACGCTGGCCACGGGGTTCAACCAGCCGCAGGCGATCCGCAGGTTCTTCGAGGAAACCGGCGTGACGGACCTGCCGCAGTATCGCGACATCAACCAGCAGATCGCCCGCGAGATGGGCGTGTTCGGCCTGCCCATCACCGTCATCCTGAACCCCGAAGGCGAGGAGATCGCGCGCCTTCGCGGCGACGCGCATTGGGACAGCCCCGAGGCCGTCGCGGTAATCGAGGCGATGCTGGCCGACAGCTAGGGGCGCGTTTTCCCCACGAAATCCGCCCCCTCCTGCCCCAGCGCGGCGACTTCGGCGTGGCGCGGGCAGCCGGTGAGGTGATCGTTCACAAGGCCCGTCGCCTGCATCCACGCATAGACGATGGTCGGCCCGCAAAACCGGAAGCCCGCCTTTTTCAGGTCCTTCGACAGCCGCGTGCTAAGCTCGGTCGCGGCCGGCACATCGCCCTGCGCGGCCCATGCGTTCTGCATCGGGACGCCGTCGACATAGCTCCAGACGAAATCGGCGAAGCCATCCTGCCGGTCGATCGCGAGATAGGCTTTCGCGTTGCCGATGGTGGCTTCGATCTTGCCACGGTGGCGCACGATCCCCGGATCCGCCAGCAGCCGCGTCACGTCGGCCTCGCCCCAACCGGCGATCACCTCGGGGTCGAACCCTTCGAACGCGGCCCGGAACGCCTCGCGCTTGCGCAGGATCGTGATCCAGGCGAGGCCGGCCTGAAACCCGTCGAGCACCAGCTTTTCCCAAAGCGCGCGGCCATCCCGCTCGGGCACGCCCCATTCGGTGTCGTGATAGGCGACGTAAAGCGGGTCGGTCCCGCACCATTCGCACCGGCCTTCGCCTGCCATCGAGACCCTCTGCAATTGAACGAAAACCCGGGTTTCAAACCTTCTTAACGGCTGCCCGGACAGAAAGTCCACGGCGGGCATCGACGTGCTCCGCAGCTCGCCGGGCGGCACCGCGCGGCGCCACGAGGATGGAGGACTCCATGGACGGCGACACGCCCCCCCTACAACCAATACGGCGCAACCGGACCGGCCGCCTGTCGCAACTGGACCCGGGCCTCGGCTCCCCGCTGGAGGCGGCGCTGGCGCAACGGGACGGCGGCACGCTTGCCATGGTGGAACGCGCGCTGGACCGGGGCGATACGAAACTGGCCTTTCAGCCCGCGATGCGCGCCGACGGAACCGGCGCGCTTTTCTACGAGGGGTTGATCCGGGTGCTCGACGACACCGGCCGCATCATCCCGGCCCGCGACTTCATGGGCAGCGTGGAAGAGCGTGACCTCGGCCGGCGCATCGACTGCGCGTCGCTGGTGACGGGGCTGCGCACGCTCAAGGCGAACCCCGGCCTGCGTCTTGCCATCAACATGTCGGCCCGGTCGATCGGTTACCCGAAATGGATGGGCATCTTGCGCCGCTTCAGCCGCAATCACCCCGACGCGGTCGGGCGCCTGATCCTCGAGATCACGGAAAGCTCGGCCATGCAGATGCCCGAGATCGTCACCGTCTTCATGGAGGAGCTGCGCGCCAAGGGTGTCACCTTCGCGCTGGACGATTTCGGCGCCGGGTCCACCGCTTTCCGGCACCTCAAGCATTTCTGCTTCGACATAATGAAGATCGACGGCCAGTTCGCCCGCGGCGTGGACCACGACCCCGACAACCAGGTGGTGACCGAGGCGCTGATCTCGCTGGGTCGCCATTTCGACATGCTGGTGGTGGCCGAATCCGTCGAGACCGAGGCCGAGGCGAAGTGGCTGGCCCAGGCCGGAGTTGACTGCATGCAGGGGTATTTCTTCGCGGTTCCGTCGCTCAAACCGCCTTGGGAAGCTGAGGCCACGCCCGGACCCAACACGCCCCGGGCCTGAGACACCCTGTCTGTTGTGCCGCACCCACCTCGCGCTTAGAAATCTGCGCGAACGGTCGGCTGCGGTTTCGCGCCCCGCGGGTGCGCGACCCCTCTGTCCGGCCATGTGTCCGCATACCGGCGATGGCGCCGGGCCGGACTCGCACATGAAAGACAAGGGAAAGGGACCCCATGACCAACGTCGTCATCGCCAGCGCGGCACGCACGCCTGTCGGCAGCTTCCTCGGCTCCTTCGCCAACACGCCAGCGCATGAGCTTGGGCGCATCGTCATCGAGGCGGTGGTCGAGCGCGCCGGCATCGACAAGTCCGAGGTGTCCGAGACCATCCTGGGCCAGGTGCTGACCGCGGCACAGGGCCAGAACCCCGCGCGGCAGGCGCATATCAATGCGGGCCTGCCCAAGGAAAGCGCGGCCTGGGGCATAAATCAGGTCTGCGGCTCGGGCCTCAGGGCCGTGGCACTCGGCGCGCAGCACATCATGCTGGGCGATGCCGAAATGGTCGTGGCCGGCGGGCAGGAGAACATGTCCATGAGCCCCCATGCCGCGGCGCTGCGGCAGGGCCAGAAGATGGGCGACCTGAAATACATCGACACGATGATCCGCGACGGCCTCTGGGACGCGTTCAACGGCTACCACATGGGACAGACCGCCGAAAACGTGGCCGAGCAATGGCAGATCTCCCGCGACATGCAGGACGAATTCGCCGTCGCCTCCCAGAACAAGGCCGAGGCCGCGCAGAAGGCCGGCAAGTTCGTCAACGAAATCTCGCCGGTGACGATCAAGACCCGCAAGGGCGACATCGTCGTGGACAGCGACGAATACATCCGCCACGGCGCCACGATGGACGCGCTGCAGAAACTGCGCCCCGCCTTCACCAAGGAAGGCTCGGTCACGGCGGCGAACGCCTCGGGCCTCAACGACGGTGCCGCCGCCACGCTCCTGATGAGCGCGGAGGCCGCCGAGAAGCGCGGCATCGAGCCGCTGGCGCGGATCGCCTCCTACGCGACCGCCGGTCTCGATCCGTCGATCATGGGCGTGGGCCCCATCTACGCCTCGCGCAAGGCGCTGGAAAAGGCCGGCTGGAAGGTCGAGGACCTCGACCTCGTTGAGGCCAACGAGGCCTTCGCGGCACAGGCCTGCGCGGTGAACAAGGACATGGGCTGGGACCCGGAGATCGTGAACGTGAACGGCGGCGCCATCGCCATCGGCCACCCGATCGGCGCCTCGGGCGCGCGGGTTCTCAACACGCTTCTCTTCGAGATGCAGCGCCGTGACGCGAAAAAGGGCCTCGCCACGCTTTGCATCGGCGGCGGCATGGGCGTGGCGCTCTGCGTCGAACGCCCCTGAGACACCGGATCGGGGCGCCTTCGGGCGCCCTTTTTTGTTGCCACGCGGCAAGATGACATGCGCAACTTTGTTGCGCCTCCGACAGTCTCCGCGTAACACCGTTACCAACACAAGACGCCAGACTGGAGGAGACCATGGCAAAAGTAGCGCTCGTCACCGGCGGGAGCCGCGGCATCGGAGAGGCCATTTCGAAGGCCCTGAAGGCGGAGGGCTACGAGGTCGCCGCCACCTATGCCGGCAATGACGAAAAGGCCGCGAAGTTCACCGAGGAAACCGGCATCAAGACCTACAAGTGGAACGTCGCGGATTACGACGCCTCCAAGGCCGGGATCGAACAGGTCGAGGCCGATCTGGGGCCGATCGACGTGGTGGTGGCGAATGCCGGCATCACGCGCGACGCGATGTTCCACCGCATGACGCCGGAGCAGTGGAAGGAAGTGATCGACACCAACCTCACGGGTGTCTTCAACACGATCCACCCGGTCTGGCCCGGCATGCGCGAGCGCAAGTTCGGCCGGATCATCGTGATCTCGTCGATCAACGGCCAGAAGGGTCAGGCCGGTCAGGTGAACTACGCCGCGACCAAGGCGGGCGATCTGGGGATCGTCAAGTCGCTGGCGCAGGAAGGCGCGCGCGCGGGCATCACCGCCAACGCCATCTGTCCCGGCTATATCGGCACCGAAATGGTCCGCGCCATCCCCGAGGACGTGCTGAATTCCAAGATCATCCCGCTGATCCCGGCGGGCCGTCTGGGTGAGCCCGAGGAAATCGCGCGCTGCGTGGTGTTCCTTGCCGCAGACGAGTCGGGCTTCATCAACGGATCGACGATCTCCGCCAACGGCGCGCAGTTCTTCGTCTGATCGCGACCCGTCGGAAACGCGAAAGGCCGGGGCGATGACCCCGGCCTTTTTCGTATCTGCCGCTTATGGTTCAGCGGCGGAACATGTCGGCCAGCGATTTCCAGAAGTAGCTGGCGCATTCGGCGCGGCCTGCCGCGATCCGGGCGCGAAGTTCGGGCGTGCGTGCGAAGCTTTCCATCCTGTGCATCCTTTTGTCTGCCTGTTCCCTCTTGCGCTCTATATGGGTCAGTCCACCTGACCTAACCATGCACAATCGGGAAAACCCGCAATTCGCCCAGCGCAAGCCTCGGCGGCGCCCCGACACAGGTCGAGGCTGAACCAGAACGGGAATAGCGTGCCGAATGCCCGCAGCAGACTGGCAGAAAAAGGGAAAGGAATGATCTGCCGCCTGCCTCGAAAGCATACGGCTCAGGACTACCGCCGAATGGCGGTCTCAGGATGGAGCGTCGGGGACGCCGCGCTTGTCGGGGCGCCCCCCGGGAAGCCTCAGACTTCGAGGCGCGTGATCTCCTCCTTCAGGCGTAGCTTTTCCTTCTTGAGGGCGCGAAGGTCGAGATCGTCGATGCTTGGGCTGCGTTGCGCTTGTTCCACGCGTTCCGAGAGATTCGCGTGCTTCTTCTTCAGTTCCTGAAGATGGGCGCCAAGAGACATCGATGGTCCTCCTCTCGATTGTGGTCAACGTCGTCAGGCAACCACGGATTGTGAGTCGTGTCACGCCATTCGATGGATTGGATATTTCAATTGCGATCTATCGCCCATCGGGCCAGGGCAGCGCGGCGCCGTCGCGCAGGACCGCCTGAACCCCGGGCGCGTAGCTGTCGCCGTCTTCCAGATGCGCCGCACCCTCATGCAGGACAACCGGCGCCAAGAGCCGGAATGGCGCCCGTCCGCCCTTGCGCGCCCGCAGGATGACGCGGCCCGCGGCCCGCCCCTCCCGCGACTGCAACGGGCGGACCGAGACCGACCCGAACCCGTCCAGCACCGCCAGAACGTCCGGCAGTCTCTCGGCCTTCTGGATCAGCGTCAGCCAGCCGCGCGGCTTCAGGCGCGCGCGCGCGACCTCGGCCCAGACCCGCAGGGCCGTGTCCTCCCTCAGAGATGCCTCCCGCCCGGCATCGCGCGCCGCCGTGCCCGCGCCCGCGCGAAAGTAGGGCGGGTTGGCGATCACCTGATCGAAGGCCATCTGCCGCAGCTCCGCGGGCAGACGCGTGATATCGGCCTCCACGATCCGGAGCGGGGCCGCGGCCTCATCGGCATTGCGGCGGGCGAGCGCGGCGTAATCCGCCTGCCGCTCGACCCCTGTCAGGGTCAGCCCCCCGACCCGCACGGCAAGGCAGAGGGACGCCACGCCCACCCCGCATCCAAGCTCCAGCACATGGTCCCCGGACCGCGCCGGACAGGCGGCGGCAAGAAGCACGGGGTCAATGCCGGCGCGATACCCGGTTTCGGGCTGCCAGACATGCACGCGTCCGCCGAGGAACGCATCGCGTGTCAGGCCGCTGTCGGTCACTCGAGAACGGGCAGGTCGTTGTCGCGCAGAACGGCGCGGGCGCGAAACGCGTCGGACCTGCGCACCAGCAGACGGCGCGGCAGGATTCCGATCGATCCCTCCAGCGCGCTCATATGGACGTCCATCTCGAACACCTCTATATCCTCGCCGGACAGGAGCGCCGAAGCAAAGGCGATGACGGTGGGATCGTTGCTGCGCAGGACCTCAAGCATGGTCGGCATGTAGCCCTCGGGTCGCCGCTTGTCGAGACAACCGAAGGGATGCCAGCGCCATGAGCCTCGACGACGCCAGCACCAAACCCCATGAACGGATGCAGGCCGCGCTGGCCGTGGACCTCGAGGCGACGGGCGCGCTGATCCGCGAGCGCATGGCGTCCAAGCACGCGCCGCGCATTCCCGAGGTCACCGCGCATCTGGTCGAGGCCGGCGGCAAGCGCATCCGTCCGATGCTGACCCTCGCCGCGGCACGGCTCTGCGGTTACGAGGGCGAGGATCACCGCAAGCTCGCCGCGACGGTCGAATTCATCCATACCGCGACGCTGCTGCATGACGACGTGGTCGACGAAAGCAGCAAGCGGCGCGGCCGGCCCACGGCGAATCTTCTGTGGGACAACAAGTCCAGCGTTCTGGTGGGCGATTACCTGTTCGCCCGCGCCTTCCAGCTGATGGTCGAGACGCAGAACCTGCGCGTGCTCGACATCCTGTCACACGCCGCCGCCACCATCGCCGAGGGCGAGGTGCTGCAGCTGACGGCGGCCATGAA
>CAZOBK010000050.1:0-26959 GCA_964578115.1 uncultured Roseicyclus sp.
GCCACGCCGGGCGCCACGGCCTTGGGCATCGACTGCCAGCCGCCTTCGGAAATGGCGCGCGCGCCATAGGCGATCCGCTTGCCGCCCTTCAGAAGCTCGGCCACCATCGGGTGGTGCTTGAAGCGCTGGAATTCCGCGTAGGGATGAAGATACGGGTTTTCGTAGTTCAGGTGGACGACGAAGCCCACATAGACCTGGTTGTTGTCGAGGTGATAGATGAACGACCCGCCGCCCGCGTTCTTGCCCAGCGGCCAGCCCATGGTGTGCACCACCTTGCCTTCCCGGTGCTTGTCGGGGTCGATCTCCCAGATCTCCTTCATGCCGAGGCCGAATTTCTGCGG
Source organism: uncultured Roseicyclus sp. (assembly GCA_964578115.1). GTDB lineage: Bacteria > Pseudomonadota > Alphaproteobacteria > Rhodobacterales > Rhodobacteraceae > Roseibacterium. The sequence continues at coordinate 342 of CAZOBK010000050.1, forward strand.
GTCCTTGCCGGCCTGAAGGTCGTATTTGGACATCACTTCCTTGGTCAGAGAGCCGCGCACACCCTCTCCCAGCAGGACGTATTTGCCGTGCAGCTCCATCCCCGGCTCGTAGCCGTCGCCGGGCGTGCCGTCGGGGTTCAGCCCGAACTCGCCCGCCACGACGCCCGTCACCTCGCCGCTCTCGCCGTAGACAAGCTCGGAGCAGGACATGCCGGGGAAGATCTCGACCCCCAGCTCCTCGGCCTGCTCGGCCAGCCAGCGACAGACATTGCCCATCGAGACGATGTAGTTGCCGTGGTTGTTCATCAGGCGCGGCATCATGGCGTTGGGCAGCCGCATCGAACCGCCCTCGCCCAGCAGATAGAAGCGATCCTCCCGCACGGGCACCGTGACCGGTGCGCCCTTCTTCTTCCAGTCCGGGATAAGCTGATTGAGGCCCACGGGATCGAGCACCGCGCCCGACAGGATATGCGCGCCCACTTCCGAGCCCTTTTCCAGAACGACAACGTTCAAGTCGGCGTCGATCTGTTTCAGGCGGATCGCGGCCGACAGGCCCGAGGGGCCAGCGCCCACGATCACGACGTCGTATTCCATGCTTTCGCGTTCAATCTCGGACATCTGGGTTCCCCTTGGTTCCCGAAACGGGCCGCGCACCGCGGCCTGTGGCGCAACAATGTTTCGCGGATGCCTATTGAAGCTGGTCCGCTTGGTCAATCTCGACGCTGCGTTCGCGCGGCCGCAGTCGCGAGAAGCCCGGTTTTTCGTGGGCGGGACCCTGCAGTTTTCCCTGTCGTACTCGGCCGGGAAAACGCCCCCTCCGCTGGCCAGCCACTGCCTTGCGCGTTACCTGCTGGTAAAGCCACCGAACCCGGAGACCACCACCATGACCTTTCTGCGCCTCATATATGCAGCCCTGATCGTCGTCGGAACCCTCCTGCCCTGGAGCTATTTCTACGCCTGGTTCGACGCAAACGGCTGGTCGCTCTCGGCGATGATCGACGCGTGGTACGTCAACGACGCGACCAGCGGGCTTGTCTACGACCTGACCATTGCCGCCGTGGCGCTCACGGTCTGGGCGCTGTGGGAGGGGCTGGTGCGCCGGGATCGCTGGTTTCTTGCCGTGATCCCCGCGACCTACGCAATCGGGGTCAGCGCCGGCCTGCCGCTGGCGCTGTTGCTGATGACCCGGCGAAGCGCGGCCTAGACCGTCAGGATCGTCTGGCCGGTCGTCTTGCGCGCCTCGAGCGCGCGATGCGCCTCGGCCACGTCCTCCAGCGGGAATCGCTGATCGATGCGGATCTTGACCGCGCCGGAGGTCACCTTGTCGAACAGTTCCCGCGCCATCTGCTGGCAGGTGTCGTGATCGGCGATATGGGTAAAAAGCGTCGGTCGCGTGATCTTGAGCGAGCCCTTCTGCCCGAGGATACCGATGTTGAACGGCGGGACGGGGCCGGAGGCATTGCCGAAGGAGATCATCATCCCCAGCGGCCTGAGCGAGTTGAGCGAACCTTCGAACGTGTCCGCCCCCACGGCGTCCATCACCACGTCCACGCCCTTGCCGCCGGTCAGTTCCTGCACCTTCGCCGCCCAGTCGGTGTCGCGATAGTTGATGCAGGCGTCCGCCCCGTGGTCGAGCGCGAGGCGGCATTTCTCGTCCGTGCCGGCAGTTCCGATCAGGCGGATGCCCTCGGACGCCGCCCATTGGCAGGCCATCAGGCCGACACCGCCGGCCGCTGCATGGAAAAGCACCGTGTCCCCCCGCGCGATCGGCGTCGTGCGGCAAAACAGGTACTGAGTCGTCAGCCCCTTGAGCATCATCGCCGCGCCTTCCTCGAAGGAGATGGCGTCGGGCAGGGGGCAGACCTGCGCGGCATTCATCACGCGCGCTTGCGTGTAGGCGCCGGGAGGGGCCGCGGCATAGGCGGCGCGGTCGCCCGGTTTCAGGTGCGTCACGCCCTCGCCCACGGCCTCGACCACGCCGGCGGCCTCCATGCCCAGCGCATGCGGCATCTCCAGCGGATAGAGGCCCGTGCGCTGGTAGACGTCGATGAAATTCAGCCCGCAGGCCTCCTGCCGGATGCGGATCTGGCCCGGGCCCGGTTCACCGACCTCGCGCTCCACGATGCGGAACTGCTCCGGTCCGCCGGGTTCCTCGATGATCGCCGTTCTGGCCATGTCTTGCCTCCCCTTGCTGCCGTGTCGGACCCTAGCGGCACCATCGGCGGCGTCCAGCCCTTTGAAACCGCCTCAGGGGGTGCTACCTGCGCGCGGAACGACCGTGACGGGACCGAGATGGATCATTTCCTATACAGGGACGGCATCCTCCATGCCGAGGACGTGCCGCTGCCGCAGATCGCGGCCGAGGTCGGCACGCCCTTCTACGTCTATTCCTGCGCCACGCTGACCCGCCATTTTCAGCTGTTCGAGGAGGCGCTGTCGGGCCTCGATCACCTTGTCTGTTTCGCGGTGAAATCCAACTCCAACCTTGCGGTGCTGGCGCATCTGGCGGGCCTTGGCGCCGGGATGGACGTGGTTTCGGGCGGCGAATACCTGCGCGCGAAGGCCGCCGGCGTGCCGGGCGAGCGGATCGTCTTTTCCGGCGTCGGCAAGACCGGCGATGAGATGCGGCTGGCGCTGGAGGGCGGCATTCGCCAGTTCAACGTCGAAAGCGAGCCGGAGCTCGAGACGCTGTCGGCCATCGCCACGTCGCTCGGCCGGACGGCGCCCATCACGATCCGGGTGAACCCCGACGTGGACGCGCGCACCCATGAAAAGATCGCCACCGGCAAATCCGAGAACAAGTTCGGCATCCCCATCGCCCATGCGCGCGAGGTCTATGCCCGCGCCGCCGCGCTGCCGGGGATCGAGGTGATCGGCATCGACGTGCATATCGGCAGCCAGTTGACCGAGCTTGAACCCTTCGAGATCGCCTATACCAAGGTGGCCGAACTCACGCGCGCCCTTCGCGCGGACGGGCATGATATCCGCAGGCTCGACCTCGGTGGTGGCCTGGGCATTCCCTACGAGCGCTCGAACACCGCGCCGCCCCTGCCGCTGGACTATGGCGACGTCATCCGCCGCACCGTGGGCGATCTGGGCGTCGAGGTCGAGATCGAGCCCGGGCGGCTGATCTCCGGCAATGCGGGGCTGCTCGTCTCGGGCGTGATCTACGTCAAGAAGGGCGACGGGCGCGATTTCCTGATCCTCGATGCGGCGATGAACGACCTGATCCGCCCGGCCATGTACGGCGCTTGGCACGATATCGTCCCCGTGATCGAGCCCCCGCCCGGCGTCGAACAGGCCCCCTTCGACATCGTGGGACCCGTCTGCGAGACCGGGGACACCTTCGCCAAGCAACGCACGATGCCGCCGGTCGCGGCGGGCGATCTGGTCGCTTTCCGCTCCGCCGGGGCCTATGGCGCGGTGATGGCGAGCGAGTACAACACTCGCCCCCTGATCCCCGAGGTTCTGGTGAAAGAGGATCAATTCGCCGTCATCCGGGCGCGGCCATCGTTTGACGAGATCATAAACCGAGATAGTGTTCCCCAGTGGGTATGACCCCGCACCGTCCGGATGCGTGCATCCGGCAAACCAACCGAAAGGTCGCATGTCCGACCAAGGCAGCACCACGCAAGACGCGCTGAAGCGCCTGATCTGGCCCCTGCGCCTGACCCGCGCCGGAATGGTCGCGGAGCGTGTGACGCGGTCCTTCTGGCCGCTCTGGTCACTCGTTTTCGCCGGAATCGCGGCCGTCGCCTTCGGGGCCGTCCCGGCCCTCGGCCCGACGGGAACCTGGATCGCCGGGGGCATCGGTCTCGCCCTTTTCGGCTGGACGCTGATGCGTGGGATCGCCACGTTCCGCATGCCCAGCCGCGAGGATGCGATGGACCGGCTGGACCGCACCATGCCCGGGCGGCCCATCACCGCCCTGCGCGACACGGTCGCCGTCGGCAATTCCGACCCCGCGACGCAGTCGGTCTGGGACGTGCATGTCGCCCGCATGGCCGCCCGCGCGTCCGAGGCCCGGGTGCCGGAGCCGGATCTGCGCCTGTCGGCGCGCGACCCCTACGCCCTGCGCTATGTCGCGGCGACCGCACTGGCCATGGCGCTTCTGTTCGGCACACTGGGCCGCGTGTCCGAGGTAGGCGACGCCGTCGGGCTCGGACCGGGCGCCGCGTCGGCCTCGGGCCCGTCCTGGGAAGGCTGGGTGGAGCCTCCGATCTACACCGGGCTTCCATCGCTCTACCTCAACGACATCATGGCCGAAGGTTTCGAGACCCCGCAAGGCAGCCGCATCAGCCTGCGCTTTTACGGCAACCCCGAGGACATCACGGTCACATCCACCCTCGGCCCGCCCCCGCCGGGGGACGATAGCGGCGCGACACAGACGCTGATCGTCGAACGCTCGGGCGCGCTGACCGTCTTCGCGCCCTCCGGCACGCAATCCTGGGACATCTCCGTCCTGCCCGATGCCGCGCCTGCCGTGGCGCTGGACGGGGAGTTGAGCGGCGAACCCCCGGGCCAGATGCAACTGACCTTCACCGCCTCCGACGATTACGGGGTGTCCTCCGGCACGGCAAGCTTCCGCCTCGATCCGGACGCCGCCGAGCGGCGATACGGCCTCGCGGTGGAGCCGGAACCGCGCGAGGCACTGACGCTCGATCTGCCCATGCCCTTCCGCGGAAGCCGCACCGATTTCACCGAGGTGCTGGTCGAGGATCTTGCCCGGCATCCGTTCGCGAACCTGCCAGTCACCCTGACCCTCACCGTCACCGACGAGGCCGGGCAGATCGGCACCGTCAGCTACGATATCCCGCGCCTTCCCGGGCGCCGCTTCTTCGATCCGCTGGCCAATGCCGTGGTCGAACTGCGCCGCGACATCCTGTGGAGCCGTGAGAACGCAGACCGCAGCGCGGACCTGCTGCGGGCGCTGACCGCACGGCCGGAGGATGGTCTGGACGAGGGCGTCTACCTGCAGTTGCGCACCGCGATCCGGCGCCTCGAGTCGGGTATCGACGGCATTTCCGAAGACACCCGCGATCAGGTGGCCGAAATCCTGTGGAACGCCGCGCTGGTGCTGGAGGAAGGCGATCTCGATGACGCGCTGGAACGCCTGCGGCAGGCGCAGGAGCGGCTGAGCGAGGCCATGCGCCAAGGCGCCAGCGACGAGGAAATCGCCCAGCTGATGCAGGAACTGCGCGAGGCGATGAACGACTATATGCGCCAGCTCGCGGAAAACGCCGAGCCGGGCGATGAGACCGACCAGCCGGATCAGGGCGAGCGCACCGAGATGTCGATGGCCGATCTCGACGAGATGCTGCGCCGGATCGAGGAGTTGATGCAGGAAGGCCGGATGGCCGAGGCGCAGGAGATGCTGAACGCGCTCCAGCAGATGCTCGAGAACATGGAAATCACCCAAGGCGAAGGCGGCGACGGTCCGCAAACGCCGGGTCAGGAGGCGATGGAGGGCCTGCAGGATACCCTGCGCGATCAGCAGGAGCTCAGCGACGATGCCTTCCGCGACCTTCAGGAAGAATTCGGCGGCCAACCGGGCCGCCCCCAGCAGGGGCAACCGGGCCAGCCGGGCGGCCAGCAGGGCCAGACCGGTCAGCAACCGCAGGATCGTGCCGACGGCGAAGGTCAGGGCGAGGGCCAACGCCCCGGCGAGCAGGGCACCCGGCAGGGCGAGGGCCAAGGCGGGGAAAACGGCTCTATGTCGCTGGCCGAGCGTCAGGAGGCACTGCGCCGTCAGCTCGAGGATCAGTCCGGCCGCCTGCCAGGCACCGGCACGGAGGAAGGCGACGAGGCGCTGCGCCAGCTCGACGAGGCGGGGCGCGCGATGGACGAGGCCGCCGAAGCGCTGGAAAACGGCGATATCGCCGGTGCGCTGGACCGTCAGTCGGACGCCATGGAAGCCATGCGCGAGGGGATGACGGCGCTCGGCCGGGCGTTGGCCGAGGATGAGGGCCGCGAACCGGGACAGGGTCAGGCGGAGGGCGCCATGCCGAGCGACCGGCCACTTCAGGACCCGCTCGGGCGACAGGCCGGCAATTCCGGTTCCTTCGGCTCGGACGAGAGCGTCGAATCCCGCGAAGAGGCCTTCCGGCGCGCGCGCGAGCTTCTGGACGAGTTGCGGCGACGCTCCGCCGATCAGGACCGGCCCGAGGTCGAACTGGAATACCTGCGCCGCCTGCTCGACCAGTTCTAGGGTATCAGGCCGTCAGGTGCCTTCGCCGGACTCCGCCAACCGCCGCGCGAGGGCGTCGAGCCAGTATCGCGCGCCATCCACCTGCGTCGTGAAGCCTTCGACCGCGCCGCCGATGGCCGGCACGTTCCGGCTCAGCATGTCGGCATTGACATAGACCCAGATCAGCCCGGCCGTCACCGCAAGCGTCACGAAAAAACCCAGACGCACACCCTTGCGCCGCCGGGCCGCATCCGCGCGGTCCGTGGCGACGGCCTCGTCGCCGTCGCCGGTGTCGCGACGGTCCTCGGTGGCGCGCAGGGTGGAGTTGATTTCCTCGATATCGGGCAGCAGGTCGCGCCGCGATCCGCCAGCATGCGCGGCGCTCGCCGCGGCCACGGTAAACGCATCCTCGGCATCGGCGAACTCGGCCCTTTTGCGGGCGCGCTCGGCATCCTGCGGGGCTTCGTCCAGCGGCATCTCGGCCTGGGTTTCGACAGGATGGGCCGCCTGGCGCAAGCGGGCTTCCCGTTCGGCCTCGGCGCGCAGGATGTCGCGCACATCGGGATCGATCCCCCGCCGTCCCGCCGTCCCGGGCGTGGTATCGGCGGCGTCTTCGTCCTCGACGTGGGGCTCGTCCTTGTCCGACGCTTCCGCGTCGGGCTCGTCGTTCTCGGCGACGACACGCATCGCGCTCTCCGCGCTCTGCGGGATCTCGGTCAGGGTCTCGTCACTGGCATCGTCAGGGGCCTCGTCCCGAGCCTCTACCATCGTGGCCGTGAGGTCCCCGGGCTCGGGCACCGGCGTTATCTCCGGCCCCTCCACATGCGGCTCCGGCTCGGGCTCCGGTCCAGGCTCATCGTATCGGACGGGTTCCGGCTCGGGCTCATCCATCGATGGCCCAGGCTCGGGCTCAGGCCCAGGCTCAGAGACGGCCTCAGGCTCGGGCTTTCCGTGCCGTTCGACCTCCGCCTCGGCCGCCATCGCGGGGTCGGGGACGGCGGATCCGGCAAAGGCCTCCGCCTCGTCGATCCCGGCGTCCGGGGACGGCGGGAACGGCGGGCGCGGCGCGGGCGGTTCCGACGCCGGTCTGCGAGCACCCGCCTGGAACCACGTGGTCGCGCAATCGGAGCACTGGACGTCGCGCCCCTCCGGCGGGATCAGCGCGTCGTCGACTTCGTATCGCGCGCCGCAATTCGGGCATGTCAGCCGCATGGCATTCTGTGTCCCTCTGCGGATCGGTGCCGGGCCGACAATGGCCGGATTCCCGCAAACACTACCAATTGGATGATTTCTTTCCAAGAGTCCTGATTCGTTCCATGGGTCGAGGCAGGTTTTTCCGGCACGATTGCAACCCTGCCCCAGAACGTGCATGACAAGCGCGAGGGCACGAAAGGCCCAACAACCCAAGGGGCGGCGCACGTGATTGCCATGCAGAAGGCCGCATATGGCTACGGGGCCGAACCGTTGCTATCCGGCCTCACGCTGGAGCTTGCGCCGGGATCGTTTCACTTTCTCACCGGGCCGTCCGGGGCCGGGAAAACCACGTTCCTGAAGCTCTGCTACGCCGAATTGCTGCCGACCGTGGGCCATGTCGGCATCCTCGGCGAGGACACGGGAACCATCTCGCGGGACGCGGTGGCGGACCTGCGCGCGCGGATCGGCGTGGTGCATCAGGATTGCCAGTTCCTCGACCACCTGCCCACAGAGGACAATATCGCGCTGCCGCTGACGGTGACAGGCCGTGACACCTCGCGCGCGGCGGGCGACCTGTCCGAGTTGGTAGAATGGGTCGGGCTTTCTTCCCGCGCCAAGGCATTGCCGCCGGAGCTGTCGGGCGGCGAAAGGCAGCGCGCGGCGCTGGCCCGCGCCATCATCACCGATCCCGACCTGATCCTTGCCGACGAGCCCACGGGCAATGTCGATTGGGAGATGTCGGTGCGGCTGCTGCAGCTGCTGGTGGAGCTCAACCGGATGGGCAAGACGGTGCTGGTCGCGACCCATGACCTCGGCCTGATCCGCGCCGCGAAAAGCCAGGTGCAGGCCCGGGTGCTGCGCATCCGCGACGGGCAGATCGCCACCGCGGGGGCGGACCTGTGAGCGTCGCGGGCGACGCCGCGTCGCTTCTGCGTCGGGACGCGCAGGCCGACCGCATCGTGCCGCGTTCGGGTCAATCGGCGCGGCTGACGGTGTTCACCTCGGCGGCGATGGCCTTTCTCGCGGTCTTCGCGTTGGCGCTGTCGCTGGCCTCAGGGCGCCTGGCCGATCGTTGGTCCTCGGCGCTGGCGCAATCCTCGACCATCCGCCTCTCCGCCCCCGCCGCCGAGATCGAGGCGCAGACCGCGGCCATCCTGGGCCTGCTGCAGCAGACCCCAGGCGTGGAAAGCGCCCGTACCATCACCGATGCCGAGCAGCGCACCCTGCTGGAGCCATGGTTCGGCCCCGACCTGCCGGTGGAGGACCTGCCGGTTCCCCGCCTGATCGAGATCACCGAGGCGCCGGACGGCTACGACTCCACCGGCCTGAGGCAGCGCCTTGCCGCGGAGGCGCCCGGCGCGGTGCTGGACGATCATACGCGCTGGCGCGAACCGCTGGTCGAGGCGGCGGGGCGTCTGCGCCTTTTGGGATGGGTGTCGCTTGTCCTGATCGCAGGGGCCACGGGGGCGCTGATCACGCTGGCCGCGCAGGCCGCGCTGTCGGCCAATGCACGGGTGATCGGCGTGCTTCGGCTGGTCGGCGCGCGGGACGCCTATATCGCCCGCGCCTTCGTCCGGCGCTTCACGATTCGCGCGCTGAGCGGCGCGGCAGGCGGCACGGCGCTGGGGATGGCGGGTGTCGCGCTTCTGCCCGGATCGGACGCGTCGGCGTCGTTCCTGACCGGGCTGGGCTTCAGCGGGGTGGCGTGGCTTCTGCCGCTCATGATACCGCCGCTTGCGGGGCTGGTGGCATTCGCCGCGACGCGGGTCGCCGCCTACCGGACACTCAGGGGGCTGCAATGATCCAGTGGCTGCGATCGCTGTTCTTCGTGGGGCAGATGTACCTGATGATGGCCGTCCTCGCCGTGGTTTTCACGCCCTGGGCCGTTTTCGACCGACGCGGCGCCTTTGCCGGCGTTCATGCTTATACAAGATGGGTCCGATGGACCGCTTCATGGATGGTCGGGCTCAAGACCGAAGTGCGGGGCACGGTGCCGACCGGCGAGGTGCTGATCGCCTCCAAGCATCAGAGCTTTCTCGACATCATCATGATCGTCTCGGTCGTCCCTCGGCCGAAATTCATCATGAAGCGGCAACTGAAATGGGCGCCGATCCTCGGCTGGTACGCCCTGCGGATCGGCTGCGTGCCGGTCGATCGCGGCAAACGCGCCGAGGCGATCCGGCAGATGATGACAGGAGTGCGGAACGGCACCCTGACGCCGGGGCAGCTGATCATCTATCCGCAGGGCACGCGTGTCGCGCCGGGCGTGGCGAAACCCTACAAGGTCGGGCCGGCGATCCTCTACCGGGAAACCGGGCAGACCTGTGTGCCTGCGGCCACCAATGTGGGCGTGTTCTGGCCACGCACGGGCATCTATCGCAAGCCGGGGCTGGCCGTGGTGGAGTTCCTGCCCCCGATCGAGCAGGGCCTGAGCCAAGTGGAGTTCATGGAGCGTCTGGAGCACGAGATCGAAACCGCATCGGATCGATTGCTGGAGGAGGCAGGTTTTCATGCAGACGATTGACGATATCGCCGCGCTGGAAGCGATTTACGACAGCCCATCGCCCCTTGCGCTCAAGAAGGTCGTGACGGCGCTCACGCCCGGGTATCGGCGCTGGATCGCAGCGTCGCGCTTCTGCATCCTGTCCACGGTCGGCCCGGAGGGCACGGACGCCACGCCGCGCGGCGATGACGGGCCGGTCGTCCGCATCGTGAACGACGAAACGCTCTGGCTGCCGGACTGGCGGGGGAATAACCGGCTCGATGCGCTGCGCAACATCGTCGAGGACGGGCGCGTGTCGCTGATGTTCATGATCCCGGGCAATACCTCGGTCGTCCGGGTGAACGGGACCTCGGTCCTGACCGCGGACCGCGATGTGACGGAAAGCTTCGAGAAAGACGGAAAGCATCCCCGCACGGTCGTCGTGATCCGGGTCGGAGAGGTATATTTCCAATGCGCCAAGGCGCTCATGCGCTCGGGGCTGTGGGCCGGGAACGTGGCGTCCGACGTACCCACGGCTGGCGATCTTCTGAAAGAGCGCGACGAGAGCTTCGACGCGGAAAACTACGATACCGGGTACGAGGCCTACGCGGCGCCGCGCATGTGGTGAGCAGAACCGCCCCCCGGCGCGGCGCAGGCGCCATTATTCGGCGGCGACGCCCGATGCGGCCTTGGTGGACTTGACCGCACGCTCCAGCATATGCGCCTGGCCGGTCGGTTCCACCGTCTCGGTCTCCGCTCGGTTGGCCTCTTTCCCCGTGGTTTCGGCGGCCGAAGCGTCCTCGTCGACACGCTGGACCACGTTGACCTGAACCCTGCGGGCACCGGCGGCGACCTCGGCGATGAGGTCGGGGCGTGCCACCCGGCGCGGCTTCACGGGTTCCGCGGGGATCGCCGGCTCGGCGTCCTTCGATACCTCGTCCTTGCCAAGCAGATCGGCAATCTGGGCCGGGCGGCGAAAGATCATCAGGGTTCGCTCGATGTCGCAGATCAGGACAAAGAACCGCCTGCGCCGTTCCCTCAGCGCCTCGGCGCCAATGAAGTCCCACCCTTCAAGCCCCATCTCAGTCATGAGGTCGGCGACGGTGCTGGCGTATTTGTCCATCCCGTCGACGGTTTGCTGCCGCCACCGCCGCTGTGTGGGCGCGGGCACGACCTTGTACTCAAAATAGCTCATGCGAATACCAATTCTGAAAAGCTGCACCGCATTAAATCCCGCGGTGGACCGAATATGGCGAAATCGCGGCAATTCGGGCAATCTCTGGGCGCAGTTATCCGGGTTAACAGACTGTTTACAGCACCATGCGATCAGAAAATGCGGGTTTTCTGATTATAAATCAGAATGTTGGATGATCCGCCATTCTGCGCCGGCATTGTGATCCGCCTCGGGCCCGCCAGAAAAGGCCGAAACAATATTTGATATAACTTGGGATTACCGCCTCAGCGTAAACAAACCCGACCGAATCGGATCAGGCGGCAAGACCTTTGGACCCCATATCGAGATACTTTCGGCGCCGGGCGGCGATCAGATCGGTGCCACCTTTTCCTTTGAGCTGCGCCAGCATCGAACGGATGGCCTTGCCGACCTCGGCAATCGTCGCCTCCCGGTCGCGCTGCGCGCCGCCCAGCGGCTCCTTGATCACCGCGTCACAAACGCCGAGCTTGTGAAGGTCCTGCGCGGTCAGGCGCAGCGCCTCGGCCGCCTCGCGCATCTTCTCGGCATCCTTCCACAGGATCGACGCGCAGCCCTCGGGCGAGATCACGGAATAGATCGAGTGTTCCAGCATGGCGAGACGGTCGGCCGTGGCGAATGCGACCGCGCCGCCCGATCCACCCTCGCCGATGATGATGGAGATCAGCGGCACGCCGACCTGCAGGCATTTCTCGGTCGACCGCGCAATCGCCTCGGATTGGCCGCGTTCCTCCGCACCCTTGCCGGGATAGGCGCCGGGCGTGTCGACCAGCGTGACGACCGGCAGGCCGAAGCGGTCGGCGATCTCCATCAGGCGCACCGCCTTGCGATAGCCTTCGGGACGGGCCATGCCGAAATTGCGCTCGATGCGCGTTTTCGTGTCGTGCCCCTTTTCGTGGCCGATCACGACGACGGGGGTGTCGTCGAACCGGGCCAGACCGCCCATCACCGCGTGATCGTCCGCGAAATTGCGGTCACCGGCGAGCGGTGTGTATTCGGTGAACAGCGCATCGATATAGTCAGAGCAATGCGGCCGGTCGGGGTGGCGCGCCACCTGGCATTTCCGCCAGGGCGTAAGCGACTTGTAAAGGTCGCGCAGCATGTCCGCGGCCTTCTTGTCGAGGGCGGCGGCCTCCTGTTCCACGTCCATTTCGTCGTTGCGACGGGCAAGCGCGCGCAGCTCCTCCGCCTTGCCTTCGATCTCGGCCAGGGGTTTCTCGAAGTCGAGGTAATTCATGCGGTCGCCCTTGGTCTGACGCCGCGCTGTATGCAGCGCGCGGGGTCGTTTTGCAATAACATGCTCAGGCCATGTCGAGTTGGCGCAGATGTGCCGGCAGGTTACGCGCATCCACCGTGGCTTCGCGCACCAACCAGTCGAAATGGTTGGTCAGGACTCGGACACGGTCGGTGCTGCGAAAGGCAAGATAGACATTGCCGACGTAAAGGACCGCCAGCAAGGGTCCGAAGATGGTCAGCGGTGCGGAGTAGACCTTGCGCGCATCGAACAGAAACAGGCGCAGGGACGGAAAATTCCGGTCACAGATATCGGCCACGACGCCGAGTTGCTCGCGTCGGGTGGTCTTTGGCAAATCGCGGTAGTAGCCGGAGCCTTCGGCAAGGGCCGCAATCTCGTGGGCCGGCATGGCGATCTCGAAATCGGATCTCCCGGAGAGCAGCAGTTTCTGTGAGTCCTGCATCGCCTGGATTGCCTGATCCGGTGATTTGCCCAGGTGGGTTTCGTATTCCCATGCCAGCATCGCCTCGGTCTTGAGCATATCGGGCAATGTCGCGGGCACATGGCGGATCTTGTAGCCCGCCGCCTCGACATACCATTCGAGGATTTGCGCATCGGCGGTGGTTCGGTCGGCGTCGGTGACATTCATCGCGGCGGCCAGCAGGTCACCCGGACGCTCGGGCCTGTCGGTCTGCCCTAGCAGCCAGTCACAACTGACACCGAGGCTCGAGGCGATCTCGGCCGCGAGATGGGCGTTGGGCAAACGTGGCGCGCCGGCGGTCAGCAATTGCCCGATCGTGGTCCGATCCGAGTTGGTCGCCCGCGCAAGATCGCTGCGGTTGAGGCCGTTGCGCTGCATGGCGCCCTCGACCCGTTGCCGAAAAATCGCCGCCCGTTCCCGCTTGTCCACTATACCACCTTATGATGATTTAATTCCTCATTGCGGAAAAAATAGAGCGTTAATACTTAATTCTCAAGCAGGATGTCCGCAGCTATCACGATGCCAGACGAGGACAGAGCACGGGAGGCACAGATGGAAAGCAAGGCCAGATTGATTGCCAAGGCCGTGACGTGGCAGGTGACCGGTCTTTTCGCGATGACGCTGATCGGGTTCCTCATAACCGGATCGGTGGCGCAGGGCGGTGTCGTGGCCGCGGCCGGCGCGGTCAGCGGTTTCGTGTTCTATATTGCACATGAAGGGCTGTGGAACCGCGTGCGTTGGGGGCGCGACTGGCGCCCCCGGTCCCTTGTTGACGACGCTTTGGCGACGCCCAAGCGCGGGTAGGCGTCAGATCGCCGCGATCATCTCGGACTGTTTCACGATCACCTCGGCCTGCTTGATGCTGGCAATGTCCACGAGCCGCCCCTTGTAGACGGTCGCGCCCGCGCCGCTGGCCTTGGCCTCTTCCATCGCGGCGAGGATCTCGCGCGCTTCGGTCACGGCGGCCTCCGAGGGGGTGAAGACCTCGTTGGCCAGCGCCACCTGCTTGGGGTGGATCGCCCATTTGCCCACCATGCCGAGCGTTGCCGAACGGCGGGCCTGCGCGCGATAGCCCTCGTCATCCGAGAAATCGCCGAACGGGCCGTCGACGGGCAGGACGCCATGGGTGCGGCAGGCCGAGACGATCGCGGCCTGAGCCCAGTGCCACGGGTCGGAATAATGCCGCGTCCCCTCATGCAGCATGTAATAGCTGTCCTGCGTCCCGCCGATGCCGGTGGTCTGCATGCCCATGGAGGCCGCGAAATCGGCGGCGCCAAGGCTCATGGCCTGAAGGCGCGGGCTGGCGGCCGCGATTTCCTCCACATGGGCGATGCCGGCCGCGCTTTCGATGATCACTTCGAAGCCGATCCTCTTGGTGCGCGCCATGGCCGCCTCGATCGAGGTCACCAGCGCATCGACGGCGTAGATATCGGAGGCATTGCCCACCTTGGGGATCATGATCAGGTCGAGACGTTCGCCGCCATGTTCCAGCAGGTCGACCACGTCGCGGTACCAATAGGGCGAGTCCAGCCCGTTGATCCGGACGCTCAGCGTCTTGGCGCCCCAGTCGACGGCGCCGATGGCCTCCACGACGCTGGCGCGGGCGGCAGGCTTGTCATCCGGGGCGACGGAGTCTTCCAGATCGAGGTTGATCACGTCGGCGCCCGAGGCGGCCATTTTCTCGAAAATCGCGGGGCGGGAGCCCGGGCCGAACAACTGGCATCGGTTGGGGCGGGCGACGGGTTGCGGCTGGATGCAGAAGCTCATGGGGCATGTCTCGCGAAATGATGTTTCGTTAGGCTTGCCGCTGTCGATAGAATGCTGCGCGCACAAGCGCAAGCGCTGCAACGCAGCATGCCGCGAAAGGTCGCGCAGGATACCTCAGCGGCGGCGGTTCTTCTGTCGCCTCCGATACGCGACCTCGGTCGGGATCAGGATCAGCGCCGCAACCGAACCGATGATCGCGTCCACCCCCGGCGACCCGAAGCTGAGCCCGAAGAGCGACCGCAGGAAATAGAGGATCAGCACCGCGCCCCAGGTGATCAGCACGGATGGCACGATACCGTTATGCGACCAGCCCCACCGTTCGAACAGGTAGGCCACGATCCCGGCCAGCATGAGGGAGCCGAAGAACGAAAACAGGATCATGACGCGTCTCCCAACCGGGTACCGGGTGGCAGGCGAACCCCGCGCAGCCACTCTTCGGCAGACATAGGCGATTTTCCCTCGGGTTGCACCCGATTGAGCGTCACCGCCCCCGTCCCGCAGGCCACCGTCGCGTCATCGAGGATGGTCCCGGGTGTGCCACTCCCTTCCACGACACGCGTTCCGAGGATTTTCACCCGTTTCCCGCCTGCCATCGTCCATGCGCCCGGAAATGGGGATAGCCCCCGAACAATGCGGTCGACCTCCGCTGCATCCGCGCCCCAGTCGATCCGCGCCTCGGCCTTGTCGATCTTCTGTGCATAGGTAACGCCCACCTCCGGCTGCGGCCCGGGTGTCAGCGATCCGAGCCTGTCCAGCGCTTCGACGATCGCGGAGGCGCCAAGGGCCGACAGCCGGTCATGCAGATCGCCCGCGGTCTCCTCCGGCGCGATCTCCACCACTTTGCGCAACAGCACGGGCCCGGTATCGAGCCCGGCCTCCATCTGCATGATGCAGACCCCGGTCTGGGCATCGCCGGCCATGATCGCACGCTGGATCGGGGCGGCCCCCCGCCAGCGCGGCAGCAGGCTTGCGTGGATGTTAAGGCAGCCGTGGAGGGGCGCATCCAGCACCGCCTGCGGCAGGATCAGCCCATAGGCCACGACCACGCCCACATCGGCACCGAGCGCCGCGAACTCGGCCTGCGCCTCGGGCGATTTCAGGCTCTCCGGGTGGCGCACCGGCAGGCCCAGCGCCTCGGCGCGTCTCTGCACTGGGCTGGGGCGGTCCTTCTTGCCGCGCCCGGCCGGCCGGGGCGGCTGGCAGTAGACGCAGGCGATCTCGTGGCCCGCTTCGATCAGCGCGTCCAGGACCGGGACGGAGAAATCGGGGGTGCCCATGAAGACGATCCGCATCAGGACCCCTTGCGCGCGCGGCGCAGCAGCATGTCACGCTTGGTCCGCGACAGCCGGTCGGCATAGACCATGCCGTTCAGGTGGTCGATCTGGTGCTGGACCGAGGTGGCCCAGAGATCCTCGAAGGTCTGGCGCACGCGAATGCCGTGATGGTCGGTGAAAGTCACGATGACAGGATTGGGTCGGGTGATCTTGGCACTTACGCCGGGGATGTTTGGGCTCGCCTCCTCCCAGTCGAAGCGGCCCGGCCCGGCCGCGATGATCTCGGGATCTGCCATGCGCACGGCACGGCCGCGTTCGGTGCTGCAATCGACGACCGCCAGACGCAGCATCACTCCGATCTGCGGCGCGGCGAGGCCGACGCCCGGCATCGCCTCCATCGTGGCGATCATGTCGTCCCAGATCGCACGGATGTCGTCGGTGACCTTGCCGACCGGCTCGGCGGGTGTGCGAAGCCGCTTGTCGGGCCAGGGCACGAAGGGCCTAACCGGCATAATCCGCCTCCAGCGCGCGCCGCGCCTCGGGGGAAACCCGGTCGAAGGTCACGATCCCGTCGAGATGATCCTGTTCGTGCTGCGCGCAGATCGCCGCCGCACCGTCGAGTCGCCGCTCATGGGCAATGCCCTCGGGCGTTGTCCAGCGCAGGACGATCCAGGGCGCGCGTGGCACCTCGGCCGTGACGCCGGGGATCGACAGGCACGCCTCCGGCCCCGCGACCGTCTCGGCCGCATGGGCGATGATGGCGGGGTTCACGCAGATGAACGGGTCGGGGGCGCCGTCCTTCCATGCGACGTCCATGACGAATAGCCGGATCGCATGGCCGATCTGCGGCGCGGCAAGGCCACGGCCCGGCGCGGCATACATGGTCTCGAGCATGTCGGCGGCGAGGCCTGCGACCTCTTGCGGGTCAGCCACGGGCGCGCAGGGCCGCGACAGGATCGGGTCCGGCCAGCGCCGGATCGGAAGACCGCTCACGCGCCCTCGCGCTCTCTCGCGCGTTCCTTCTTCAGCTTGACCATCTTGCGGGTGATCAACTGGCGTTTCAGGGCCGTCAGGTAGTCGATGAAGAGCTTGCCGTTCAGGTGGTCGATCTCGTGCTGCACGCAGGTCGCCCAGAGTCCGTCGAAGGTTTCCTCCGCCGGGTTCCCGTCGCGGTCCATCCAGCGCACGGTCACCTCCGAGGGGCGGGTGACATCGGCATAGATCTCGGGGATCGACAGGCAGCCTTCCTCGTAGACCGACGTCTCGTCGGAACTGGCGACAACCTCGGGGTTGAACATGGCCAGCGGGCGGGGCGCCGCGCCCTCCTCCTTGACGCAGTCCAGAACGATCAGCCGCTGCGACACGCCGATCTGCGGCGCGGCCAGACCGATGCCCGGCGCGTCATACATCGTCTCGAGCATGTCGTCGGCCAGACGGCGAAGATCGTCGTTCAGGTCGGGGACCGGATCGGCCTCCTTCTTGAGCCGCGGATCGGGGTGAATGAGGATCGGCAATTTCATGACAAGGCATTTAGCGACCCGGCCCCGAGGCCGCAAGGCGCGGGCTGGGCGCAGCGTGCGAAACGCGGCACCGGGCCCCTTGCGGTCGGTGGCGGAACGGCTAGGGTCCCGGCGCCTGAAACAACAAATACGGATGACCATGTTTGACGAAATCGTCGATCGCCGCGGAACCTATTGCTACAAGTGGGACCGCCTCCAGGACGTGTGTGGCGTGGACCCCGAGGACGGGATCGCCATGGGCGTGGCGGACTCGGATTTCCGCAACGCGCCGCCGATCCTCGAAGCCCTGCAGGGCATGGTCGACCATGGCGTGTTCGGCTACGGCTACGACGACGCGGGCTTTCGCGACGCGATCTGCTGGTGGCAATCCACACATCACGGATGGCAAGTCGACCCCGACTGGATCGTCGCGACGCAGGGTCTTGGCCATGCCATCGGCATGATCCTCGACAGCTTCAGCGAGCTGGGCGAAGGCGTCTGTTTCTTCACGCCGGTCTATCACGAGTTCCGCGGCAAGACCGAAAAGGGCGAACGCCGGCCGGTCGAGATCCCCATGGCGCGGAACGGTGACCGCTACGTGCTGGATTTCGACGCCGCCGAGGCCGCGATGGACCCGACGGTCAAGATCCTGATCTTCTGCGCGCCGCAAAACCCCTCGGGCCGCGTCTGGACGGCCGACGAACTGCGCGCGGTGGCCGAATTCGCCGCGCGCCACGACCTGATCGTGATCTCGGACGAGATCCATTCCGATCTGATCTATCCCGGCGCGAAACATGTCCCGATGGCCAAGGCCGCGCCGGACCATGCGGGCCGCATCATCACCATCAACGCGGCGTCGAAGACCTTCGGCATTCCCGGCCTTCGCACGGGTTACGCGATCATCGAGGACCCCGACCTGCGCGCTGCCTATGAACGGCGGATGCGCATGACCGAATACAGCCCCGCAACGCCCGGGATCGCGGCCACCAAGGCGGCCTATTCCACCGAGGGCGCAGACTGGGTGAAGGACCTCGTGGTCTATCTCGACGGCAACCGGAAAGTGTTCGACGAAGGCATCAACGCCATTCCCGGCCTCTGGTCCATGCCGCTTGAATCCACCTTTCTCGCGTGGGTCGATTTCTCGGGCACCGGCATGTCGCGCGATGAGGTCATGCACCGTGTCCGCGACGTGGCCAAGATCGGCGTCAACCTCGGCCCCGCTTTCGGCCCCGGCGGCGAGATGTTCAACCGCTTCAACTTCGCCATGCGCCGCGCGCTCGTCGAAGAGGCCGTCGCCCGGTTGCAGGACGCGTTTTCCGACCTTCAGTAGGGGTCAGGGCAGCGCGGCGGCAAGCTCCCCCTCCGCACCGTGGCCGAGGATCCACCCCTCGACCGCGTCGCCCTCCGACAAAAGCGCCGCAAGGCGCCCCGGCGCCAGCCGCGACAGGGCATGGGCGAGGATACGCACCTGTGCGCGGTCGGGGATCTCGCCTTTGCGTGTGCGGGCGGTGATCGCATCGGCTATCAGCCCCGGATAGCATTCGGCCAGAACGACCGGGGTCTCCGGCGCCTCAAATGGCGCAACCGAAATCGCGTCGCCATGGCGCTGCCGCAGCTGCTCCAGCCGCGCGATCCCCAGCAGCGCCTGTGACCCGACGGAGCCTGCGCCCATGAGCTGAAAGCACGACTTGGCCCTTGGCACCAGCGTCTCGATCCGCCGCCTCTCGCTGAAGGGGGCGGCGTCGTATCGCGGCTTGCGGAACGGCAGTCCGGGGATCTCGGCACCGACGGGATGGCCCCAGAAAGGTCCATCCCCGGCATACCGGTCGTTTAGCCGTGCCGCGACGGAGAAGCGGTTGTTGCCGTTGCGGTCGTCATCAACGACCTCGCGCGCCAGTACGGCCCACAAGGCCAGCGGGTCGTCCTTGCCGGTGATGGCCCAGGCGAACCCTCTCGGATAGGCGAAGGGGAAATCGAAGGCCAGAAGGATACGGCGGCCGGCCCTGATCTCTCCGTCGATAAGCCCCGAAAGACTGCGCATCGCCTGCGACCGGGTCCTTTGGTAGAGCGTCGCGACATGGCGGTCGCGGCAGATCCCCAGAAAGATCGCGTCCTTGCTGGGCCGCGCGGGCGAGGGCGCGGAGCGTGCCGACCAGTCGGCCACGACGATCGTGTCGAAACCGCTCATCGCGCAAGCCGCGCCTCGGCCAGCCGCAGATCCCCGGCCGTGTTGATGTTGATAAACGCGGAGGCGTCATCGAACATCACCGCCTCCGCCCCGATGGAGGCGGTCCAGTCCCGCACCTTGCGCGCGCCCCGGTCGAGCGCCTGCCGGAGCGAGCCTTGCAGATCGACCGACCAGAGCCCGGTGGTGGCATGAGGTCCGTCCGCCGTTGCGGCGAAGGCGGCGCGCGCGTGCGATGCAGAAAGCCGCTCAACCAGATCGACGGGCAGGAACGGCGTGTCGACGGAAACGGTCATGACCCGCGCCGCGCCGTTTCGGGCCGCCCAGTCCATCGCGGCAAGGATACCGCCCAGCGGCCCGCGCCCCGGGACCTCGTCGGGAAGGACGGGCAGGCCGAAGTCGTCGAAGCCCGGGTCCGGAAGCGCGTTGATGGCCATACCTGCCGACTGTGGCGCAAGCCGTTCGATCACATGCGCGATCAGGGGGCGGCCGCCAAGCTCCACGAAGGCCTTCCGCCCGCCGATGCGCCGCCCCGCCCCTCCGGCAAGGATCACGCAGGCGGGACGCGCGGCGTCGGCTATCATGCGGCCTGCTCCATGATTGGCGCTCTTCCCTGCTTCACCGATGCTGATCCACGCGATGACGGCACATGATTTGCATCCGGTCGCGGCCCGGTCTAACCCGGCGCCTGACGCGGTGAAAGGCCTCTCCCCATGACCCAAGCCATCAGCCCGAGGCAGGCGTTCTGGAACGGCGCGCGCGACGCGGCGCCCTTCACGATCGTGGTGGTGCCCTTCGCGGTGCTCTTCGGCGTGGTCGGAACCGAGGCGGGTCTGAACCTTGCGCAGGTCATGGGCTTTTCAATCGGCGTCATCGCGGGTGCATCGCAATTCGCGGCGCTGCAGCTGATGTCGGACAACGCGCCGACCCTGATCGTCGTCGCCTCGGCGCTGGCGGTCAATCTGCGCATGGCGATGTATTCCGCCGCGCTGTCACCGCATCTGGGCCCCGCGTCGCTGGGCGCGCGGGCGCTGGTGGCCTACATGAATGTCGACCAGACCTACGCCCTGTCGGTGCAGCGATACGAGGACGCGCCACCGCTTTCGACACGGGCCAAGGTCGCGTTCTTCTTCGGCACCAGCCTTCCCATCGTGCCGCTGTGGTATGCCGGCACGCTGGTGGGCGCGCTGGCGGGCACCGCGATCCCTGCGTCATGGGGCCTCGATTTCGTCGTGCCGCTGACTTTCCTCGCGATCATCGCGCCGGCGCTTCGGACGCGCGCCCATGTCGGCGCGGCGCTGGCATCGGTGGTGGCGGCGCTCTTGCTGGCGTGGGTGCCCTGGAACCTCGGCCTGCTGGCGGCCGGCGTGACGGGCATGATCGTCGGCGCCGAGATCGAGCGCCGCACGACACCACCCGGCACCGCCCCCCGGAGGCCCGCGTGATGAGCTATTCCGATGCGCAGATCTGGGGCATCATCGCACTTCTTGGCGTCGGCACCTTCCTGATCCGGTTCTCGTTTCTCGGGCTGGTGGGCAACCGGGAGCTGCCGGAATGGCTGCTGAGGCACCTGCGCTACACGGCGGTGGCGATCCTGCCCGCGATGGTCGCGCCCCTGATCCTGTGGCCCGAGGCCAATGACGGCGATCCGGATCCGGCGCGGCTTGCCGCGGCGGCGGTCACGATCGGGGTCGGGTTGTTCCTGAAAAACCCGATCCTCGGCATCGTGGCAGGGTTCGCCACCTTCATGGGGCTCGGTGCGCTGCTCTGACATTAGACCGGAAGTGCCGTCGTCCGGCACACGGTCTTGAGCGCGAAGCTCGACGTCATCTGCGCGATATGCGGAAGCCGGGCGAGATGCGTGCGATGGATCTGGGCGAAATCCTCGGAATCGCGCGCGACGACCTTCAAAAGGTAGTCCGCCGTGCCCGCCATCAGGTGGCATTCCAGCACGTCGGGCACGCGGGCCACGGCGCGCTCGAAGGCGTTCAGCACCTCCTCGCTCTGGCCCGACAGGCGGATCTCGACGAAGACGGTGGCCACGCGTCCGACCGCGCGCGCATCCAGTAGCGCCACGTAGTCGCGGATCACGCCCGCGGCCTCCAAGCGCTGCACGCGGCGGTGGCAGGCCGAGGGCGACAGGTTCACCCGTTCGCTCAGCTCGGCATGGGTCATGCGGCCCTGCCGCTGAAGGCAGCGCAGGATGGCCCGATCCATATCGTCGAGCAGCGTTTGTTCAGGATGAATTTTCATTTGAGACCCAGCCTATCGGAGAATTTCCCGAATTATTCGCAAGTTTCACGATAAAGATCAAAACAATCTCCGAGGAAAGGGCGCATGCTTACGGCGGAAGATGACAGGGAGGAACGACCATGAGGATCGGCTGCCCGAAGGAAATCAAGCCACAGGAATTCCGCGTCGGCCTGACGCCGGCCGCGGCGCGCGAAGCCGTGTCGCACGGACACCATGTAATGGTCGAGACAGGCGCGGGCCACGGCGCGGGCTTCGAGGATGCGGATTACGTCGCCGCCGGGGCCGAGATCGCGGCGGACGCCGCAGAGGTCTTCGCGAAAGCCGAGATGATCGTGAAGGTGAAGGAGCCGCAGGCGCCCGAACGCGCGCAGCTTCGGGCCGGACAGGTCCTGTTCACCTATCTGCATCTCGCCCCGGACCCCGATCAGACGCGTGACCTGTTGGACAGCGGTGTGACCGCCATCGCCTATGAAACCGTCACCGATGCGCTGGGGGGCCTGCCGCTCCTCGCGCCCATGTCGGAGGTGGCCGGACGCCTCGCGCCGCAGGTCGGCGCCTGGGCGCTTCAGAAGGCCAATGGCGGGCGCGGCGTGCTGATGGGCGGTGTGCCCGGTGTCGGTCCGGCCGAAGTGGTCGTCATCGGAGGCGGGGTCGTGGGCACGCAGGCCGCGCGCATCGCCTCGGGCATGGGGGCGGATGCCACCGTGCTCGACCGGTCGCTGCCGCGCCTGCGCTACCTCGACGATGTCTATCGCGGGGCGTTCAAGACCCGCTACGCCAGCGCCGACACCACGGCACAGCTGATCCGGACGGCGGACCTCGTGATCGGGGCGGTGCTGATCCCCGGTGCCGCCGCGCCGAAGCTCGTCACCCGCGCGCAACTGTCCACCATGAAACCCGGCGCCGTCATCGTGGATGTCGCCATAGATCAGGGCGGGTGTTTCGAGACGTCGCGCGCCACGACCCACGAGGACCCGATCTACGAGGTCGACGGCATCGTGCATTACTGCGTGGCCAATATGCCGGGCGCCGTCGCCCGAAGCTCCACCATCGCGCTGGGCAACGCGACGATGCCCTTCATGATCGCGCTGGCCGACAAGGGATGGCGCGCGGCGATGCAGCAGGACGCGCATCTTCTGGCGGGGCTGAACACCCATGAAGGCAAGCTGACCAACTATGCCGTGGGCAAGGCGCTCGGCCTCGACGTGGTGTCGCCGTCTGTCGTCGTGAAATCCTGAAGGGGGGCGAAAACGCCCCCCGGCCTTACGGGATCAGGCCTTTTTCAGCGCGTCGCGGATCTCGAGCAGGACCTCGAGTTCGGTCGGCCTCTTCTCTTCCTCGGCGGCGGGTTCCTCTTTCTTCTCGCTCGCTTCCTTGATCCGGTTGACCATCTTGACCAGCAGGAAGACCACGAAGGCCACGATCAGGAAATTGATAATCGCCATGATGAAGTTGCCCACCGCGAAGACCGGCGCGCCGGCCGCCTGAGCCACGGCCAGCGACGCGTAGCTTTCGCCGTCAAGCGAATAGAACCACCCGGAGAAATCGATCCCCCCGGTGAACAGCGCGATGATCGGGTTGATCAGATCCCCCACGAGCGATGTGACGATCGCCGTGAAAGCCGCGCCGATGATGATGCCCACGGCCATGTCCATGACATTGCCGCGTGCGATGAACTCCTTGAACTCATTGATCATTGGTCGTCCCACTTTCCTGTACTCTTACCTCGGCAGCCTTGTGCATTTGCGAACACGGCCCGCCGCACCGACAAAGAAGCGCAGCCGCACATGACGTTCAAGGAGGCTTGGGCGGCAAGGGGCGCTTCGGCGGGATATGGTGGCCGCGTGATCATCTTTTCCGGCGGCCAGTCGCGATTGACCTTACGACGGCAGGGTACCTGTGAGCGTATAGCGTAGGATGTCGACGACCTGCTCGGGTTTCTCGGCCACGGCGAGTGCTGCGGCGTGCACCTCCTTCAGGGCGTGCTGATGCTCGGGCATGGACAGCACGATGACCGGCTTGCCAAGTGCCGCGGCATAGCCCGCATCGAAGGCCGCGTTCCACTGCTTGTACTTCTCGCCGAAGCGGACGACGACGATATCGGCGGTCTCGATCCCGTGCCGGGTGCGGATCGCGTTGATCTTGGCGCCCTTGTGGTCATGCCAGAACTTCTGGTCCTCGGCACCCAGGATCGCCACACCGCAATCGTCGCTGGCGGCGTGATCGGTGACGGGGCTCGCGAAAGTCACGTCCAGCCCCTCGGAGCCCTCGATGATCCGCTCCCGCCAGTCGGTGTGGATCTCTCCCGACAAGTAGATCTTTAGCGTCATTCGTGTTCCTCCTTCGCCTTTGAGTTGCCGTCCCTCAGCCGCGCAGCACGCCGCCCGTGGCCTTGGTGACCTTCTCCACGATCTTCGCAGCGACCGCGTCGATCTCGTCTTCCGTGAGCGTCCGGTCCGTGGGCTGCATGTGCACGGTCAGGGCGATGGACTTCTTGCCCTCCCCGAGGCTGCCGCCGATGAACTCGTCGAACACCCGCACAGCCGCGATCAGGGACTTGTCAGCCCCCTGCGCGGCATTGACCAGCGCGCCGGCCTCGACCTCGGCATCCACGACGAAGGCGAAGTCGCGGTCGACCGACTGGAACTCCGGCAGGATCACGGCGCCGCGGCTGGCGCTCGTGTCCTTGGGCATGGGGATCTCGGCGGGGAAGAGCGTGAAGGCCATCGCGGGGCCCTTCACGTCCATCGCGGCCAGCACGCGGGGGTGAAGCTCTCCGAAGATGCCGAGCACTTTCTTCGGGCCGAGGCAGATCATCCCGTGCCGTCCGGGATGCCACCATTCGGGCGCGCCCCGCAGGATCTGCGCCTTTGCCGGCGCGCCCATCGCGGCCAGCACGGCCTCGGCGTCGGCCTTGACGTCGAACACGTCCACGGGGCGTCGCGCGCCATGGGGGTCACGCGGACCGGACTGGCCCACCAGAAGGCCCACGGCCTGCAGATGCTGCTCCGTCGGTTCGCCGCCGTGGAACGCATGGCCCACCTCGAACAGCGCAAGGTCCATCATGCCGCGCGCCTGGTTGCGGGCCGCGGCCTGCAACAGACCGGGCAGAAGCGCGGGACGCATATGGCTCATCTCCGACGAGATCGGATTTTCAAGGCGCGTCGCCTCCCCACCGCCGCCGAACAGCGCCGACGCGGCAGCGTCGATGAAGCTGTAGGTGACGCATTCGTTGTAGCCCAGCGCCGCCGTGGTCCGCCGCGCCGCGCGTTCGCGCAGCTGGCCCGCCGTCAGCACCGGCGCGGGCACGCCCGGGCGGGGCCTGCGCATCGGCTTCGGCTCCAGCCTGGTGAGTGAGGCCATGCGCGCGACCTCTTCCACGAGGTCCGGCTCCCCCTGCACGTCGCGGCGCCAGGACGGCACCCAGACCTCCAGCACGTCGCCGGTTCCCGTGGCCGAAAAGCCCAGCGCGGTCAGGATGCGCACCTGCTCGTCGCGCGGGATCTCCATGCCGACAAGGCTGATCACCCGCTTCGTGTCCAGCGGATAGCTCCGCGCGGTCTTCAGCGGTGCGCCCGCCTCCACGACCTCGGAGGCCTCGCCGCCACAGAGCTCCAGCACCATCGCCGTCGCGGCCTCCAGCCCCGGCAGGGTGTAGTCCGGGTCCACGCCGCGTTCGAAGCGATAGCGCGCGTCGGAATTGATCTTCAGATCGCGACCCGTATAGGCCGTGTGGATCGGGTCCCAATACGCGCTTTCCAGAAAGACGTTCACGGTCTCTTCCGTCACGCCCGAGGCCTCGCCGCCCATGATGCCCGCGATGCTTTCGACCCCGTTGTCGTCGGAGATCAGCGTGTGGCCGGGCGCGAAGGTATAGGTCTTCTCGTCCAGCGCCTCCAACGTCTCTCCGCCCTTGGCGCGATGCACGCGCACGGTCCCGTGCACCTTGTCGGCGTCGAAGACGTGCAGGGGGCGGTTCATGTCGTAGGTGAAGAAATTGGTGATATCGACCAGCGCCGAAATGGGCCGGAGCCCGATCGCGCGCAGCCGGTCCTGCAGCCAGTCGGGGCTCGGCCCGTTCGTCACCCCCCGGATCAGGCGGCCGGCGAAATGCGGCGCCACGTCCAGCGTGTCCTCGGCGATCTCCACCTTCACCGGGCAGGGGAAGCTGCCCGTCACCGGCTCGGGCGCATGCGGCTTCAGACGGCCGAGGCCCCGCGCCGCCAGATCCCGGGCGATGCCATGCACGCCCAGCGCGTCCTGCCGGTTCGGCGTGATGGCGATCTCGATCACGGGGTCGACCTTCGACGGGTCGTTCTCGGCCAGCCAGTCGGTGAAGCTCTGGCCCACCTCGCCCGAGGGCAGTTCGATGATGCCGGAATGCTCGTCGGAAAGCTCCATCTCGCGCTCGGAGGCCATCATGCCGAAGCTCTCGATCCCGCGGATCTTGCCCACGCCGATGGTGGTGTCGATGCCGGGAACGTAGACGCCCGGCTTGGCCACGACCACGGTGATCCCCTCCCGCGCGTTGGGCGCGCCGCAGATGATCTGCTTGACGCCCTCGTCGGTCTCGACCTGGCAGACGCGCAGGCGGTCGGCATCGGGATGCTGCTCGGCGCTGAGGACGCGGCCGATGGTGAAGTCGCGCAGCCGCGCGCCGCGATCCTCGACCTCCTCGACCTCGAGGCCCAGATCGGTCAGCGTCTCGACGATCTCCTCCACGGAGGCGTCGGTCTCCAGGTGATCCTTCAGCCAGGACAGGGTGAATTTCATCGCTTCAGGCTCCGTCGCGGGGTTCAGCGCGTTCTAGCGTCTCTGCGCGCGGTGTCCACCCGGGGAAAGGGGGGCGGGG
>CAZOBK010000051.1:0-25675 GCA_964578115.1 uncultured Roseicyclus sp.
AGGTGCCCGGCCATGCGCGCGCCCGACATGCCGTAGGGATGGCCGATGGAGATCGCGCCGCCATTGACGTTGAGACGGTCATCGGGAATGCCCAGCGCATCCCGGCAGGGCAGCAGCTGGGCCGCGAAGGCCTCGTTTATCTCCCACAGGTCGATGTCGTCGATGCCGAGGCCGTGACGCGCCAGAAGGCGGGGGATCGCCACGACCGGGCCGATGCCCATCTCCTCGGGTGCGACGCCTGCCACGGCGAAGCCCCTCAGGCGTCCCAGCGGGGTCAGGCCACGGCGGGACGCCGCCTCCGCCTCCATCACCACCAGCGCCGCGGCGCCGTCCGACAGCTGCGATGCGTTGCCGGCCGTCACGGTCCTGTCCGGGCCGAGAACCGGGCGCAGCCCTTCGAGCGCCTCCAGCGTGGTGCCGGGCCGGTTGCATTCGTCGGCGGTGAGGCGCACCGCCTCGGACCGCGTCTCGCCGGTGGCCTTGTCCGTTACGACGCGGACGGCATCGACGGGAACGATTTCCTCGGCAAAGCGCCCGGCTTCCTGCGCCGCCGCCGTCCGTGCCTGGCTTTGCAGCGCATAGGCATCCTGCACCTCGCGCGGGACTCCGTGCCGCTCGGCGACGATCTCGGCGGTTTCGATCATCGACAGGTAATAGGCATCGGCCACCGAGGGATCGCGGTAGCGGTAGCCGTTCCAATGCTCGTTCTGCACCAGCGAGATCGACTCGATCCCCCCGGCCAGCGCCACCTCGACCCCTTCCGCACGCACCATGTGGCAGGCCATCGCCAGCGCATTGAGGCCCGAGGCGCATTGCCGGTCCACCGTGGCCCCCGCCACGCTGACCGGCAGACCCGCCGCCAGCGCGATGTGACGGGCCACGTTCACCCCGGACGAGCCCTGCGTCAGGGCGGAGCCGAAGATCACCTCCTCGATCTCGGCCCCGTCGAGACCGGCGCGCGCGACCGCCGCCCGGACCGCCGCCGCCCCCAGCGAGGGACATTCGAGATCGTTGAACGCGCCGCGATAGGCCTTGCCGATCGGGGTGCGGGCGGTGGACACGATGACCGCGTCGCGCATGGGGGTCTCCCTTGTCAGATGGGTTCCAGTCCGCACCAGTCGGCGATGAAAAGCGCGGTGGCCTGCGTCACGCGCCGCATGCTCTCCAGCGACACGCGTTCGTTGAAACCGTGGATCGCCTCGGCCTGCGGTCCGTAGACCAGCGCGGGCGTGTCGGCATAAAGCCCGAAGAACCGCGCATCGGTCGTCGCGGTGATCGACAGGTGGTCCAGCGCCTCTCCGGTCACCGAGCGGTGGGCCGTGTCGAGCACTCCGATGGCCGCGCGCGCCCGGGGGCTGTCATCCTCGGCCAGCGCGTATCCCTCCGCCTCGAAGCCGTGATAGCTGATCCCGGGCAGGCTGTTGCGCAGGAAGTCGTTCTGCCGGGCGGCCTCGGTCAGCGTGTCCTCGATCTCGGCCTTGGCGGCGGCGATGTCCTGGCCCGGGAAGAGGCCCATGCGCACGTCGAAGACGCACCACGCGGGGACCGAGCTTGTCCAGTCGCCCCCTTCGATCCGGCCGACATTCAGGTTCAGCGGATGGGGCACATGAGCATAGGCGGGATGGCGGCGTTCCGCGGCGTTCCAGCGCGCCTCGAGCCCGTGGAGTGCATCGATCAGGGGAATGGCCGCCTCGATCGCGTTCGCGCCCGATCCGGCGTAGGCCACGTGGGTGGGCAGCCCCCTCAGGTGCACCCGGAACCACAGGACGCCCACCTGTGCGGTCACGAGGCATTCGTGGAACGGTTCGGGGATCAACGCGGCATCGGCCCTGTAGCCCCGTGCGAGGCAGGCGAGCGCGCCATTGCCGGTGCATTCCTCCTCGACCACCGACTGCACGAAGACATCGGCCGCAGGCGCGAGCCCGCAGGCGCGCAGCGCGTCGAGCGCGAAGAGGTTCGCGGCAAGCCCCGCCTTCATGTCCCCCGCGCCGCGACCATACATCCAGCCATCGTCGATGCGCGGCTCATAGGGCGGGCTGTCCCACATGTCGTGCGGGCCTTCGGGGACCACGTCGACATGGCCGTTCAGGATAAGCGACCGGCCCCGCCGCGTGGTGCTGCGATGGGTGCCGACCACGTTCACCGCGTCGTCGCAAGGTCCCAGCACGGGGGAGAACCCCGGCAGGTCGCGGATCTCGTCGAGATCGATCTGCCAGCGATCCATGCCAAGCCCGCGCGCCGCCATTTCGCCGGCCATGACGTCCTGCGCGCCCTGTTCCTGTCCGCGGGTCGACGCGTGCGCCGTCAGTTCGGCAAGAAAACCGGTCTGCACGTCGAATGCGCCATCGACGGCGTGGAGGATCTTCGTTGCGGTCTCGTTGTCCATATCCTGCCTCAGAACCTCGGGATCACGCCCTCGGGGCAGGCCAGCGGCGCCCCGGTCGCCTCCGTCACCTCGGCGAGGCCGACACCCTCGGCCAGTTCGCGCAGGGCGAAGCCGTCGGGCCCAACGTCGATCACCGCCATGTCCGTGAAGACGCGCGCCACGCAGCCCCGTGCGGTCACCGGCAGGCTGCAAACCGCCTTGAGCTTGGGGTTGCCGGCCCGGTCGGTATGGCTGGTCAGCACCACGACGCGCCGCGCCTTCTGCGCCAGTTCGATGCCGCCCCCCGCGCCGGGCGAGAAGCGCCCCGGGATCTTCCAGTTCGCCAGATCGCCGGTCTGGGCCACCTCGAAAGCGCCGAGCATCGTCAGGTCGAGCCGTCCCGAGCGGACCATCGCGAAGCTCACGGCGCTGTCGAAGAAGGCCGAGCCGGGTATCGTCGAGACATAGGCCCCGCCCGCGTCGATCAGGTTGCGGTCGGCGGCCTCGGGCGGCAGCGTCGGGCCGATGCCCGACAGCCCGTTCTCGGTATGCAGACAGACCGGGAAGTCGCCGGGCAGATGATCGACCACCTGCGTCGGCAGCCCGATCCCGAGATTGACGACCATGCCTGGTGCGATCTCGCGCGCGGCGCGGGCGACCATCCTGCCCCTAGCGTCTGACAACGGCGTATTCCTCGCTGAGGGCAGGCAGGCCCACGACATGATCGACGAAGGGACCCGGTGTCTGCACCGCGTCGGGGAGCAGCCCGCCCACAGGCAGGACCTTCTCGGCCTCGGCGATGACGAGATCGGCGGCCATCGCCATCAGCGGGTTGAAGTTCCGTGCGGTGGCGACGTAGCCGAGGTTTCCGAACACGTCCGACCGGTCGGCGTGGATCAGCGCGACATCGGCCCGGAGCGCGGTTTCCACCAGTGCCGTCCGGCCGCCGATCTCGACCCGCTGCTTGCCATTGGCCAACTCGGTCTCGAGGCCGATATCGGTCAGGATCGCGGCAAGCCCTGCGCCCCCGGCCCGCACCCGTTCGGCCAGGATACCCTGCGCGTTGAACTCCACCTCCAACTCGCCCGCGTTCATCATCTCGACGGCACGGGGGTTGAGCCCGATATGGGTGGTCACCAGGCGCGCCACCTGTCCCTTGGCCAGAAGGTGGTCGATGCCGAGGCCGCGCTCGTTGGCATCGTTCTTGATGATGGTCAGACCGCGCTGGCCCTGGCGGACAAGCTCCCGGATCAGGGAAAAGGGCGTGCCGGGAACGCCGAAGCCGCCAACCATGATCGTGGCCCCGTCCGGGATGCGGGCGATCGCCTCCTCGAGGCCACAGGTCTTGTCGGGCAGTCTCATCCGATGGCCTTCCGTTTCGCGGAAAGCGCGGCAAAGCCCTGCCCGCCCAGCATCACGGGCTGCTCGTCCGATGCGGGTTCGAAGCCGAGCCGCGCATAGAACCGCCCCGCGGCCCCGTTGTGGCCGTGCACCGACAGCGCCATGTAGGCCGCGCCCCAGTCCCGCACCGCGGCCTCGGCCACGGCCGCCAGAAGGTCCGAGCCAAGGTTCTTTCCGCGCATCCCCGGCGCGCACCAGAGGTCCTGCACGTAGACGCCCGGCTGGCCCCGCATGGTCGAGAAATGCGGGAAGTAGAGCGCAAGTCCAAGCGGCGCCTCCGCCTCGGCGATCAGCGTGGAAAAGAGCGGCCGCGCGCCGTGACCGTGCTGCCGGATCGTGGCCTCGGTGCTGGAGAAACGCTGTGTCAGCCCAAGCTCGCCGGCCAGGGACGCCAGCATCGAAAGGACCGCACCGGCATCCTCGGACCGGCCTTCGCGGATCCGCACGCCCCGCGTCATGCCGCCACCTCCAGACCCGCCTCTTGGGCGAAGGCGTCGAGCGCGTCCACAAGGATCGCCATCATCTCGTCGATCTGCGCCTCGGTCACGATCAGCGGCGGGGCGACGATGAAATGATCGCCCTCGTCCCCGCCGCGCGTCCGCCGCGAATAGAGGATGAGACCGCGCGCATAGGCCAGTTCCACCAGCCGGGAATGGGCGTTGAGCGCCTTGGGCAGCGGCGCCTTGCTGTCGCGGTCGGCCATCATCTCGAAGGCCAGCAACAGGCCCTTGCCGCGCACGTCGCCGATGAAATCGTAACGATCCATCAGCCCCGTCAGCCGGTCCTTCAGGATATCGCCCATCCCGGCGGCGTTTGCGATCAGGTCCAGCCGCTCGATCTCGTTCAGCACCGCAAGCCCCGCGGCACAGGAGAGCGGATTGCCGGCGGACGTGAACCCGTGCAGGAACCCGCCCGCATCGAGCACCGCCTCGACCATGTCGCCGCGCACCACCATCGCGCCCAGCGGCGCGTAACCGCCCCCGAAGCCCTTGGAGAGCGCCACGAGATCCGGCGTGATGCCCCAATGCTCGGCGGCAAGGAACCGCCCCGTACGCCCGGCCCCCGTCATCACCTCGTCGTAGATCAGGAGGATGCCGAACTCGTCGCAGATCTCGCGGATGCGGCCGTAATAGCTGTCGGGCGCGACAAGCGCCCCGGTCGAGGCGCCGCCCACCGGCTCCATGATGAAGGCCAGCACCGTCTCGGGGCCCTGCGCGAGGATCTCGTCGCGCAAGAGCTCGGCGTATTTCAGCCCGCGCTCTTCGTCATCGAGGTTGTCGCGATCCAGATAGGCGGTGGGCGCGGCGATCTGGGGCATGGCGCGCATCATCGGCTCGAAGGGCCGCGTCAGCGGGTCGTAGCCGGTCAGCGCCAGCGCGCCCAGCGTGCAGCCGTGATAGGAGGGAAAGCGCGAAATCACCTTCCAGCGACCGCCCTGCCCTTGTGTCAGCGCGTATTGCCGGGCGAGCTTGATCGCGCTTTCCACGGCCTCCGAGCCGCCCGAGACGAAGAACACGCGGTCGAGCCCCTCGGGCATCAGCGACGCGGTTTTCGCCGCAAGCTCCTCGGACGGCGTGGTGCGGAAATGGAGCCTGTAGCCGAAGGTGGCGCGTTCCATCTGCGCGCGCATCGCGGCCAGAACGTTGGGGTTGGAATGCCCGATATTCGACACCATCGCGCCCGACGAGCCGTCGATGTAGCGCTTGCCTTCGGTGTCGTACATGTAGATGCCCTCGGCCCGGTCGAGGAACGGGCGGGGCTGGCGCGATTGGTAGAAGAGGTTCGACATCTGTTGCCTACCTGTTGGCATTCGCCAGGTGTTTTCGCAGGAAATTCTGTGTGCGTTCGTTGTCGGGGTTGCGGAAGATCTTGGAGGGCGGTCCCTCTTCCACCACGACGCCCTTGTCCATGAAAATGACCCGGTCGCAAACCGTCTCGGCAAAGCCCATCTCGTGAGTGACGATGATCATGGTCATGTGTTCCTCGGCGAGCTTCTTCATCACGAGGTTCACCTCCTCGACCAGTTCGGGGTCGAGCGCCGAGGTCGCCTCGTCGAAGAGCATGACCTTGGGCGTCATCGCCAGCGCACGCGCGATGGCCACGCGCTGTTTCTGGCCGCCCGACAGCCGCGAGGGGTAGTAATCGATCCGGTCGATCAGCCCCACCTTTTCAAGCTGTTCGCGTGCCAGTTCCTCGGCCTCATCGTCCGAAAGCCCCTTCAGGAGCTTCGGGGCGAGCGTCACGTTTTCCCGCACCGAAAGATGTGGAAACAGGTTGAAGTGCTGGAACACCATGCCGATGTTCTGCCGCACCTGGTTGATGTGCTTTTCGTATTGCCGGTGCGGCAGCTTCTTGTTGATCTGCGTGTCTTCCAGCCAGACGTCGCCGCCGGTCAGCGGGTCGAGGTCGTTGATCGCGCGCAACAACGTGCTCTTGCCCGATCCCGACGGACCGATGATGGCCACGATCTCGCCGCGAGCGACCTGCAGGCTGATGTCCTTGAGGACCTCGAGCGCACCATAGCTTTTCTGCGCGTTCCGGATATCGACGAAGGGTTTCGGCTCGGTCACGGGATGCGGTCCTCCTGAGGGTCAGCGGGCGGCGGCGATGCGGCGCTCGATCCGGCGCTGCACGGCTTCCATGCCGAGGTTGATGACGTAGTAGACCACGGCCGCAAGCACGTAGAACTCGAACGGCCGGTAGGTGCGCCCGATGGCCAGCTGCGCCGACAGCGTCAGCTCCGAAACGCCGATCACCGAGACGAGCGCGGAATCCTTCAGAAGCGCGATCATGTTGTTGCCGATGGGCGGGATCACGTCGCGCACGGCCTGCGGGATCACCACCTTGCGCAGCGCCTGTCCCCGGCTGAGGCCCAGCGTGCGCGCGGCCTCCATCTGCCCCCGGTCGACGGCGAGGATGCTGGTCTGGATCAGTTCGGAATTGTAGACAGCGAAATGCAGGCCGAGGCCCACGACCCCCGCCACGAAGGCGGGCAGGTCGATGCCGATCTGCACGAGCCCGAAATAGATCAGGAACAGCTGCAACAACAGCGGCGTGCCCATGAAGAGCCATGCAAAGAGCCGGAACGGCAAGCGGACGACCAGCGGCGCATAGAGTGCGACAACCGCGAAGATGATCCCGCCCACGAAGCTGAGCAGGGCGGCGGCGACCGTGATCGCGATGGTCCACACCGCGCCCAGCAGCACCACGTCGAGATAGGCGGGGATGACGGTGAAATCGAGGTTCATGGCGGCAATCCCATCCTGTCGGCCGGTCAGACGATCCGGGCCTTGCGGTCCAGCCAGGTGATGCCGCGTCCCGTGGCATAGATGATGATCATGTAGAGCGCGCCCGAAATCATGAACATCTCGAAAGGTTTGTAGGTCGACCCGATGAAGCGTTGCGCGGTGTAGGTCAGTTCCACCACCGAGATCGCCGCCACCAGCGCCGTGCCCTTGATCAGCGCGTTGATGTTGACGCCGAGCGGCCGGATCATCAGTCGGGCCGCCTGCGGCAGGATCACGTAGCGCATGGTCTGGAACCGGCTCAGGCCCACGGTGCGCGCGGCCTCGGCCTGACCCCGGTCGATGGCGATGATCGCGCCACGCATCGTCTCGGTCATGTAGGCCCCGATATTGACCCCGAGGCCGATGACACCGGCGGTGAAGGCGTCAAGCTGAAGACCGATCTGCGGGCCGCCGAAGTAAAGGATGAACAGCTGGATCAGCGCGGGCGTGCCGCGGAACACGCTGACATAGACCGCGCCGATCATGCGGAAGATGCGCAGCCGCGACAGCCGCGCCATGGCGCCCAGCGTCCCGCAGGCCAGC
Source organism: uncultured Roseicyclus sp. (assembly GCA_964578115.1). Classification (GTDB taxonomy): domain Bacteria; phylum Pseudomonadota; class Alphaproteobacteria; order Rhodobacterales; family Rhodobacteraceae; genus Roseibacterium. The sequence goes on from CAZOBK010000051.1 coordinate 7,597, forward strand.
CCCAGAAGCGTCGTGAGGACGGACAGTTGAATGGTGATCCAGGCCGCTTCGATGAAGAAGGGGTAGACCCTGAGCATCAGGTCGAAATCCATGCGCGGGGTCGCCTCCTCAGTGGTGGTCCTTGCGTGCCAGGATCGGCAGCGCCCGGATCTCGCGGATCAGCGCGGTGGTTTCCTCGATGGCGGCGCGCAGGAATTCGCGGCCGGTCTCGGGGTCGGCGACGGTCGGGTCGCCCATGGTGCCGTCGGGCGACACCTCGGACCACCAGCGCATCAGCATGGCCTTGCCGCCGCCTTTCGCGAGGTCGAGGTTGAAGAAGCGGCTGTCGGGATCATGCAGGTTCTGCGTCGCCGCCTTGTCGAGGTTCACGTGCTCGGGATGCAGATGGGCATACATCGCCGCCTCGAATTCACCGGCATGGGCGATGCCGCCAATCTCGGATTTCCTGTGCTCGTTGATCCGGTCGGCGCAGAGGTTCCAGTAGGAGGCCGAGACGCAGATGATCCCCGTCTCGATCACCGTCTTGCGCGCGGCGAGGTCGAGTACCGGGTGGTTCGATCCATGCGAATTCAGCAGCAGGATGCGCCGGAACCCGTGATGCGCGAGCGACCTGGTGATGTCCGTGACGAAGGCGAGCAGCGTTTCGGGCTGAATCCAGATCACGCCCGGAAAATCCTTGTGATGCTCGTTGAAGCCGTAAGGGACGGGCGGCATCACGAAGACCTCGTCGGGGGCGGCCTCGGCCACGCCATTGGCCACGGCCATGCCCAGCACCGTGTCGGTGTCGAGCGGCATGTGGGGTCCGTGATCCTCGGTGGCCGAGACGTTCAGGATGACGACGCGGTCCTTGTCGGCGTCGCGCACCTCTTCCCAGGTCAGTTTTCCGTACTGAGGGGTCATTGTCCGGCCATTTCGGAAAAAAGGGGACGGCCCGCCGCGTGGGTGCGGCGGGCCATGTGCGCAGGTCTAGCGGATGTCGCCGCCGACCCATTCCTCGGCAATCGCGAGATAGGTGCCGTCTTCCATCATCGCGTCGAGTGCGGCCTGCATCTCGGCGGCCAGCATCGGGTTGCCTTCACGGATGGCGATGCCCGCGCCGATCACGTCGGTCTCCAGGTCATCGACCATGACATACTCTATGTCGCGCTCGCCCATGGCGAGGATCGCGGCGATGGAGTCGTTGACGATGGCGTCCACCCGTCCGTTCTGCAGCTCGAGGATCAGCTCGGGCAGGCCGCGATAGGTGCGTATGCTGTAGCCCTGATCGCGCGCCCATTCCTCGTGCGTCTCGCCCAGCGTCACACCCAGCGTCACGTCGTCGAGCTGGCTCACGCTGGTGATGCCGGAGTCCGGCAGCGTGAAGATCGCGCGCTTCGTGGTGTAGTAGGGGCCGACGAAGTCGAGAACCTCGTCACGCTCGGGCGTGATCGACATGGAACCCACGATGGCGTCGTACCTGTTGGTCAGAAGGCCCGCGATGATCCCGTCCCATGCGGTCGTGACAATCTCGACTTCCAGACCCATGCGCCGGGCGATCTCGGTGCCGATGGCCGGGTCGAAGCCCACCACCTCGTTCTGGTCGTTGACGAAGTTGAAGGGCGGGTAGGCCCCGCTCATCGCGATGCGGATCACGCCGGCTTCCCGGATCGTGTCCAGTTCCTCGGCCGCCGCCATCGAGGCCACGCCGAGGCTCATCGCCGCGATCCCCATCGTCACAACAGTTTTCATGAAAGTCCGTCGCATCGTCATGTGCATCTCCCCCGCTGGAAAACATCGATTTGATGAGAACTCACGCACCCCGCCCGGGTCGCGCCGCCTCGCTCTGCGAAAGAGCTTGCACAGGCATGTGCATCCGGCAAATAAATAATGGAAATTCATTATATAGACGAGATCTATCATGCGGCCCTATGAGCAGCGCTTCCCCTGGACTCTCGACTGGAACCTGCTGCGCACCTTCATGGTGATCGTTCAACAGGGCGGGGTCACCAAGGCGGCAAATGTGCTGGGGCTCAAGCAACCCACGATCTCGAGCGCGTTGAAGCGACTGGAGGAGAGCGTCGGCTACCGCCTGATCGTCCGCAATCCCAACAGCTTCCGCGTCACCCGCGCGGGTCGGGCGCTCTATCAGGAATGCACGGCGGTCTTCGGGTCGATCTCGCAGATCCCGGCGCTTCTCGAGGCCGGCGAGGCGGAACTGGCGGGCCATGTCAGCATCGTGGCAACCAGCCATGTGGTCTCGCCCCATGCCGACCAGGTCCTGGCATCCTTTGCAAGGGAACATCCAAAGGTAACGTTTTCCGTGGTCGTCGCAGACAGTGCCGAGGTCGTGGCGCTGGTCGAGCAGAACCGGGCAAGCTTCGGCTTCTGCCTTCTGGGTGCGATGCCGAGGCGGCTCGATGCGCAAGTGCTCTACCGGGAGTTCTTCGCGCTTTACTGCGGCCCGAGCCACAGGCTGTTCGGGAAGACCGACGTGACGCTGGAGGATCTGCGTGGAGAGGTGTCGGTGTCGTTCCAGACCGAACAGGAGGGCGGGCCGCTCGATGTGGTGCGGCAACTCCGAGACAGGGCCAATCTCGCCCCGGGGCCGCGCGGCGTGTCGGCCAACCTGCCGGAGGTCCGGCGCATGATCGTGTCGAATATCGGCATCGGCGCCCTGCCCGTCCACGTCGCGGAGCGCGATGTCAAACTGGGCCTGTTGCACCGTGTCCCGACACGGGGTCAGTCGGCGCCAATCGACATCTTCCTCGTGTCCAACCCACGCCGGAAACCGACCGCTCCGGAGGAGGCCCTTCTGGCACGCTTCCATGCACTGATCGACGACACGCCGATCGGCGAGCGCACCTACGGCGGGTAGCGGGTGTATCGTTGTTTTGCGCCCGCGCAGAACGCTGCGGTGCCCTGGTCGTGATCTTGTCGTCGCACACACCAATCCGGCGCCAAGCCAGCATTGGTACGCACAACCGACACGACCTATCTGGACTTCCTGCGCGGCGCGCTCTTGGGCGTGGACCGGTTGGGCTGGTTCCCCCCGGTCCCGCCTTCCGAAGCGATCGCCGACCGGTTGGAGGCCTCCGATAGCCCGGTTCTTCAGGCGCGCCTGAACGCGTTGGGATACGACGCGGGGCCTGTTGACGGCGTCGTGGGGCGCCGCACGCGTGCCGCCTTCCATACCTTGAAGCGCGATCATTGCCTGCCGGAAGATCCAGGGCTGCGGCCGGTCATGCCGATCCTTGCCGCACCTGGACCGGATCTGACGCCTCCGCCCTGCGCGCCGGGGCTCTTTTCGCGGATCCGTGACGTGACCGAGCCGATGCTCACGTCGCCCTGACTTCCGTGACCTGGCTGTTTCGGACACGTGGCGGTCAATCGCCGCGCCCGCGTCGAGCGTGGCTCAGGGCGCGCGCCGATCGCCCCAGTTCAACCATGCGACATCCTCCTGTGGCAGCATGGCCGAGATGCGCGTCGCATAGTCGTCCATGTCGACTGCCGTCAGCCGGCCCTCCCATTTGCCGGAACTGCCGGAATTGTAGAAATCCGCAAGATCGTGGAACGGCGTGTCCTCGTGAAACCGTCGTTCGCTGGTCTCGACGGCCTTGCGCATGGCACCGAACGTGGTGGCACCGGCGATCTCGTCGCACAGCGCGGCGGGCAGCGGGATGTGCAACAGGCCCGCCAGCCGGGCGATCTGTCCGGGCAGGTCGCTGCTGAGGTCGGCATAGTGGAAGAAATGCACGTTGCCGTTGGCTTCGCGCGCGCGGGCTTCCTGGTAGTGCTGCACGATGGAGGCGATGGTCAGGTCGTCGGTGCCGCCAGAGGTCAGCGGCGCGTCGAGGAAGCGACGGAAGCCCGCGCGCTCATCCTCGGGGAACAAGTGGTCATGCCAGTCGCGCTTCATGTTCCGGGCATGGCTGCGAAGCGAGAAATGCACATCGACCGGATGGCGGTAGACCACGATATAGGTCGGCTCGGCAGCATAGGAGATCCCGTCCATCGGCGTGTGCGACTTGATACAGCGCCGACGGTCGAGCCCGTCGAGAAACGCCGTTATCTCTCGCCGATCGCGAAACGCGGCGTCAAGCCAGGGCGCATGCTGCGAGCCTCCGGCATCGGGGAGCGCGCGACCATGGATCAGCATCATCACGATGTTAAGCATCCAGGTCGTGCCGCATTTCGGCGGCGTGACGACGAAGACGTCGTCGGGCCGCAGCGTGAACCAGCCCCAGACGTCAGTGTCCGTGACCACGCCACGGTATTCCCTGAGGCGTTCCGTCGTCAGTGAAGCCATGCGCGCCTCCCCATGCAATGTGCCGCTTGGACCAACACGACCAATAGGGCCCAAAGGCAGTTCCGTACCGGAAGTCACTGTCGACCGATTTCGCTCACATATCCAGTCTTTCGCTCTCCACGCGTCGCCTGCGGGCGACGGAGCGTTCCAATCCGGGCGGATCGGACAGGAAGTCCGCATCATCGTGGCCTGCCAAAGACATGTCGAAGCGCGGCGGCGGCCCGAGCTGCGATTTGCCCGCAGGACAGCAAAAGCCCCGGCCCTGCAGATCGCTCCGCCATGCTGAGGGCCCGCTGCAGCGCCATGTCGTCGAGACGGTCCGCGACCTGCGCGCGGGACCGCTTGTCGCCCGCACCGGATCCGTTCGATGTCGTGCGCCTAGCCCGCCTGCTCCGGCGGCAACGCAGCCCCGATCCGGCTCGCCCCGACCACTGCGACGGGGCTGCGGGCGGCTGCGAAAAGCCGTCTGAGGTCGGCTGCGTCGACATCGGAGCCCGCGCCGGCATCGACCACGATCACCGAGGCCCGGCCCTGCGCGACCAGGCGTTCGAGACCCGCGGCGTCCCGGAATGCGTCCAGCGGAACCTCGATGAGGCTGGCGGAGGACAGCCGCGCCAGCAACTCGGCCAACGCGCGCGCCGGGGCGTCCGGCGATCCGGGTCCACCAAGGAAGAGCACGTCACCGCGACGCCGCACGACCGGTCGTCGGCCCAGAAGCAGGATGTCCTCGTCGAGGATCGCGGCACAGGCAGTCGACACCAGATCGCCCGCGGCCATCTGGCAGGCCACGGCGGGCCCGGCACCGGCTGCGAGTGCCGCCAGACGCCGTTCGATCTCGCGGGCGTCGCGCCGGGCCATGCGGCGTGCGAGCTCCGCCGGCGGGAGCGGCTGCACCGCGCCGCCCGCGGTGACGATCCCGTGCACCGGACCCGTGGCGAACCGGACGAATTCCACTTCGACGAAAAGCGCCGCCGGGCTGGCCGCCGCCCATTCGAGTATGGGCTGCGCCATATCGACCGCGAATTCTGCGTCCGCGAGACTTGATGCGGCGATCAGCAAGCGGCGTTCTCGCGGCTCGGTCATGGCGCTCCCCCGTCCGCGGCATCGGGCCCGCCGCTCCGCACCAGGAACGCCCTGCGGTTTTCGGCGAATTCACGAAGCCGCGCCTCGACGCGGCCGTTGACGCTCTCCTCGGGGAAGTTGCCATCCGGTCCGGGGGCGCCCACCTCGGCACCCGTGAGCAGCTGCAGCGCCTCGTCGACCGTCGCGACCGGGAAGACGCCGAAGCGCCCATCCGCCACCGCCTCCACGACCCGGTCGCGCAGCATGAGGTGCTCGACATTGGCTTTCGGGATGATCACCCCCTGCCCCCCGGTCAGCCCGCGCCTCTCGCAGACATCGAAGAAGCCTTCGATCTTCTCGTTGACGCCGCCGATGGCCTGCACCTCGCCCAGCTGGTTGATGGAGCCCGTGACCGCGAGGCCCTGACGCACCGGCGTCCGGGACAGGGCCGACAGAAGTGCGATCACCTCCGCGCAAGAGGCGCTGTCGCCGTCGATGTCACCGTAACTCTGTTCGAAGACAAGGCTCGCATGGACCGAGAAGGGAACATCGAGCGCGTAGGTGGAGGTGAGATAACCCGACAGGATCATCACGCCCTTGGAGTGCAAGGGGCCGCCGAGCTCCACCTCGCGCTCGATATCCACCAGCTTGCCGCCGCCCATCCTGACCCGTGCCGTGATCCGCGACGGTCGGCCAAAGCGATAGTCGCCCAGTTGATGCACCGAGAGCCCGTTGACCTGTCCGACCTTCTCGCCCTCGGTGTCGATCATGACGATCCGGCGTTCGATCGTGTCCTGCACCCGGTCGCGCAGGCGCGAGGCACGGTGGTCGCGTTCGCGCACCGCGCGCTCGACATCCTCGGCCGCGATCTCGGCGCGCGCGTCCTCCAGCGCGTAATGCTCGGCCTCGCGCAGGATGTCCTTGAGCGGGCTGAGCCGGAGTGTGAGTTTCTTGGCGTCCTCCGCGATACGTGTCGCCTCGTCCAGAAGGCGCGCGGTGGCCGTATCGGAGGGCGGCAGGAGCTCCTCCTTCCCGGCAAAACCGCGGATCACGGCAGCCAGACCGGACAGTGCCTCGTCACTGCGGTCGATACTGTCCTCGAAATCGGCCTGAACCTTGAAGAGCTCGGAGAATTCCGGGTCCAGCATCACCAGAAGCGTATGAAGCAGCCTGTCGCCCAGCAGGATCACGCGCACATCAAGGTCGATCGCGTCGGGCTCCAGCGAGGTGGTCGAGAACAGGCTCATCCGGTCGGCCAGCGAAGTGATCCTGATCGACCGGCGCTTGAGGCAGCGCTTGAGCGCATCCCATGCGTACGGTTCGGCGAGGACCCTTTGCGCGTCCAACACGAGAAAGCCTCCATTGGCCTGATGCAAGGCGCCGGGCCGGATGAGGGTGAAGTCGGTGACGAGCGAGCCCATCTGAGACATGTGCTCGATCCGGCCGGCGAGCCGTTCCAGCGTCGGCAGGTCCTCGAAGACGACAGGCGCGGCCGGTCCTTCCTCCGTCTCGTGCGAGACCATGACATTGACCATGTAGCGGCGGAACAGCGGGTGGCGGTGGGCCTTCCCGCCGGTCTCGGGAAAGGGCCCGTCCTCGGACTGCGAGGCCGACTGAAGGAACAGCTCGGGGTTGCGGATCATGTCGCGCCGCACGCGGTCGAGATACGCGCCCACCTCCTCTACATGCCCCAGCTTGTCCCTGACCTCTGCGATCCGGCCCGAAACCGCCCTTTCCGCCATCGCGGCGCTCAGGGTTTCGACGCGCGTACGATGCTCGCGCTCGAGTTTCGGCGTCTCGCGGAGAACCTCGGCCAGTTCCTCCTGAAAGCGGGCGATCTTCTTGTCGATCTCGGCCTGCTCGTCCTCGGGAAGCTTCTGGTATTCCTCAGTCTTGACCACCTCTCCGTCCTTCATCGCGGCGACCATGAAGCCCATGGGCGTCCGGATGACGGCGATGTTTTCCTTGCGGGCACGATCGGCGAAATCGCCCATCGCGTCTTCCTGGCGCTGTTCGTACTCTTCGTCGATCGTCCGGCGCTGCGTCTGGTACTCCTCCGACTCGAACAGCGCCGGTATCTCTCTGGCGAGGTCGTCGATCACGCGCTCCATCTCATCCTTCAGCCGGTTGCCGAGACCGATGGGCAGCGTCAGCGCGAAGGGTTTGTGCGGCGTCTCGAAATTGTTGATGTAGACCCGGTCGGGCGGCGCGTCGCGTTCCCTGGCATAGGAGCGGAGCAGCGCCTCGACGGCATCATGGCGCCCCGTGCCCTTCGGGCCGAGCACGAAAGCGTTGAAATCGCCCTGACGGATCAGAACCGAAAGACGCAGGGCCCGCAGCGCGCGATCCTGACCGAACAGGGATCGTTCGGGGATTTCGGCGTCCGGCGCCCCACCCAGCGCGTCCGGATCGGATCTCTGCCGGAGCTGCTCGGGCGGCAAACCGGTGGTGTCAGCTTCGGTACCAGTGTCAGCCATGAGTGAACCTCGCTACGCCTTTGCCGTCGTCACGTAGCCGAGGGGGAAAGCGCCGACACTAATCTCGGTCAACCAGAAGAACCGCACATGCCCGGCATCGGCCGCAGCACCACAGCGCGACCATACGGGAGAGCCCGTTTCCCTCGGGGCCGCAGGGGTGCGTCCGGGCCGTTGGGGGCCGACCATGTCCCCGAACCGAAGCCTGCGGGTTAACGGCGATCAATGCAGCAAGCGGTCCGAGGTTTAGACTCTGCCCATTAGATCGGAGGAGGCCGATGGAAACCGAGGTAAGCATGGCGGCAGCTGGCGGCACGCGGGAACTGTCCGGTACACTGACCCGGCCAGCGGATGCTGCGGGTCTTGTCGTTTTCGCCCATGGCAGCGGCTCCAGCCGTCTGAGCCCGCGTAACCGGATGGTGGCCGGCCAGCTTGCCGAACGCGGATTTTCGACGCTGCTCTTCGACTTGCTGACCGAAGACGAGGCACAGGACCGGACCAATGTGTTCGATATCAGTCTACTGGCCGGGCGCGTGGTGGATGCCATCGACTGGATCCGGGCGCAGGATGTCGTGCGCGCGTTGCCCATCGGCCTTTTCGGGGCCTCCACCGGGGCGGCGGCGGCCCTTGTCGCGGCGGCGCGGGCCCCCGAGCACGTGGCCGCCGTCGTGTGCCGCGGCGGGCGGCCCGACCTCGCCGACCGCGCCTTGCCGGATGTGCGGGCGCCGACGCTTCTGATCGTGGGCGGTGCGGATCATGGGGTCATCGAGTTGAACGAGCAAGCCTATGCCCGGCTGACATGCACCGCGGAGTTGAGGATCGTGCCGGGTGCCACGCATCTCTTCGAAGAGCCCGGCGCGCTCGACGCCGTCGTCGATCTCGTCGCGAACTGGTTCGGATCGCATCTGCAGGCCGGGATCAATTCACCGGGGTCAACCTCGAACTCGGCGCGGTGACAAGTGGTGGTGGCGCAAATCAGGCGATCGAGGGAGTGACATGAACGATACCGACGAACCCCTGGACACAACCACCGTGATCGACGTGCCCGAGGCGGTCGGCGTGTTCGACCGGTTCGAGGATCTGCAGCAGGCGTATTACGATCTGCGACACCTCGGTTTCAGCCGCCACGACATCAGCCTGCTCGGCAAGGAGGAGGTCCTGAAGGAAAAGCTCGGGAAATCCTACTGGCGCGCCGAGGAACTCGAGGACGACCCCGACGTCCCGCGGGCCGCCTTCGTCTCGGAAGACGCGATCGGCGCGCTTGAGGGCAGTCTCGCCGGCGGCTTTCTCTACGTTGGCTCGATGATCGCGCTGGGGGCCATGCTCACGCCCGCGAGCACGCTTGCCGCCTCCATCGCCGTCGTCGCCATCGGCGGCACCCCGGCGGCGGTTCTGGGCGTCTTGCTCGCGCGCCGCGCCGGGCAGGCCCACAAGGACTATTACGCCCACCAGCTCGAACACGGGGGAATGCTGCTCTGGGTTCGTGTCCGGGACGAGGAACACGAGAGACTGGCCGTGGAGATCCTGAAGGGACATTCCGGACGTGACGTCCACGTCCATGACTGGAGCGAGTGATCGGCGCCGGGCCAGGTCGGCGGACGTGTCAGGGAGGCGCGGCATGACGGCAGACGGGAGGTGACCGTATGAGAACGCAGCACATCAAGACGCAGAACAGGCCGCACGCAAACGTCCCGGGGGTGGATCAATCCGATCGCCTGGTCCCGGTGAACCTGCGCCAGTCCGGGCCGACGCCGGTGCAGATGCTGATCTCGACACGGGTGCGCAAGTCGCCGTTCTGGCACCTGTCCCACGAGGCCGGGTGCTGGCGGGCGACGGTCTATAATCGCATGTATCACCCGCGCGGCTATGTCCGTCCCGAGGATGGCGGCGCGATGGCCGAATACGACGCGCTCGTCAATCGCGTGACGCTCTGGAATGTCGCGGTAGAACGCCAGATTCGCGTGCGCGGCCCAGATGCCGAGGCCTTCGTGAACCGGGTCGTGACCCGGGACGCAACGAAGATCGCGCCGATGCGCGGAAAATACGTGATCCTGTGCAACGAGAAGGGCGGCATTCTCAATGATCCGGTGCTGCTCCGGCTCGCCCACGACGAGTTCTGGTTCTCGGCGTCCGACAGCGACCTCATCCTCTGGCTGAAGGGTGTTAATGTGGGGCTGGGCCACGATGTCGACATCGCAGAGCTGGACGTGGCGCCGCTGCAGGTACAGGGGCCGCTATCCGTGGATTTCATGGCGGACCTCTTCGGCGAGGACATCCGCGAGATGCCCTATTACGGGCTGATGGAAACCGAACTGGCAGGATGCCCCGTGGTGGTTAGCCAGACCGGGTTTTCCGGCGAGGCCGGGTTCGAGGTCTTCGTGCGCGACGCGTCGCTCAACGCTGAGCCCGTCTGGTACGCCCTGCGCGGACATGGCGCGCGCTTCGGTCTGAGAGTGATCGCGCCGGCCCATCACCGCCGGATCGCCGCCGGCATCCTGTCATGGGGGCAGGACATGGACATGGAGACCTCGCCTTTCCAGGTGAACCTCGCCTACCAGGTGCCGCGCCGGAAAAAGGCCGACTATATCGGCAAAGCCGCGCTCGAGGCGCAGCGCGCCGACATCGACGCCGGCCGCTATCCGTTCCGCCTCAAGATGGTCGGCCTCGCCCTTGGGGGAAAGCCGATCACGGATTACGCGCCGGACTTCTGGCTGATCTCGACGCCCGAAAAAGACCGGGTGGGCTACGTCACGTCGCCGTGGTGGTCGCCGGAACTGGGTTACAATATCGCGCTGGGTTTCGTGCCGATCGGGATGACGGAACTGGGTACGCGGCTCAGGGTCGAGCTGCCCGAAGCCTATTGCGAGGAGTCCGGGCAACCGGTCGATGCAGAGGTTGTCGAAGTGCCCTTCCGCGCCTCCGTCCACCCGAGCGCCCGCGAACGCGCGCGCATGGCGCACCGCGGCAGCACCTCCTGAGACCGTCGTCCTGGCGGACCCGGGAGCGGTCGCGCATGGGTTCTCGAATACCCGGGGTCTTGCACCGGGATGATCAAGGACCGCCCGAAGACCCTCTCAGATGAAATCGCGCGGGATCGATACGTCCCACGTGCGGCAAAACGCGCGCTCGCCGCCTTCATAAGCGTCGAGATCGGCCGAGATGTGAAACTCCGTCGCGCTGCAGGTCAGCCTCGTGCGCGTCTCCGTCCGAATGCGCCAGTCGCCGCGGGTCAGGCCGCGCACGGTCCGGGTCTCTCCCACCGGCGAGAGGAAGTCGTCGGCCCGAACCGTGTAGTATTCGTTCGTGCGGCTCTCGATCTCCAATCCGATCTCGTCGAGGACAAAGACACCACGGTCGTTGATGACCTCGAGCGTCGAGACATCGCTGGCAAGGTCGCGATGCACCAACCAGGTGTGGCGCCCCGGCTCGATCATCCGCTGCGGCGTCTCCGACGCGCCCTCGGGCGGCCCGAAGGCGCGCAGGCCCGCGTCCTCCGGCCTTGGCGCGCGGACCGGCAGCTCGATCGCGCTCTGGCCGGGGTGAATGGTCAGTCGCACAGGCTCAGGCGTAGGCCAAGCGAGCGGCCAGTAGGAGGTCGAGACTGCCAGCCGCACCCGGTGGCCGGCCGGAAAGCTCTGCGCGATGTCGTTCATCTTCACGCGCACGCGATAGCGTTTGCCGGGCTGCAGGTGTTCGGGATGCTCGCGCGAAGCGCGATGGGTGAGGTTCAGCATCCCGTAGGTGACGCGCGTGGCCTTGCCGTCGGGCGCAATGTCCGAAAGCCGCAGGGCGACCATCGCCAGCGGCCGGTCCGCCGAAAGCTCAAGCTCGACACAGACCATGCCGAGAATTTCCAGCGGCTCCGAAAGCGGGGCGCTGTCGAAGACCAGCGCGCCGCCATCCTCTTCCCTCTGGTCATGCGCGAGGTCTGGGCCGGCCGCGTAGGAACACCATTTGCCCGCGAACAGCCCCAGCGACAGCGGCGACTGGATAGCAAGCGGGTCGGTCCGCCCCTGCTCGCCCTCTTGCAGGATGCGCCCCTGCGCCAGGCCAAAGCGGCGGCGGGTGACGTTCTCGGACGGCCAGACCGGCTCGGCCACCCACCGACCGGGCCGCGTGTCGTAGCTCGCGCTCGGCAGCACGCTGTCCTGCATCCAGACCCGCAGCATCGGGTCGTCCATGACGCCCGTCTCCTTGCCCTTGAGCCAATGATCCCACCACCGCACGCATTCCTGCAGGAAGCCGATGGCGGGCCCCGGCACTCCGATATGCGGATACTTGTGGCTCCACGGTCCCACGAGCCCCCGGCGGGGGACATCGAGATTGGCCAGCAGGCGGAAGACGGCATTGGAATAGCCATCGGCCCAACCGCTGACGGCCATGACCGGGCATTGCACGGCGGCATAATCCTCGGCGATGGAACCATGCCGCCAATAGCCGTCGCGGCGCTGGTGGCGCAGCCACGTCTCGAGCCACAGGCCGCTGCCCTCCAAGCGCTCGAACCACATGTCGCGCCAGCGTTCGCCCACCACCTCGGGGTCTGGCGGCAGGGAGTTGTAGGCGAACATCACGGAGGCCCATGAAAGATTGTCGCCCAGCAGGCAGCCGCCCATGTGGTGGATGTCGTCGGCGTAACGGTCGTCGGTCGAACACAGGCTGATGACGGCCTTGAGCGGCCCGGGCCTGAGCGCCGCGATCTGCAGCCCGTTGAACCCTCCCCAGGAGATGCCGATCATCCCGACAGCACCGCTGCACCAGGGTTGCGCCGCGAGCCATTCGATCACGTCGCAGCCGTCCTGCAGTTCCTGCTCGAGATACTCGTCACGCAGCACACCGTCTGAATCGCCGCTGCCGCGCAGATCGACACGGATGCAGGCGTAGCCGTGGCCGGCGACGTAAGGATGGATCACCGCGTCCCTTGGTCGCGTGAAATCTCGCCGCCGGTAGGGGATGTATTCCAGTACCGCCGGAACCGGGTCCGCCCCGGCATCCTCGGGCAGCCAGAGCCGGGCGGCGAGCGGCGTGCCATCGCGCATCGGGATCCACACCGTCTCCTCGCTGCGCACCTTCCGGGGAAACTCGGTCACGGTCGAAAGCTGGGACATCAGCTGTCCTCCTCGAATGTCAGACCGACCCTGTCCCAGAGCCGCGCGAACTCCCTCCTGAGGCCCGCGCGCGATTGCGCACCCATGAACACGGCGCCCAGTTCGTAACTGTAGGCGTCGCTGTGGCTCGAGTCGGCAAGGCGCATGCCCTCTTCCACGTGCAGCTGGATCTCGCTGCCTGGAAAAGTCGCCTCGATCTCGCGCAGGCGTGCCTCGTCGGGAACGTTGCGCACACGCTCATCGCCGCGGTCGCCGTAGATCCGCGGCATGAACTTCGCCGCATAGCGGAAGCGGCCGCGGCGCGCGGGGAAGTCGGGCTTCCTGCCGAGCGCCACGTCCAGCATGACCTCCTTGTGGGGCACGCCCTCGACCTTGTCGAAAAGCGGGCTGTGCGACTTGGAGATGCGGACATTGACCTCCAGCAGGGAGATGGCGTCGCGCTTTTCGTGGTAGAAGAACTCCATGTTGAATGGCGTGTCGTCGAGGCCGGCATGCGTGACGACCTTCTTCGCCGAGGCGATCATGCGGTCCTTGACCTCTTGCGGCAGCGCCGTGGGGTATTCGTAACGTTCGAGGCTCGACCGGTTGGGGCCGCGGATCGAGTCGATGATGCCATAGACCTCGACCTCTCCTTCGAACACGTAACCCTCAAGCGTGCATTGCTGCCCGCTGGAGATAATCGCCTCGGCGATGCAAGACGCGCCGCCGATTGCGCGGATATCGTCAGGCAGGTCGGCATATCCCATGATGACGTCCATCGGCTCGGCGAAACGGTGGATGCCGCGCCGGGTCTTTTCGAGGGCCTCGTCGAGATCGGCGCGCGAGGCCACGCGGAATCCGAGGAGCGAGGAATGCGCCTTGATCGGTTTCAGCCAGAAGGGATAGGGCAGGTCCAGCTTTTCCGCCGCCCCGGTGTCGAACGGATCCACCAGCCGGAACTCAGGGGTCTCGTCGCGTACCACCTCGGCCTGCAACTGCCGCGCCCAATACTTGTGTTCGCAGCGCAGCACGCTTTCCAGCGTCGCGCCCCGTACGCCGAACTCCCGCCGCAGGATCGGCATCATCAGAACGGTCGGGAAATCCCAGTAGCCTACGATGGCGTCGATGGACCCGTCGAAGTTGCGAAGGATGCCGCGCGCCTTGTCGAGCAGGGCCTCGAGATCGAACCGGGCCGCGGCCGAGACCTCCTCGTAGCTCAGAAGCCCGTGAAATGCGTATCGGTCGGCGTGACGCACGGATTGCAGCAATCGGAGATTGAACGGCTCCAGCCCGACGACGAAGATGTTCGTCTCGGCCGCGTCCTTGTTGCCTTTGTTCATATTGCACCTGCATGCGCCGCACCAACGCTCCGGGCGCGACCGCAAGGGAGGATCTTGCGGGACGCGCAGGGCCGTGCAGCCGGTGCCCGGCCGCGCGGCGTAAGGCGCGACCATTCTTCGAATGGGCACTTGCTAGCCTTGACGCCCCTGCAGATAAGTCCCGAGCGCGGCCGATGTTCCGTCCCGCCAGATCAAAAACAGCCATCGTTCGAACGCGCGTGCGAATGCAGTCGCTTCCTGAAGTGTTCCGTACACTTCTGTTTGTTCGATCCAGGCCAAGGGGCGCTGCCTCGCTGCATGCGCCGCTTGCGTCAGGGCAGTCCAATTGGGGTCATTGGGTTCAATGACCGAGCCGTCCTCGCGACGCCCCTCGCACATACGCGCCCACAGGGCCTCGGCCAGCGCGAGCCCATCAATCGACCCCCCCGCCGCGAGCGCCTCGCTGAGGATCGGCAGGAGAAAACCGGTGTGGCGAGAGGATCCGTCGAAGGCGACGCGGCGGGTCGTGTCGCGGATGGCCGGGTTCGAGAAACGCCGCTCGATCAGCGCGAGGTACTCCTCGGGCGTGGTCCCGGGCACGGGATCGACATATGGCAGGATTTCCTCGGTCTGCACTTTGCGGAACATCGCGGCGATGGCCGGATGGGCCATGCAATCGGCGATAGTGGGCACCGACAGAAGCTCTCCGGCATTGGCCAGTAACTGGTGGCCGGCATTGAGGATGCGGATCTTCATCATCTCGTAGCCATGCACATCGTCGGTGAAGGTCGCCCCGACGAGATCCCAATCGGGACGGCCGGCGCAGAAGGCGTCCTCGATCACCCATTGGCGGAAGTTTTCATGCGTGACGGGGGCGGCATCGGCGATGCCTATCTCGCGCACCAATTCCAGTTCGGCCGGCCCCGTGGCCGGCACGATGCTGTCGACCATGGAATTGGGAAAGGCGGCTTCGACGTCGATCCAGTCGGCCAGCGCGGGGTCGCTCAACCGGGCAAGGCCGACCACCGTCTGCCGCAGGATCGCGCCGTTGCCCCGCAGGTTGTCGCAGGACAATCCGGTAAAGGGCCCATGACCGGCGGCTCGGCGGAGGCGAAGGGCCGCGACCATGGCGCCGAACGCCGTGCGGGGGCGGTCTGGATGCGCCGCATCGTGGACGATATCGGGATGGCGCGTATCAAGCCCGCCCGTCGCCCCGTCGATGTAATACCCGCCCTCGGTCACGGTCAGCCCGACGATACGAATTCGCGGATCGGCCATGGCGCGGATCAGCGGGCCGTTGCCGTCCTCGATGGGGAGGTAATCGATCATCGCGCCCGTCACCTCGGCCGAACGGCTGTCGGGCGCGAGTTCGATCAGCGTGGTCAGGCAGTCCTGCGCAAGGAGCTTCGCGCGCATGGCGGCGTCGTAGGGGCGGACACCTGCGCCGAGGATGGCCCAATCGAGCGCGCGCCCCTCCTGCATCAGACGATGGGTGTACCAGGCCTGGTGCGCGCGGTGGAAGTTACCCAGCCCGATATGGACGATGCCGGGCGTCAGCTGGCTCCGGTCGTAGCGCGGACGCTCGATGCCCTCCGGCAGGTCGGCCAGGGTCGCGTCGGATAGTTGGATGGGACGGCTTGCCTGCATCAGCTCATCCATTGGCCGCCATCGACGTTGTAGCACTGCGCCACGATGTACTCGGCCTCGTCCGAGGCGAGGAAAACGGCCATGCCGGTCAGGTCCTCCGCCCGCCCCATCCGGCCAAAGGGCACGGCCTCGCCCACCTCGCGCTTCTTCTGGCCCGGCGCCTTGCCCTCGTATTTCGCGAAAAAGGCGTCCACGCCGTCCCAGTGCTCACCGTCCACGACGCCAGGTGCGATGGCGTTCACGTTGATGCCGTGGCCGATGAGGTTCAGCCCCGCCGACTGCGTCAGGCTGATGACGGCGGCCTTGCTGGCGCAATAGACCGCGACCAGCGGCTCGCCCCGTCGTCCGGCCTGGCTTGCCATGTTGATGATGCGACCCCTGATGCCCTTGTCGATCATGTGCCGCGCCACGGCCTGCATGGTGAAAAGCATGCCCGAGACATTGATGTCGAAGACGCGCTGGTAGTCAGCCCGCTCGATCTCGACGATCGGGGCTGCGCTGAAGATGGCGGCGTTGTTGATCAGGATGTCGATCTGTCCGAAGGCGCGAACGGTCGATGCCACGGCGGCGTCGATGCTTTCCTGCCGTGTGACGTCCATCTCGACGGCGATGGCCGCCTCACCGATCTCGGCAGCCGAGGCGCAGGCGCGGTCCATGTCGATGTCCCCGATGGCCACCCGCGCGCCCTCGCGCACATAGGCCTCCGCGAAGGCGCGACCGATGCCGCGCGCGGCCCCGGTGATGAGCGCCGTCTTTCCCTCAAGCCGTTTCATGCGACCCTCAGCCCTTCGCGGTCGAACCGGTGCAGGTGCTCGGGGTCGGGGGTCAGCCAGATCGCATCGCCGTAATGCAGGTCTACCTCACCGCCCACACGGACCGTCACAGGGTCGGGGATGCCGTCGCAGGTGACATGAAAAAACGTGTCTGACCCAAGATGCTCCGACACGCCGACCGTGCCGCGCCACTCGCCTGCGTCGGGTGAAACGGAGATGTGCTCGGGCCGGATGCCTATGGTCGTGGCCTCGTGGCGTGCGGCGATGTCCCCGCCGATCAGGTTCATCTTGGGGCTACCGATGAACCCCGCCACGAAGAGGTTGCGCGGCGCGCGGTACAGCTCCAGCGGGGAGCCCACCTGCTCGATATTGCCGGCGCGCAGGACCACGATCTTGTCGGCCATGGTCATGGCCTCGACCTGATCATGGGTCACGTAGATCATCGTCGTCTTGAGCCGATTGTGCAGCTCGGAAATCTCCAGCCGCATGCCAACACGCAGCGCCGCGTCGAGGTTCGACAACGGCTCGTCGAAGAGAAAGGCAGACGGCTCGCGGACGATGGCCCGACCGATGGCCACGCGCTGGCGCTGGCCGCCCGACAGCTGGCCGGGCCGCCGGTCGAGATAGTCGGTGAGGTTGAGCACGTCCGCCGCACCCCTGACGCGCCGCTCCTGCTCGGCCGCGTCCAGGCCCGCCATGCGCAGCGGGAAGGCGATGTTCTTGCGCACCGACATGTGCGGGTAGAGCGCGTAGGACTGGAAGACCATGGCCAGCCCGCGCTTGGCGGGTGGTACGGCGGTTGCGTCTTGCCCGTCGATGCGGATCTCGCCCGCGCTGACGTCCTCCAGCCCCGCGATGAGCCGCAGCAACGTCGACTTGCCGCAACCCGAAGGGCCGACGAAGACGACGAACTCGCCATCCTCGATTGTCAGGTCGAGCGGCGGGATGACCTCGACCTCTCCGAAGGACTTCGCAACCTTGTCGAGCGTGATGCGTCCCATGGGTTCTTGTCTCCCTTTTGCCCTACCGCTTCGCTGCTTGAGAGCTGGTCTTTTTTTGCCCTACCGCTTCGCTGCTTGAGAGCTGGTGTCTTATTGCCCTATCGCTTCGCTGCTTGAGGGCTTGTGTTTTCTCGCCCTACCGCTTCGCTGCTTGAGGGCTGGTCTTTTCTCGCCCTACCGCTTCGCTGCTTGAGGGCTCATTTTACCGCGCCGAAGGTCAGGCCCCGGACGAGTTGTTTCTGGCTGAACCAGCCGAGGATCAGGATCGGCGCGATGGCCATGGTCGAGGCCGCGCTGAGCTTGGCGTAGAAGAGACCCTCGGGGCTCGAATAGCTGGCGATGAAGGCCGTGAGCGGTGCCGCGCTGGCGGCCGTCAGGTTGAGCGTCCAGAACGCCTCGTTCCACGCGAGGATGATGTTCAGAAGCACCGTCGA
>CAZOBK010000052.1:0-24701 GCA_964578115.1 uncultured Roseicyclus sp.
CCTCACGCGCGCGATCCAGTTCACCATGGAAGGGCAGGATCAGCGGCGTGTTTTCGGCGATCATGAGCGTCTCGGGCGTGATCTCGACGCCCTGTGCACGGATTGTTTCGATTTCCTGAACAAGGTGCCACGGATCGAGAACAACGCCATTGCCGATCACCGAAAGCTTGCCGCCCCGCACCACACCGGAAGGGAGTGCATGGAGCTTGTAGACCGCCCCGTCGATCACCAGCGTATGGCCGGCGTTGTGGCCGCCCTGAAAGCGACAGATCACATCCGCCCGCTCGCTGAGCCAATCGACGATCTTTCCCTTGCCCTCGTCGCCCCATTGCGCGCCGACGACCACGACATTTGCCATATGAGCCTCATCCAGCCTGGGCCCGGGGCGTGCCGCCGCGGGCCGGAAAACCGCGGCGAGCTATAGCGGGAGCGGACACGGGAAGAAACCGGTTTCTCCCGCCGCCCGGACAGGGGACAGGGCCTGATCGCCCGGGGCGAACTGCGCGCCGATTCGTCATTTGCGGCGGGTTCGAACAGGCTCGACAGGGGAAGATGAGGCGCTATTGTATGCGATAGGATGCTGTTTCCGACGGAAAAACCCTTCATTTGAAAGTAAAAGCTTGCGCCACACCGCTCGATTCGCCTTAAGGTTGAGTGACATGGGCTTGCGGCGGCCTGTCGCATCTCATAAGTAGCCGCAAACGCACGGCACCTGAACTGGGACCCGCTGATGGAAAACGTCATTCTCGTCGTCCACCTGATCCTCGCGATCTGCCTGATCGGGGTCGTTCTGTTGCAGCGTTCCGAAGGTGGCGGGCTGGGAATGGGCGGCGGCGGCGGCGTGATGACCGGCCGGCAGGCCGCCACGGCGCTGGGCAAGCTGACCTGGGCCTTTGCCATCGCATTTCTTGCGACATCCATCACGCTGACGATCATCGCGGCGCAGAATTCCGCCGGTGAATCGGTGCTCGACCGCATCGGCGTGGAAACCGCGCCGGAGGGTGACGGCGATGGCGGTCTTCTGCCGCCGCCCGCCAGTGATCTGCTTCCGCCCGTATCGGGCGATGCACCCGCCCTTCCGCCACGCGCCGACGACTGAAACACGACTTTGACACGGGCGGCACGGCGGGTCGCTCCACATATCTTGGGCAAATTCGTCGCATAATCACATGATGTAGCGGGGCGCCTTGCGGCCCCCATGCGAATCCTGATATTCTCAAATCCCGTGATCGACGATTTCTGATGTGGCCGCACAGCATGGTGATGGCCAGCCACGGGGGACCAGACGGCATATGGCGCGCTTCATTTTCATCACCGGCGGTGTGGTTTCATCGCTCGGCAAGGGCTTGGCCTCGGCCGCGCTCGGGGCGCTCTTGCAGGCGCGCGGTTATACCGTGCGGCTACGCAAGCTTGACCCGTATCTGAACGTCGACCCCGGCACGATGAGCCCGTTCGAACATGGCGAAGTCTTCGTCACCGATGACGGCGCGGAGACCGACCTCGATCTCGGCCATTACGAGCGCTTCACCGGCGTGGCTGCGCGCAAGACGGATTCGGTCAGCTCTGGGCGCATCTATTCCAACGTGCTCGAAAGGGAACGGCGCGGCGACTACCTGGGCAAGACGATCCAAGTGATCCCGCATGTTACAAATGAAATCAAGGACTTCATCCGCATCGGCGAGGATGAGGTCGATTTCATGCTCTGCGAGATCGGCGGCACGGTCGGCGATATCGAGGGGCTGCCCTTCTTCGAGGCGATCCGCCAGTTCGCGCAGGAAAAACCGCGCGGGCAGTGCCTGTTCATGCACCTGACGCTATTGCCCTTCATCAAGGCGAGTGGAGAGCTCAAGACCAAGCCCACCCAGCACAGCGTGAAGGAACTGCGCTCCATCGGGCTGGCCCCGGACATTCTTGTATGCCGCTCCGAGGGACCGATCCCCTTGAAAGAACGCGAGAAGCTCGCGCTTTTCTGCAACGTGCGCCCCGAGGCCGTGATCGCCGCGCAGGATCTCGCCTCGATCTACGAGGCGCCGCTTGCCTATCATCGCGAGGGGCTGGACCAGGCCGTGCTCGACGCCTTCGCGATCAGCCCCGCGCCGCGCCCCGACCTTAGACGGTGGGAGGACGTGGCCGACCGTATCAACAACCCCGAGGGCGAGGTGCGCGTGGCCATCGTCGGCAAGTACACGCAGCTTGAGGACGCCTACAAATCCATCGCCGAGGCGCTGACCCATGGCGGCATGGCCAACCGGGTCAAGGTCAAGGCCGACTGGATCGACGCCGAGATCTTCGAACGCGAGGACCCCGCCCCCTATCTCGAGGATTTCGACGCGATCCTCGTGCCCGGCGGCTTCGGCGAAAGGGGCACGGAAGGCAAGATCAAGGCCGCCGAGTTCGCGCGGACGCGAAAGGTGCCTTACCTCGGCATCTGCCTCGGCATGCAGATGGCGGTGATCGAAGCGGCGCGACACCTGGCGGATCTTGGCGATGCCGGGTCCGAGGAATTCGACCACGAGGCGGGGAAAAAGCGTTTTACACCGGTGGTTTATCACCTGAAGGAATGGGTGCAGGGGAACTACAAGGTCACCCGATCGGCCGATGATGACAAGGGCGGCACGATGCGGCTCGGTGCCTATGACGCGGTTCTGACGGAGGGTTCCCGCGTGGCGGAGGTCTATGGCTCGACCGCCATCGAGGAGCGGCATCGTCACCGCTATGAGGTGGACATCAAGTACCGCGAGGCGCTGGAGACGCAGGGGCTCTTGTTCTCTGGCATGTCACCAGACGGGCGCCTGCCGGAGATCGTGGAGGTGAAAGATCACCCGTGGTTCATCGGTGTGCAGTTCCACCCGGAACTGAAATCGAAACCGTTCGAACCCCATCCCTTGTTCCGCGACTTCATCCGCGCGGCCAAGGAGAACTCCCGACTGGTGTAAGCCCCGGAAAAAGCGTGTTGGTCCGCTGCAGTTGTCCCGGAACAACGGTCACTCCGCGGCGTGGCGGACCGCCCCCTGAACCTCGTCGCGAATGATCTCTGCGATCAGTGCTGCATCGTCGGTCGAAAACGTCAGCGGCAGGCGCATGTCGATCAGCCCTGCGAGGATCGCGTCCGTTTTCGGAAGCTTCTGTTCCGGCACGTATTTCCAGCTGTCGTAGCGCGAAGTGAAGGCCACCGGCTCCTCGGCGCCGAACCATTTCAGCTCGACGCCCCGCGCGGCGCATTGCGCGAGCAGGGCCCTGATCCGCGCCTCCTCCCAGCCCGGAAGAAGGAACTGGATCGAGGATCCGACGATGCGTTCGCGCGGGTCACGCTCGACGATCTGCAGGCCGGGGACGTTGCGCAGCCCCGTTTCGACGATGGCATAGAGCGCGTTCCAGCGGTCCACCTGCGCGGGCAGGTCGGCCAGCTGCACCCGCAGGATCGCCGCCCGCAGATGGTCCATCCTGCCCGAGACATTGGGTGTCTTCAGCTTTACATTTTCGAACTTATCCACAGGGGGTCGAGCGGTATGTCGGGCATAAAGCATGTAACTTCCCGACAAAATGATCGCACGCGCCATGAGCTCGGCATCGTCCGACACGATCAGCCCGCCCTCGCCCGAATTGATGTGCTTGTAGGTCTGAGTGGAGTAGCAGGCAGCCAGCCCGTGCCGCCCCGAGGGCGTCCCGTTCCACGCAGCCCCCATGGTGTGGGCGCAATCCTCGATCACCGTCACGCCAAGCGCGCAGCAGACCTCCATCAGGCAATCCATGTCGCAGATATGCCCGCGCATGTGGCTGAGCAGCAGGACGCGCGCGCCGCTGGTCCGTGCGCGTTCGGTCAGATCGTCGATATCGATGGTCAGCGCTTCGGTCGTCTCCACGAAGACCGGCTCCGCGCCGACGCTCGCGATGGCGCCCGGCACCGGGGCCAGCGTGAAGCCGTTCGAAAGAACCTTATCGCCTGCGCCCACGCCCAATGCGCGCAACGCGCAGGACATGGCATAGCCGCCCGAGGCAACGGCGAGGCAGTATTTGGCGCCCGTGGAGGCGGCGAATTCCTCCTCCAGGCGGGACACCTCGCCCGCATCGTCCGGCGCGAGGTTGTATCGGTGCAGACGTCCCGAGCGCATCACCCCGACGGCGGCCTCGATGGCGGCTTCGGGGATCGGCTCTTGCTGGGTGAAGCTTCCGGTGAAGACAGGTTTTTCCATGGGTGCACCTTCCGCCTGCGGCCCAGTCTGGTCAAGATCGCGCAGCGTCCCGGACGGGCAGGATGCGGGCAATCACGCTGTCGAGCTGATCGTAATGGTCCAGCAGCGCCTCCGGCGCGAGATCCGCCACCGCGCGCCCGGTCGGACCAAACGTGACCAGCACGCAGGGCACGCCCGCCGCCGTCGCGGTCTTGCGGTCGGTGACCGTGTCGCCGATCAGGAGCGACCGGGACAGCGCACCGCCGCCACGCTCAACGGCGGCGCGGTATGGCGCGGGATCGGGCTTGCGCACCGGCAGCGTGTCGGCCCCCACCAGCGCATCGAAGAGATGCGAAAGCCCCAACCGGTCGATCAGGTCGATGGCGAGCCTTTCGGGCTTGTTGGTGCAGATCGCCGTGACGGCGCCCGCCGCGCGCAATCGGCCCAGCGCCTCCAGGACCCCGGGATAGAGCGTCGTGTGGACGTCGATCGCCTGGCCATAGGCCTCCAGCAGGAGTGGATAGCCCGACTCGACGATGCGCGCGCCATCGGCGATCCCGAGCCGCTCGGTCGCAAGCTGCAGCATCGCGCGCCCCCCCCGAAAGGCGGTGGCGTCATCCGCACCGGCGCGCAAGGCTGGCCCATGCCCGAGCGCTGCCAGCGCAGCGTTGGCCGCGGCGATCAGATCGCCTGCCGTGTCCGCAAGCGTGCCGTCGAGATCGAAGACGATGGTGTCGCGCATCCGGCCTGTCCGTCCCTGTCCTTGCCCGTCATGGGCAGCGTTCCGCGCATGGCATGAAACACGCTGTTGCGCAAAGTGACGCTGTGGATTGTTGCCAGCCCAAGACCCCATTGTTAGGACGCTCTGTACACAAGAGGAACCCGGTTCATGGCCGATCTCAACGCGCGCCCGGCACCCGTGACAGCGCAAAGGCCTGTCGCGCTTATCGTGCTGGCCGCCGGCGCCGGCACACGGATGAACTCCGATCTGCCCAAACCGCTCCATGAGCTGGGCGGCAGTCCGCTCGTGGCCCATGCGTTGGCGGCGGGTCGTGCGCTCGAGCCCGAACGCGTGATCGTGGTGACGGGCCACGGCGCGGACGCGGTGGAAGCCGCCGTCGCCGAGGCCGACCCGGAAGCCGTCTGCGTCCGGCAGGAAGAGCAGAAGGGGACCGGCCACGCGGTCCTTCAGGCAGCACCCGCGCTTAAGGGCTTCGACGGCGATGCGGTCGTGCTTTATGCCGACACGCCGTTCCTGACGGCCGAGACCATCGAACGCCTGCGCGCCGCCCGGATGGATCACGATGTGGTGGTGCTGGGTTTCGAGGCCGTGGACCCCGGCCGCTACGGCCGCCTCGTGATGGAGGGCGACGCGCTCATGCGGATCGTCGAGGCGAAGGACGCCACGACCGAAGAGCTGGCCTTGACCACCTGCAATTCCGGGGTAATGGCCGCGGACGCCGCCGTGCTGATGGGCTATCTGGGCCGGATCGCGCCGCAGAACGCGGCAGGCGAATACTACCTGACGGACGTGGTTGCGCTGGCCCGCACGGCCGGTCAGTCCGCCGGCGTCGTCCTCTGCCCCGAGGACGAAACGCTCGGCGTCGACAGCCGCGCCGGACTGGCCCGGGCCGAGGCGCGGTTTCAGGCGCTCTGCCGGAGCCGCGCGATGGAGGCCGGCGTCACCCTGACATGGCCCGACAGCGTCGTTTTTTCCGCCGACACCGTGATCGGACGCGACGCCGTCATCGAGCCGCACGTGGTCTTCGGCCCCGGCGTGACGGTCGAGACGGGCGCGCGCATCCGCGCGTTCTCGCACCTCGAGGGCTGCCACGTGTCGCAGGGTGCCGTCATCGGCCCCTATGCGCGGCTGCGCCCGGACGCCGAGATCGGCAACGACGCCCGCATCGGCAATTTCGTGGAGGTCAAGGCGGCCTCCATCGGCGAAGGCGCCAAGGTCAACCACCTGAGCTATATCGGCGACGCCGAGATCGGCGCGGGCACGAATGTCGGTGCGGGCACCGTCACCTGCAACTACGACGGCGTGATGAAGCATCGCACCGTCATCGGCCGGGACGTCTTTATCGGCTCGGACACGATGCTGATCGCGCCCGTCACCGTCGGCGACGGCGCGATGACGGGCAGCGGCTCGGTCATCACGCAAGACGTGCCGGATGGTGCGCTGGCGCTTGCCCGGGCGCGGCAGGTCAACAAGCCGGGTCTCGCCCTGCGCCTCATGGAGCGTCTGCGCGCGCTCAAGAAAGAACGGAAGGTCTAGGCCCATGTGCGGAATTGTCGGTGTTCTGACGGATCATGAGGCCGCTCCGATCCTCGTCGAGGCGCTCAAGCGGCTGGAATACCGCGGCTATGACAGCGCGGGCATCGCAACGGTCCATAACGGGCTCTTGGACCGCCGCCGCGCCGTCGGCAAACTGCACAACCTGTCGGACCTGCTGGTCTACGAACCTCTTCCCGGCAAGGCGGGGATCGGGCACACCCGTTGGGCGACCCATGGCGGCCCCACGGTCAGAAACGCCCACCCGCACCGGGCCGGCCGCGTCGTCGTCGTCCATAACGGCATTATCGAGAACTACCGCGCCCTGAAGGAGGCGCTGGCGGATTGCGAGTTCCAGAGCGACACGGACACCGAGACGATCGCGCATCTCTGCGAGACATTCCTCGACCGGGGCATGTCCCCGCGCGAGGCCGCGACCGAGACGCTGAAACACCTTGAAGGCGCCTTCGCGCTCGCCTTTCTCTTCGATGGCGAGGAAGACCTTATCGTTGCCGCGCGCAGAGGCTCG
Source organism: uncultured Roseicyclus sp. (assembly GCA_964578115.1). Taxonomy (GTDB): domain Bacteria; phylum Pseudomonadota; class Alphaproteobacteria; order Rhodobacterales; family Rhodobacteraceae; genus Roseibacterium. Next base: position 6,977 of record CAZOBK010000052.1, read on the forward strand.
CCGCTGGCCATCGGACATGGCGAGGGCGAGATGTATGTGGGTTCCGACGCCATCGCGCTCAGCCCCCTGACCGACCGGATCACCTATCTCGACGAGGGGGATTATGCTTTCGTGACCCGCAGCGGCGTGGAAATCCGCGATGCCGACGGACGGCAGGTCCACCGCGACACGGTCAAGATCGCGGCGCAGGCCGCACAAGTGGACAAGGCCGGTCACAAGCACTTCATGGTCAAGGAGATCTTCGAACAGCCCACCGTGCTCGCCGAGTGCCTCGCGCATTACACGCGAGACGGCGCGGTGGAGCTTCCCGATGCCGATGCCGATCTCGATTTCGCCACGACGGACCGCCTGATCATGGTGGCCTGCGGGACGGCGCATTATGCCTGTCTTGTCGCGAAATACTGGTTCGAGCAGCTTGCCGGCCTGCCCTGCGATGTCGATATCGCCTCGGAGTTCCGCTATCGCGAACCGCCGGTGTCCGACCGGGCCACAGCGCTTTTCGTCAGCCAGTCCGGCGAGACCGCCGATACGCTCGCCGCGCTTCGCTACACGCGCGACAAGGCCAAGACCGTCGTGTCGCTGGTCAACGTGCCGCAATCCTCCATCGCGCGAGAAAGCGACACCACCCTGCCGATCATCGCAGGGGTGGAAATCGGCGTGGCCTCCACCAAGGCGTTCATGAACCAGCTCGGCGCGCTCGCCTGCCTCGCGATCCTTGCCGCACGCCAGCGCGGCCGCCTGACGCGCGAACGCGAGGCCGGGCTTGTCGCCACGCTGCTGAGCCTGCCCGCGATGATCAACCAGGCGCTGGCACTCGAGGACCAGATCCGCGAGCAGACCGGCAAACTGGCCGAGGCGCGGTCGGCCCTCTTCCTTGGCCGCGGCCCGATGTTCCCGATGGCGCTGGAAGGAGCGCTCAAGCTCAAGGAAATCAGCTACATCCACGCCGAGGCCTATGCCAGCGGCGAGCTCAAGCACGGGCCCATCGCGCTGGTGGACAGCAACCTTCCGGTGATCGTACTTGCCCCGCGCGACGCGCTGTTCGACAAGACGGTGTCGAACATGCAGGAGGTCATGGCCCGCGACGGCAAGGTCTGGCTCGTCAGCGACGCCGAGGGCGTGGCGCTGGCCGGCGACGGCGTCTGGGAGACGCTGACGCTTCCAACCATCGACCCGGTCTTCGCGCCGATGCTCTACGCGGTGCCGGCGCAGCTGATCGCCTATCACACGGCGCTCCACAAGGGCACGGATGTCGACCAGCCGCGCAACCTGGCGAAGTCCGTGACCGTGGAATGACGCCCGAGGCGGCGCTGGCCGCTCTGAAGGCCGAGGCCGACGCGGATCGCGCCGCCGGGATGCGCGCCTATCACAAGATCGACCGGACCTATCTGGGCCTGTCGAACGGCACGGTAAGCGATCTGGCCCTGGGCTGGCGCAAGGCGCTCGATCTGCCCGGGCGCGTGGCGTTGGCGAAAGGCCTCTGGGCCAGCGACATCTACGAGGCGCGGATCGCGGCGGGCAAGCTTTTCCTGCAGGCGCGCATTCGCCCCGACGACGTGCCCGCCTGGGACTGCCTCAAGGGTTTCGTCCCGGATTTCGACAGCTGGGCCATCGCCGATGCGGTGGCGCAGGCGGGGCAAAAACGGCTGTTGGCAGATCCGTCGCGGCTCGATGAGGTCGAGGACTGGACCCGGTCCGACCACATGTGGACGCGCCGCGCCGCGCTGGTCTTCACCCTCGGGTTCACGAGATCGCGCCACCCGAAACCCGCGGAATCCGAGGCGCGCGGCCGCATCCTCGGCTGGTGCGCGGGTTACGCCGACGATCCCGAGTGGTTCATCCAGAAGGCCGTCGCATGGTGGGTCCGTGACTTGTCGAGGAAGGATCCCACCCGCGTCCGGGACTTCCTCGAGGCGCATGGCGCACGCCTCAAGCCCTGGGCCCGGAAAGAGGCCGGGCGGCATGTGACCTGAAAGGCGTCTGTTCCGCGCGCTTACGCGACCCGCGGCACACCGCCCTGAAGGACCGTGACGAACCAGTCCCGGTCGATATTTCCCCCGCAGAGGATCACGGCGACCTTCTTCCCTTTCATGGCGTCCCGCTCCTGCATCAGGGCCGCCAGCGGCGCGGCCCCTGCCCCTTCGGCGAGATTATGGGTGTCCGAGTAGTAGACGCGGATCGCCTCGGCCACCTCCTCGTCCGACACCGTCACGATGCGCGCGGCACCCTTGCCGTAGATCTCCAGCGCCTCGGGCACCGGCACCCGGACGGACATCCCGTCGGCGAAGGTCCGGCAGCTCTCGGTCTCCACAGGCCGACCGGCCTCCACCGACAGCTTCGCCGTCTGTGCGTTCTCGCTCACGACTCCTATGATCTCGGCCTTGGCGCCCAGCACGTCGCGCGCCGCGATCGTCCCGCAGATGCCGGACCCGCAGCCGATCGGCACATAGACGGCGTCGAGATCGGGCACCGCGCGGAACAGCTCGTAGCCATAGGTCGCGACACCGCGCACGAGCTCCCGGTGAAAGGGCGGCACGATGAAGAGACCCTCCTCGGCCGCAACGCGATAGGCCTCTTCGCGGGCGGTGTCGAAATCATCGCCGAATTCCACCAGTTCGGCCCCGAAGGCGCGCATGGCGGCGTTCTTCTCGACCGAATTGCCGCGCGGGACATAGACCTTCGCTGTCAACCCCGCCGCCGTCGCCGCCCAGGCCTGACCCTGCCCGTGATTGCCGCGCGTGGCCGTGCAGATGCCGCGCGCCTCGGGATGGGTGTGTCTGAGCCAGTCGATGAAGGTCAGCGCGCCGCGCACCTTGAAGGAGCCCGTGGGCGTGTGGTTCTCGTGCTTGACCCAGACCTCCGCGCCCAGACGATCGGCCAGAAGCGGCCAGGCGTGCTGCGGGGTGGGCGGCATGTAGGCCGTTACGAGCCCGTGGGCGGTCGCAAGATCGTTGGGGGTGAACTGCATGGCGTCCTCCTTCGCGCAGGCCCGGCCACCCTACCCGGACGGTCTGCGCTTGCAAGCACCGTGCCCCGGGGCTAGCCACGGTCGACAAGATCGAAACGGGAGATCGCGATGACCGTCCTCATCACGGGCGCGAACCGGGGCATCGGCGCGGGTCTGGCCAACGCCTGCCGGGCCCGCGGAGCGCAGGTCATCGCGGCGGCCCGCTCGGGCACCGACACGCCCCTCGACGTGAGCGATCCGGCCTCGATCCGCGCGCTGGCCGATAGGCTTTCGGGCCGGGTCATCGACCTTCTGGTCTGCAATGCGGGCGTCTACCGCGACAAGGACATGGACCTCGCGGGCGGCTACGATTCCGACACATGGGCGCAGACCTTCGCGGTCAATGTCACCGGCGTCTTTCTCACCGTGCAGGCCTTCCTGCCGCATCTGGGCCTGAGCGCGGCGCCGAAAATCGCCATCATCTCCAGCCAGATGGGCTCGAGCGAGCGGGCGAAGGGCGGCAGCTACATCTACCGCGCCTCCAAGGCGGCGGCCACGAATCTCGGCCGCAACCTCGCCACCGATCTGGCCCCGCGCGGCATCGCGCTGGGCATCTACCACCCCGGATGGGTGCGCACCGACATGGGCGGCGCTGGTGCGGACATCTCGCTTGAGGACAGCGTGGCGGGGCTGATGGACCGTTTCGACGCGCTCTCCTTGGCCACCACCGGCGCCTTCCTGACATGGAACGGACGCCCGCATCCTTTCTGAGCGCGCCTGCGCCCCTTCATCCTGGCAAAAAACCTCCGGGGGGAGGCCGCAGGCCCGGGGGGCAGAGCCCCCTGGCGGCCCCAAAGGGCCGCGCACTCCTCGCGGTGGGCGCTGCTGCGCCCCTTGCGCGCAACCGGCCGCTTCCGTAAGAGGCTGTCCGCGCGCGGAAGTTATGGCGGCCCCGGACTATGTCGATCCTTGTCATGAAATTCGGCGGCACTTCCGTCGCCACGCTGGACCGGATCCGGCGCGCCGCCAAGCGCGTGGGCCGCGAGGTCGCCAACGGCCATGACGTCATCGTCATCGTCTCGGCCATGGCGGGCCGGACGAATGAACTGGTGGGCTGGGTCGAGGAAACCTCGCCTCTCTTCGACGCGCGCGAATACGACGCCGTCGTGTCCTCGGGCGAGAACGTGACGGCCGGTCTCATGGCGCTCACGCTGCAGGAAATGGACGTGCCCGCGCGCAGCTGGCAGGGCTGGCAGGTGCCGGTGCAGACGACCTCGGCCCATGCCTCGGCGCGGATCGAGGCGATCCCACCGGACAACATCATGGCCAAGTTCGCCGAAGGCATGCGCGTGGCCGTGGTCGCCGGGTTCCAGGGCATCAGCCCCGAGGGCCGCATCACGACGCTGGGACGGGGCGGCTCGGACACCACCGCGGTGGCCTTCGCCGCCGCCTTCGGCGCGGTACGCTGCGATATCTACACCGACGTGGACGGGGTCTACACCACCGACCCGCGCATCACGTCCAAGGCGCGCAAGCTCGACCGCATCTCCTTCGAGGAGATGCTGGAGCTTGCCTCGCTGGGCGCGAAGGTGCTGCAGACGCGCTCGGTGGAGCTGGCCATGCGCTACAAGGTGAAACTCAGGGTGCTCTCGAGCTTCGAGGAACCCGACGAGACGGCAGGCACGCTGGTCTGTGCCGAGGAGGACATCGTGGAAAGCAATGTCGTGGCCGGTGTGGCCCATTCCCGTGACGAGGCGAAGCTGACGCTGACGGATGTGGAGGACCGCCCCGGCATCGCCGCGGCGATCTTCGGCCCGCTCGCCGATGCCGGCGTCAATGTCGACATGATCGTGCAGAACATCTCGGAGGAGGGCATGACCGACATGACCTTCTCCTGCCCGGTGAACGAGGTGAAGCGCGCCGAGAAGGCGATGGCCGACGCCAAGGACCGGGGCGAGATCGACTTCGGCGGGCTGGTGGCCGATACCGATGTCGCCAAGGTCTCGATCGTCGGCATCGGGATGCGCAGCCACGCGGGCGTCGCCGCCAAGATGTTCAAGACGCTGCGCGACGAAGGCATCAACATCAAGGTGATCACCACTTCCGAGATCAAGGTCAGCGTGCTGATCGACCGGAAATACATGGAGCTGGCGGTGCAGGCGCTCCATGCCGCCTTCGGGCTCGACCGGGCGGCGTGAGCTCCGCCGCCCGGTCGGGAGGTCACGCAAGTTGCGCCGCCGCAAGCCAGGCCGCAGCGGCGACGCCGGAGCCCGCCACGCGCAGATGGTTGAGGCGGGTCCAGCGCGGGGCATAGGCGTGCCAGTAGCCTGAAACGCCCTCCGGGCTTCGTGACAGCGCGTCGAGGCGCGTGTTCATCGGCACGTTGCCCAGCCCGGTGACGGCCATGACGCCCAGAAGGTACGCCCCCGTACCTGCAAGCACCGTGATCCGCGCGGCTCCATCGAGCTGCCAGAGCGCGAGGACGGCCAGCGCCAGCGATCCCGGCACGAACGCCATCAGAAGCGCCATGAAGGCCGAGCGGTAGACGGTGCGGTTGAGCCCCACCATTCCGGCCGCGCCCTGCCCGTCCGGGGCCTGCACCAGCCCTCGCATGACGAAATCCGAGAAGCTGAGAAAAACCCCGGCGATCAGCGCCATCAGGAACCCCGAGACGGTCAGAAGGTATTCCATGGTCCGGCCTCCTCAGCTCGACAGGCCGACGGCGCGGTGCAGGTAGGTCCGGTCCGCGACCTGGCGCGTCAGGAACCGGGCAAGCTCGGCCCGGCTGATCTTCAGGTCGAGGCCGCGGGCGGTGTTCGGCACATCCTCGATCACCGGGCGAACAGTCGCAGCGTCGATGAAGGCGCCGGGCCGCACGATGGTCCAGTCGAGGCCCGAGGCCTCCACCAGCCGCTCCTGCAGCTCGTGGTCCCGAAAGACCGGGGCCAGAAGCGCGCCGAACATCACCCGCTTCCACCAGAAATTCAGCGTGTTCCAGCTGTCGCGTGCGCCGAGCGTCGACTGCACGATCAGCCGCTTCGGCCCGAGGTCCTGCATTGCGCGGATGACGTTGAGCGTGCCCTCCGAGCGGATGCGCGATTTCCGCGACATCCCCGCGCCCAGCACGACCAGCACCGCATCCTGCCCCTTCACGGCGGAGGCGACGTCGCGCGCGTCGAGCGCGTCGCCCCCGTGGCACCGCAGCTGCGGGTGGTCGAGACCGAGTTTCTCGGGATGGCGGGCGAAGGCGGTAACGGCGTGGCCGGCGGCGAGAAGCTCCGAGACGGCGAGTTTGCCCACCGTGCCGGTGGCTCCGAAGACGATGACGTTCATGAGATGGTCCTTTCCGCTGATTTCTTGACACCATGTCAAGTTGACGCCGTGTCAATAACCTGCAACTTTACAGCATGTCAAGAAAATCCGATGATACCCGCACCCGCATCCTCGACGTCACGCTCAACCTGTTGGAATCAGGCGCGCCCGAGCGCACGCGCATGTCCGACATCGCGCGGGCCGCGGGTCTGTCACGGCAGGCGGTCTACCTGCATTTCCCGAATCGGGCCGAGCTTCTGATCGCGGCGACGAAGCGTCTCGACGAGAAGGTGGATATCGACGCCAGCCTCGCGGAAAGCCGCGCCGCCGAAACGGGAGGCGAGCGTTTGCGAGCCTTCATCGCCGCTTGGGGCGGGCACATCCCCGTGATCTACCCGGTGGGCCGCGCGCTGATGGCGATGATGGAGACCGATGCCGAGGCGCGCGCCGCCTGGGAGAACCGGATGGCCGCCGTCCGGCACGGCTGCGCGGCGGCAGTGGCCGCGCTCGCACGCGACGGCGATCTGCGGCCCGACCTGACACAGGAGCGCGCGACCGATCTCCTCGCGGGCCTCCTTTCGGTGTCGCTCTGGGCGCATCTGACGCGAGACTGCGGATGGTCGCAGGACGCATTTATAGCCGAGATCACGCAGCTTGCGCACAAGGCGTTGACTCCGCGCGGTTGAACGTTGCGCCGCGCCGCAACCTCGCGGTATGCGTGTTCTCCGGGTCAGGCGCCAAGAACTGGCGCAGAGGCATCAGGGGTCGATGGTCCAGCAAAGCGAAAGCGAAAGCCGCAAGCTTCTGTCGGGCTTGCAGGCGGTGATGGCCGAGCCTGTCGAGGGACAGGAACGGCTGAACCGGATCACGCATCTGATCGCCGATTCCATGGGCTCCGAGGTGTGCTCGATCTACCTGCTGCGCGACGCCGACACGCTCGAGCTTTGCGCCACCGAGGGCCTCGCGCCCGAGGCCGTCCATGTCACCCGGATGCGGATCGGCGAGGGCCTTGTGGGCCGTGTCGCGCGGTCGTCACGGCCCGTCAACACGGCAAACGCCCCGGGCGAGCGCGGCTTTCGCTACATGCCAGAAACCGGCGAGGAACGGTATTCCTCGTTCCTTGGCGTGCCGATCATGCGCCTGGGCGAGCGGCTCGGCGTTCTCGTGGTCCAGTCCAAGGACGCGCGCGAGTTCTCCGACGACGAGATCTACGCGCTCGAGGTCGTCGCGATGGTCCTCGCCGAGATGACGGAACTCGGCGCCTTCACCGGCGAGGGTGCCGCCCTGCGCGAGCGACACACCAGCCAGGAGATGTTCCGCGGAACCTGCGCGCAGGAAGGTACGGCCATGGGCCATGTCTGGCTGCATGAACCGCGCGTGGTGGTCACCCGGCCGGTGGCCGACGACCCGGAGGTCGAGCTGGAGCGCCTGCGCGATGCGGTCGATCGGCTGCGCGTCGACGTGGACCAGATGCTGACGCGCGTCTCGCCGGGCGATGCGGAACAGCGCGAGGTCCTCGAAGCCTACCGGATGTTCGCCCGCTCCCGCGGCTGGATGCGGCGGATGGAGGAAGACATCTCCCGCGGGCTGAGCGCCGAGGCCGCCGTGGAAAAGGAGCAATCAACCGCCCGCGCCCGGATGGAGACCGTCCCCGACGCCTATCTGCGCGAGCGGCTGCACGATCTGGACGACCTGTCGAACCGGCTGCTGCGCCTGTTGACCGGCCAGGGCAACGACACGGGCGCCGAAATGCCGGCCGATCCGATTCTGGTGGCGCGCAACATCGGCCCGGCCGAGCTTCTGGATTACGGGCGGCGGCTCAGGGGCGTGGTGCTGGAGGAAGGCTCGGTCGGGTCCCATGCCACCGTCGTCGCCCGCGCGCTGGCCATACCTTTGGTCATCAACGCGGCACGCATCACCACCGAGGCGCTGAACGGCGATTTCATTCTCGTGGACGGCGACCAGGGCATCGTCCATCTGCGCCCCGAGGACACCGTCGCCTCTGCCTTCCGCGACAAGCTGGCGATGCAGGCGGAGGCCCAGGAGCGTTACGCCTCGATCCGCGACAAGCCGGCCGAGGCACTGTGCGGCACGGTCGTGTCATTGCAGATGAACGCGGGGCTGATGGCCGACCTGCCCTCGCTGCCCTCCTCGGGCGCCGACGGGGTTGGCCTGTTCCGGACCGAGCTTCAGTTCCTGACCCGCAACAAGGTGCCGCGTCGGGGCGAGCTGGCGGCGCTCTATGCCCGCGTGATGGATGCCGCAGGCGGCAAGCGCGTCATCTTCCGCACGCTCGATATCGGGTCGGACAAGGTCCTGCCCTACATGAAACCCACCGAGGAGCCGAACCCCGCGCTCGGCTGGCGCGCGATCCGCGTGGGCCTCGACAAGCCCGGCGTCATGCGAATGCAGCTTCAGGCGCTGATCCGGGCAGCGGCGGGTCGTCCGCTTTCGGTCATGTTCCCATTCATCGCGCAGCTCGACGAATTCACGCAGGCCCGCGACCACCTTCTGCGCGAGCTCGACCGCGAGGCCGCTCTGGGGCACGTCCTGCCCGAGAAGACTGATATCGGCGCAATGCTGGAGACGCCGAGCATGGCCTTCGCGCCGCGCAGGTTCTACGAGATGACGGATTTCGTATCGATCGGCGGCAACGACCTGAAGCAGTTTTTCTACGCCGCCGACCGCGAGAACGAGCGTGTACGGCGGCGCTATGACACGCTGAACGTGTCCTTCCTGTCGCTGATCGAGCAGATCGTCGAGCGATGCGCCGAGACGGACACGCCGCTCAGCTTCTGCGGCGAGGATGCCGGGCGGCCCATCGAGGCGGTGTGTTTCGCGGCCATGGGCCTTCGGGCGCTGTCGATGCGCCCGGCCTCCATCGGCCCGGTCAAGTCGCTCCTGCGGCGGGTGAACCTCGACGAGGGGCGCGCGGTGATCGACGCCGCACGCGCCTCGGGGGAGCAGTCGGTGCGCCCTGCTGTGATGGACTGGCTCAGACGGACCGGTTGAGCGCGCCGATATGCGCAGGCCCCCTGCCCGGAGGCGAGGCGCAGCGGCCGGGCGGGCTTCACGCCGCCGGGTTGCGCCGCCTCGCTGTGCTGTGCAATGCTCCGCTGACGGAGTGGCAGACCGAATGTTTTTCCGGACTGTCACGGGGCTTTTTTAGCGCGCAACAACGGCCACGGACCGATAGACATCGGACCGATCGATCGCGGGGGTTTCATGACCGTTGATCCAGTCCTTCATGCACTGGAAGGCGACTGCCGGCAACGGATCTTCGAGACGACAGCGGTTCTCAAAGCCGCGTTCGATCCCGGGGACACGCTGACGCCGCAGGCAGGCTCGGTGCTGAAACTCGAGGGAGAAAACTCGGGCGCCGTGTATTTCGCGAGTTCGGGATGGCTGGCGGTGTCTAAGTCCACCGCGGACGGGGGCCGTCTGATCGTCGATGTCGTGCTTCCCGGCGAGATGCTCGACCCCGGTTTCACCGCCCCCGAGGCCAGCCTCGTCGAGATCGAGGCGCTGACCTGTTCCGTCGTCCTGTCGGTCCGCAGCAGCGACTGGTTCCCAAGGCTTGCCCGCCAGCCCGGGCTCGCCGCCGCCGTGGAACGGGAACGGCAGGCGTCTTTCGCGCGTCGCGTCGGCCGCATGCCGAGGTTGGGCAAGGGAAGCGCCGCCGCCCGAGTCGCCTGTGGACTGTTCGAGCTTTGCCTGAGATCGACGGCGGCCAGCGGCGACGGCGCGTATGCGACGCATATTCCGATGAACCAGCAGCAGCTTGGCGATTTCTGCGGGCTGTCCAGCGTCCACGTGAGGCAGACGATACGGCGGCTTGCCCGGGACGGCGCGATCGAGGGGGCCGGCAGGTTGGGCGTCACGATCCGCAGCCCCAACGCGCTCGCCGAGATCGCCGGGATATGTCCCGACACCCTGCGGCAGGACATCGTTCCCGTGGTGTGATCGCGGGGACGGCGTCGTGGAAACGGACTTGGTGAGGTGCCATGACAGAAACGGACGATCGCAGCCGGATTGCGAAGCTCGAGGCAGACAACATGCGGCTACGTCGCCTGCTCGATGCGCGCGACGCCCCCGGCGAACTGCGTCATCGGTTGCAAAGCACGACGGCGCTGCTTCGTAGCGTCATTCGCAAGTCTGCCCGGACGCGGCGCGACCTCGAAGACTACGTTGCTCATCTAGAAGACCGTCTCGACGCCGTGATGAGGGCGCAGACGACCGCCGACCTGAAAGGCAATGTCGAACTGAGGGTGGTGCTGGAGGACGAGCTTTTCCACTACGGCGAGGAGGTCGGGGCACGGGTGAAGCTCTCCGGCCCCCGGGTCTATTTCAAGCCGAGGGCCGGACAGATGTTCGCGCTGGCGATCCACGAGTTGATGGTCAACTCGATCGAACACGGTATCCTGGGTGAATCCGAGGGCCAGCTCGACGTGTCGTGGACCGTTGCCACCGACAAGTCGGACAGGCCGCTGACCTTCACCTGGAAAGAGACCGGTAGCCCCGCCCCGGTCACGGGGGGCGAGGCCGGGTTCGGAACAGAGTTTCTCACGCAGGCGCTCGGCTATGAGATCAAGGCCGCGACCACCCTCGACTTCCAGCCAGACGGGCTACGCTGCACGATCAGCTTCCCTCTCACCGAACGGGTCGGAGAGGTCCCCCCGGCACTGCTGTCCTGAGGGCGGGACCGGGCTCAGGGAAACAGCATGCCGGCGACCCACGCCATATCGACGGGTTTCTGACAACCGGGAATTGCCGCATAGGCCTTGGGAAGCGAGGCATGATCGTATCCGGTCGCGAACACCAGCGGGACGCCGCGCGCGATCAGGGCATCGGCGACCGGAAAGGCCATCTCGCCGTGCAGGTTGATGTCGACGACCGCCCCATCGAGGCGTTCGGCAGCCTCGACGAGCGCGAGCGCGTCCTCGACCGATCCGACCGGCCCGACCACGACCGCACCGGTCTCGCGGAGATCACATGCAAGGCAATCGGCAAGGAAATACTCGTCTTCCACGACGAGCACGCATCGACCATCGAAGAAAGCTTGCCCGCTCATGCCAGGACCCTGCACGCGGGGCTCGGCATGGAGATGAAGCAGCGCACATCATCGGGGCCAAGGCGGTAGCCGGTCGCTTGAGTGGCAACAAGGTCATGACCCCACCGGCAGCGCCAGCCCGCCTCGGCGCTTATGACAGACGCAGCCTTAAAATCCATGACGGGTACGCGTTCGCATATGGGCCAAGCTATCGCGGACGCGTCAACGCCTCAAGCCGCATCGCTCCGAGGGCGTGGAGATATCTGGCCTGTACCGTCGAAAAGGGTGCCGCCGTGCCGCCTGCGGATTGCCAGGGCAATTTCCGGGTGAAACCGGTAACTAACATGGAGGCACCTTGCACGACGGAAAGCCGCGCATTCTCGTGATCGAGGACAGCTTCGTCATCGGCTACCGGTGCTCGTTGCGATCCCCGAGGATTGCCTTTGCAGGCGCAACCAGAACGCATTTGTACCCCTCGGGCGAAAAGACATGCTCGCAGGTGCCGCGCAATTCGTGCTCGGTGCACCCAGAGACGAAGTCGAGGCCAAAACCGTTGCGCTCGGGCGGGGACACGAGCGCCCCGTCGCTCTCGCTCCACTCGATCCTTATGACGTCGCCGTCAGAGGTATTGCGCGCCCAGCTCAGCGAAACCTGCCCGGCATCGCCGGACCACGCGCCATGCTTCGACGCGTTCGTGGCCAGTTCGTGCAGGATAAGTCCGAGTCCGACCACGACCTGTGGCTTGAGGCGGATCTGCGGGCCGCTGAGCTTCAGCCTGTCCGATCCCTCGCCGACAAAGTGCGAGAGGACGGCATCGGCCATCTCGCGGAACTGCGCACCCTCCCAGTCCTCGCGCGACAGGATGTCATGGGCCGCCGACATGGCATGGAGCTGCCCGTTCAGCACCCCGGAAAGCTCGTCCTTCGTTCCGACGCGATTGGTCGCCTGCCGGACCATCGCCTGTACGCTTGCGAGGTTGTTCTTCACCCGGTGATTCAGCTCGGCGACCATGGCCGAAAGCCGTTCCTCCGACCGCTTGCGCTCAGTAATGTCCACGAAGGTCAGAACAGCGCCGTGAATGGCGTCGCTCTCGTCGCGGTAGGGCAGCACGCGCATGATCAGCGTCTGCGACGCTCCGTTGCGGACTTCGACCTCGTGCTCGATCGGCTCACCGCTGCGGATCACGTCGGCCACCTCCGCCTTCAACGCATCGAAATCGATGCGCCCCGCAAGCTCGTCCAGCGGACGACCCATGTCGTGGTCCCGCAGGCGGAACAGCGGTTTCGCGGGTGGCGTGAAATTGCGGATGCGGAACTCGGAATCGAGAAACAGCATCGCGATCCGGGTGTTGCTGAAGAGGTTCTTCAGGTCGCTGTTGGCGCGGCTGAGCTCTTCGACCCGCGTGGAAAGCTCGTTGTTGACGGTGCGCAATTCCTCGTTGATCGACTGTAGCTCCTCCTTGGATGTCTCGAGTTCCTCGTTGGAGGATTGCAGTTCCTCGTTTACGGAAGACAGCTCCTCGTTGGAGGCGCGCAATTCCTCGTTGGATGTCTCGAGCTCTTCCAGCGTGCTTTGAAGACGATCCTTGGTCGTCTGAAGCTCCAGTTCCAGCGCGCGCACCAACTCATCGTCACCACCCCGCCGTCGTGCCCGCTCGGTTGTCTCGGCGACTGCCGCCGCGCCGGTCTGGAACACGACGAGACAGCGACCGTCGGACGCGTCGATGCCGGGCAAGGGCTCCACGATCAGGGTGAGGTAGCGGCGCTCTTCGTCCCGCCCCACGATCAGGTCGTTGCGCACAAGACGCTCGCCCGTGCTCAGCACCTTCGAAACGGCCGCCTTGATATCCACGGCCAGTTCGGTGCGCGCCATGGCGGCCAGATTGGCCTTCGGACGTCCGCGTGGCAGTTCGAGAAAGGCACCGGTTCCCGCAGACGCCTCGAGAATGTCGAAATCGCTGTCGATGATGACGTAGGCCGGCGTGTAGCGCTCGAGCAGCCTTTGCGCGGTTCGAAATGCCGGATCTGATCCGGCAGGCTTTCTTGCGGTCTCGTTGGAGCGCGATGTCTGGCGCTCCTTGCCGTCGCCGCCGGCGATCGGGAATTCCGGCAGACGCGCGTTTTCCCCGAGGCGCCGGAAGATGCGGTTCTTTCGATCGAGTTCGGCAAAGAGTTTTTCGTTTCCCCGGACATTCTCGGCGGGCCCGAGACACAAAAAACCGCCGGGCCGGAGCGCGTAGTGGAACACAGGCAACAGACGTCTCTGGAGACTGGGGTTCATGTAGATCAGCACGTTGCGGCACGAGAGCAGGTCGATGCGCGAGAACGGCGGATCCCGCAGCAGATTATGCTGTGCGAAAAGGCACATTTCGCGCAACTGCGGGCGCACGATGTAGGACCCGTCCTCGCTTTCGAAGAAGCGCGCCAGTCGTTCCTCGCTTACGTCGGCCGCGATGCTGTGCGGATAGCGGCCGATGCGGGCGAAATGCAGCGCCGCCTCGTCGATGTCGCTGCCGAAGATCTTCACCTCCGGCGGGCTCTCCATCTTTGCGCACGCCTCATGAAAAAGGATAGCGACGCTGTAGGCCTCCTCGCCGGTGGCACAGCCCGGCACCCAGACACGCACCCGGTCATCCTCGGTCTTGTCCTCGAGTATCGGTCCGATCACCTTCGTCGCCAGAGCGGCGAAGGCATCGGTGTCGCGGAAGAACTGGGTGACCCCTATCAGGAGATCGCGGAAGAGGCGCTCGGGCTCGCGGCTGTCTTCCCGCATCAGCGACAGGTAGCCGGAAAGCGTATCGATGCCTCCCTGCATCTGCATGCGGCGGCGAATGCGCCTGTCGATCGTGCTCGATTTGTAGTCCGAGAAATCGTGGCCGGTGGCACGTCGCAGGATATTGCAGATCTCCTGCCGCTCGCCATCGGCAACCTCGGCAACGCGCGCGACCGGCTTCCGCCGCACCAGGAAGTCAGCGAACAGGTCGGGCATTTCGGCCACATCGGCCTCGCGGTCGACATGGCCTGTTCGGGTGGCGCTCAGCAGCATGCTGTCGTACTCGGCCGTCTGCAGCGACTGGGTCAGGGTCAGGCCGCCCGCCTCTTTCACCGCCTTGAGGCCGAGTGTCCCATCTGTGCCCGCCCCCGACAGAAGGGCACAGCCGGCAAGTTCTCCCTGGTCCTCGGCAAGCGACAGGAGAAACGCGTCGATGCTGGTGCGCCGCGCCAGCGGATCGCCATCCTGAGCAAGGCGCAGAACGCCGTCCCGGATCGTCATCACCTCGCCCGGGGCGATGAGGTAGATCCTGTCGGCCACGACCGGCGTGTCATGGGTCACCTGCTCGACGGGAACCTCTGTCTTTCGGGCGAGGATGCTCTCAAGCTCGCTCGGACGATCAGGCGCGAGGTGCTGTATCAGGACCCAGGCGATGCCGCTTTCCGGGTGTATGTTCTCTACCAGTTCCTGCAGGGCGGATACGCCCCCGGCCGACGCCCCGACACCCACGATTGGAGGCGTCTCGTTTTCCTCCCGCGCATCAGGGGTATCGTCGGCAGCCTTATTGCCATTTTCCGCGGGGTCCTTTGACATTGACCTGCTGTCCCTGTGCGAATCGCGGCCAGCTTACGAGCGATCAACACTCGGCGCGACCCTGGCCCGGGGAACCGGTCTGATCCGGCGACCCGACCCATGGCTCAACGTTGCTGCGCAACCGAACCTCGCCCGCAGTGAGCATGCCGTGCAGCCTCCATGCCTGCGACGGCGGTCTGATCGAGGCCCTGCGTCGCGGTTCGGGACGAGCAAACGCAGGCCCGAGACGTCCCCGAAACGGACTGCCTGGCCCATGACGGATACCTGTCCCCGGGCGGGGCACATCATGCGGGACTGGACGCCGTGTGATCGATCCCTGACACCGATCAATGCGCCCAGGGCGTGACGCAACCGGACACGCCGTCCCAGTCGCCGTAGCCCAGGACCCGCTCGGGGTTGGTGGGCGGCGGCATCTTCACGTCCGACAATAGCCGGAAGCCGAACCGCCGGTAATACGGCGCGTCGCCCACCAGCAGGACACGCGGCCAGCGGTCCGCCTCGGCGCGGGCCAGCCCCTCCCGGATCAGCGCACCGCCCAGCCCCTCGCCCTGACGGGTCGGATGCACCGCCACGGGGCCGAGCAGCAGCGCCTCGGCCGCGCCCACACGCACGGGCCAGAACCGGATCGCGCCGCCGAGGATGCCAAGGTCGTCGCGCGCCACGAGACAGAGATCGCGCACCGGCGCCACCCTGTCGCGCAGCCGATAGGAGGATAGCGCCTCGCGGCCCGGCGCGAAGCACAGGTCATAGAGCGCCTCGACCTCCCAGCGGTCTTCGGGGTCCTCACGGGTGAGTTCGTACACTTGGGGATGCCCGCCGTCCGTTGTCTTTTCGCGTACCCTTTGCCTCTGGCCTCGGGCCTAGCACGACGGTAGGGCTTTGCCAAACGAGCGCGCCACGAGGACAAGCAGGAGACGCCAGAGATGTTCTACCGACCCGAGGATGGCCACGGCCTGCCGCACAATCCCTTCAACGCCATAGTGACGCCCAGGCCCATCGGCTGGGTCTCCTCGCGCGGCGCGGACGGCTCGGAGAACCTTGCCCCCTACTCCTTTTTCAACGCGGTGGCCTATGTGCCCCCTCAGGTCATGTTCGCCTCCACCTCAGCCAAGGAGGATCGGGGCGACACGAAGGACAGCGTGGCCAATATCCGCGACACGGGCGTGTTCTGCGTGAACATCGTGGAATACGCCATGAAGGACGTGATGAACCGGACTTCGGGGCCGTGGCCGAAGGAGACCGACGAGTTCGAACTGGCCGGCATCGCGCGGGCAGAGTGCGAGACGATCCCATGCTCGCGCGTCATCGGCGCGCCGGCGAACCTCGAGTGTCGCATGACGCAGATCGTGAAGATCGAGGGCGAGGCGAATTTCGTCGTCTTCGGCGAGGTCACCGGCGTGCATCTGCGCGACGACTGCATGAAGGACGGTATCTTCGATGTGCTGAGCTTCAACCCGCTGACGCGGATGGGCTACCGCGACTATTCCGTGATCCGCGAGAAATTCTCGCTGAGCCGTCCCGGGGAGTGATAGACCGGGTGTCGGTGCAAGAGCCGG
Source organism: uncultured Roseicyclus sp. (assembly GCA_964578115.1). Classification (GTDB taxonomy): domain Bacteria; phylum Pseudomonadota; class Alphaproteobacteria; order Rhodobacterales; family Rhodobacteraceae; genus Roseibacterium. The sequence goes on from CAZOBK010000052.1 coordinate 23,427, forward strand.
CAATGTCGATTGCGTATTTCTGGAAAGATGAAGGGGATCCGCCACGGTCCTCATAGCTGAGCGCTTGCATGTCTTGCGTGCGGGTGCTTGCCTCTTGTGACGAGCAACCAGCACATGAAGGGCAGCGCGCAATGGACACGATGATCGGCGTGATCGGCGGATCGGGCGTCTACCAGATGGATGGGCTCGAGGGTGCGGAATGGGTGGATGTGGCAAGCCCCTTCGGCACGCCCTCGGACCAGATCCTGACCGGGCGGCTGGACGGGGTCGCCATGGCCTTCCTGCCGCGTCACGGGCGGGGGCACGTCCATTCGCCGGGCTCGGTGCCCTACCGCGCCAATATCGATGCGCTGAAGCGGCTGGGGGTGACCGATGTCATTTCGGTCTCGGCCTGCGGGTCCTTCCGGGAAGAGATGGCTCCGGGCGACTTCGTCGTGGTCGATCAGTTCATCGACCGCACCTTCGCCCGCGACAAGAGCTTTTTCGGCGAGGGCCTCGTCGCCCATGTCTCGGTCGCGCATCCCACCTGCCCGCGCCTGTCGGAGGCCTGCGTAACGGCCGCGCGCGCCACGGGCACCACGGTGCACGAGGGCGGCACCTATCTTGCCATGGAGGGGCCTCAGTTCTCGAGCCTCGCGGAATCGAAGCTCTACCGCGAGGTCTGGGGCTGCGACGTGATCGGGATGACCAACATGCCCGAGGCCAAGCTCGCCCGCGAGGCGGAGCTTTGCTACGCCTCGATCGCCATGGTGACCGATTACGACAGCTGGCACCCCCATCACGGCGCGGTCGATATCGCCGACATCATCGCGACACTTTCGGGCAATGCCGAGAAGGCCCGCAACATGGTGGCGCGGCTGCCCGGCCTTCTGGGCGGGACGCGCGCGCCCTGCCCCCATGGCTGTGACCGGGCGCTCGATTACGCGGTGCTGACCGCACCGGACAAGCGCGACCCGGCCATGGTGGAGAAACTCTCGGCCGTGGCGGGCCGGGTTCTGGGGGGTTAGCCATGGGGCACCGCGGACGGCGCTTGCGGTGTGAGACGTGACCGTTGCGGCGCCTCGGCGCGTGCAGGACTGAGGCGGGGCCGTGCCGCTCGGCCGCGAAACGCTCCGGCGCCTTCTCGGCATCCCGCCTCTGCGCGCCGCGCACACGACCGTCTCTCACCATGGCGCGGAGCCTCTCGGCCATGGCATCACGCGGGAGGAGCTTCGCCTCGATCGCGGCTCGGGTCCCATTCCGGCCACCCTGTTGCGACCCGCGGGAGACGGCCCG
>CAZOBK010000053.1:0-24001 GCA_964578115.1 uncultured Roseicyclus sp.
CGGTCGTCGCCCCAGAAAAGCTCGCCATCCACGACGAAGCTCGGCGAGCCGAAGACACCCAGCGATTTGGCGGTCTGCGTTTCCAGCGCAAGGGCGGCCTCCCACTTGGAGCTTCCTGCCCGGGCGATGGTGTCCTCGGGGTCGACGCCCACGGCGGCGAGGCTGTCCGACAGGTTTGGATCCTCGCCCGGCCGCTGCCCGTCCACGAACCAGCGCCGGTAGGTTTCCTTGATATAGGCCACGCCCCAGCCTTCGCGCAGGCCCATGACCGCGACCTGGTTGGCGAAGGGAAGCTCGGGCAGCGGATAGGGTGCGGGAAGGCTCACCGGCAGACCGTGCAGCGCGGCGCGGCGTTCGATGTCGCGCCACATGTAGGAGGTCTTGACCGGCTTGTCCTTGAACGGAACGTTGTTCTGCTCGAGCATGATCTCGCGCACGTTGAAGGGGCGCCATGACACGGAAACGCCGGCCTCGGCGGCGGCGGCGTCGATGCGCATCACGGTCAGGTAGCTGTAGGTGCTGCCGATCGAGACCCAGAACTCCATCACCGTCTCCATTTCCCTGCCTGCCGTCAGTCTGCGGGGCAGGCGCGGCCTTGGCAAGCGCGGCCTGCGGGCCTATAGCGCCCGGGCACTTTCCCCGAAGGAACACTCCATGCAAGGCTCCGCCAATCTCAACATCATGATCAAGGCGGCCCGCAAGGCGGGCAGAGGCCTGGTGAAGGATTTCCGCGAGGTTGAGAACCTGCAGGTCTCGGCCAAGGGGCCCGGCGATTTCGTCAGCCGCGCCGACCGGGCGGCCGAGGAGCTTCTGAAGGAGGAGCTTCTGGGCGCGCGGCCCAATTACGGCTTCCTCGGCGAGGAGGGCACCGAGGTCGAGGGCAAGGACCCCACACGGCGCTGGATCGTCGATCCGCTCGACGGGACCACGAACTTCCTGCACGGGATGCCGCACTGGGCCGTGTCCATCGCGCTTGAGCACAAGGGCGAGATCGTGGCCGGCGTCGTCTTCGACCCTGCCAAGGACGAGATGTTCTATGCCGAGAAGGGCCAGGGCGCGTGGCTGAATGACAGCCAGCGGCTGCGCGTTTCGGGCCGGACCAACATGATCGAATGTGTCTTCGCCACGGGCGTTCCCTTCGGGGGCGCGAAATACCTTCCGGCGACGCTGCAGGATCTGGCGCGGCTGATGCCGCAAGTGGCGGGCGTGCGGCGCTGGGGGGCGGCCGCGCTCGACCTCGCCTATGTGGCGGCGGGGCGCTACGACGGCTATTGGGAGCGGGGGCTGCACCCCTGGGACGTGGCCGCCGGTATCCTGCTGGTGCGCGAGGCGGGCGGCCTCGTGGCGCCGATCCGCGAGGGGCAGGACCTTCTGGGCGACGGACAGCTCGTCGCGGGCGCGGGCGCGATCTTCGACCGATTTGCGGGCGTGATCCGGGAGCGGCCCGTGGCCTGACTGTCGGGAGGCGCGCGGCCGACCACCAGGCGCGATCTTTTATTCGTTGTGCTTGGGCCAAAGCTGCTGCGCCACGCCCGCGACCAGCAGGTAAACCGAGGTCGCTGCGACCAGCGCGGTGAGGACCGGGTTCGAGGCGAAATCCGTCCAGGCCGCGAAGGCGATCCCCGCAGTCCACAGGACCGCGACCGACAGCGACAGCGCCCGCCAACGCTCCGTCCGCACCGGATGGACGAATTTCAGCGACAGGAACATCGCCGCCGTCAGCACGATCACCAGCGCCAGCGTCACCCACCAGGGCGGTTCGATCACCAGAAGCGCGAGGACCACCATGTTCCAGCAGCCCGGAAAACCGGAAAAGCTGTTGTCGGCGGTCTTCATGCGCGTATCCGCGAAGTAGATCGCGCTGGCAAACGGCACGAGCAGCACGACAAGCCAGCCCGACCACCCGGGCAGCAGCCCCGAGGCGTAAAGCGCGTAGGCCGGGATCACCACGTAGGTCAGGAAGTCGATGATCAGGTCCATCAGAACGCCGTCGATCTCGGGGGCGTTTTTCTTGACGTCGTAGTGGCGGGCGAGCGGGCCGTCGATGCCGTCGACCACGAAGGCCAGCGCCAGCCACAGCGCCATGGTCGCCCAGTCCTGCTGAAACGCCTCGTGCAGTGCGAGCATCGCAAGCGACGCGCCAATGGCGGTGAAGAGATGGACGGCAAGCGCGGAGAGGCGGGGGGTCATGGGCCGGGTGATGCCCGGTTGCCCCACGGTTTGCAACAGTTGGATGACGATCCCCTCGCGGCTCAGGCCCGCGGATGGGTGGCGTCATAGACCTCCATCAAACGGGCGGTGTCCACGGCAGTGTAGGCTTGGGTCGTCGACAGGCTTGCGTGGCCGAGCAGTTCCTGGATCGCGCGCAGATCGCCGCCCGCGTTCAGGAGATGCGTGGCGAAGGAATGGCGCAGTGCATGGGGCGTGGCGCTGGAGGGCAGGCCCAGCTGCAGGCGCGTGCGCTCCATCACGCGGGCGACGCTGCGGGGGCCGAGCGCGCCGCCCCGGATGCCGCGAAAAAGCGGCGTGCCGGGGGCAAGCTCATGGGGGCAGAGCGCGGCGTAGCGCGCGACGGCGGCGCGGGCGACCGGCAGGACCGGCACGTCGCGTTCCTTGCCGCCCTTGCCGCGGATGCGCAGCGCATCGGGGAAGGGCAGGAGCCCCGCGTCGAGCGACAGCGCCTCGGAGATGCGCAACCCGCAGCCGTAAAGCAGCGTGACCACGGCCACGTCCCGCGCCGCGACCCAATCGCGGACGTCCTGATCGGCAACACCGGAGAGCATGTCGCGTGCGCCGGTTTCGGTGAGCGGGCGGGGCAGGCGGCGCTGGTGGCGGGGTGCGCGGGTCGAAAGCACGGTGGTGGCGTCAAAGCCGTCACGTTCGGCCCACCATCCGTAGAAGGATTTCACCGAGGACAGCGCGCGCGCCAGCGACCGTGCGCCAACGTCGCGACCCCGTTCGGCGGCCATCCAGGCGCGAATGTCGCGCGCGGAGATCGCACGCAGCGCCGAGGGCCCCGGCGCGCCGCCCAGATGCGCGGCCTGGAACGCGAGAAACCCGGTGACGTCCCTTCGATAGGCGGCAAGCGTCGCGGGCGCGCGGCCCCGCACGCCGCGCAGATGCGTGACCCACGCCTCAAGCAGATCGCGAACCGCCGGGGTGAGTGCCAGGCTCATCGCCCCAGCCTCAGTCCAGCCAGCCGCGCATCAGCCGTTCGAAGACCCCGGCGAAGAAGGTCAGAAGGTCGGTGCCCTGCGTCGGGCGGAACTGGTGCGGATCCTCCGCGCCCATGACAAGAAGGCCGGGCAGACGCCCCGGCCCGAGGTCGAGCCGGATCAGCGCTTCGGACCGGATCCATTGCGCGGCCTCGTCGCCGAAGATCTTGTAGGAACCGGACGTGACCTGCCGCAGCGTGACCTGTTTCGACGGCACGTCGCGCCCGCCGGTGACGTATTCCTCGACAAAGCCGGGGGCGACGACGGTCAGCACATCCTCGAGCTTTTGCACGCGGGGGGCCTCGGTCTCGGTCGCCTCGACCGATTCCAGCACCAGCCGGATGCGGTCCACGCGCAGGATGCCCGCCACGTCGGTGCCGAGCGCGTTCAGGAACGTGGTGAAGTCCTTCTGGTCCAGAAGCGCCAGCACCGCGCGGTGCAGCTGGTTGGTGCCGGCGAGGTTCTCGTAGGCGGCGGCGATCACCGACCGGTGCGTGTCCTCCAGCCGGTCGAGCCGGTTCTGCAGACGCTCCATCGCGATGCCACGCATGTCGACGATATTGCCGCCCATCTGGCGGTCATTGGCGGAGATGAGCGCGCGCATCAGGTCGCGATCCTCGAGGATGAGCTCGGGATCCTCCAGCACGCGCGTGCGCCAATCATCAGGGAAATCGGGCCGGGTTTCGGCCTGGTCACTGCTCACGGGTCTGCCTCGTATTTTGGTTTTTGTCGTCGTTTTCCGGTGTCCTAGCACGGCACTCGCGTTTCGGGGAAGCGGTTTGACCGCACCGGTCCAAGGGGCGGACGGTCTGTGCGGTTCGGGTCACATGGGTCGGGCGGTGGTCCTGCGGCGGGATGGTGCAGACCGTGCAGAAAGGTCCGGTCGCTCCAGGTTTGGGACACATGGACCGAAAATGACCCAAGGAGTCGCGTAAATGCGATTGATCGGACGTGATCGGGCGATTTGGCGGAACTTTTGTTCTTGGCTCTCACGTTGCAGGTTTACTCTTCCGCTCGTAACTCCGCCGCGTATCCCACGCCCGCGGAAGGTTCTCCCCATGTTCGAAATCCTGTCCAAGACCCTTGGCCTCGAGATCGGTCCGCGCGCCGCGTCGGTCTGGCTCGGCCTTGCGCTGGGCATAGCCTTCGGGGCGCTGGCCTTCCTGACGCGCTTCTGCCTGCGGCGCGCGCTGGTCGGGCCCCTGCCCGAAAGGGCACCTGCGCGTGGCGCCTGGGCGCTGGCGCTGGCAGTGGCCATTCTCGGTACGCAGATCGCCGTCGCCGCGGGCTGGGTCGATTTCGCCGCGCACAGGTTTCACGCCGCGTCCCTGCCCGTGGTCCTGATCGTGGTGGGTGGGCTTCTGTTCGGGGCGGGGGCCGTGCTGGCACGGGGCTGCATCACGCGCCTGACGGTTCTGACGGGGGGCGGCAACCTGCGCGCCCTGTTCGGGCTTCTGGTCTTCGCCGTGACGGCCCACGCAACGCTTCAGGGGCTCCTCGTGCCGCTGCGGACGAGCCTCGGCACGTTCGCGGTCACCCCGCCCTTAGTGTCGCTTGGCGATCTTCCGGGTGGGCCCTGGGTCTGGTCGGCCGTTCTGGTCGCGGCGTTGCTTCTGGTGGCCTTGCGTTCCGGCGCGGGCCGTGGGCCGCTGCTCGGCGCGGCTGCGCTGGGCGCGCTCGTCCCGGCGGCGTGGATCGGGACGGGGTTCGTCCTGTTCGACGATTTCGACCCCATCGCGCTCGAGGGCCTGTCCTTCACCGCACCATGGGCCGAGACGCTGTTCTGGTCCATGGCATCAAGCCTGACGGCGCCGGGCTTTGGCACCGGGCTGATCGGGGGCGTACTGGCAGGCGCGCTTTTCGCCGCGCTGGGGTCGGGGCGTTTCGCCTGGGAAGGGTTCGAGAGCCCCGCGCAGATGGGCCGGTCGCTTTCGGGTGCCGCGCTGATGGGTATGGGCGGTGTCATGGCGGGCGGCTGCACGGTGGGCGCGGGTCTGTCCGGTGTGGCGACGCTGTCGGTCGCGGCGCTGCTCGCGCTGGGGGCGATCGTGGCGGGGATGCTGGCGGCGGGTGCCGCTGAGGCGCGCGCCGGTCGCGGGGCGCGCGGGTTGGTGGCGGCGGAGTAGGCCGGTACCGCCGAGGCTCGGGCTTCAGGGAAAACCCACGGATTTGTCCGGGCCGCGAAGTGGAACTGGTCCTGTGGTCCGCGGGCGAATATCGTCGCCGCGCTCACGTCAGGAGGATGATATGCCCAAAGGCTATTGGATCGTTCACATCAAGGTCACCGATCCCGAGACCTATCGCCGTTACGCCGACCAGGCGCCCGCCATCGTGACCCGGCTGGGCGGCGCCTACAACGTGGACGCCGGACGCTCGGACAGCGTTGAGGGCGACGCATCGCTGGATCGGCACGTGGTCGTCGAATTCCCAAGCTACGACGCCGCGGTGGCGGCCTTTCGATCCGAGGCCTACCAGGCCGTCGTTCCCCTTCGTCAGGCCAGCGCGGAGTGCTTTTTCACTCTTGCCGAAGGCGCCTGAGACGGCGGCGAATCCCGAGTTGAATCGACGGGATCAGAGGATCTTCTGCCCCGTCTTTTCCCAGTCCTTGAGGAAGCTCTCGAGGCCCTTGTCGGTCAGTGGGTGGGCGGCCATTGCGTGGATCACGCTCGGCGGTGCTGTCGCCACGTCGGCGCCGATCAGGGCCGCCTGCTTCATGTGATTCGCGGTGCGGATCGAGGCCGCGAGAATCTCGGTATCGTAGGAATAATTGTCGTAGATCTGGCGGATCTCGGCGATCAGATCCATTCCGTCGAGGTTGATGTCGTCGAGCCGGCCGATGAAGGGCGAGATGAAGGTGGCGCCCGCCTTGGCGGCAAGAAGGGCCTGGTTGGCCGAGAAGCAGAGCGTCACGTTGACCATGAAACCTTCGCCGGTCAGCGCCTTGCAGGCCTTCAGCCCCTCCCACGTCAGCGGCACCTTGATGGCGATATTGTCGGCGATCCTGGCCAGTTCCTTGCCCTCGGCGATCATGCCCTCGGCATCCAGCGCGACGGTCTCGGAACTGACAGGGCCATCGACCAGGTCGCAGATCTCCTTGGTCACTTCCTTGATATCGCGGCCTGATTTCATGATCAGCGAGGGGTTGGTCGTCACCCCGTCGACGATGCCGAGCTGGGCAAGGTCACGGATCGCATCGATGTCGGCGGTATCCACAAAGAATTTCATGCGCGAGGTTCCTTTCCCGTTTGGGCCGTGGTCATCTGCCGGCCTTCTAGCGCAAGCGCGGTGAGCCTTAAAGCCATGAGCAGGTCGTATTTCGAGGAAGGGTCGCTGGTGGGCGTTCTGACGCCCGAGCCGATCGACCGCGTGCTCGATTACCGCGCGCCCGAAGGGGGCTGCTGGCTGGGTGCCTTCGTCGAGGTGCCGCTGGGGCCCCGCAAGGTGCTGGGCGTGGTCTGGGGCGAAGGCAAGGGCGATTATGATCTGGCAAAGATCCGGTCGGTGAACCGTGTGCTCGACGTGGCGCCCATGCGCGAGGAGATGCGCGAGTTCCTGATCCGCGCGGGCACCTACACGCTGACCCCGCAAAGCCAGATGCTGCGGCTGGCGACGCGGGTGCCGGGGCTGTCCGATCCGCCCTCGATGCGCAAGGTCTACCGGCTGGGCCGGGGGGAACCCGACCGCATGACGCCTGCGCGCACGCGTGTGATCGACACGCTGAAGGAATACGGCGGCCTCGGCTTCACCCTGTCCGAGCTCTCCGCGCTGGCGGGCGTGTCCACGAGCGTCATCAAGGGGCTGGCCACGCAGGGCGTGGTCGAGGAGGCCGACACGCCGCGCGACATGCCTTATCCACCGCTCGACCCGGGCCGCGCGGGCAAGGCCCTGACGGAGGATCAGGCAGAGGCGGCCGAGCGGCTGCGCGATGCCATCCGTACGCGAGTGTATGGAACGACGCTTCTGAAGGGTGTGACCGGTTCCGGCAAGACGGAGGTGTATCTCGAGGCCGTGGCCGAAACCCTGCGCGCCGGGCGGCAGGCTCTGGTCCTGTTGCCGGAGATTGCGCTGACGGCGGAGTTCCTGACCCGGGTCGAGGCGCGCTTCGGCGCGAAACCTGCCGAGTGGCACTCGGGCGTGACGATGACCGAGCGGCGGCGCTGCTGGAAGATGCTTGGTCAAGGCGAGGCGCAGCTTGTCGTCGGCGCGCGTTCGGCGCTGTTCCTGCCGTTCCGGGACCTCGGGCTCATCGTCGTCGACGAGGAACACGACAATTCCTACAAGCAGGAGGAGGGCGCGCTATACAATGCCCGCGACATGGCCGTGCTGCGCGCCTCGCTGAACGGGGCGCAGGTGGTTCTTGCCTCGGCTACACCGTCGCTGGAAAGCTGGGCCAACGCGCAGGCGGGGAAATACGCGCGCCTCGACCTGACAGCGCGATTCGGCGAGGCCGTGCTGCCGGAGATGCGGACCATCGACATGCGCCTCGAGGACCTGCCCGCGCAATCCTGGCTGTCGCCGACGCTGACCGCCGAAGTTGCCCGGAGGGTGGAGGCCGGCGAACAGGCTCTGTTGTTCCTGAACCGCCGGGGCTACGCGCCCGTGACGCTCTGCCGGGCCTGCGGGGCGCAGGTGGGCTGCGACCATTGCGATGCACGGATGGTCGAGCACCGGTTCCTCAAGCGCCTCGTCTGCCACCAGTGCGGCGAGACGAAACCGATGCCCGAGACCTGCCCGGTCTGCGGGGTCGAGGGCAAGATGGCCGCCGTGGGTCCCGGCGTCGAGCGCGTGGCCGAAGAGGCCACCGCCGCCTTTCCCGATGCGAAGATCGCGGTTCTGTCCTCGGACCTTTTTGGCTCGGCCCGCGCGCTCAAGGCCCAGATCGAGGAGATCGCGGAGGGAGACACCGACATCATCATCGGCACGCAGCTGGTGGCGAAGGGCCACAATTTCCCGCGCCTGACGCTGGTGGGCGTGGTCGATGCGGATCTCGGGCTGCAGGGCGGCGACCTGCGCGCGGCGGAACGCACGTTTCAGCTGATGCGGCAGGTCTCGGGGCGTGCGGGGCGCGCGGAGAAGCCGGGTCTGGCCATGCTGCAGACCTTCCAGCCGGAGCATCCGGTGATCCGCGCGATCCTCGACGGCGACGAAGAGGCGTTCTGGCGCGCCGAGGCGGCGGAGCGTGAGGCGGCGGGAATGCCACCCTACGGACGCCTTGCGGGGATCATCATCAGTGCCGGCGACGCGGCCTCGGCCTTCGATCTGGGCCAGCATCTGGCGCGCAACGACGCGGCGATCCGTGCGGCGGGCGGCATCGTCTACGGGCCTGCGCCCGCGCCGATTGCCCGTGTGCGGGGCCGCCACCGGGTGCGGCTGCTGGTCAAGGCCCCCAAGGGCGCGCCGCTCCAAGGCGCGATCACCCGCTGGATGAGCGGATTGAAGCTGCCTTCACAGGTGCGGCTGGCCGTGGATATCGACCCGCAGAGTTTCTACTGATAGGGGCTTGCAACCATATGCAACGTTTGCAAGTGGCCACGGACGATCTAGAACCCCGGCCAAAGCCAGCGAGTGTCACGAAATAGTCATGTCAGTATCGATCACACCGAAACCGGGGATCCTCGAGATCGCGCTTTACCAGGGCGGCGAAAGCGCGCTGCCGGGTTTCGTTGCCCCCCTGAAGCTCAGCTCGAACGAAAATCCGTTTGGCCCGCCCCCCTCCGCGGTCAGCGCCATGGCGGAGGCCGCCACCATGGCGCACCGCTATCCCTCCACCGATCACAAGGGGCTGCGCCAGGCGCTGTCGGAAATCCACGGCCTCGACCCCGAGCGGATCATCTGCGGCGTGGGATCGGACGAGATCATCACGCTGCTGTGCCAGGCCTATGCCGGGCCGGGCGACGAAGTGCTTTACCCCGAGCACGGGTTCGGGATGTATCGCATCTCGGCGCTGGCCGCCGGCGCCACGCCCGTGGCCGCGCCCGAGAAGGACCGCGTCGTCGACCCCGAGGCCATCCTTTCTGCGGTAACCGAGCGCACGCGGCTCATCTTCATCGCCAACCCGGCCAATCCCACCGGCACCATGCTGCCGCTCTCGGTCTTCGAGGACCTGGCGGCGCGCTTGCCGGAACAGTGCCTTCTGGTCATGGACGGGGCCTATGTGGAATACGCCGAAGGCTACGATGGCGGCGCCAAGCTGGTCGAAACGCGTGACAACGTGGTGATGACGCGGACCTTCTCGAAGGTCTACGGGCTGGGCGGGGTGCGCGTGGGCTACGGATATGCCCCGCGAGAGGTCGTCGAGGTTCTGACGCGCATCCGCGGGCCCTTCAACCTGTCGACCATGGCGCTCATGGGGGCGGAGGCGGCGCTTCGCGACACCGAATGGGTGGAAAGGGCGCTGCGCGTCAATGCCGATGAGCGCGCGCGCCTGACCGGCGGGCTGCGCCAGCTTGGCGTGGCCTGTGACGACAGCGCGGCCAATTTCGTGCTCGCGCGCTTCTCCGACGAGGCCGAGGCCGACGCGGCGGACGCCCATCTGAAGAAGCGGGGCATCATCGTGCGCGCCCCCAAAAGCTACGGGCTGCCCCATTGCCTGCGCATCACCGTGGGCCGGCCGCAGGACAACGACGCCGTGCTGGGCGTGCTGAGAGAGTTCCGGGGGCAGCGATGACAGGGATCTACGATCGCGTCGCCCTGATCGGGCTGGGACTGATCGCGGGCTCCATGGCGCACGCGATGCGCCGCGCGGGGCTTGTGGGCGAGATCATGGGCACCGCGCGCTCGGCCGAGACGCGCGCCACCGCGCGGGAGATCGGCCTGTGTGACCGGGTGGTCGACACGGCGGCGGAGGCTGTCAGGGACGCCGATCTCGTGGTCCTCTGCGTGCCCGTGGGCGTGATGGGCGCAGTCGCGCGGGAGATCGCGCCGCATCTGAAACCCGGCGCGACCGTGACGGATGTGGGCTCGGTCAAGCGCGACGTCATCGCCGAGGTCGCGCCCCACCTGCCCGAGGGCGTGCATTTCGTGCCGGGCCACCCGCTGGCGGGGACCGAGCATTCCGGTCCGACCTCCGGTTTCGCGGAGCTCTTCGACAACCGCTATGTCTTGCTGACACCCGACGAGGGCACCGATCGCGCGGCCATCGACCGGCTGCGCCGCCTCTGGGAAGGCTGCGGCGCCAATGTCGAGGAGATGGACGCCGATCACCACGATCTCGTGCTCGCCGTGACCTCGCACACGCCGCACCTCATCGCATACACGATGGTCGGCGTGGCCGACGATCTGCGCCGCGTCACCGACAGCGAGGTGATCAAGTATTCCGCCGCGGGCTTCCGGGACTTCACCCGCATCGCGGCCTCGGACCCCACCATGTGGCGCGACGTGTTCCTGTCCAACAAGGACGCGACGCTGGAGATCCTCGGCCGCTTCACCGAGGAGCTTTTCGCGCTCCAGCGGGCGATCCGGACCGGGGATGGCGAGCATCTGCACGCCTATTTCACCCGCACGCGCGCGATCCGTCGGGGCATCATCGAGGCCGGGCAGGACACCGACGCGCCGGATTTCGGACGCACGCCCGTGTCGCGGCGGCGCGAGGACGCGGCCGAATGACAGGGGGGCTGCGGCTGGCGGGGCTGGCTGCGCTGGCCTGCCTGCTGTCCGTCCCGGCGGTCCTTGCCGATGCGCCGTCGCGCTCGCTCCTGCCGCTGCCAAGGGGCGTGGCGGAGCCCGTTTCCGAGGTCTCGAGAAGCGTAGCCGACGCGCCGCGGGCTTCCTTGCGCCCGCTGAGCCGCGGGGCGCCAGTCGCGCTTTCGTCCCGCGAGGCGCGGTCCGCCAACGCGCCCGCCGTGGCGGCCGCCGCCGCCCGTGCTGCGGCCGTGCCGCCCCCGGCGACCACGCGGCCCGCCGTCGTCACCGCGAATGTCGCGCCGGTCGATACCTCTCCGAGGCCCACGGGGCGCCCCGACGGGCTGGAGCAGCGGGTGCGCGCGACGGCGACCCGCCTGACGCCGGGCCGTGTCGCCCAGCCCGGCGTGCCCGGTGCACTTTGCGGGCAGGCGGGGCTATCGGGCGAAAGGCTGCAGTCGATCACCGGCCGGGTCTCGGGCTGCGGCATCGCGGAGCCCGTGCGGCTGCGCTCCGTCGATGGTATCCCGCTGACCACACCGGCCACGATCAATTGCGACGCGGCGCGCGCTTTGCAGACATGGGTGCGGGAGGGGCTGGTGCCGGCCATCGGCCGCACCGGCGGCGGTGTCGCCAACTTACGGGTCGTGGCCTCCTACGCGTGCCGGACGCGCAATTCGCAGACCGGGGCGCGGCTGAGCGAACACGCACGCGGCAACGCCATCGACATCGCCGGGATCGGTCTGGCCAATGGCAGCGAACTGACGGTGCTGAACCACTGGAACACGCAGCGCGAGGGCCGCATCCTGCGCGAGGCGCACCGCACCGCCTGCGGCCCCTTCGGCACCGTGCTCGGCCCCAATTCCGACCGCTTCCACCGCGACCACTTCCATTTCGACGTGGCGTCCTACCGTTCGGGGACGTACTGCCGCTAACGCAGGTTCAGGCGCGGCGCGGGGCCCACGGGAAGCGGCCCGAGGAAAGTCCGCCCGCCCGAAAACGTCAGTTCCGCATCGATCACCTCCGGGTCGCCGGAGAGACCGGCCACGACGCCCAGCAGGCCTTCGACGGTCCCGCGCATCTGCTCGGGGAGCAGGCCCGCGCGCACGGCCATCGCCACCATCTCGCGCCAGTTCTCGGCCCGGATCGTCAATACGCCTTCGGGCACACCGGCCGCATCGACCGTGATCTCACCGGCGGCGCGCAGGATCAGGCCGCCCCAGACGGCGTTCACCTCGCGCAGGTCGAGGGCGGTGATCTGCGGGCGCCGATCCTCGATGGCGCGGAGGTCCCACGGGCGGTCGAATTGCATAGCCGCCGAATAATCGAGCGTCTCGATGGTCTCGGGCAGGATCCCGCCGGGGTCCAACTGCCGCCGCGTCGGTCCCGGGGGGGCGAGATCGCGCGCCGCGAAAGCCACGTCGTAGCGTGCGTCCTGACCCTCTTGCCGGATCATGCTGAGCCGGCCCTCGGGCAATGCCATCCGCCACCCAGCGTCGCTGGTCACCATGACGTCGGAAAGCACCGTGTCCGACACATCCAGCGCGAAGCGCGCACCGGGCTGCAGGTCGAGTTCGGAGGTCATGGACGCGGCCTCGATCGTCAGGCGTTCGACGGGCGAGGACAGGCTTTGCGCCTCGGGCCAGATTGCGCGGAAATGGTCGGGGCGAAACGCCTGCTGTTCGAGCGTCAGCGCCGGCAACGTCCACACGACATTGGTGGCAGGGTCGCCAAGTTCGAGGGCCACCAGCTCCGTCCGGAAATCCAAGGGGTAACCGGTGACGGAGAGATCCTCGTAATTGACCAGCCATCCTTCGGCTGCCCGTGCGTCCAGCCATTCGGTGACGGCCCGTTCGCTGATGAAGGCCCAGACGAACCACGCGGCCGTGCCGAGGATCACCACCGCCGCGGCCACCGAAGCGAGTCTCCGGATCGTTCTGTCGAGGAACTGGCCCAGCATCATGCACCCCGTTTCGTTTCGCCGCCCGCGCCGGTATAGCCCCGGGGAAGGGGAAGGACCACGCGCATGAAGGACGAAACGGACGATCTGTGGGTGTTCGGCTACGGCTCGCTTCTATGGAACCCGGGCTTTCCGGTGGCCGAGACGCGGGTGGCGCGGCTGCGGGGTTGGCGCCGCAGCTTCTGCATGTCCTCGATCCACCACCGCGGCACCGTGGAGCGGCCCGGCCTTGTCCTGGCGCTCGATGCCGCCGACGGCGCCCATTGCGACGGGCTGGGGTTCCGCGTGGAGGCGCGCTATGCCGCGCAGACCATCGATTACCTGCGCGAGAGGGAACTGATTTCCTCGGCCTACGTGGAGACGCGCCAGTCCATCGTGTTCAGCGCCTGCGGCACCGAGCAGGCGGATGTGCTGACCTATGTCATCGACCCGCAGCACGAGCAGTATCACGGCGATCTCGACCTCGAGACGCAGGCACGGATCATCGCGCGGGCCACCGGCGGGCGGGGGCCGAATGACGAGTATCTCTACAATACCGCCGCGCATCTGGCCGAGTTGGGCCTGGCCGATACCGATCTCGACTGGCTGGCCTCCCGGGTGCGGGCGTTGACCGCTGGTAACTGAGGCCTGAGCCACACAGGACCATTGGCTTCGACGTGGCGGGCCGTTAGGCTGCACCCGTCATAGAAACATGACCGAGTGAGGCCGTGGCGAGCAGGACAGAAGGCGCAGAGACAGTGCGCATCACCCGACCGACGCGTCAGATCGTTCTGATGCTGATCATTCTGGCCTGCGTCATCGCGGGTTCCGTGCTGGTCTGGCCGATGGTCCAGCCGGTATTCCTGTCGTCGCCCTATCTCAACGGCACGATCGGTATCGTCTTTGTCGTCGGCGTGCTGGCGTGTTTCTGGCAGGTGTTCCAGCTGTTTTCGTCTGTCGCGTGGATCGAGACCGTTGCCTCGGGCGGCGGGCAGGCGGCGATGGACAAGCCGCCCTCGCTTCTGGCGGCGGCAAGCGCGATCAGCCGGGTGCGCGGCGGACGGATGCAGGTGACGCCGGCCTCCGCCAAATCCGTGCTCGACTCGGTCGGTGCGCGGATGGAGGAAAGCCGGGACATCACGCGCTACATCGCGAACCTCCTGATTTTCCTTGGACTTCTGGGCACGTTCTTCGGGCTTGCGACTACGGTTCCGGCGGTGGTGGAGACGATCCGCTCGCTCCAGCCCACCGCGGGCGAGGAGGGGCTGGCAGTCTTCGGTCGGCTCATGGATGGGCTCGAGGACCAGCTGGGGGGCATGGGCACGGCCTTCGCGTCCTCGCTGCTGGGGCTTGCCGGGTCGCTGGTCGTGGGACTTCTGGAGCTGTTCGCGGGCCACGGTCAGAACCGCTTCTACCGCGAGATGGAGGAATGGCTGGCCTCGATCACCCGTGTCAGCCTGTCCTCGGGCGAGGGCGACGGCGGGGTCGACCGCAGCGCCATCGGAACCGTGCTCGATCACATGGTCGACCAGATCGAGACCTTGCAGAGTTTGTTTTCCCAGTCCGAGACACGCCGCGCGGAGACCGATGGGCGCCTGCAGGAACTCGCGCAGGCCGTGGGTGGGCTGACCGACCGCATGGGGTTCGGCCAGGTCGAGGCTGTCGAGAAGCTCACGGCCGCGCAGGAACGCCTTGCGCAGGCGGTGGAAGAGGGCCACGCGAGCGGCGGGCTCGACGAGGAAAGCCGCGCGCGCCTTCGCTCGATGGATGTGCAGCTCTTCAAGATCGCGGAGGAACTGTCGCGGACCGAGGGTGGCGCCGGTCGCGACGAAGGCGTCAGCGTGGGCGAGGCCCTGCGTGCCGATATCGGGCAGCTGACCGACGCGCTCCGCGCGCTGACCCGTGCGGCCGAGGCCCCGGTGCAGCGGCGTACGGCTTCGCAGCAACCGATGCGGCGCCCCCCCTCGCCGGCCAGCCGGGACATCGGGGAGTAAGCGCGCATGGCCTTTCAGCGCCGTGCAGGAAACCGCATTTCGGGCGCCATCTGGCCCGGGTTCGTGGACGCGATCACGGCGCTTCTGATGGTGATGATCTTCTTGCTGACGATCTTCATGGTCGTGCAATACGTCCTGCGCGAGGAGATCACCAACCAGGATGACGAGCTCAACGCGCTGAACGCGCGGCTCAATAGCCTGTCGGAGGCGCTGGGCCTCGAGGCCCAGCGGGCCGACCGGCTGGAAACCCGGGTCGCGACGCTGACCGGATCGCTCAGCGCGGCCGAGGCGCAGGTCGCCGAACAGGACGCTTTGATCGCCAACCTCAGGGCGGAGGGGGACCGCCGGGCCGCCGAGATCGCATCCTTCGAGGATCAGGTCGCAGCCCTTCTGGCCGAAAATCGGGAACTGGGCGCGGCGCGGGATGCGGCCGAGGCCGAGGCGGCAGAAGCACTGAGCCAGGCCGAGGCGCTGGACCTAGCCCTTGCCACGGCTCGCAGCGAGATCGACGAAGCCGCCGAGGCCGCAAGGCTGGCCGCCGCCCGGCGCGAGGCGCTCCAGGCACTGATCGCGGATCTGGAGACGCAGGCGGAGGCGCGCGATACCGCGCTGGCCGAGGCCACGGAGGCGCTGGACGAGGCGGAGGCCGCGCGACTGGTCGAGGCCGCCGCGGCGCAAGCACTGCGTGACCGTCTGGAAAACGCCGATGCCGAGCTGACCTCGATGACGCTTGCGCTGGAAGAGCAGCGGCGCGAGGCTGAGGAAACGCTGACGCTTCTGGCCGCCGCCGACGCGGCGCGCGAGGACCTCGCCACGCGGCTTGCCGCAGCACTGGCGCAGGTGGAGGCGCGCGGTTCGCTGGAGGAACAGCTGGCCGCCGCGCAGCTTGAGGCCGAGAGGATGAGCGCGCAGCTCGACGACCGGGACACGGAAATGAGCGCGCTCGAGGAACAGCTGGCGCTGGCGCTGTCGCGCATCGAAAGCGCCGAGGCGAGCGCGGCGGCGCGGCTGGCCGAGCTGCAGGCGCGCATCGCGCAGGCCGAAGCCGAGGCAGAGGCCGCCGAGGCCGAGATGGAGGCCCGCGAAGGCGACATGTCCGCGCTGGAGTCGGAACTGGCCACGGCGCTCAGGGCCCGTCTTGCGGCGGAGGCAGCGCGCGAGGTGGCGCTCTCCGAGGCACAGGAGCGCGCGGCCCTTCTGGCCCAGGCCAACGAGGAGCTTGAAAGCGTTGAGGCGGCCTCGGTGCAGAGCGAGCGTCAGGTGGCGCTTCTGAACGAACAGGTGGCTGCACTGCGCACGCAGCTCTCCTCGCTTCAGTCGCTGCTTGATGAGGCTGCCGCGCAGGATGAGGAGGCGCAGGTCCAGATCCAGGCTTTGGGCTCGCAGCTCAACACTGCGCTGGCGCGATTGGCAGCCGAACAGAGCGCTCTGGCCGAAAGCGAGACTGCGCGGGCCGAGCTGGAAGCGGCGGAAGCGGCGCGCCTTGTGGCCGAGGCGCAGGAGCTCGAACGCTACCGGTCGGAATTCTTCGGCCGCCTGCGCGAGCTGCTGGAGGGCCGCGAGGGGGTGCGCATCGACGGCGACCGGTTCGTTTTCTCCTCCGAGGTGCTGTTCGACGTGGGCTCGGCCGATCTGGCGCCCGAAGGGCTGGCGCAGATCGAGAACGTGGCGCAGCTTCTGTCGGAGGTGGCCGACGACATCCCCGAGACCATCGACTGGATCATCCGCGTGGACGGCCACACTGACGACCAGCAGATCGGCGCGGGCGGGGCCTTCGACAACAATTGGGAACTGAGCCAGGCGCGCGCGCTTTCGGTGGTGCTCTACATGTCCGAGGAACTGGGCATTCCGCCGTCGCGGCTGGCGGCGACCGGGTTCGGTGAATACCGGCCTGTGGCCACCAACGAGACGCCCGAAGGCCGTGCGCAGAACCGTCGGATCGAGCTGAAACTGACGGAGCGGTAAGGCGGGTCCGGATCTCAGCCGGTCCGAGGGCTCAGGGCCTGTCTCCGGCGATGGTCGCAAGTCCTCGTCGTGCCAACCACACCATCTGCGGATTGCTGTCGATATAGTAGGGAAGCGCGAGCGCGCATTGCCACGCAACACGCGCGCGCGCGTGCAACAGTCGCGTCATCCGGGGCGAGATGGTCCAGAAACCGTCGCCGCGCCGGCTCGTCGAACACGAACCAGGCCGGGACCAGGTCATAGGCCGGGTCGCCGACGGTCACGAAGGACCAGTCGATGACGGCCTGCAGGTGCCCGTCCCGAACGATCAGGTTTCCGGGCACAAGGTCGCCGTGAAGCCAGACCGGTCGGTTCCGCCACGGGTGCGCGGCCAGCCCGGCGTCCCATGCGGCGATGGCCGGTCCGAGCCCGGTGATGCCCTTTGCGTGCGCCTCGGCGATGGCGACGCGAAAGGCGTCATCCTGCGGGGCCAGCGGTCCGCCGCGCGTGCTGGCGGGCGGCGCATCGGGGTGTGGGACCTGCCTCAGGGCTATCAGGAATTCCGCCAGCCGGTCCACGAGATCGTCCTGATCGGCGGGTATCGCCTCCGTCGCGTCGGTGCCCTCGATCCAGCGCTGTACCGTCCAGGGCAGTGGCGGGTCGGTGGCGAGTTGCCCGCTCGCGACGGCGCGCGGCACGTCCAGCGGCAGATGTGGTGCGAGCCACGTGACCCGGCGCGCCTCCTCCTCGAAGCGTTGGGCGTCACTGGCCAGAAGCGGCGTGCGAAACTGGTGGTGTTCGCCCAGGCGGGCCACGCGCGTTTCGGTTCCGCCATGGGCGAGCGGCCTGAGGGGCAGGCCGGCGAACTCCGGGGCATCGCGCGAAAGCGCGTTGCGGATCTGCGCCTCGGTGACGGGGATGGTCTGAGCGTGCATGGTCTTTCTGATGAAAAAAGGCGGGCCACGCTGGCCCGCCTTCCTTCTAGCAGATGTCCGCGTGATCAGTCAGCGGTCAGCAGCGGCGGCTTCTTCGAGCCGAGGCGCGGATTGCCCGGCTCTTCGAAGCGGAGGTCGATCTTGCCGTCCTTGACGCCGACCTTGACGTTACCGCCCTTGGAGAGCTTGCCGAAGAGAAGCTCCTCGGCCAGCGGCTTCTTGATGTGCTCCTGGATCACACGACCCAGCGGACGCGCGCCCATCTTGTCGTCGTAGCCCCTCTCGGCCAGCCATTCTGCGGCGGGCCGTGTCAGCTCGATCGTGACGTTGCGGTCCATCAGCTGCGCCTCGAGCTGAAGGACGAACTTTTCGACAACCGACAGGATCGTCTCGCGGCCCAGGGGTGCGAAGCTGATCACCGCGTCCAGACGGTTGCGGAACTCCGGCGTGAAGGTCCGTTCGATGGCTGCCGTATCCTCGCCCTCGCGACGGTCGCGGCCGAAGCCGATCGCCGCCTTGGCCTGTTCCGCAGCGCCCGCATTCGAAGTCATGATCAGGATCACGTTGCGGAAATCGACCTTGCGGCCGTTGTGGTCCGTCAACGTGCCGTGGTCCATCACCTGCAGCAGGATGTTGAACACGTCCGGATGCGCCTTCTCGATCTCGTCGAGGAGAAGTACGCAATGGGGATGCTGGTCGATGCCATCGGTCAGAAGGCCGCCTTGGTCGAAGCCGACATAGCCCGGAGGCGCGCCGATGAGCCGCGAGACCGCATGCTTCTCCATGTATTCCGACATGTCGAAGCGCAGCAACTCCACGCCAAGCGAGTCGGCGAGTTGCTTGGCCACCTCGGTCTTGCCGACCCCGGTGGGGCCTGCGAACAGATAGTTGCCGATCGGCTTCTCCGGTTCCCGCAGGCCTGCGCGAGCAAGCTTGATGGAGGCTGCGAGCGCCTCGATCGCGTTGTCCTGGCCGAAGACCACGCGCTTGAGCGTGGCTTCGAGGTCCTTGAGCAACTCGGCGTCGTCCTTTGACACGTTCTTGGGCGGAATGCGGGCGATCTTGGCGACGACCGCCTCGATCTCCTTGGCGCCGATCGTCTTGCGCCGCTTGCTTTCCGTCACAAGGTGCTGCGCCGCGCCGGCTTCGTCGATGACGTCAATGGCCTTGTCAGGCAGCTTGCGGTCGTTGATGTAGCGCGCCGAAAGCTCCACCGCGGTCCTGATCGCGTCGGCGGTGTAGCGCACGGCGTGGTGATCCTCGAAATAGGGCTTCAGGCCCTTGAGGATCTTGATCGCATCGTCGGTCGACGGCTCGTTCACGTCGATCTTCTGGAACCGGCGGGACAGCGCCCGGTCCTTTTCGAAGTGCTGGCGGTATTCCTTGTAGGTGGTCGAGCCCATGCAGCGCAGCTTGCCGCCCTGAAGCGCGGGCTTCAGCAGGTTGGAGGCGTCCATCGCCCCGCCGGAGGTCGCGCCGGCGCCGATCACGGTATGGATCTCGTCGATGAAGAGGATGGCGTCGGGGTGATCTTCCAGTTCCTTGACCACCGCCTTCAGACGCTCCTCGAAGTCGCCGCGGTAGCGGGTGCCGGCGAGAAGGGCGCCCATGTCGAGCGAGTAGATCGTGGCGCCCCGAAGCACCTCGGGCGTCTCGCCCTCGACGATCTTCTTGGCGAGGCCCTCGGCGATGGCGGTCTTGCCGACACCGGGATCGCCCACGAGAAGCGGGTTGTTCTTGCGCCGACGGCACAGGACCTGGATACAGCGTTCCACCTCGTGGTCGCGGCCGATCAGCGGATCGATATCGCCCTTCGACGACTTGACGTTCAGGTCGACGCAATACTTGGCAAGCGCCGATTCCTTCTGTTCCGCGTCAGAGCTGTCCGCCTGGCTGGCCTGGGGTTCGTCCTCGCCGTCGGTCGCGCCGGTCACGGGCCGGGTTTCGCCATAGGACGGGTCCTTGGCGACGCCATGGGCGATAAAATTGACCGCGTCGTAGCGGGTCATATCCTGTTCTTGCAGGAAGTACGCCGCGTTGCTCTCGCGCTCGGCGAAGATGGCGACGAGCACGTTGGCCCCTGTCACTTCTGTCCGTCCGGAGGACTGCACGTGGATGGCGGCGCGCTGGATGACGCGCTGGAAGGCCGCCGTGGGCACCGCTTCGGAGCCCTCCACATCGGTCACGAGAGTGGACAGGTCATCCTCGATGAAATTGACCAGGGTGGCCCTGAGTTCCTCGAGATCGACGCTGCACGCCTTCATGACCTTCTGGGCGTCAGGCTCGTCGATGAGCGCGAGCAGAAGATGCTCGAGCGTCGCGAGTTCGTGGCGCCGGGCGTTGGCATTCGCCAGCGCCGCGTGAATTGCCTGCTCCAGGGTATTCGAAAAAGATGGCACGCGCGCGCTCCTTTCGGTGACATCGAGGGGGTCTGAGACGCCCCCCGATCTTGGCCTCATGGGATTAAGCTTTGGTTTTTGTCGTCGTGTTTCAAGCTATTTCTAAACAAATTCCGGTGGGCCATCGGTCGGTGGACACAAGCCGTTGGATTCGTTGGGTCCTGCCTAAAAAACAGGCAACGCCGGGCCGGGCAGCGTTTTCAGGGATATCACGACCAGCCCGAACGCCCGTGGAAGGGCACCTCAGAACACGTCCTTGCGCCGACGTATCTCTGCGAAGACCTCTGCGTCCGTGGCCCCCTTCATATCTAGAGCCGCCTTCACCTCCGGCAAGCCCGCGCGCAGGAACGGATTGGTGTCCAGCTCCTCGGCCAGCGTCGAGGGCACCGTGGGCTGCCCTTTCGCGCGCGCGGCATCCACCGCCGCCGCCCGGTGCGCGAGCGCGGGATTGTCCGGCTCGACCGTCAGGGCGAAGCGCGCATTGGACTGGGTGTATTCATGACCCGAGCAGACGAGCGTATCCCCGGGCAGTGTCGCCAGTTTCGACAGGCTGTCCCACATTTGTTCGGCGGTGCCCTCGAAAAGCCGCCCGCAACCCAGCGCCATCAGGCTGTCGGCGGTGAAAACCGCGCCCGCGGCGGGAACGTAAAAGGCGATATGGCCCACCGTGTGGCCCGAGACATCCATCACCCGGACCTCGGCGCCGAACAGATCGAACACGTCGCCATCGCCGACGCTCAGATGCAGCGGCGGCAGGCGATGGGCATCCGCCGCCGCGCCGATCACGCGGGTGTCGGATGTGGCGAGTTCGTCGACCGCGCCGATATGGTCGTGATGGTGATGGGTGATCATGATATCGGTCAGGGTCACCCCGCGGCGGTCGAGCTCGGCCTGGATCGGCGCGGCCTCGGGCGCGTCCAAGAGCGCGGCCGACCCGCCGTCGGGCGACAGGACAAGGTAGGCGTAGTTGTCCGACAGGCAGGGGATCGTGACAACTTCGAGGGCTTCGTCGCGTGATGGGGGCATGGCAATTCCGCTGGGCTTGGGTAAGGTTCGGACAGTTTCGCGCATGATCCTCGCGCAGTGAGCAGGCAAAAGGCAAGAAAGCCGATGCATCTGGACGTCATCGACCTGCGGCAGTTCTACTACCGGACCCGGCTGGGCCGGATCGCGCAGAAGGCCATCCGCGAGCAGATGCAGGTACTCTGGCCCGAGGCGAAGGGCCAGACGGTTGTGGGCTTCGGCTTTGCCGTGCCGCTCCTGCGCCCCTATCTGGCCGACGCACGCCGGGTGGTGGGACTGATGCCGGCGGAGCAGGGGGTGATGCCCTGGCCCTCGGGGCTCGACAATGTCTCGGTGCTTTGCCGCGAAGGGCTCTGGCCGCTGGAGACTGGTCATGCCGACAAGCTGGTCTGCCTGCACGGGCTGGAGACCTCGGATCACCCGGCGGCAGTGCTTCAGGAATGTTCTCGCGTCCTCGGTCCCGGAGGGCGGGCACTGTTCATCGTGCCCAACCGGGGCGGCATGTGGGCGCGGCGCGACAAGACGCCTTTCGGCTACGGGCGGCCCTACACGCTCAGCCAGTTGGAGGCGCAACTCAGGCACCATGATTTCGTGCCGGAACGCCATTGTACCGCGCTGTTCTCGCCGCCCTCGGAAAAACGGTTCTGGCTCAAGTCGGCGGACATGTTGGAGAAGCTGGGCAGCCATCTGCCCGGACAACGCGGCGGTGGCGTTCTGATCGTGGAAGCGTCGAAACGGGTCTATGCGCCGTTGGGGCCGGGGCTGGCGGAGCGGGTCAAACGGCCGCTGAAGGTGCTGGAAGGCGCGCCGCGTCCCGCCGGCGCAACCGGGCGCCGGTCGCTCTGAGGGCGGCGACGGTGCCTAGCTGAAGAGCGCCGCGACCTCGGTCACGGGGCGATTGGCCAGCACGTGGGGGGGCTGCGCCTGCCGCGAATCGTCGGTGACGACCGTCTCGCCGCTCTTCTCGTCGAAATGCGCCTCGAAGCGGCCCAGATCGACCTCGCCCAATTTTTGCAGCCCATGCGCCTCCATGAAGCCGGTCTCGCTGCCTGTGACGTTGTCCTCGGGCAGCACCTGTCCCGGTGGCAGCATGTAGAAGGACAGCGAATAGCGCAGCCCGACCGAGCTTTCGTCATCGCCGTTCAGGTCGAAGACCGAATGCACCGCGAGAATGTCACCCGGCAGATCGGGCGCGATGTTCAGCGTCAGCTCGTCATCCGGGCCGAGCCGGGTGCGAAAGCCCGCCTCGGTCGGGTTGGGGGTCACGGCACCGGGCCCGCCCACCGCGACCGAAATCACCTCGGTCGGTTCGCCATCATCGATAACTTCGGGCTGGGCGGACGTCATCTGATTTGACAACAGCTCGAATTCCTCCGGTGTCAGGTCTGCGACTGCGGCGTCATCCAGGTAGTCGAACACGTTACCCTCCGCGATTTCCGCCGGCTCCTCGGCGGGCAGATAAGCTTCGCTGGTCGGCGTGACCGGCGCCGGTGTCATGCCGAGCGCCGCGAACATGTCGAGCCGTTCGATCAGGTCTTCGTCGCCGCCAAGCCCGTCCACATGCAGATCGTCGTCGAGCCCGTCGTCGTCCTCGTCCGAGCGTTCGTTGACGTCGGTGAGCACGTTTGACGCGCCGAAAGCGCCCAGAACAGTCAAGGTGAAGATCGACAACATTGTTCGCGCAGCCCGCAACTACGGTGAGTTAACCAAGTGTAAACCATTGGATTCGGGTGAAACCCGGGTGGTCTTGCGGTGGGAATGTGGCACTGGCTGGGCATTTTGCGTCGCGCCGGCCGGTCGGACTGCGCAGGCTCCAGAATCGTGCGCCGCGGACAGCACTTTTCGCAACTGCGGCAAGCTTCAAAGCGTCGCAGACAGGGGGGATGTTGTCAAAGGCTTGAAAAAAGGCGGTTTCGGCTTCGGCGCATCGCTGTCTCTGGCGGTTGCAGCATTACGAACCCTCTGCTAAATCCACGGCGATTTATCGGGGAACCGGCTGCCAATCGCCGCCGAGACGCGAATTGAAAGCCCGGAGGCGCTGTTCGGCGCCGACCGGGCCGATCATATGGACAAAGCCCGGGTGCGCCGGGCGAACATGTGAAAGGGTGGACGTGAGCGAACCTGCTTCGATCTCGACCGGCATTGCCGCGCGTTATGCGACCGCGATGTTTGAACTGGCTCAGGAAGGCGGGGCGCTCGATGCGCTGGAGGCGGATGTCGCCGCGCTCGAAGCCGCGATGGCCGACAGCGCCGACCTCAGGGACTTGATCTCCTCTCCGATCTACGGGCGCGACGAAACCCAGGCCGCCATCGGCGGTGTCTCCGACGCGATGGGTCTGAACGCGATCACCGGCAACACGCTGCGGCTGATGGCGCAGAAGCGTCGCCTTTTCGTCATGCCCGCGCTGCTGCGCGCGCTGCGCGAGCGGATCGCGGAACACAAGGGCGAGGTCACGGCCGACGTGCTGTCCGCCAAGGCCCTCACGCAGGCCCAGTCCGACAAGCTGAAAAAGGCGCTGTCGGCCTCCGTGGGCCGCGAGGTTCAACTCAATACGGCCGTCGATGAAAACCTCATCGGCGGTCTTGTCGTCAAGGTGGGCTCGAAGATGATCGACACGTCGATCCGCGCGAAGCTCAACGCACTCCAGAACACCATGAAAGAGGTCGGATAAATGGGCATCCAAGCAGCCGAGATTTCTGCGATCCTGAAGGAACAGATCAAGTCATTCGGTCAGGATGCCGAAGTCGCCGAAGTGGGCCGCGTGCTGAGCGTGGGCGACGGTATCGCGCGCGTTTACGGACTGGACAATGTGCAGGCCGGCGAGATGGTCGAATTCCCGGGTGGCATCCAGGGCATGGCGCTGAACCTCGAGGCCGACAATGTCGGTATCGTGATCTTCGGCTCGGACCGCGACATCAAGGAAGGCGACAC
>CAZOBK010000054.1:0-21309 GCA_964578115.1 uncultured Roseicyclus sp.
TCGGGATAGAAGTAGTTCTTGCGGTCGAAGGCGCTGCGCAGGTGGATCTCGGCCTTCAGTCCCAGCCCTGTGCGCACGGCCTGCGCCACGCAGAATTCGTTGATGACGGGCAGCATGCCGGGCATGCCCGCGTCCACGAAGGCCACGTTGGAATTGGGCTCGGAGCCGAATTGCGTCGAGGCGCCAGAGAACAGCTTGGACTTCGAGGACACCTGGGCATGGACCTCCATGCCAATCACCAGCTCCCAGTCCTGCCGGGCGCCGGAAATGATCTTGGGGCTAGGGGTCTCGTAAGTCAGGTCGAGCATGTCGGGGCCTCCATCGCGTTGTCCCTGCGTTTAGGGCAGGTGCGGAGGGCGGGCAAGAGGCGGGCGCGGGGCTGGCCCATGCGCGGGAGCCCGCCCGTTTGCCGATCCGGTTAACAAATGCTTGCCATTGCGGCGCCGGGGGCGCTAGGCGCGGGAAACCGCACGCACCTGGGGGTAAGTGCATGACGCAAACAAAACGCGCAGCGCGGCTGGCGCCGGCGGCCGTGCTCTGGCTCATGTCATCGGTGGCGGCGGGCGGGCAGGAAGCCGCGCTCGACGTCACGGCAAGCGGAATGGCCCAGCCGGTCGCCGAGCGCATGGCCCCCGAGGCCATGTCCGCCGCCTATCCGGCGCCGCGTCCCGGGACGCTGCGCACCGCCACCGCCGCGCCGGCCCTCAGCCTGCGCCCCGTGCCCCGCGACGCGTGGGCCGCGCCTGCGCTGCGCTGGGACGGGCATGCGCGCGACATGGACTGGACGCTTGCCGCCATGGCCGCGTTGCGCGGGCCGGGCGCTTCGCTCGTCGACACCGTTCCGCGCGACATCGCCGACTGGTGCCCGGGCTACGAGACGGCCGGCGCGGGTCAGCGGCGCGCCTTCTGGGCCGGGCTCGTCTCGGCGCTGGCATGGCATGAAAGCACCCATCGCGAAGAGGCCGTGGGTGGCGGCGGGCGGTGGTTCGGGCTCGTGCAGATCTCGCCTGCGACGGCCCGCTACAGAGGCTGTGCGGCGACGACGGGCGAGGCGCTTCTGGACGGCGAGGCCAACCTGCGGTGCGGCCTGAGGATCATGGGAGAGACCGTGCCCCGCGACCGCGTGGTGTCGGACGGCATGGGCGGCGTGGCGGCGGACTGGGGCCCGTTCCATTCGTCGCGCAAACGCGAGGACATGCGGCAATGGCTGCTGTCGCAGGACTATTGCCGGCCTGCGCCCGAGGCGCTGCGCCGTCCGGTCATGCGGCCCGTGTCGGGATAGACGCGCTCAGGCGTGACGCACCGGAATGCCGCGGCTGGTGACTTCGCGGATCAGCGTGAGCGGGTCGGGCATGGCGACCTGCGGCATCTCGATCTCCGAGCCATCGGACAGAACCACCACTGTACGCGGTGTGCCACGGTCCTGAACCCGCACGAATGCGATCCTGCTGATGGGAAACGCCTGGGCCTTGCGGCCCGCTTCGATCCGCCACTCGGTATCGCTCATCGAAACCCCGTAGATCGGCGTCAGGATCAGTTCGGCGATACTGACCAGAAGGGCGGGGATGAAGATCAGCAGGACGAAGCCCGGGATCACCTCCCAGAGGTGTATGGCCAGAAAGATCAGTCCAGCCAGAGCCATCAGGCTCAGGGGCAGGCTGCCGGGGCGGGTGTGGTATGTGAAGTCGTTGTCCATGGGCACGAGATGGCGCCCGGATTCGGGCCAGACTTTGACCCGGCAGGGGCGCTGCCCGGGCCGTACGGTGCTGCTTTTCAGGTTTGGCTCGGCGTTCGAAACAATGCACCCGCCACGCCGCCGGACTGTGCCAGAAGCGGCTGTCCCGGCGGCTCGGCCGTCTCGCCCAGTCCCAGCGTCGCCTCCCTGAGCATGGCGGTCGCCTCGCCCGGGTCGCAGGGCAGGTCACGCGGCATGAGCGGCGCACCGATGGTCACCGCGAAGGGCTGCGTGGCCTTGTTGAAGGTCTCGTGGAACAGCGTGATGTCGCGCAAGGACGGGTGGATCGCGTCGAACAGGTAGAACAGCGCGGAATTCCGCGCGCCGATATGCACCGGCACCACCGGAAGGTCATATTTCCGCGCCAGCGCGGCGGCGGAAGTCATCCATGGCCGTTCATGCAGCCTCAGGCCGCGGCGTTTGGCCAGCCGGCCCGAGGGGAAGATGACGCCGAGCCGCCCCTCATGGGCCAGCGCGCGGCGGGCGTAGCTCATCGTCTCCCGCGCGCGGGCGAGGCTCTTGCGCTCCTCGCGCCATTCCACGGGGGCGATCACCGTCTCGAGTTGCGGCATCACCCTGAGCACATCCGCATTTGCGAAGAAGAACGCATCTGGCCTGCGCCGCATCAGCAGCCGCCAGAGTACCAGGCCGTCGGCGATGCCGGTGGGATGGTTGGCCACGATCAGCGCGCCGCCGGTGGCGGGAATATGCGACAGGCCCTGCACGCTGACCCGACGCGCGATCAGGCGGGCGGTCGCTTCCATCACCGCATGCGCGGGGCGCGGTGCCAGCGTCTCGGCCAGCGCGACGGTGCGCCCGTGGCCGAGCAGGCGGTCCAGAACCGGGCGGGCGAGCGTGCGCGCCCATGGGGTCCGCGCCAGCCAGGGCGCGCGTTCGGCGATGAGCGGGTCGATGCGGGTGGCCATATCCATGGGGCGGAGCAATCACGACAAGGTAACGTTCAAATGACGACAGCCACGGCCATGGGAAAACCGTACACCGCCTGCTAGGAAACGCTCATGACCGCGACCCGGTTCCATGCGAAACACGAAAAACCTGGCCCGCAGGGCGACCTTTTCGGCGCGGCGGGCCGTGTTCTGGCGGTGGACCTCGCGCGCTCGGCGGCACTGCTGGCGATGGCGGTGTTTCATTTCGTCTACGACCTTGAGCTTTTCGGCTGGCTGGCGCCGGGCACCTCGACCAGCGGCGGCTGGCGGTTATTGGCGCTGGGAACGGCGGGGTCGTTCCTGTTTCTCGCGGGGCTGAGCCTGTGGCTGGGCCATGGCGCCGGGATCAGATGGCGAAGCTTCGGGGGCCGCCTCATCCGGGTTGCGGGCGCCGCGGCGCTGATCACCGCCGTCACGTGGGCCGCGATGAGTGATGCCTTCATCTTCTTCGGCATCCTGCATGCGATCGCGGCGGCGAGCCTTCTGGGGCTCGCGTTCCTGCGGCTGCCTGTCACCGGGCTTCTGGCGCTGGCGGTGCTGGCCTTCGCGGCGCCGTCCTTCGCGCGGGCCGAGATGTTCGACGCGTGGTGGCTCTGGTGGACAGGGCTGCAGACCGTGCCGGTCCGCTCGGTCGATTACGTGCCTCTGGCGCCATGGTTCGGGCCGTTCCTGCTGGGCCTCGCGCTGGGCCGGCTGGGCAGTCGCGCAGGGCTCTGGGCGCGGCTCGCGACCTGGCGGGGCGGACGGATCGCGCAGCGGCTCGCCTGGCCGGGGCGCTATTCTCTCTGGGTCTATCTCGCGCACCAGCCGGTGCTGATCGCGCTGGTCTGGGCTGCAACGCAGGTGCTGCGTTGAGGGACCGGGCGCGTCGGGGACAGTGAGACGCTGCCATGCCTTCGGCGGCCCGCGATCTTCGACCCGCCCGCCGGCTCACGAATGGCTCAGGCGCGCATGCGCCCGATCATCTCGGTGACGTCCCGGCTGAGGCCCTCGGTGGCCGCGATCCGGGCAAGCTCCGCGTCCATCAGTGCCACGCGGTCGGCGTCGTAGCGTTTGCGCGTCTCGAAGGCCGTGGACATGCGCGCGGCGGTCTGCGGGTTCTTGGTGTCGAGCCTGATGATCCAGTCCGCGAGAAAACGGTAACCCGCCCCGGACGGATCGTGGAACCCCGCCGGGTTGGCCACCGTGAGCCCGCCCACGACCGAGCGGAAGCGGTTGGGGTTCTTCCAGTCGAAAAGCGAATGCTCCGTCAGCCGCGCGGCCACGGCCACGGCCACGTCCGGGTCGGCATGAGCGACCTGCGCCATGAACCACTTGTCCAGGACGAGGCGGTCGTCTTTCCACTGCTCGAAGAACCGCTCCGCGATCTCCTCGTCTCCCTGTTCGAGCAGCGTGATGAAGGCGGCAAGCTGGTCGGTCATGTTCGTGGCCGCGTCGTACTGGTCGCGCGCGCGGTCCGGCCCCTCGATCCGGGACAGAAGCGCAAGACAGGTGTTGCGCAAGGCGCGCGCGGCGGCCTGTTCAGCGTCGGGGCTGTAGCCGGGCCCGGGGTCGAGCCTGTCATGGAGGCCCTCGAGGGTCGGGCGCAGCGCCTCGGCCATCGCGGCCTGAAACCGCCGCCGGGCCCGGAAGATCGCGGTGGGGTCGGGCACGAACCCGGCCTCGGCCATCGCCTGGGCAAGATCGTCCTCCGAGGGCAGCGCGAGCGCCAGCGCACGGAATGCGGGGTCGACGCTGTCGTCGCGGGCCACGCGGTCGAGCGCCTCGAACAGCGCGGGATCGGGCGGCGTGCCGTCAGTAAGCCCGGCGACCAGCGTCTCGCGCATCAGGCGGCGCCCGGCTTCCCATCGGTTGAACGGATCGCTGTCATGGGCCAGCAGCACCAGCCGATCCGCGTCAGACAGCGGCGCGTCCAGAATGACCGGGGCAGAGAAGCCGCGCAGGAGCGAGGGGATCACATGGGTCGGTGTCTGCGTGCCGGCTTTTGCGGCAAGATCGGCGAGGTTCCAGTGCAGCGTGTCCTCGGGGCCGTCGAGCACATGGAGAAACTCTTCGCAAAGCTGCGTGCCATCGGGGGCATAGAGCGCCATCAGGACGGGCAGGACGACAGGTTCCTTGAGCGGCTGGCCCGGGGTTTCCGAGACCTCCTGCGACAGGGTCAGCACGAGGTCGGAGCCAACGGTCTCCCAGCGGGCGGTGAGTTTCGGTGTGCCGGCCTGGGTGTACCAGCGCTTGAACTGACTGAGATCGCTGTTGGTGACGTCCTGGAACACCTGCAGCCAATCCTCGATCGTGCAGGCCTGCCCGTCATGGCGGTCGAAATAGAGCGCGAGCGCCGCGTCATAGGCGTCCCGCCCCACGAGCAGGCGGAGCATCCGGATCACCTCGGCGCCCTTTTCGTAGACGGTCGACGTGTAGAAGTTGTTGATCTCGATATAGGTGTCGGGCCGCACGTTATGCGCCAGCGGCCCCGCATCCTCGCGGAACTGGCGCGCGCGCAGCGTCAGCACGTCGTCGATGCGCTTGACCGGGGCCGAGCGCATGGAGGCCGAGAACTGCTGATCACGAAAGACCGTCAGCCCCTCCTTCAGACACAGCTGGAACCAGTCGCGGCAGGTGATGCGGTTGCCGGTCCAGTTGTGGAAATACTCGTGCGCCACGATACCTTCGATGAAATCGTAGTCGCGGTCGGTGGCGGTTTCGGGCGAGGCGAGGACATACTTGGAGTTGAAGATGTTCAGCCCCTTGTTCTCCATCGCGCCCATGTTGAAATCGTCCACGGCCACGATGTTGAACACGTCGAGATCGTATTCGCGGCCATAAACCTCCTCGTCCCAGCGCATCGAACGTTTCAGCGCGTCCATGGCATAGGCGCATTTGTCCTCGTCACCGGGGCGTACCCAGATGTTGAGATCGACGGCGCGGCCCGAGGCGGTGGTGAAGCGGTCCGCGTGCGCCACAAGATCGCCGGCCACCAGCGCGAAGAGATAGGCGGGCTTGGGCCACGGGTCGTCCCATTCGGCCCAGCCGGGGCCGCTACCGCTGGGGTTGCCGTTGGACAGCAGTACCGGCAGCTTCGATTCGACGCGCACCTTGAAGGGCGCCATCACGTCGGGGCGGTCGGGATAGAAGGTGATCTTGCGGAACCCCTCGGCCTCGCACTGGGTGCAGAACATCCCGCCCGACGTATAAAGCCCCTCGAGCGCGGTGTTCGCCTGCGGGTCGATCTCGACCTCCGCCTCCCAGGTGAACGGGCGATCGGGCAGTCGGATGGCGGGCACGGTCAGCCCCTCGGCGGTCAGCAGGTAGTCTAGCGCGGAAAGCGGCCGGCCATTGATGGAACACCGGATCAGGCGGAGCCCTTCGCCGTCGAGATGCAGATCGCCGCCCTCGAGCCCTGCCGGGTTGGGGCGGAATTCGATACGCGACACCACGCGGGTGGCCTTGGGCGACAGCCTGAAGGTCAGCCGGACGGCGTCGATCAGGTGATTGGGCGGGCGGTAGTCGGACAGCCGGATCGGCTGTGGCGCGGCGTCTTTCATTGCGGCTCCTGCGGGGGATGGGCTGAGCAAGAAGCTAGGACGGCGCGTGCCGGGCCGCAAGGCGCGGTCGCCGCGGCCGATACGCCTTTGACCTCGGGACGGCGGCGGTTATCTCTCCGGCATGGGCGACGGTGTTCTCCTTTGGTTCAAGCGCGACCTCAGGGTCCGGGACAATCCCGCGCTGCATCTGGCGGCGGCGCGGGGCGGCCCGGTCCTGCCGCTCTTCGTCGTGGAGCCGGAGGCATGGGCGCAGCCGGACGCTTCGGCGCGGCAATACCGTTTCGTGGCCGAGAGCCTCGGCGCCTTACGCGCCGAGCTTGCGGTCATGGGCGCGCCGCTGGTGGTGCGGGTGGGCGCGGCCACGGAAATACTGGAGGCGCTCTGCACGCGGTTCGGCATCCGCGAGATCGTGAGTGCCGAGGAAACCGGCAACGCCTGGAGTTACGCCCGCGACCGGGCGGTCGCGGCCGGGGCGCGCGCCCGGGGGCTCACCTGGACGGAGGTGCCGCAGCTTGGCGTCGTGCGGCGGCTTGCGGGCCGCGACGGCTGGGCCGCGCGGCGGGAGCGTGCGATGCGGCAGCCACGACTGGACGCGCCGGGCGCGCTCGAGGGTTTCGGCCTCGACCCGGGCGCGATCCCCGAGGCGCGGGATCTGCGCCTGGCCTTCGATCCCTGTCCCGGACGCCAGCGCGGCGGGCGGTCCGAGGCCGAGGCTTTGCTTGCCTCTTTCCTCGAGATCCGTGGCCGGAGCTATCGCCGCGCCATGTCCTCGCCGCTGGAGGGCGAGGCCGCCTGTTCCCGGCTCTCGCCGCACCTGGCCTGGGGCACGCTAAGCCCGCGCGAGGCGGCACAGGCGGCCGCCGCGCGAAAGGCCGAAGCGAAAGGCACGCGGGAGGGCTGGGGCGGCGCGATGCGGAGTTTTGAGGCGCGGCTCGCCTGGCGGGACCACTTCATGCAGAAGCTGGAGGATGAAACCGCGATCGAGACGCGTTGCCTGCACCCGGCTTACGAGCACCTGCGCCCGCGCGGCAGCGACGCGGCGCGGCTGGCGGCGTGGGAGAAGGGCGAGACCGGCATCCCCTTCGTCGACGCCTGCATGCGGTACCTGGACCATGGCGGCTGGCTGAATTTCCGAATGCGCGCGATGCTGGTGGCGGTGGCCTCCTACCACCTGTGGCTCGACTGGCGCGACACCGGCCCGTATCTGGCGCGGATGTTCACGGATTACGAGCCGGGCATTCACTGGCCGCAGATGCAGATGCAGTCGGGCACCACGGGGATGAACACGGTGCGCATCTACAACCCCGTGAAGCAGGGCACCGATCAGGACCCGGGCGGCGTGTTCACGCGCCGATGGGTGCCTGAACTGGCCGAGGTGCCCGATGCGTTCCTGCAGGCGCCATGGGGCTGGGAGGGCGCTGGGCGGCTTTTGGGCAAGCGCTACCCCGAGCCGATCGTGGACGTGGCCGAGGCGGCGCGCGCGGCGCGCGATAGGGTCTGGGCCGTGCGGCGCGGGGCTGCGTTCCGGGGCGAGGCCGCGCGGATCGTGGAAAAGCACGCGAGCCGCAAGGACGGGGGCGCGGGGCGGCATTTCGTGAATGACCGCGTGCCGCGTGGACGGCGAAGCGATGCGCGGCAGTTGAAGCTGGATCTCTGAATCCGGCGTTCTGCCCGTGGATATTTGCAACCAGCGGAAGGGATGGAAGGGGGCGCGCATGCGTCTATCTTGCGTCGCATGGGAAAGATGCGACGCAAATCAGATCTGCCCCAGAAGACCTGCGCCACCTGCGGCCGGCCCTTCGTTTGGCGGCGCAAATGGGCGAAGGTCTGGGACGAGGTACGGTATTGCTCGGACCGCTGTCGTGCGGCGCGCCGCGCCGGCGTGGGAATTGGTCAAAAAGACTGACCGGCCGCTTGCGATGTAGCGGCTTTTTGCCTATCCCGCCTACGGAATACTGTTGCATGCACAGATATCGAGGGAGAGCGCCATGGCGGAGCGGCCAGAGAGAGTCGAGCGCGCCGGCCTGAAGGTCGCGGTGGAACTGGCTGATTTCATAGAAAAACGGGCTCTGCCGGGAACGGATGTCGAAACCGGCGCCTTCTGGGAGGGTTTCTCGCGCCTCCTGCACGATTTCGCGCCCAGGAACCGTGCGCTGCTGGACCGCCGCGCGGCGCTGCAGGCGCAGATCGACGACTGGCACAAGGCGCGCCGGGGGCAGGCTTTCGACATCGACAGCTACAAGGCGTTCCTGGAGGAAATCGGTTATCTCGTGCCCGAGGGCGATGATTTCACAATCGAGACCACGAAGATCGACCCGGAGATCGCCACCGTCGCGGGCGCGCAGCTGGTGGTCCCGATCACCAACGCCCGCTTCGCGCTGAACGCGGCCAATGCCCGCTGGGGCAGCCTCTACGACGCGCTTTACGGCACCGACGCGATGGGCTCGCTGCCGCCGCCGGGGGGCTATGACCGGGGGCGCGGCGCGCGGGTGGTGGCGCGCGCGCGCGTCTTCCTGGACGACGCCTTCCCGATCGCAGGCGCGAGCCATGCCGACATCCGCCGCTATCATGTCGACAAGGGCCAGCTGCTGGCCGACGACAAGCCGCTGATGAGCCCGGAGAAATTCGTGGGCTATACCGGACATTCCCGGGCGCCCGACACGATCCTGCTGCGCAACAACGGGTTGCATGTGGAACTGGTGTTCGACCGCGCCCATCCCATCGGCGCGCGGGACCAGGCGCTTCTGGCGGATGTGCGCATGGAGGCCGCGGTCTCGGCGATCATGGATTGCGAGGATTCGGTCGCCTGCGTCGATGCCGAGGACAAGGTGCTGGCCTATGGCAACTGGCTGGGGCTGATGCAAGGCGACCTCGCCGAAAGCTTCGAGAAGGAGGGCCGCACGGTCACGCGCATCCTGAAGGGGGACCGGACCTACACCGCGCCGGACGGTTCTGAGGTCACCGTGAAGGGCCGGGCGCTGATGCTGGTCAGGAACGTGGGCCACCTGATGACGAACCCCGCGATCCTGCTGAAGGACGGCTCGGAGGCTTATGAGGGTCTCATGGACGCGATGATCACCACGCTCATCGCAAAGCACGACCTGCGCAAGGCGCATGGCGCGCGGAACTCCGTCGCGGGCTCGGTCTATGTCGTGAAGCCCAAGATGCACGGGCCCGACGAGGTGGCCTTCGCCGACGAGAGCTTCGGTTTTGTCGAGGAGGTGCTGGGGCTGGAACGCCATACCGTCAAGCTCGGGATCATGGACGAGGAGCGGCGCACCTCGGTCAACCTCAAGGAATGCATCCGCGCAGCGAAACACCGGGTGGCCTTCATCAACACGGGATTCCTCGACCGGACGGGCGACGAGATCCACACATCGATGGAGGCGGGTCCGTTTTCCCGCAAGGATTTCATCAAGCGCAAGAGCTGGATCACTGCCTACGAGAACCAGAATGTCGATATCGGTCTGGAATGCGGGCTGAGGGGCCGCGCGCAGATCGGCAAGGGCATGTGGGCCGCGCCCGATGCCATGGCCGCCATGCTGGAGGCCAAGATCGAGCATCCGCGCGCGGGCGCCAATTGCGCCTGGGTGCCGTCGCCCACCGCCGCGGTGCTGCATGCGCTGCATTATCACCGGGTTGACGTAGCCGCGGTGCAGGCGGCGCTGGAAAAGGGCGGTCGGCGCGCCTATGTCACCGCGCTTCTGGATATTCCGCTGGCCAGTTACCGGCGCTGGACGAAGGCGCAGATCCTGCGCGAGGTGGAGAACAACGCGCAAGGCATCCTGGGCTACGTGGTGCGCTGGATCGATCAGGGCGTGGGATGTTCCAAGGTGCCCGACATCAATGACGTGGCGCTGATGGAGGACCGGGCGACCTGCCGGATCAGCGCGCAGCATATCGCCAACTGGCTGCACCATGGCGTCGTCAGCGAAGACGAGGTCAGGGCCACCTTCCGCCGCATGGCCGAGGTGGTCGACCGGCAGAACGCGGGCGATCCGGCCTACACGCCCATGGCGCCGGGTTTCAACGGCATCGCCTTCGCAGCGGCCATGGACCTCGTGCTGAAAGGACGGGAGCAGCCGAGCGGCTATACGGAGCCGGTGCTTCATGCGAGGCGGCTGGAGTGGAAGGCGGCGTGAGGATTTCGGTGCTGGCGCTGGGGGCTCTGCCCCCAGACCCCCGGCGTATTTCTGGAAAGATGAAGGGGATGCGGGAGCGCATCAGGGAGGATTTGAGATGATTTCACTGGATCAGGCGCGGGAGATGATCGCGGTGGCGCGCGCGAAGGGCCGGGAGATGGGGCTGAAGCCGCTTTCGGTCGTGGTTCTGGATGCGGGCGGCCATGTGCTGGCCTTCGAGCGGGAGGACGGGGCGAGCCCGGGCCGGTTCGAGATCGCGCGCGGCAAGGCCTATGGCGCGGTGATGCTGGGCATGCCCGGTTCGGCACAGATGGCGCGCGCCGAGGCGCAGGCCTATTTCATGGCCGCCGTGAACGGTGCCTATGGCGGCAAGGTCGTGCCGGTGCCGGGCGGCGTTCTGGTGAAGGATGCGGCGGGCGCGGTGATCGGTGCCGTGGGCGTCACCGGCGACACCTCGGACAATGATGCCGTGGCCGCCGTGGCCGGCATCGAGGCGGCGGGGTTCGAGGCGGTGGCGTGAACCGCAGACGGATTTCCTCGGGCTCGCCCTTCGAAACGGAGATCGGATATTCCCGCGCGGTGGTCTGCGATGGCTGGGTCTTCGTGGCCGGGACGACCGGCTTCGACTATGCCACGATGGAGATCTCGCCCGACGTGGCCGAGCAGGCCGCGCAGACCTTCCGCAACATCGACGCGGCGCTGCGCGAGGCCGGGGCTGCAATGGCCGACGTGGTGCGGGTGCGGTATATCCTGCCCGATGGGGCGGACTGGCCGGCCTGCTGGCCTGTGACGCGGGCCTGGTTGGGCGATGCGGCGCCGGCCGCGACGATGCTGGTGGCGGGGCTTCAGGACCCGCGCATGAAGATCGAGATCGAGGTGACGGCGCGGCTGCCCGAGAGCTGAGCCGGGTGGTCGGCGGCCTTCGTCGCAATGCCAGCCGATTCGGCGGTCTGGTGAATTTGCCGTCAGCGCGGGGCGATCTGCCCAAGGGACAGGCATGTGCGCGAATGCAGGGCGTGTCTGCCTATTCCGGGCCTTTTACAAAACCCGCTCAGGCGCTATCTCTTCGGGAATGCATTGGGGAAAAGGTATGGCGCGGCCCGTTATCGGCATCATCGGCAATCACCATCTGATCAACGATCAGTACTCGACCCATGCCGGCGGGACGATGAATTCCGAAGCCGTGGCCGAGGTGTCGGACTGCATGCCGCTTCTGATCCCCTCCGATCCGCGTTTCGTCAGCACCGCCGAACTGCTCGAGACATTCGACGGGTTTCTGTTCACCGGCGGGCGTCCAAACGTGCATCCGGAGGAATACGGCGAGGACCCGACGCTGGCCCATGGCGCCTTCGACCGGGCACGCGACGCGGTGGCCTTGCCGCTGATCCGGGCCTGCGTGGAACGGGGGCAACCCTTCCTCGGCGTGTGCCGCGGGTTCCAGGAGGTGAATGTGGCGCTTGGCGGGTCGCTTCACCCCGAGATCCGCGACCTGCCGGGGCGGATGAACCACCGCATGCCCCCCGACGGCACGATCGAGGAGAAATTCGCCCTGCGCCACGCGGTCACCTTCGGCGAGGGCGGGCCATTCCACCGGCTTTTCGGTGCGACCGAGGTGATGACCAACACGCTGCACGGGCAGGGGATCAAGCGCCCCGGCGCGCGGATCGTCATCGACGGACATGCGCCCGATGGCACGCCCGAGGCGCTCTACGTGGAGGGCGCGCCGGGTTTCACGCTGTCGGTGCAGTGGCATCCCGAATACCGCGCGGCGCAGGACCCGGTGAGCCGGCCGCTTTTTGCCGCCTTCGGCGATGCGGCGCGGGCCTGGGCCGCCGGGCGCCGGCCGGTTTCCGTTGCGGACGTCGCCTGAGCCCGGTCGTCCCTTTGTGCTCGGATCCGCCGCGCTTCGCGTGCCGCGCGGGGAAGGAACGTGGGGTAAGCTGAAGGCGATCGGGGCCGAGCGCACTGGGCCGGAAGAGCGCCGGCCCGGCCTTGGCTCAGGTCGCGCGAGGGCCGCGCAACTCCTTGATCTTGAGGCGTATCCTGCGCCAGCTTTCGGCCTCGGACGGGTCGCTTGCGCGTTGCGCTTTCTGCGCGGCCTCCACCTCTGCGCGGTCGCCATGGGCACGGTAGAGCGCATGGGCATGCTGAATGATGTCCTGCGTGTTCATCATCGGTCCTCCTCCTTTTTGCCGGGGGTCAGTGTATCACGAAACGTGGCGTTCAAGAACCGCCCGAGCGCGCCGGGCAGAAGCGTCTCCACCTCCGACGGGCTCAGCGGCGTGCCATCGGGCGCGGTCATCAGGACGCCGCCCGGACCCTGCAGCAGGATCGCGACGGGGTGCTTGGAGCCACCGCCGCCGATCGCATCTTCACCCCTGCACCAGGCCGAGACGGTCCATTCCTCGACCGCGGCCACCCGCCAGTCGCCGGAGGTTATGATCGGCGAGAGGCGGCGGCGCGGGGTCATGGCGTCCCCCGGTTGGCCCATGCGAAGGCAAGGCCCGCGCGCAGAAGCCGGAGGGGACGGATCACGATGTCCCCCGATCCGGTGAGGTCGAGGCACGCGCCCGAGAATTCCGGCGCGATGTCGATGCGCCGTTCCGGGCCGTGCAGCCCGTAGATCGCGGGCGTCAGGCAGCCCCAGAGCGTGCCGGTGTCAGCCGGGTCGGGCAGGCCGATGCGGCCTGTCAGGCGGAGGCGTTTCACGCGAAGGGCCGACAGCACGCCGAAGATCAAAGCGCGCAGGCCGTTGGGCATGGCGCGTTTGCGGGGTCGCTTCTGGCGGTCCTTGCGCGTCTTGCGCGCGCCCTCTCGATCCGTCGCCCGCGACAGCGGGATCGGTATGCCGGGCGCGTGGCCGCCCAGAAGGCGCAGGTGCAGGCGGAGCGCAAGCGGCGCGGTGGTGCCGCGAAACCGCAGATGCCAGGGCGCCAGCAGCGCCAGCAGCGCCAGGACGACGACGGCCGCCGCGATCCAGATGAGCGCGGCCATCGGGTGCTCAGCCGTCCCTGGACGTTTCGCCCTCGGCCGCGGCCTTGGCGCCCATGACACGTCCCGCGGCGTCGGCCACGGCCTGCGCGACCGAGGTCATGGCGCCCTTCACGGCCTCGACCCGCGCGCCGTTCGCGTCGATGATGATCGCGCCCAGCGGCTTGATGCCGCCGCCCGCACCCGCGCCGCCGCCGGTGCCGGCCTTCGTGCCCTCGCCCCCTTCACCGCCGCCCGCGCCAAAGCCGAAGCCGTAGCTGACGATGGGGATCACGGTCGCGCCATCGCGTTCGATCGGGTCGCCCAGCACGTTTTTGGGGTTCAGAAGCTTGTCGAGTTCCTCGACGGTTGCCTTCAGTAGCTTGTCCACGTCGGTCATCGCACACCCTCTCATGGTAAAACGGCACAGGCCGATCGTTTCACATGATATGATGTCGCCCGCATTGACGCAGATCATCGAAAGCGGTGGCCTCAGCCGTATTGGTCCAGCATCGCCTTGAGATCGTCGAGCGTGTTGGCCTCCGCCAACGGCTTGTCGCGGCGCCAGCGGGCCATGCGCGGAAAGCGCAGGGCCACCCCGGACTTGTGCCGCGTGGATTTCTGGATGCCCTCGAAGGCGATCTCGAAGACATGTTCGGGTCGGACCGCGCGCACGGGTCCGAAGCGGTCGGTGGTGTTCTTGCGCACCCAGCGGGTGATTTCGTTGAACTCGGCGTCGGTCAGGCCGGAATAGGCCTTGGTGAAGGGGACCAGCTGGTTGCCATCCCACACGGCGAAGGTGAAATCGGTATACAGCGTCGCGCGTCGACCCGAGCCCGCCTGCGCGTAGATCATCACCGCGTCAATGGTAAGGGGGTCGACTTTCCATTTCCACCAGTCGCCCTTCTTGCGGCCCGCGAGGTAGGGGGCGGCGAGGCGCTTGAGCATCAGTCCCTCGGCGCCAAGATCGCGGCTTTGGGCGCGGGCCTCGGCGAGGCCGGCCCAGTCCTGCGCCTCGACACGGGGCGAGAGGCGGAGGGGCAGGTCGTCCGGCAGGCCCGCAATGGCGGCCTCCAGCTGTGCGCGCCGCTCCGAAAGGGGCCGCGCGCGCCAGTCCTCGCCACCCCATTCCAGCAGGTCATAGGCCATCAGGATCACCGGCGCCTCGGCCAGGAGCTTTTTCGGCACCGTCTTGCGGCCGATGCGCGGCTGAAGCTGCGCGAAGGAGAGCGGGGTTTCGCCCGCGCGGTCCCAGGCCAGCACCTCGCCGTCCATCACCGTGCCCGGGGGCAGGAAATCGCGCAGTTGGGCAAGCTCGGGGAACCTGTCGGTGATCAGCTCCTCCCCCCGGGACCACAGCCAGTGCTCGCCGCCGCGCAGGATCAGCTGGCCCCGGATGCCGTCCCATTTGCGTTCGGCGAGCCAGTCGGTGACGGGGCCCAGCGTCTCGGGCTCCGCGTCGATCTGGTAGGCGAGGTAGAACGGGTAGGGGCGGGAGAGGTCGGCCATGGGGTCCGGCGCCTCGATCAGACTGGCCCACGTGACCGTGTCGGGCGTCCAGTCGCCCATCAGCCGATGGGTCAATTCCGCCTCGTCGATGCCCGTGGCCTGCGCCAGCGCGCGGGTCATCAGCTTCTGGCTCACGCCCATGCGCCAGCCTCCCGTCAGCAGCTTGTTGAACACGAAGCGTTCGGTGGGCGCGAGGCTGTCCCATGCGTCGAGGATGGCGGATTTGCGCGTCTCCTCCTCCGCCTTGTCGAGCGCGCGGAGGCGGGCGATCCATGTCGCAAGCGGCAGGTCCGTCTCCCGCATGGGTTCGGGCAGGACCAGCGCGATGGTCTCCGACAGGTCACCCACGACCGGGTAGCAGGCCTCGAAGAGCCAGAGGGGAATGCCCGCGCGTTCCGCCGCCCACTCGCGGAGCTTGGTGGTGGTGATCATCCGGCGCGGGCGGCGGCCGGACA
Source organism: uncultured Roseicyclus sp. (assembly GCA_964578115.1). Classification (GTDB taxonomy): domain Bacteria; phylum Pseudomonadota; class Alphaproteobacteria; order Rhodobacterales; family Rhodobacteraceae; genus Roseibacterium. Next base: position 15,301 of record CAZOBK010000054.1, read on the forward strand.
GAAGCGCGACGCACCAGAGCCGGTCGGCCTCCGGCGCGTCTGCGAAATACGCAGCCAGCGCTGTTGTCTTGGCCTTGGTCGAGGTCGTCTGATCCAGCGCAGCGAAGAGGGTGGCGAAGCGTTTCATCCAGCCTTTTCCGAAAGGAACGCCGCCATCTGCGCCAGCGCCCGGTTCGCGGCGGTGCCGCGGCCTGCATGGAGGTGCCAGACATGGGGCAGGCCGGGCCAGAGGTCGACGGTCGCGTCATCCATCGCCTCGGCCAGCCGCGCGGCATCCGACGCCAGCGCCTCCTCCGCGCCGGCCTGGATCAGGGTGGGCGGAAGGCCGGTCAGATCGCCGAGAAGCGGGGAGACGGCGGGGTCCGCCGGGTCGATGCCCGGAAGGTAGGCGTCGAGGATGCGGGTCGCCCATTCCGGCGGGATCAGCATCTCGTCCACGGCGGACGCGAACCGGGTCGCGGGGTCGTCGGAAAGGTCGGCGATGGGCGCGATCAGGCCGAGCGCGCGGGGCGCGGGCAGGCCGGTGTCGCGGATGTGCTGCGCCAGGTGCAGCGCGAGGCAGCCGCCCGCGCTGTCGCCGCAGATCGCGACCGGGGGCGCGGTTTCGCAGAGCGCCGCGTGCCGGGCGATGACATCCTGGCGGGCGGCGGGGAACGGGTGTTCGGGCGCGAGGCGGTAGCGCGGCAGGTAGACGCGCATCCCCGCCGTGGCCGCGAGATGGCCCGCAAGGGCCGCATGGGTGCGCGGGCTGCCGATGGTGAAGCCGCCGCCATGGATGTAGAAGAGGATCGGCGCGTTCTTCGCGACGCCCTGTGGGGTGATCGTCAGGCTGTCGGTGCGGTCGCGGATCACCGTCGCGCCGCGGGGCAGGGCGGAGCCCATGCGCGCGGACATCTCGAAAAGCACGCGCAGGGCGCGCTGGTTCGCCACCAGCCGCAACACGCGGCGGTCGACGCTTCGGGCCATTGTGCGCCAGAACCGGTCTACCGCTGTCAACTCCGTCATGGCGTTGCCTCCTCTGTCACGCTGTCCTCGGCGTCGAGGCTCTCGCCGCCGAATTCCGTCTCGACGATCCCCGCCTGATAGCCCTGTTCGGTGAGCCAGCGGGAAAACTGCGCGGTGTAGCCATGGGTGACATAGACCCGCTCCGCCCCCGTGGCGGCGATGGCGGCGTTCAGCCCCTCCCAGTCGGCGTGATCGGAGACGACGAAGCCGCGATCCGCCGCGCGCCGCCGCCTGACGCCCCTGAGCCGCATCCAGCCCGAGGCGAAGCCGGTGGAGACAGGCCCCAGCCGCCGCATCCATGCGGAACCGAGGGCGGAGGGCGGGGCGAGGACCATGGCCCCCTTGAGCGACTTGAGGTCCGTTTCGGGCGTGATCTGGATCGTCTCGGGCAGCGCGAGGCCTTGATTTCGAAGAACCTGTGTCGTGGCCTCCACCGCGCCATGGGTCAGGATCGGACCGTTGGACGGGTCCAGCAGCCGCAGGATGCGCTGCGCCTTGCCAAGCGCGTAGACCCCGAGGACGGCATGCCGGCCAGACGCGGCGGTCTCGGCCCACCACGTGTTGAGCTCGCGCGCCAGCACGTCCTGCGGCGTCCAGCTGTAGATCGGCAGGCCGAAGGTGCTTTCGCTGATGAAGGTGTGGCAGCGCACGGGCTCGAACGGTGTGCTGAGACCATCGTCGACGGTCTTGTAATCGCCCGAGACGACCCAGACCTCGCCGTCGACCTCCACCCGGATCTGCGCGGAGCCCGGGACATGGCCCGCGGGGTGGAAGCTGATCCGCGCGCCGCCGATCTGGCGGGCCTCACCGTATTCGATTGTCTGAAGCCGGATATCGCCCAGCCTGTGGCGGATCACCGGGGCCGCGCCTGACGTCGACAGGTACGCGCCATGGCCCGGGCGCGCATGGTCGGAATGGCCATGGGTGATCAGCGCGCGCGGAACCGGGCGCCACGGATCGATATGGATGTCGGCGGCCGGGCAGTAGATGCCGGCCTTGGTGAATTCGAGAACCATGGGTGCCATATAGGCACCCATGCGTGGACGACGATAGGGGCCGAGGATAGGAGCGATCAGTCCTCGTCCTCGTGGCGGATGCGGATATCGCCGGCCTCTTCCAGTCCGCGGATCGCGGCGATGACGGCCTGCATGGCGGCCTCGCCCGCGGCCTCCTTGGGCGTGCTCATCGCCTCGGCCTCGTCGCGCATCTGCTCGGCCATGCGGCGCGACATGTTCTCGAGGATGAACTCCACCGAAAGTGGGGCTGTCTGCAGACCGGCGGCGAGTGCGGTGACCATCGTGTCGCCGTCGATGGCCCCCGTGATGCGCGGGATGTCGGCGGCCGCGATGCGCTTGGGGATATGCTGGAAGGTGAAGATCGCGCGTCGCACGCCGTCGGCGAACACCGCGTCGCGCGTGTCGAGACCCGCCAGCACCGCCTCGCGCGAGGCGGTGCCCACCGCGTTCAGCATCGCGCCCACCCGTTCCGCCGCCCCCGTGTCGAAGGTTGCCTTGGGCTGAGCCACGATCTGCGCATGCAGATGCTCGCCGATCCTCAGCGCGGTCTCCGGCAGGATCGTGTCGGTCAGCGAGACGGCATGCGCGATCACCTCGGCGCGTTCGGGCGGCAGGTCGGACAGAAGCGCCGCGGCCTTGGCAACATTGATCTTCGACAGCAGGATCGCGCAGATCTCGGCGCTTTCCTCGTCGAGGATGGGGCGCAGCTGCGCGGCGTCCATCGCGGCGAGGCGCGGCCATGGATCGGTACCGTCGCCGATCGCGGCATCGGCCTTGAGCCCGTCGCGGGCCATGGCCGAGATATGCGGATTGAGGATTTCCAGCGCGTCATGCATGCCCCGCGGCATGATCAGCGCGAGATTGTCCAGCGCGCCGGTGAACTCGCCCACGATCTCCGACAGCGTCGCGCGGTCGATCTGCCCCAGCCCCGACATGGCACGGGCCAGCACACTCTGGTGGGCCGGAGACAGCTTGTCGATGCCCGGCGAGACGCCATGTGCCAGAAGCAGCCGCACGATCACGGCCGCCTTTTGCCGTCGCGTCATGGACGTGGGGGTGATGTCATGCATCGGCCCCAGCGCGTCGCCCGCGCCATGTTTCGGCATCAGTCCCATCGTCGCACCCAAAACCTGTCCCGCATGTTCCGGGGCGCGATCATGGGGCGCGAGTTGTGAAGAAGGGTTTGATGGTCGGGCGCGGAACGGCGCGAATTCGACGGGCTTTTCTTGTTGCCGCGCAGCTCAGTAGCCGATGGGCGCCCCGGCAGCGAGGCCGCGGGCGAGCGCCCGGTCGGGCCAGCTGCCGGTGCCGCCGCGGGCGCGGATCTCGGACAGCTGAACGTCGGCGTCCTCCGGCCGGCCCGCCGCGATCAGCGCAAGACCCATGTAGGCGCGCGCCAGCAGGTTATCGGGATCGGCTGTCAGTGCCGCGCCGTAGATCGGCAGAGCTGTGTCCAGATCGCCCGCGCGCCCATGGGCGAAGGCGGTAAGCGTCAGGACCTCCGAGGCGCCGGGCGCGGTCGAACGCGCCAGCAGCGCCAGCGCGTCGGGGCTGCGGTTGGCATAGGCCAGTTCGCGCGCGGTGCGGCGCAGCGTTTCCTCGTCGAGGCGGCTCTGTTCGATGGCGACACAGGCGCCGCTCTCCGTGTCCCAGACCTGTCCATCCTCACAGGACGTGGTCGTGGGCGTTGAGGTGGGCGGGCTTTGGTCCTCGGGGGCCACGGCGAAGGCGGCACCGGCGGCGAGGGTCAGGGCAAGCGGCAGAAGGGCGCGGATCACGGCTCATGGCTCCGTTACGAAAGGCCAATAGAAAACCGCGCGTCAGCCGGGCCGACGCGCGGATCATTGAAACTGTCGCCGGATCAGCTGCTGACCACGGGCACGCAGGACTGCGAGGATGCGTCCCACATGGTGCCTTCGGAGCAGCTCATCGTCGTCTGTTGCGCCGAGCCCCAGCTGCATTCGGCCATGGCGAGGCCGGGTGCCGCGGTGAGAACGAGGGCGGCCAAGAGGGTCTTGATCGACATGTGTCGTCTCCTGTCGGATAGATCGGTTGGTCGTCGTCGTGCAGCAAAAGCTAACACGGACGTCCGTGAAGGCAAAAGAATCGGTGCGATTTTTGCCGCCTCTCGTTGCGTTGCACAATTTTCGGGCAGTCAGCCGGCGCGGAAATGCTTGGACAGCTTCAGACCCTGGCCCTGGTAGTTGGACGCCAGATCCGCGCCATAGAGACGCTCGGGCAGGGCGGCCATGCGCTCGTAGACGAGCCGGCCCACGACCTGTCCGTGTTCCAGCACGAAGGGCGCCTCGTGGCAGCGCACCTCGAGCACGCCGCGCGCGGGCACTCCGTGACCGAAGCCCGGATCGAAGAAGCCCGCGTAATGCACGCGGAACTCGCCTACCATGGCGATATAGGGCGCCATCTCGGCGGCGCAGTCGGGCGGGATCGAGACGGCCTCGCGGCTGACGAGGATGTAGAAGGCGCCCGGATCGAGGATCACATGGCCCGCGCCCGGCGATCCTTCGGGGCGCACCTCCTCCCAGAAATCCGGGATGTCATGGGCGCCGATCCGGGTCAGGTCGATGACGCCCGCATGCGGCTTGGCACGGTACCCCACCAGCCCGCGGGGACCCGGCGTAAGGTCGACGGAAAACCCCAACCCGTCGTCGATCAACGCGCCTTCGGTGCCGGCGACAAGCGGCGTTTCGGCATGCAGTGAAAAAAGCTCCGCGTCCGACAGCACTGCCTCGCCCCGGCGAAAGCGGATCTGGTTGAGCCGCAACCCCGGCTTGACCAGAACGGAGAAGGACCTGGGGCAGATCTCGGCGAAAAGCGGGCCGGTGTATCCCGGCGCGATTCGGTCGAACTCGGTCCCGTCATCGGTGATCACCCGCGTCAGGCAGTCGACGCGTCCGGTGGAACTTTTGGCATTGGCCACGGCCGAGATGTCCTGGGGCAGGTCCAGCCGTTCCATCAGCGGCACGACATAGACACAGCCCTTTTCCAGCACCGCGCCCTCATCGAGCGGCATGCGGTGCATCTCGAATTCCGGCAACCGCTCGGTCAGGGTCCGGCCGCGTCCGGTCAGGAAGGACGCCCGGACGCGGTAGGCCACGGTCCCGAGCCGCAGATCGAGGCTTGCCGGTTGCACCTGGTCGCCGTCATAGGGCCGGTCGGCCGCGATCCCGCCGGTCGCGATCAGCGCGCGGATCGCGTGATCGGGCAGAACACCCTGCGGGGCAGCGCTGTCGGTCATGGTAAGTCGTCCCTGCGGCATTGCGGCGTGGCGCACAGGAAAGCCCGAGCACCTGTCGAGGGCAATACCCGTTCGTCGCCCGTTTTCTCGGACGTTTCTCGGGCGGAATGCGGAGCGGTTGAATTGGTCGGGCTAGCAGGACTCGAACCTGCGACCTTCCGTCCCCCAGACGGACGCGCTACCAGGCTGCGCCATAGCCCGACTTCGCGCCGTTCTAGCGATTTTCGGACCGGGCGCAAGGCCGGATTGGGGGCGCATGGCCCACACGGGCGGGCTCAGCCGTGGGTGCCGTCCACAGGCCGTTCCATCCGCTCCTTCAGGCGCCGCAGGGCATTGATCGCCGGACGCAGGCGCGGGCGGTCGTCGTCGGGGGTGGTCCTTGCCACGGTGACGAAGGCGGCCAACCGGTCGAGCCCGTTGCCCGGGGTTTGCGGCGCTTCGGCGGCGAAGTCTGCCGGGGCGGTTTCTCCGGGCGCTGTCCGCGCCGCGATGTCGGGTGCCGGTTCCGGCTCGGGCTCCGGCTCGGGCTCAGGATCGGGCGCGACCTCTGCCTCTGGCTCGGGCTCCTCCACTGCCATGGGCAGCACGGGTTCCTCGGGGGAGGCTGTCGCATCCACGATCTCTTCGACCGGGGCCTCAAGCTCGGGCTCGGGCTCGGGCTCGGGCTCCGGCTCGGCTTCCGGCTGCGTGGATTCGGTGTCGTCCGGAACCGCATCGGAGGCGGTCTCCGCT
>CAZOBK010000055.1:0-20949 GCA_964578115.1 uncultured Roseicyclus sp.
AGGAGGGCTTCCTGCGCTCCGAGACCTCGCTGATCCAGACCATCGGGCGCGCCGCGCGGAATGCCGAGGGCCGCGTGATCATGTATGCCGACCGCATCACCGGCTCGATGGAGCGCGCCATGCGCGAGACCGACCGCAGGCGGGCCAAGCAGATGGCCTATAACGAGGAACACGGGATCACGCCCGCGACGGTGAAGAAGAACGTCGAGGACATCATGGCCGGCGTCTGGAAGGGCGACGTGGATATGAACCGCGTGACGGCGAAGGTCGACAAGCCCCTGGTGGGCGCGAACCTCAAGGCGCATCTGGACGGGCTGCGCGACAAGATGCGCAAGGCCGCCGAGAACCTGGAGTTCGAGGAGGCCGCAAGGCTGCGCGATGAGGTCAAGCGGCTGGAGACGGTGGAACTGGCCGTGGCGGATGATCCGCTCGCGCGGCAGTCAGCGGTGGAGGCGGCGGTGGAGGACAGCGCGAAGGCGTCGGGGCGGTCAACGGCAGGGCGGCCGGGGCAGCGTGGGGGCAAGGCACGGAGGGGGAGGTGACCAAATGGATGACGACGAGCTCGCGAAAAGGTTTGCCAACGACAACCCATTGGCCACGTTTTCGATTTACACACAGGCTCAATACGACGCGCTAGAAAGAACAAGGGATCAATTGAGATCCTACTGCCCACTGGTAGGTGCAGACGGTATCGTTTCCGCAGCTGCTTTCCGAGAGTACTATGACCTTTTTTGGTTATGGACCTTGGGCGCATATGAAGTGTTGCGTACCATGGCCGCGCACCCAGGTTGCTTTTCCGGAGAAGCTTTTAGTAGAATCCTGTCGCTCAAGATGCAGGCAGCCAATCTACGCGTGCCATTCGCCAAGCAGGAACTCCGCGGTCAAAAGCGAGGCGCGGCAAACCGCTTCTACAGTGAAAACTCCATCAAAGGAGTTGAGAATGGTCTGACGTTTGTCATCAACGATCAGCATATTGAGTCCGAGCAGTTTATGGACGAAGTTCTGCGTGGCATGAGAGCCATCCAGCCAGAAGATATCGTAAAGGAAATGCCGATAAACCGGCCGCCGAAAACTCTCTAGATTCAGCGCGCGCGAGGACGCTTCGCCCTCCAAGCCAAACCTCTCTCTTCCCGCCGAGCCCCTCCACAACCAGAACGGCGCACCAAGCCTCACCAAACCGCCGCCGCGCGGACACGCGTAATCCCGGCCCGGTGGGCGGTCCCGCCCACCGTCGTCGCTTGCCGACGCTCACCCGGCCGGGACGGCCGCCGTCGTCCAGTCCGCCACGACCTCGGCGCCGTGCGATGACGGCATCTCGGCCAGATGCGGCCCCATCCGGCCCCAGAGCGCGCGGACACGCTCGGCGTTCTCGTCCGAGATCTCCTGGCTCTCGACCAGCGAGATCACGTAGCCGCTGCCATCCTGGCCCAGCACGTTGATGAACTGCGTCAGGCCGGGCAAGGCCATGATGTCCGCCGTCATCTCTTCCATCGTGGCGATGGCGGCATCGCGCGCACCGGACTTCAACTGGTATGGTGTGACCCGAGCAAACATGGGTGGTTCCCCCCTGCGGTCCCGGCGGCACGGGACTGTGCAGGTGCGGGACCGACCCGACTGTGACACGGAAACCGTTTCGAAAGGGAACTATATTCCGCGGCGCTCGACCCGCGCGAATTTGAGCCGCCGTCGATCAGGCGGCGCATGCGGCGGACATTCCGGCCCGCCGCACGTTCGCCAGATGCCTCAGCCCCCTGCCCCGCCGGGCACCACCGTCAGCCCGAGGCCGTTCCAGTTCTGCATGCCGCCGCGGTAGTAGCTGATGTTCTCGGCCGGGAAGCCCGCCTCGATCATGTTGCGCGCGGCCGTCGGCGACTGTCCGCACCATGGGCCGTTGCAGAACAAGACCACCTGCGGCAGCTCGCCCTCGCAGATCCAGCCGTCGAAATCGATCTCGCAGCCCAGCTCGCCCAGCCGGTCGGCGGCCTCCAGATAGGGGACCGAGATCGCGCCGGGGATCGTGCCTTCCTCGAACTGCGAGCGGACGCGGCCGTCCATGAGGATCGTGTTCGGATCCTGCAGCGCCGCGAGCACCTCCAGCTCGCCCACCGGCGTCACGCCCGGGGCCGGCACCATCGGTTGAATACAGAACATCGGACAGGGCCGCGAGGTCAGCGTCCATTCATCGTCCACGCGCGCGTCATTGTCCTGGTTGCGCATGATCTCGACCGGGCCGCCCGCCGTCTCGACCGTCACCGACATCATGTCGGGCGTCAGGCCCACCGGCTCGGCCAACGCGGCGCCGGCGGTGAAAAGGCCGGCCAGCAGGGCGGCGCGGGAAATCCATCGTGTCATCGTCATCTTCCTCCCCATGACTTCCATGGCCGCAGCGTCGGACGAGAAGGTGGCATAGTCAATCGTTTCCCTGTCGCAGGCTTGCCGGACGCGCGGATCGCCCCATCTTTCGCACGATGTCGCGCATTCTTAGCCTTACCGCCCTTCTGTTGATCGCCGGACCGGCTCAGGCCTGGCAGGCCGGGCTCGTGGATGGGCTTTGCACGCTGGATCATTCCGGCGAGGAGGCCGAGGTAAGGCTGACCTACGATCCGTCGCTGCCGGAATACACCATCGCCATTCGTCTGGCGGAACCATGGCCCGAGGCGGGCATTTTCGCCATGCGCTTCGACGGACCCCGGGGCAACACGATCTCGACCGCGCGGCATGTGCTGTCCGGGGACGGCAGGACGCTCAGCGTCAGCGACAGGGGTTTCGGCAACGTGCTGGACGGGCTTGAGTTCAATACCGGAGCGCTGGCCGCCGCGGGCGAGCGCGCCGTCCCGATCGACCTGGACGGGGCCGCCCCCGAGGTCGCCGCGTTCCGCGCCTGCATCACCATGCCGACCGCCTGAGGCGGCCCTCAGGGATCGGGCACAAGGGCGTATCCGACACCACGCACGGTGCGGATCGGGTCCCGGCCGAGGGCCGCGGAAACGTGCCGCCGCGCCCGGCTGATCCGCGTGTCGATGGCGCGGATATCGTTGCCTGAGCCTGCCCCGAACACGAATCGATGCAAGTCCGACCTGTCCCATAAGCGGTCGGGCGCGTCCATCATCAGGCCCAGCACACTGAACACCTCGAGGCTCAGCGCCGCCGGCTCGCCCCGGATCGAGAAGGTCAGGCAGGCCTCGTCCAGCGCAAGCGTCCCCCACGCTGATCGTCCGACCATGGCCTGCGGCCGCGACCGACGCATCAGGGCGCGCAGCACCAGCGCAAGCTCGACGCCGTCGGCATCCGCCGCAATCGGCTCGAGCATGAGCCGTGGGTGTGTCCCGGTCTCCTCTATCGCGTCGTGACCCGGCACGAGCACCGCCAGATGCGGCCTCCGCGCGGCGGCATCGATCCGGTCCAGCAGGCCCTCGGTGTTGCCGAGCACCAGGTAATCGGGGCGCATGTCGGCGATGCAGGAGATCAGCGTCTGGGTGTCCCCGATCCGCGTCAGCCCGCCCAGACTTGCGCGGTGACGGTCGAGAAACACGTCCAGCGCCGGATGAAAGCCCGCCGCGAAGCCGCGGAACCCAAGTTGCAGGTCAAGGGCCCGGTCACCACCGCCGCGCACCCTATGATCCCGCGTCTCAGCCAAGGGCGTAGCCGGCACCCCGCACGGTCCGGATCGGATCGCCCGCATCGGCTGCCCGAAGCGCCTTGCGCAGGCGGCCGACATGGACATCCACGGTGCGGCTGTCGACATAGATGTCGCGGCCCCAGACCCGGTCGAGCAGTTGCTCGCGGCTCCAGACACGTCCGGGACGCTCCATGAACGCGGTCAGAAGGCGGAACTCGGTCGGCCCGAGGCTGAGGCTCAAGCCATCTCGGTAGACGCGATGCTCGGCCAGATCGACGACGATGTCCTCGAATTCCAGCCTCTCGCCCACCGCCGCGGGCCGGATGCGCCGCAACTGGGTACGCAGGCGCGCGAGCAATTCGGCGATCGAGTACGGCTTTACCACGTAGTCGTCCGCCCCCGTCTCGAGGCCGCGGACCTTGTCCGTCTCCTCGGAGCGGGCCGAGAGCATGATGACCGGGATCCGCGCGGTCTCACCGGACATCTTGAGCTGACGGCAGACCTCGATGCCGGAAACATTGGGCAGCATCCAGTCGAGGATGATCACATCGGGCGGTGTCTCGCGCACGACGACGAGCGCCTCGTCGCCGGCCTCGGCGGTGACCACTTCGTAGCCTTCGGCGCGGATATTGTAGGCCAGAACCTCGCGCTGCGCGGGTTCGTCCTCAACCACCAGGACCAGGGGTTCGCCAGCCATCTTGTGTTACCTCCGCCCCGGTCAGCCTGCCGCGCCGTCGGAGGGCAGATGTTCCTGCTTGGGACGGTCTTCCTCGGGCATCTCGCCGGTGACGAGGTAGATCACCTGCTCGGCGATCGAGGTCGCGTGGTCGCCCATGCGCTCGATATTCTTGGCCATGAAGTGCAGGTGCATGCAGGTGGTGATGTTGCGCGGGTCTTCCATCATGAAGGTCAGGTATTCGCGGAACAGCGCCGAATACATCTGGTCGACCTCGAGATCGCGCTCCCGCACATCGAACGCCTTGTCGGCATCGCGCTGGATATAGGCGTCGAGCACGTCCTTGAGCATCAGTTCCACCTGCCGCGCCATGCGCCGCAACGAGGCGCCCGTGCCATTGACCGGCGGGTGGTCCATGATGACCTCGGACCGCTTGGCGATGTTCTTGGCGTAGTCGCCGATCCGCTCGAGGTTGGACGAGATGCGGAACACCGACAGCACGGTGCGCAGGTCCGTGGCGATGGGCTGACGCTGGGCGATGATGCGCGCGGCCTCCTCGTTGATCTGTTCGTCCAGCGCATCGATGGCGGCGTCGCCCTCGCGCACGCTGCGCGCAAGGTCGGGGTCGCGGGATTCGAGCGCCTGGGCCGATTTCGCGATGGCGTCCTCCACGAGGCCGCCCATGCGCATGATCGTCGCCTGGATCGCTTCGAGATCGCGGTCGAAAGAAGCGACGATATGTTCGGTCGAAACCATTTTATGTCCGTCCTGAATGAATCGCTCAGCCGATCCGGCCGGTGATGTAGCTTTCGGTGCGCGGATCGTCGGGGTTGGTGAAAATCTTCGACGTGTCGTCGTATTCGACCAGTTCGCCGAGGTGGAAAAACGCGGTCTTCTGGCTGACGCGCGCGGCCTGCTGCATGGAGTGGGTCACGATCACCACCGAAAACCGCGTGCGCAATTCGTCGATCAGTTCCTCGACCTGCGCCGTCGCGATGGGGTCGAGCGCCGAGCAGGGCTCGTCCATCAGGAGAACCTCGGGGTTTGTGGCGACGGCACGCGCGATGCACAGGCGCTGCTGCTGACCGCCCGAAAGACCCGTGCCAGGCTGATCGAGACGATCCTTCGCTTCGTCCCAGAGCGCCGCACGCCGAAGGGATTTTTCCACGATCTCGTCGAGCTCGGCCTTGGTGCGGGCGAGGCCGTGGATCTTCGGCCCATAAGCCACGTTGTCATAGATCGACTTCGGGAACGGGTTGGGCTTCTGGAACACCATGCCGACCTTGGCGCGCAGCTGCACCGGGTCGACGCGCTTGTCGTAGATATCCTCGCCGTCGAGCGTGATATCGCCATCGACACGGGCCACGTCGATCGTGTCGTTCATCCGGTTCAGACAGCGCAGGAACGTCGACTTGCCGCAACCGGACGGGCCGATGAAGGCCGTGACGGTCTTGTCGAGGATGTCCACATCGACCTTCTGGATCGCATGGGTGTCCCCGTAGAAGACGTCGACCTCCCGCGCTTTCATCTTGATCTCGAGATCGTCCACGTGCTGCTCCGTCACTTTCAAGTCGTACATATCGGCATCCTCCATGGGTCTTACCACCTGCGCTCGAACTTGCGCCGTAGAATGATGGCGAGAATGTTGAGGGCAAACAGCAATAGCAGCATCACGACGATAGCCGATTGCGCCAAGCCTTCGCGCACCGGAGCGTCCTGGTTCTGGGCGAAAAGGTAGACCACCGTCGGCATCGACTGCGTCTGCTCCAGAAGGCCGCCCGCAAAAGGCGAGGACAGCAGGGCCGCGCCGGTCGACACCGAAAGCCCGATGAGCAGAAGCGGCGCCGTCTCGCCCAGCGCCTGCGCGATACCGATGATGGTTCCGGTCAGGATACCGGGCGCCGCCAGCGGCAACTTGTGGTGGAACACCATCTGCACCTTCGACGCGCCGACGCCAAGTGCCGCATCCTGGATCGATGGCGGGACAGCCTTGAGCGCTGCGCGCGTCGCGATCACGATCGTCGGCAGTGTCATCAGCGACAGGACAAGACCGCCCAGCAGCGCCGTGCCCCGGATGGAATTGCCGAAGCCGAGGTCCATCAGCGCGAACAGGATCGCAGCCCCCAGGATGCCAAACACGATGGACGGCACAGCCGCGAGGTTCGCGATGTTGATCTCGATGAAATCCGTGAACCGGTTCTTCGGAGCGAATTCCTCGAGATAGATCGACGCCGCGACCCCGAACAGCAGCGAGAAGACGAGCACGACCAGCATCATGTAGGCCGACCCCATCAGCGCCGGTCCGATCCCGGCGATCTCGCCACTCTGGGAATAGGGATTGGTGAAGAAATGCCAGCGGAAGGCGAATTCGATGAGACCGGCCTCGTCCATCGCGTCTATGACCGCCAGCTGCCCGATGTCGAACCCGGGCGGCATTTGGGCAGTACCTTCGCCGCTCAGCTCGCCCGAAAGATAGCGCGTCACGTTGATGTCGATGGGCACGCCAACGGGTTCCGTGGTTCCCACGAGGTCGGGGTTTTCGACCAGCTGGTCGCGGACATCGCGCCGATTGGTTGCGTAGATCAGCGCGGACAATGCGGCCTCGTCGAACTGTGCCGGCTGGCGCAACGCGCCTGCAGCATCGAAGAGCGCCTGTTGATAGCCGGTCGCCTGCAGCGCCTCGGCGGCCGCTTCGCCGTCGGCGGGGTCCAGGGCGGCCACGATAGCCGCGCCCTCGTCGAACCCGGCGCCGGCGAGGGCCTCGACCGCGGCCTCATGCGCTTCGGCAGCGGCATCCGGATCGTCTCCGGCCAGAGCGGTCGTGGCGGCGCGCAGGGCGTTGCCCGTCTGTCCGAGCACTTGCGCTGCGTCTTGCGGGGCACCCGCCGCCGCGATGGCGGCTTCGCCACCCTCCAGCCCGGCGGCCGACAGCATGCTCAACGCTTCCTGGGTCCAGCGCTGCTCGACCGTTCCTTCGATGTCGATCCCTGCGTCTTCGAGGGTGCTCCGAAGCGACTGGGTGAAGATGCCGCGCTCGAACCCCGTCCGCAGATTGATGCCGGCGATCTCCTCGGGGCTGACCTCCCCCCCGTCAGGGTTCAGAATCTCGGCCGCATAGTGCAACTCGATCTGCGCCTGGTACTGGAACAGGGCCGGAATACCGCGAGAAAAGATCGACCACAGCAGGATGCCGAGGAAGAAGAGCACCAGCGTGATGGACGCCAGTCCGAACCAGCGCAGTGCCGCGCCGATCCTGTGCCGCCGCCGGACATGGGCCGACTGAGCCAGAAGCGAGGTTTTCGGGACGGGCACTGCGCCCGGAAGGGTTGCGTCGGACATCAGTCGTATTGCTCCCGGTACTTGGCGACCATCCGCTGGGCCAGAAGGTTCAGCCCCAGCGTGATGAAGAATAGAGTGAATGCGAGCGCGAAGACCGCGAGAACGTCGATCGAGTCGAATCCCGAGCCCTCGCCGGTCAGGACCGCGACGATCCGGGTGGTGACGGTGACCACGGCGCCGAACGGGTTCGGCTCGATCCCCTGCACGTTCGACAACGCTCCCGCCGCGAGAACGACGATCATCGTCTCGCCGATCGCGCGCGAGGCGGCCAGCACGACCGCGCCCACGATGCCCGGCAGTGCCGCCGGAAGGATCACCTTCGTCACCGTCTCGGCCTGCGTGGCGCCAAGCCCGAGAGAGCCGTCCCGCATCGCCTGCGGCACCGCGTTGATGACATCGTCGCTGAGCGAGGACACGAAGGGCACCAGCATCATCCCCATCACGGTCCCAGCCGTGACGACCGACACCGTGTTCGGCATGACGGTGGCCCCGACCACGGCCTGCAGGAATGGCCCGACGGTGATGAGCGCGAAGATGCCGTAGACGATGGTCGGAATGCCCGCGAGGATCTCGAGGGCCGGCTTCGCCCAGGCGCGGAACGTTCTGGACGCGAACTCGGACAGGTAGACTGCGGAAAGAAGGCCCAGCGGCACCGACACCAGCAGCGCCACGAAGGCGATGTAGAGCGTGCCCCAGATCAGCGGAATGAACCCGAGCGCGGACTCGTAGTCGCCGTCGCGGCCCTCGGGAATACCGACGACATCGCCCGCCGGTGCCCATTCAAGGCCGAACAGAAAATTGAAGAAGCCGTATTCCCGGAAGAAGTTGAATGACGGGACCGTGATGGACGCAAGGATCGCGACCGTCGTGATGATTGCGGTGGTGGATGCGAAGGCGAGAAAGCCGAGGATCCAGCGCTCGACCATGGTCCGGGCGCGGAACTCGGCATTTATCGCACGGAGCGCAAGCACGAGGCCCGCAATGCCGAGCACGAGGGTAACGATCGGGCCGATGGTCGCGACCCACGCATCAAAGCGCCTCAGGTCCTGCGCCACGGACAGCATGCCGGGTGTGATGGCAGTGCCGACGACCTGACCCTCGGCGCGCAGTCTTTCCTGCAGCGGGGCAAGATCGGCGCGCCATGCGTCCACATCCTCATTGGTGGCGTTGCCGCTGGCGACATATCCGTCGATCGCGTCCGCGAGGGTCCGCACGGCGGCGACGAACTGCGTACGCAGCACGTCTTCGCGCACCGCGATCTCCGCCTCGGACAAGCCTTCGCGCTGTTGCAGGCCCAAACGCACGTCCTGAAGATCGTCGGGGATCGTCGCCTCGACATAAAGGTTCGACATGATGCCGGACGCGAACGCCCAGACCATCGCGAAGATCAAGGCAGGAACGGCCGTGGCGAGAACCACATGCCAGCCATGTTGGTTGGGGCGCGAATGCATGACCCCCGCAGCCGCTTTATCGGCGGCCAGGGCCCGTCTGCGTCCGAGAAAAAAGCCGACGACGGCGAGGACGGTTACGACCAGCAGCACCATCGGGAAAGTCAGCACAGGGTTCATGGTCGAACCTTAATCATCGGAGGTTGAGTGATCTTTCAGGGTCGAAAAGGGCGGCCCCGGCAAGGGGCCGCCCGATGGTTGGGTGATCTCTGACGATCAGTTGGCGAGGCCTGCGACCATGACCTGCGTCTCGGCCAGTGCAGGATCGGGAACGAGGCCGTATTCGGAGAGCGGGCCACCCGGGCCGGCGATCTCGTCGGAGATGAAGAACGCAACGTATTCCATCAGGCCGGGGATCACGCCGATATGCTCTTGTTTCACGTAGAACTGGAGCGGACGCGACACGGGGTATTCGCCGACCGAGATGGTTTCGGTCGAGGGCGTCACACCCGACATGGTGGCAACCTGCAGACGGTCGGTGTTGTTCTCGTAGAACGACAGGCCGAACACGCCGATACCGGTGGGCGTGGAGTCGAGGTTGGCGAGCGTCTGGGTGTAGTCGCCCTCGATGTCGACCGAACGGCCGTCGGTGCGCACTGCCATGCAGGCGTCCTCGGCGGTGTCTTCGTCCACGCCGGCTTCGAGCATCGCCGCGAAGAAACCGCCCTGCTCGCAACCGGACAGCAGCACGTTCTCGTCGAACACCTCACGGGTTCCGTGATTGGTGCCGGGGATGAATGCGTTGATCTCCTGATCGGGAAGATCTCCCTCGATCCCGAGCGACTGCGCGACAGCCGCCACTTCCGCCCAGGTGGACAGTTCGTTGGGGACAAGCGCGCCGTCGAGGAAGTGCTCGGCGGCCAGGGCGATGTGCCAGTGAACCGGCTCGAACGCGAAGGACGGGCCATTGATGTCGGATGCGAAGACGATCCCGTCATAGCCGAAGCGCACTTCGATCGGGGTGACACCGGCTTCCATGCAGGACGCGCGCTCGGTCTCGCTCATCAGCGAGGACGAGTTGGCGATGTCGATGGTGCCGACGCCGACACCTTCACACAGGCGCGCGCGACCGGTCGAGGAACCGCCGCCCTCGATCACGGGCGTCGGGAAGTCGGTTTCGGCACCGAAGGCCTCGGCGACGATGTTGGCGTAGGGCAGAACGGTCGAGGAACCGGCTGCCTGCACGTTGTCGCGCGACTGAGCCGCTGCGGAAACTGCGGATACTGCCAGCACGGCGATTGCCGCTGTGGAAAGCTTCAGATGGGACATGACTTCTCCATAGGTTTTTGTCCGGGACGCCGAGCGTCCTCAACGCGCTGCCTATCCGCGCCGCGTGACGGTTCTTAAACAGTTTTGTAACAGACGTATGACACCTGCGCGGAAGGCCTCAATTGGCTTTGTTTGCAGGGGTTTTTTTGTCGGGACAGACCCTGTTCCGGACACGCATGTGCCAGAATCACGAGACGAGGCAGGGAAAAGCAGACCTTATCGGCACGGCCGGGGCGGACACGCGCCCTCGCATGCGACTCGGCCGGGGCAAACCTGCCCACCGCCAGGGCGGCTAGCCGGCGACGGTTTCGCGCGCCAATGGCCGCAGATGTCCGGCAGACCACGCCGAGCACAGCAGCAGCACCGCCGCCGTGCCGAGCGTCAGGGGAAGCCCGCCCAGCTGGTATGTCAGCCCCGACAGAACCGTCCCGATCAGGCGCCCCGCCGCGTTCGCCATGTAGTAGAAGCCCACATCCATCGTGACCCGTTCGGCCCGGGTGAAGGCCAGGATCAGGTAGGAATGCAGCGAGGAGTTCACCGCGAAAAGCGCGCCGAAGACCAGAAGACCGGCGACGAGCGTGGCCGTCAGCCATGGCGCGGGACCCGGCGTCACCGCCACCGCGATGGCCAGAAGCGCGGGCACCACGGACAGCACCGCAGCCCAGCCGCGCGCCGCGCCGATCAGCTCCGCCTGCGGGCGGGACGCGGCCCTGAGCAGCCGGGGCGCTGCCGCCTGCACCGCGCCGTAGAGGATGATCCAGACGGCCATGAAGGTGCCGATCATGAAGAAGGCCGCGCGGTTGCCCTCGGTGCTTCCGTCCGACAGCACGGCGTAGAAATAGATCGGGATGCCGACCACGAACCACACGTCGCGCGCCCCGAAAAGCGTCACGCGCGCGGCACTCAGCCAGTTGACGTTGGAGGATTTGGAGAACACCTCGGAAAACTTTGTGCCCTTGCGCCCGGTAGGCAGGCCCGAGGGCATCGCCGCGAGGATCACGGCGAGGATCGCGGCCAGCACCGCCGCCATCGCCAGCACCGCCACCGTGAAGCCCGCAGTGGCCAGAAGTCCGGCCCCCACCAGAAAGCCAAGCCCCTTCACCGCGTTCTTCGATCCGGTCAGCAGCGCCACCCAGCGGAAGAGCCCGTCGCCTTCTGTCGGCGCCAGCAGCTTGACCGCCGATTTCGACGACATCTTCGACAGGTCCTTGGCCACGCCCGACGCGCCCTGCACCAGCATCACGAAGGCGACAGACGTCCCGATCGCCCATGCAGGGTCCAGCCGCGAGAGCGCTAGCAGGGCCACGACCTGAAGACCGAGGCCCACATAGAGCGTCCGGGTCAGCCCGAAGCGCGCCGCGATCCATCCGGCCGAAAGGTTCGTCACTACGCCTGCGATCTCGTAGAGCACGAAAAGGTATGCCAGCTGCACCGGCGTGAAGCCCAGCGTGTGGAAATGCAGCAGGACCAGCATGCGCAGCGCGCCGTCGGTCAGCATGAAAGACCAGTAGGCCGCGGTGACGGCGATATAGGCCGACAGGCCCTCGGGGCGCGCCGCGGTGCTCACACCGAGGCACCGACCATGAACGCCACATCGACCAGCCGATGGGCATAGCCCATTTCGTTGTCGTACCAGGCGTAGACCTTCAGCTGCGTGCCGTTAACGACCATGGTCGAGGGCGCGTCGACGATGGAGGACCGTGTGTCGTTGGTGTAGTCGGCCGACACCAAAGGCCGCTCCTCGTAGCCGAGAATACCTTTGAGCGGACCGTCCGCGGCGGCCTTGAAGAGGGCGTTGACCTCTTCCACCGTCGTCGCGCGCTCCAGTTCGAACACGCAATCGGTCAGCGATGCATTCAGCAGCGGCACGCGCACCGCATGGCCGTTCAGACGCCCGGTCAGTTCGGGATAAATCAGCGTGATCGCAGTGGCGCTGCCCGTGGTCGTGGGGATCAGCGAGTTCAACGCCGAGCGCGCGCGGCGCAGGTCCTTGGCGGGGCGGTCGACGATGGTCTGGGTGTTGGTCACGTCGTGGATCGTGGTGATCGACCCGTGGTGGATGCCGATGGCCTCGTGAACGACCTTCACCACCGGGGCGAGGCAGTTCGTGGTGCAGGAGGCGGCCGTGACGATCCGGTGCCGCGCGGGATCGTAGGTGTCCTCGTTCACGCCGTAGACGATATTGGCTGCATCCCCGTCCTTGACGGGCGCGCTGATCACGACCTTCTTCACGCCAGCCTCGAAATAGGGTGCAAGCTTCGCCTCGGTCTTGAACACGCCGGTGCAGTCGATGACCACGTCGACGCCGTCGAGCGGCAGGTCGGACAGATCTCGCGTCCCGATGAACGGAAGGCGCGTGCCATCGATGGCGATGCTCTCGCCGTCATGGGCGAAATCGGCATCCCAGCGGCCGTGCACCGTATCGAACTCCAGCAGATGCGCGTGCATCGCGGCGTCGCCCACGGCGTCGTTGATCCACGCGATCTGCGCCCCGTGTTCGAGCAGCGGCTTCAGCGCGAGCTTCCCGATCCGGCCGAGTCCGTTGAGGGCATAGACGGTCATGCGCGCACCTCGTCGCCCATCTTGCCGATGTCATCGACCGCGCGCTGCAGCGACATGGCGTCGAGCGCGTCGAACGGCAGCGCGTCGAAGGCCAGAATGCGGTTCCTGAGTGAGCCGTAGACCCCCTGGAAGGCCAGCGCGCGCTCGGCATCGGTGCCCTCGACCTGCACCGGGTCCGGCAGACCCCAGTGCCCGCTCACGGGTTGACCCGGCCAGGGCGGGCACTCCTCGT
The DNA here is from genome assembly GCA_964578115.1 of uncultured Roseicyclus sp. GTDB lineage: Bacteria > Pseudomonadota > Alphaproteobacteria > Rhodobacterales > Rhodobacteraceae > Roseibacterium. Next base: position 13,146 of record CAZOBK010000055.1, read on the forward strand.
TCGCGGCGCGGTCGCAGACGGTGAAGACGAAGTCGAAGGGCACAGCCTCCGGCCCCTGGTACTCGGCCACCGTCTTGGACCGCAGGCCGGTGACATCGTGGCCCTTGTCCTCCAAGACCTTCACGGCAAAGGGGTTCAGTTCGGACCGCGGCCTCGTACCGGCGGAGTGGACATCGAACCGTCCGCCGCCAAGCTCGCGCAGCAGCGTCTCGGCAAAGATCGAACGGGCGGAATTACCGGTGCAGATGAACAGCACGCGAAACGGATCTTGGGACATGGGGTCGGCTCCGGGTCTGGCGGCGGGCGCAATGGGCGGGCACAGGTCCGGCCGGCCGCGACAGCAATCGTTGAAGAGGTAACCGACCGTGCCGCGTAGGGCGTCCATGTCGGGAGCGTAAAGAAGCGACGTACCCGACCGCTCCTGCGTGACGAGCCCCACCTGCATGAGGTGCGACAGGTAGTTCGACAGCGTGCTCGCCTTCAGTTCGAGCGCGCGGGAGATGTCGCCCGCGGACAGCCGGTCGGGAAAACGCCGCATCAGCAGCCGCAGGATGGCGAGCCGGTGCGGGTGCCCGAGGGCGGAAAGGCGATTCGTGATCTGTATTTCCATATTTCATGAATATACGAAATACAGAGGAGAGCAAGGGGCGTTTCAGCCCCGCACCCGACGACTGCTCAGAAGTCGAAAATATCTTCCAGGAAGGACCCGCGCCGCTTCTTGCGATATCCGCCATGGTCATCTTCATAACCGCGCGGCGCTGCTGCCTGCGGTGGCGCTGCCGGGGCCTGCGGTGGCGCTGCGGGCGCGGAGCGTTCTATGATCTTGTCCAGCTCGCCGCGATCGAGCCATACGCCCCGGCATTCGGGGCAATAGTCGATTTCGACACCCTGCCGGTCCGCCATGACAAGGGTCGCTCCATCCACCGGGCATTTCATCGCGTAAACTCCGTTTTCAAACTGCCATCGTGGCAGGTAATCCGTCATGCAGGGATCGCAATGGCATTTGAAAAACCTATTGCCCGGATTCGATAGACTCCGATACCGCCCGCGAGACCTCCGCCGCCCACTCGCCGATGATGGGGATGAATTCGATCTGGCTCAGCGACCAGAGGATGAGCGACAGAAGAACCGTCGCACCGATCACGGTCCCCAGCCCGACGGCCATGCCGGTTGCGAAGCGAAACAGCAGCACCCGCGGCAGTGATTGGTAGAGCAGGAACATCCGGTGCTGCCGCAGAAGCGTCAGTTCCTCGCGCAACGCGCGCACCTCGGCATCGAGACCCGCGTCGGGCGCGTCCTTCGTCTCGGTCTCTTCCGTCATCGCAGCCCTCGCCCGTGTGCTGGCCAACCTCCTCGCCCGACTTCAAGTATCATGCGTCGCGATAACCTCGTACATCACCGGCTCGAACCCGCGGCACAGCGCGTTGATCCGCTGATGGCGTTCGCGCATCTCGTCGGTCTTCAGCATGTCCTTGAAATCGTCCCGGTTGCGCCACTGGCTGTAATTGGCCACGCGGGTGCGCGCGTCGTTCACATGCAGCGCCGCAGAGACGAACCCCGGCTGACGGGAGATGAAATCGCAATAGGCCGCGCGCAGCTCCTCCATCAAGGCGGCGCAGTTCGCGGGCGATGTCTCGAAGGTCGTCAGGACGGTCTGCAGGCTGGCGTCTGCTGTGATTGTCGGCATGGCTGGCTCCTCCTCTCAGGAAGAAGCCTAGCAATCCCACGCCACCGCGGCCAGTGCGCGAACCATGGTGAACCGCACGGCGAGGCTCAATCGTCGTCAGCCTCCGGGTCGGCGGCCTCGACAAGCGCCGCGATCTCGTCCTCGTTGTCGAACTCGCTGTCGATCTCGTAGCCGGACATGACACCGGCTGTATGCAGACTGGCATGATTCGAACCGCCGCCCACCAGCGCGATCACAGCCAGTGCCATCCCAACCACCGCCGCGGAAATGATGACCCAATCAACGGTGATCGCACCGTTTTCGTTGGTGGTGAACGCGAGGATGGCGGAATTCATGGCGACACCTTGGAAATAAGGAAAAAAAGCTTCAAATCAATCGATGCGCGTCCGGGCCGTCGAGCGGCCGAAATTGACCGGGTGCGGACACGCCACCGCGAAACAACCTACGCTATCCCCGCCCCTCGAATAAACGGAGGGTGTGGAAACGGTTCATTTCCCGTCAAGCGTGCCCCCGGGACAAGTCCCCTAGCGCAACCATGCCCGCATGGCCTGATAGGCCACCGCGGTCGCCGCATTCGCGAGGTTGAGGGACCGGATATGCGGGCTGACCATGGGCAGTCGAAACACCCGGTCCGGCATGGAACCGAGGATTTCGGGCGGCAGGCCGGTCGTCTCGCGCCCGAAGACCAGGTAGGCCCCAGCCGGATAGACGGGGTCGAAGACCGTGCCGGCAGCGCCGTCATCCTCGAACAGGAAAATCTGGTCCGGCGCTGGACAGCGATCCTCGAGAAACGCGCCCCAATCGGGGTATTCCTGCAGCCGCACGTGTTTCCAGTAGTCGAGCCCCGCGCGCCGCACCGTCTTGTCCGACAACTCGAAGCCGAAGGGCCGGATCAGGACAAGCTGCATGTCGAGGGCAACGCAGGTCCGTCCGATTGTCCCGGTGTTGCCTGGGATTTCGGGCGCGACGAGGACGATTTTCATGTCGGGCTTGGTTTCAGGGGGCCGGCCAGCCCCCCCGTCCTCGTCAGGCATTCGGCCGCAGCCCCGAACCGAATCGGCGCACCGTGCGAACCGTGGCGATCCGCGGGCGGGGCCGCGCCAGACCGTCCAGCAGCGCCGCCCCGTCGGACTGGGACAAGCCCTCGGCCGCGAATGCCTCGGCCCAGTCGAGGATCGCCGCGCGATCCTGCGGGCGATGTCCCATGACACCCTCGATGAGAAGCCCGAGATTGCCGGTGAGCGAATACCAAGGGTCCTGAACTTCCCGAACGCGGCCGGGAAGCAGCGCGCCGATCCCCCGCATCAGGCCGGATTCCGAAAAGCGCAGCAAGATGCGCCCCATCTCCTCGCGGCTGTAGCCGATCAGGGGTGGGAAGGTATCGAGGAAGACGACCCGACCGGCCCCGTCCAGCGCGAAGTTGTGGAGCGAGGCATGAAGGCCGATGCGTTCCGGTCTCTGGGCCACGCCTGACCAGAACCCGCAGATTGCCATGGCCACTTGTGCCAGCACGCCCAGGGCCGCCGTCGTTTCCGAAACCGCCACCTGACTGGACAGAAGGCTGGCCTGCGGCACGGCCTCCTGCACGACGACGGGCCGCAGCACGCCATGTTCGTCGAGAAGCACGAGCACCGTCGCGGGGACGATGAGGCCAGCGCGCCCAAGACATTCCAGGTACGTCACGTGGCGCCGCGACAGCGGTTCGAGAACTTCCAGGTCGCGCCCGCTGCGGTAGGGTTTCAGGACATGTCCGGCAAGCGGGCCGTCGGTCGGCCGAAACGGCATGCTGAACAGGCCCATGCGATCCGGGACACCCGCCTGTCTGGCGGAGCCATGTGCGGCCAGCGCCGCCCGAACCTGTCCGGCCAGTTCACTCATCTATGCTTGCCCACGCTCCATCCCGTCGCCTCGGCCAGGTGCTCCTCACCCTTCTCGACCGGCAGATCCTCAAGCGCCGAGCCCATCGAGTCGTTCCAGCGGTTGAGGTATCCGAAAAGCGCCACCACCCCCATGATCTCGACGATGGCCTCGGGCGGCCAATGCGCCCTGAGTCTTTCGCCAACCTCCGGCGTGACGGCGTTGGGCACCGCCGTGGCCGCCTGCGCGAAGGCAAGCGCCGCCTTCTCGGCCTCGGTGAAATGCGCGCTCTTCTCGAAGTCGAAGACGTCGTTCAGCCGCGCCTCGGACGCGCCGAACCGCTCGGAGGCGAGGATCATGTGCGCCTGGCAGTATAGACAGCCCGAGGCGAAGCTCGACACGTAACCCAGCAGCCGTTTGAACTCGGGCGTCACGGCGCCGTAATCCGTCATCACCGCCACGTTGAGATCGGTAAAGGCGCGCGCGATCGGCGCCCGGTGCGCCATGGTGCGCACAGAGTTTGGAATGACCCCGAGAGGGCCCTTGAAGAACTGCACATGATCCCGAAGACCGGGATCCATCGCGTCTTCGGCCAGCGGGTCGACCAGTGCCATGTTTCATCCTCCCCAGGCGAACGGCCTTGGAAGGCTGCCTGACGCGCGCGCGCGGCGCAATGGCCCTGCACCGGCGTTAGCGATTCATTAACCATGTCACGGGCAGACTCTTTCAATGCGTTGCGCAGCGGCCACGATTCCGGGATGGCGCACCGGACCTTGCACGGCAAGCCGGGCCTCATGGCCGGCGGGCGTCGCCGTGGCCATCGTGCTGTCGATCTGCCCACCCCCCGCCGCCGCGGGACCTTGGGCACGGGAGGATGGGGCCGTTTTCCTGTCCCTGATGCTGAGCGCGGAAGAGCCGCGCGCTTCCTTCGCGACCGGGCAGTTCACGGCCGACCCGGCGATCTCCGTCTACGGCGAACTCGGGCTCGGGCAAGGCTTCACCGCCGGGCTCGAGCTTGACTGGGGTACGTCCTCGCAAATGGCGACCGTCTTCGCGCGTTACACTCTCACGAGCCCCTCGGCCCCTGTGCAGTTCGCCGTCGATGGCGGACTTGCCCAACGGTCGCTCGATGGGCAGCCGACCGACGGATTGCTGCGCGTCGGCGGATCGCTGGGCGCAAGTTTCAGCCAGACAGACAGCCCGCCCCTCGGCCTGCCGATGCCCGGCAACGGCTGGGCCACGCTCGACGCGGCCGCCTTCTTCCATGACGACGGCGCTCTGTCGATCTGGCGGACCGAGGCGACCGTCGGCCTCCATGTCAGCGACCGCCTCCGCGCAATCTTCGCGCTGAAGACCGAGGAATGGCCGCAAAGCGGGCTTTCGGTGACGGCACGTCCCTCGCTGGTCCTGAGCATCAGCGAGGGCACGTCGCTGCAGGGCGGGCTGGTCACAGGACTGCGAGGCAGCGACACGCTCGGTGTCTCGCTGTCGCTCTGGCAGGAATTCTGACGCTCGTACGCCTCCCCCCAGCCTGCGGGGCATGCTAGCCTCGTGCCATGTCGGATCGCCCCAAGGACCCCATTCGCCCTACCGATGACGAAGCCCGTGCGCTGGCGCGATCCCTGATCGCCGACGCGCGGTTCGGCGCGCTCGGCGTCACCGACCCCGAGACGGGTTCCCCCATGGTCACGCGCATCGCCGTGGTTCCGGGGCCCGAGGGCGTGCCGCTCACGCTGATCTCCAGCCTGTCGAGCCATACCGCCGCGCTCGACGCCAATCCGGACTGCTCGCTCCTTCTGGGCGAACCGGGATCCAGGGGCGACCCGCTGACCCATCCGCGTCTGACGCTTCAGGCCGTGGCGGAGACGCAGGACAAGGCCGCGCTCAAGGCGCATTACCTCGCCCTCTATCCCAAGGCGCAGCTCTACTACGATTTCGGGGATTTCCGCCTCGTCCGGCTCAGCCCGGTCGCGGCCTTCCTCAATGGAGGTTTCGGCAAGGCCTATCGCCTGACCCCCGACGACCTCCGCGCCGAATGACACCTACCAGTGCATGGTTCCCGCCGCGCCCTTGATCCGGCCCGTGAGGTTGGGCGTCACCCATCCCCCGTAGAAATCGCCGGGCTGCGGCGTCACCAATATCTCGCCCACATAGGCCGCATCGACGGAGGTCGCGTAGAACGACAGGTGGTCCTTCAGCGCCGCATAACGCGCGACGGGTGCAGGATAGGCCCATGCGGCGTTACGAGACCGCCGGGTGTCCAGCACGATATCGAAATAGGCCGCCCTGCCCTTCCATTCGCAAAATGTCTCCCGCGTGGTGGGAACGAGGGCGGCCATCAGCACATCCTCGGGCGGGATGTAATAGCTGGGCGCGTGGTGGGTTTCGAGAATACGATAGCCCCGCGTGGTATCCCCTATGGTGACACCGCCGAATTCCACCCGCAGGCGATCTGCCACGGGTTCGAGCGCGGGGGGGCGCGGATAGTCCTGAACGTTTTCGACGGGAAGGGCGGTCATCTTTGCCTCGGACCTGGACAGGCGCAGGGTTAGCGCAACTCCGCCCAAAGGCAAAGACGGGACAAGGTCTGCGAGGGCGCGCGGGTCGGACAGGTGCTCAACGGGACTGCCGCTGCTTGAGACCGGCCAGTCACGCGCCCACCTGCGGCGCGCGCAGGATCTGCACGCCGTTGATCAGCCAGCCGTTTTCCGTCTGGACCATCTGGTAGCCGAGATAATGCGCGGTACCGGCCTGATCGATCACCTCGACCCGTTGCACGACGATTCCCGAAAAGGACTGGAGGTCGATGAACTCGACCTGTCCGGGGCTCCAGACCATGGGATAGCCCGATTGCACCATTTGCCCGAACCTCTCGGGCGTGCCGAAGAGGCCCTGGATGTTCGGACTCGCGTATAGCCAGGCCTCGCCGACGTCGCGGTCGAGAAACGCGTCGAACTGGTTCTGGATGGTGGCTTCAATATCCGGGTTGGGCGCCAGAAGTTCCTGCGCGCTGGCGAGCGCCGCCCAGACCGACAGGCCGATTGCCAGGATGATCCGCTTCGCCATGGACGCCCTCCGCGCGATGGTTGCGCGAAGAACGGTAGGTGCGAAGCGGCCCGCGTCAATCCGCCATCAGCCGCCCGGCCAGCCCGTCGGCGATGAGCGCCTTCGTCTCCTCGATGCCATAGAGCGCGATGAACCCGCCGAAGCGCGGTCCCTGGCTTGCGCCCATCAGCACCTCGTAGAGCGCCGAGAACCACGCGCGCAGCGGCTCGAACCCATGAAGCTTGCCGACGGCGAAGACGATGGATTGCAGGAATTCCTCGTCCTGCCAGTCCACCGCCGGCAGATCGGCCTCGCGGCCCTCCTGCGCGTTCTTGCGCGCGATCACGTCGAGCGCTTTCTCGGCATCCCCGAGGCAGGCGGCAAGCTCCTCCATCGCCGCGCGTTCCTGATCGGTGGGCGCGCGGAACACCTTGGTTGGCTTCACGAAATCGTTGTAGTAGCGCACGGCGAACCCCGCCGCCGCGTCGAGGTCGGGATGCGTGCCGGGGCTTGCCTCGGGCGCGTAGCGGCGGATGAAGCCCCAAAGCGCCTCCTTGTCCTCGGCATGCGCCACGGAGGCGAGGTTCAGCAGCATCGCGAAGCTGACGATCATCGTGGAGACCGGAACCTCGCCCGAATGGATGTGGTAGACCGGGTTCGCCAGTTTCTGCGCGATGTCCTGCTCGGGGTAGGCGCGCAGCTGCTGGTGGTATTCGTCCACCGCCTTCGGGATGACGTCGAAATAGAGCCGCTTCGCAGTCTTGGGCTTCTGGTACATGAAATACGAAAGGCTCTCGGTCGCGGCGTAGCTGAGCCATTCGTCGATCGAGATGCCGTTGCCGGAGGATTTCGAGATCTTCTGCCCGTTCTCGTCAAGAAACAGCTCGTAGGTGAAATGCTCGGGCGCGGGGTGACCCAGGATCTCGCAGATCGCGTCGTAGATCGGCGTGTTGGTCGAGTGATCCTTGCCATACATCTCGAAATCGACGCCGAGCGCCGCCCAGCGCGCGCCGAAATCGGGTTTCCATTGCAGCTTGCACTGGCCGCCCGTGACGGGGATCGTCCATTCGCGGCCCGTCTCGTCGTCGAAGGTCACGGTGCCGTTTTTCGCGTCGACATGCTTGATCGGGACGTAGAGGACACGGCCCGTCTCCGGGTGGAGCGGCAGAAAGATCGAATAGGTCTGCTGCCGTTCCTCGCGAAGCGATTTCAGCA
>CAZOBK010000056.1:0-19968 GCA_964578115.1 uncultured Roseicyclus sp.
CCGACCCTCTGATTACAAATCAGATGCTCTACCAGCTGAGCTATAGGGGCACGGCGCTTCAGATACGCGCCTTGGACCGCGCGCGCAAGCCGTGGGGCCACAGGTTCGCGCACCTGATGCCGGGCCAATTGCGTCCGCGGGCGGGCTCGGATAAGTCCGATGGTGGAAAGAATGCGGGCAGGCGTCGGATCAAATGCAAGTCGTGTTTCACCTCGGAGCGCCGTGCACCGACGACGATCTGCTTCTGCAAACGCTTATCCGAAACCGTGACGCGCTGTCGAACGAGGGCGTGGCTGTGCCTCCGCCGGGGCGGTACAGGGGCGTGGTGCGCGACACGGCCCGCACGCTCAAGGGCCGGGCGGCCAGCGTCGAGGTGCAGGATGCCCTGCTCGACGCCATCGTGGACGATGCCGACAAGGTGGACAGGCTGATCCTTTCGGACCCGCGCTTTGTCTGCATCAACCGGCTGGTGATCCAGGGGCCGCAGATCTGGCCGATGATCGACCGCCAGACGACGCAGCTCCGCGCGCTTTTTCCCGACGACGCGGTGGAGTTTTTCATCGGCATGCGCGATCCGGCCACCCATGTGCCGCAACTCTTCAAGACGTCGCGTTTCTCCGATTTCGCCGAATTCACCGAGAACATGCAGGTCCATGCGGTGGCCTGGTCGGAGATGCTGCGCCGGCTGACGATGACCCATCCCGATTGCCCGGTCACGGTCTGGTGCAACGAGGACACGCCGCTGATCTGGGGGGAGCTTCTGCAGGACATCGCGGCCGTCGGCATGGAGGTTCCGCTGGACGGCAAGGATGTGCTGGTCGAGCAGATCATGGACCCCGCCGGCTTCAAGCGGATGCAGGAATACCTGCGCCAGAAACCGCCGCAGACCGAGGCGCAGCGCCGCCGCGTCGTCTCGGCTTTCCTGGGGCGCTACGCGGTCGACGACCGCATCGAGGAAACCGTCAGCCTGCCGGGATGGACCGAGGCGTTCATGGACGAATTGTCGGAGGCCTATGACGCCGATATGGCCGTCGTGGCCGAGCTTCCGGGCGTCACGTTCCTGACGCCCTGAGCCCTGCCCCGTCAGCGCATGCCGAGCGCTTCCTTGTACATCTCGAGGACCGCCTCTTCCTCGGCGATGTCGTCGGGCTCGCGTTTTCTCAGCGCGATGACCTTGCGCATCACCTTGGTGTCGTAGCCGCGCGCCTTGGCCTCGGCCATGACCTCTTTCTGCTGCTCGGCGATGTCCTTTTTCTCGGACTCCAGACGCTCGTAGCGCTCGATGAACTGGCGCAGCTCGTCGGCCGTCACGCGATAGCTGTCGGGGCGGGCTTCGGTATCTTGCAGATCGTCCATGGCGGCGGCTCCAGAGGCGGTGATGACGTGATGAGGCCCACCGCTTAGCTGGCCCCACGGAGCTCCGCAAGAGACCCGTGGCAACCAACGCCCGGCGCTTGTGCCCGCAGAAGCTTGCGCGGATCAGGCCAGTGCGGTAGCCAAAACTGACAAGGTCAATCAGGAGACGCGCGAAGATGGCATGGCTGGTCTGGACCGGAGCGGCATTGGCGGTGGCGGGGCTCGTCGCGCTGGGCTACTGCATCGTGGCGGCCATCGCCGCCAAGCGCGCCGGACTGCCCGACCCGGAGCTTCGCAGCCGGTTGGCCCGGATCGTGTCGATCAACATGGGCGCGCTGCTGGTCTCGGTGCTGGGACTGATGAGCGTCGTGGTCGGCGTGTTCCTCGCCTGACACCCCCTCAGACGGGCATGTCGTTGAAGAGATCGCCGTCGCTGTCGCCTTCTTCGTCGTCTTCGCTGACCTCGGGCGGCAGGACCTTGGCGCGGGGGCGCGGGCCCTCACCGGCGGGAACAAGTTCGGTATGGGCCTCGCCGTTCTCGTTCCGAGCCTCATCCTCCTGACCGGAGTCCTGCTGACCCGAATCCTTGCGGGTCTGTTCATCGGACGGACTGGTGTCGTCCTGCTTCCGGCGCGTCCGCGCCTTTCTGTGTTCGGTCATGGGTATCGCTCCCTTGAATCGTCGTGGCGCCCTCTCCCGAAGTCCCGGAACATGGAAGATCAAAGCGCGTGCTCGGCGCGTCTCGAGCCCTGCAGGGCCCCGTCAGCCGGGATGTCCCGCGCGATGCCAAGCCCGGTGCCGGCCGTCTCCTGCCGGGTTTCCGACAGCCTGGCCCTCCGGTCAACGGAAGCGGCGCGGCGGGCCCATTCGTCCGTCTGTTCGCGCAGGTGACTGGCAACGGCGCGGCCTGCGTCCGGCGACATCAGAAGATCCGCGATCCGGCGGTGAAGTTCGTTCTCGGAGGGTCGTCCTCCCATGGTCGTGTCCTCCCGGTCGGGCCCGTCTCCGTGTCTCAGCCCATGTTTCAGCCCGTGTCTCGGACCATGTCTCCAGTCACCCGATCAGACAGCGCAGCGGCGGCAGAACGGGGTCCAGGGCAACAGGTCCAGACGCACTTGGGAAATCTCTTCCCCGCATTTCGTGCAGAACCCGTATTCATCCTCGTCCATCCGCTTCAACGCGGCACGTATGCGGACGATTTCCTCCTGCGCCGAAAGGCCCAGCTGCTCCAGAACCTCGTCGCCCTCGCGCTCGGTCGCCAGTTCCTCCCAATCCTTCGATTGATGGCTTTCCAACTCGTCCCCGATCTCGTGCAGGCGTTCGTCGAGCGCTTCGAGGCGGTCTTCGAGTTGTTGGCGGCGCTGCGCGAGGTCTGTCATGGAATGTTCCTCCGGTTCGGAATGTCCGGAACTGCGGCGGGTCCGGTCGGCATCCAGATTGCGGCGCTCCCGGCTCAAACGCCTTGACCTCGATCAACATCACGGCAGGACAGTTGCCGGGCTCATCGGGCCTTTCGTTCGACCCGCGCATGCGGCACTCTGGGCCGGAAACAGGACCACTCAGACCAAGGACGAACCTCCAGATGGACCTCAGGAAGATCACCGATGACTACGCCGTCTCCCCGCAACTGGAGCCCGCCGACATGCCCGTGCTGGCCGAAAAGGGCATCACGACGGTGATCTGCAACCGACCCGACGCGGAAAACCCGCCCCCCCTGCAGGCCGCAGCGATGCAGGCGGCGGCCGAGGCCGTGGGCATCGAATTCGTGTTCAACCCGGTCACGGGCGGCATGCTGACCGAAAGCAACGTGGACGAGCAGGCCGACGCGATCGAGGGCTCGGACGGTCCCGTGGTAGCCTATTGCGCCTCCGGCAACCGCTCCACCATCGTCTGGGCGTTGGGTGTGGCGGGCGAAGTCCCCGTGGACGACATCCTGACACGCGCGACCAGGAACGGCTATGACCTGGCCTGGCTGCGCCCGCAGCTCGAAGCGCTCGCCGCGCAGCGCGGCGCATAGGACAAGGCGCGGGTCCGGCGCCGCGCCCGCGATACTTGTGATCGCGCGGGCCGGCCTTTATGTCTGCCCGCGCACCACCGGAGCCCCTGCCCCATGCCGAGGAAGAACAGGACAGATTGGCTCGACCGTCTGGCCGACAAGGCGTTCCGGGGTCTGATCTGGGCGATGCACCGGTTGCCATGGCGGACGCGCATCCGGACCATGGGCTGGCTTTTCGCGAATGTGGTGGGGCCGGCCGCGGGCTATTCCCGGCGCGCCCATGACAATCTCGGCATGATCTTTCCCGACATGTCCGCGGAAGAGCGCAAGCGCATCGTGCGCGCCAGTCTCGACAATGTCGGGCGCACGATCATCGAGAACTACTCGCCCGAGGATCAGCTGCGCGATGTCGCGGTCCTGCAGCCCAAGGGCCCGGGCTGGCCCGCCATCGAGGCCGCGCGGCGCGGCAAGCGGCCGATCATCTTCGTCTCGGCGCATTTCGGCAACTGGCAGGCGGCGCGCGCGGCGCTGAACCAGCGCGGCTACGACATCGGCGGGCTCTACCGGCCGTTCAACAACCCCTATGCCAATGCCCACTACGTGGAGTCCATCGAACGGGTCGGCGGGCGGGCCTATGCCCGGTCGCGCCACGGGATCGCGGCCTTCCTGCGCACGCTCAGGGCGGGCGGTCAGGCGGCGATGATGCTCGACCAGTACGTGGCACAGGGCGCGATCCTCGATTTCCTCGGCCAGCCCGCGCCGACATCGCTGTCGGCCGCGGAAATGGCGCTCAAGCATGACGCGCTTCTGGTGCCGATCTACGGATTGCGCCTGAAGAACGGGTTCGAGTTCGAGATGCGGATCGAGGCGCCGATCCCCCACAGCGACCCCGAAACGATGACGCAGGCGCTCAACGACAGCCTCGCCGCGATGATCCGCGCCGCGCCCAACCAATGGTTCTGGATGCATCGCCGTTGGAAACCCCACCGCGTCGCGGCGCGGCTTGCGAGGGAAGCTACAGAAACCGAGGCCGGGGCGGAAAGTTCCACCAAGGGGTGAGGCCCGCCGGAGGCCCCCGCGGGCCCGCGTCAGTCGATCTTCGCGGCCCCCAGGATCGCGCCGTGATCGGCGCGCTGCACGATGACCACATGCGGCAACTCCGCCTGCGGGGTGATCCGCGCGGTGAAGGGCGCCGCGCCATCCCAGTCCGAGACCACCAGCCAGTGACGCACCACGTTGTGGTACTCCGCCACCCGGCCGGCATTCTCCCCTCGGGAGATATCCACGACCTCGCGCGGCGAGTAGGCCACGAGCTGCACCACCATGTCGGGCGCGGGATCCGGGGCCATCCAGCTTGCGCGTATCACGAAACCGGCATTGGCGGCATCCGCGTCTACCTCGATGGCGACGGGATCGGGCACGGCACGATGGGCGGCGATCTGGTCGGCCAGCTCCATCGCGCGCGCGCCCATCACACGATCCTGTCCGTCCACGATCAGCTGCGGGGTGTAGACAACGGTCGAGCCTGCCGCGCGGCCATAGCCGTATTGCCGTTCAGTGAAGATGGCCTGGGAAAACGTGTCCTCCCAGCCAAGGTAGTTCCAGTAATCCACGTGCAGGGACAGTGCGATAACGTCATCGCGGGCGGCGAGATCGGCCATCATGTTGTCGGCGGGCGGACAGGCGGCGCAGCCCTGGCTGGTGAAGAGCTCCACCACCACCGGTCCATTGGGGCCCGCGTCCTGCGCCACGGCAGCCGCGCCCAAGAGGAGACCCGTCGCCAGCCCCAGTCCCGCCAGAAGTCGTTTCATTGCCTGTTTTCCATTGCCGTCATGAAAGTCCATCTAGGCCGAAGCAAGCCCACGCACCAATCAAGCCTTCGCGATAGAATGTGACATCGTCACTGTTGCGCCGGCCCCGTGATCTAGAGCCATCGGCGGGTCCTTTCCAGATAGGCATGCGCCTCGGCCCCGAAGAGCCGCCGGAGAACCGCCTCCTCCGGCTCGATGAAGCGTCGGGTGAGCACCCGATAAAAGGCGAAGGGCAGGATCACGGGCCCGAGCGATCCCAGCCACAGGACATAGCCCGTCAAAAGCGCCAGAAGTGCCAGGTAGATCGGGTTGCGGCTGAGCCGGTAAGGTCCCTCCACGATCAGGGCCGAGGGCGTGTGATGCGGCTCGATCGTCGTCTTCTTGCGCCAGAACCAACACGCCGACCAGCCGATCAACCCCAGCGCGGCCAGCATCAGGACACCCCCGAGGACGCGGTAGAGCGGCCCGAACGCCTCCACCAGCGGCATGCCACGGTCGATGACCCAAGCGGCGGCCATGAAGCCCGCCAGCCATACGGGCGGCAGGTCGGGAAAGCCCTTGAGCGGCCCGTCGAGCAGTCTGCGGATCATGGCACAGCCCTCCGGCTGTAGCGCAGCGACATGCAGCTCAGCCCGCCATCGACCAGCGCGGCCTGCGTCGTGTGCAGCTCGACCACGGCAAAGCCCGCCTCCCGCAGTCGCGCCGCCGTGCCGGCGTGGCCCGCGCTCAGGAAGACACGATCGTTGACCGCGATGGCGTTGGCGGCGGGATCCTCGCCCGTGGCGGTCTCGATCACGCGCAGACCGGTGAAGCAGCCGGTGGCGGCCAGCCGCGGCGTGGCCACCACCGTTTCGGGGTCGAGAAGGCCGCATTCGGTCTTGAAATGCAGGATCTCGGGCGGGGTTTCGACCAGCTCCAGCCGGTAGCCGAGCCCGTCCACCAGCGGCGTCAGGGCCTCCACGCCGTCGCGGTCGGTACGCGCCGACAGACCCACCAGCACCCGGTCATCGGTGCACAGGATATCGCCGCCATCGACCCGACCCCGGCCGAGGTCGAGCACCCGGTCGCAATACCGCTCCAGCGCGGGGCGAAGAGCCGCCGCCTCCCCTGCCCGGCTGGGCGCGCCCGATCTGAGCACGATCGCCACGCCGTCCAGCACCAGCGCCGGATCCTCGACGAAGACGCTGTCGGGGAAGTCTTCCAAAGGGTCGAGCACCGTCACGGCCACGCCCGCCGCCTCCAGCGCCGCGACATAGGCCGCGTGTTCGGCGCGGAAGAGATCGGCATCCGGCGCGCCCCTGTCCTCGGCCCGCAGCCCCTCCACGATGGATGACGATGGCGCGCGGCAGAGCGCGTGAGTGAAACGGACAGAGCGCCCCTGTTCCGCCCGACCGCTCACAGCCGATACCCCCCGCTGACGGTCAGAACCTGCCCGGTGATGAAGCCCGCATCCCCCGACAGAAGAAACGCCACCGCCCCCGCGATATCCTCGGGCGTTCCGGTCCGGCCCAGTGGCGTGTCCCTGATCACCATGTCCACGATCTCGGCCGGGCGCGGCGCCTCGGGCTTCTCGATCAGCCCGGGCGCCACGGCGTTCACCCGGATGCCGAAGGGTCCGAGCTCCCGCGCGAAGGCCGCCGTCGCGGCGTCGAGCCCGCCCTTCGTGGCCGTGTAGACGGCTGCCCCCATGGGCGGACGCTCGGCGTTGAGCGACGAGATGTTCACGATCGCGCCGCCGGGATGCATCACGGACCGCATCCGGTCCATCAATGCGATGGGCGCGGTCAGGTTGACCTCGACCATCTCCCGATGGGCCTGCGTGAGGCCGCCGTCGGGCCCCTGCTCCAACGCCGCGGCATTGCTGACGAGCGCATCGATCCGCCCTTCCCGGGCCAGCACATCGTCGATCAGCACGTCCACTGCACCGTTCTGAGACAGGTCTGACCGCACCGCGCGCGCGCCGATCTCATGGGCCAGCGCCTCGGCCTCGTCCATCCGGCTCCGGGCGGTCACGACCACGCGCCAGCCATCCCCGGCCAGACGCCGCGCCGTAGCCGCGCCGATCCCGCCGGCCGCTCCCGTCACCAGTGCCACGCGCATGCTCGCCCCCCGTTCAACCCCGCGTCAGGTAACACGAAAAAAGGGCCGGCGTACAACCGGCCCCTGCCTCTGGTTCCAAATATCGCCGCCGGAGGCACGCCGCCCGCAGGGCGGCGCCAGCGGTGATCGCCCGCGGCTCATTCCGCCGCGACGGGCGCCTTCGCGAGGTCGCGCAGCACGTAGTGCAGCACGCCGCCATGCTCGATGTATTCGATCTCGATGGCGGTATCGATCCGGCACTTCAGCGTGATGTCCTTCGTCGTGCCGTCGCCGTAGGTGATCGTGGCGCGCGTTTCCATCAGCGGCGTGACCGCGTCCAGGCCATGGATGTCCACGGTCTCGTCACCCTTGAGGCCCAGCGTCTTGCGCGTATCGCCGCCGGTGAACTCGAACGGGATCACCCCCATGCCGACAAGGTTCGAGCGATGGATGCGCTCGAAGGTTTCGGCGATCACCGCCTTGACGCCGAGAAGTGCGGTCCCCTTCGCCGCCCAGTCGCGCGAGGACCCCGCGCCATACTGCTCGCCACCGAAGATCACCAGGGGCGTGCCCTCTTCCATGTAGGCCATGGCGGCATCGAAGATCGAGGTCTGCTGCCCGTCAGGCCCAAGCGTGTAGCCGCCCTCGACCCCGTCCAGCATCTCGTTCTTGATCCGGATGTTGGCGAAGGTGCCGCGCATCATGATCTGGTGGTTGCCGCGCCGCGACCCGTAGGAGTTGAACTCCCGCACCGGCACCTGACGTTCGGTCAGGTAATTGCCCGCCGGCGTGGTTTCCTTGAACGATCCCGCCGGGCTGATGTGGTCGGTGGTGATCATGTCGCCCAGGATCGCCAGCACGCGCGCGCCCTCGATGTTCGAGATCGTGCCGGGCTCCGCGCCCATGCCCTCGAAATAGGGCGGGTTCTGGATGTAGGTCGAAGTGGCGGGCCAGTCATAGGTCTCCTGTTGCGGCACCTCCACGCCCTGCCATTTCTCGTCGCCCTTGAAGACATCGGCGTATTTCGTCTGGAACGCCTCGCGGGTGACCGTCGCCTCGACAAGATCGGCGATCTCCTTCTGGGTGGGCCAGACATCTTTGAGGTAGACATCGCGACCGTCCGGCGTCTGGCCGAGCGGCTCGCTGGAGATGTCGATATTCATGTCGCCCGCCAGCGCATAGGCCACCACGAGCGGCGGCGAGGCCAGGTAGTTCGCCCGCACGTCCGGGCTGATCCGGCCCTCGAAGTTGCGGTTGCCCGACAGGACGCTCGTCGCGATCAGGTCGCTGTCGCTGATCGCCTTGGAGATCTCGGGCTGCAGCGGGCCCGAGTTCCCGATGCAGGTCGTGCAGCCATACCCCACGAGGTTGAAGCCGATGGCGTCCAGATCCTCCTGCAGGCCCGCGGCCTCGAGGTAGGCAGAAACCACCTGTGACCCCGGCGCAAGCGAGGTCTTGACCCATGGCTTGCGGGTCAGGCCCAGTTCGCGCGCCTTGCGCGCCACCAGCCCTGCCCCGATCATCACGTAGGGGTTGGAGGTGTTCGTGCAGGAGGTGATCGAGGCGATCACCACCGAGCCGTCGCGCAGCTCGTAGTCCTCGCCCTCGACCTTGGCAGTCTTGCGCGGATCGATCAGCGCGTCGGGTGTCGGTCCTTCGGACGCCATGTCGGTGGCGCGGGTCGATTCGTCTTCGCCGCGGAACTCGGACACCACCTCGAAGAAGGCGCGCGACGCCCGGTCGAGCGTGGTGTAGTCCTGCGGACGCTTCGGCCCCGAGATCGCGGGCACGATCGTGCCCATGTCGAGGCTGAGCGTGTCGGTATAGACCGGCGCGTAATCCGCGCCCCGCCAGAAGCCGTTTTCCTTGGCATAGGCCTCGACGAGGTCCAGCACCTCCTCGGGACGGCCGGTGTTGCGCAGGTAGCGCAGCGTCTCGGCGTCGATGGGAAAGAAGCCGCAAGTGGCGCCGTATTCCGGCGCCATGTTGGCGATCGTGGCGCGATCCGCCAGCGGCAGATTGTCGAGGCCCGAGCCATAGAATTCCACGAACTTGCCCACCACGCCCTTGGCGCGCAGCATTTCCACGACCTTGAGCACGAGGTCGGTGCCGGTCGTGCCCTCCATCATCTCGCCGGTCAGCTCGAAGCCCACGACCTCGGGGATCAGCATGGAAATCGGCTGTCCCAGCATCGCGGCCTCGGCCTCGATGCCGCCCACGCCCCAGCCCAGAACGGCCGCGCCGTTGACCATGGTCGTGTGGCTGTCGGTGCCCACCAGCGTGTCGGGATAGGCCACCATCTCGCCCGACTGGTCGGTGTCGGACCAGATCGTCTTGGCGAGGTATTCCAGGTTCACCTGGTGGCAGATGCCGGTGCCCGGCGGCACCACGCGGAAATTGTCGAAGGCCGACTGGCCCCATTTCAGGAACGTGTAGCGCTCCATGTTGCGCTCGTATTCGCGGTCCACGTTCATCTGGAAGGCGCGCGGATTGCCGAACTCGTCGATCATCACCGAGTGGTCGATGACGAGGTCCACGGGGTTGAGCGGGTTGATCTTCTGCGCGTCACCGCCCAGCGCCTTGATGCCGTCGCGCATGGCCGCAAGGTCGACGACGGCGGGAACGCCGGTGAAGTCCTGCATCAGCACGCGCGCCGGGCGATAGGCGATCTCACGCGGATTCTGGCCGCCCTGCGCGGCCCATGTCGAGAAGGCCTTGATGTCGTCGACCGACACCGTCTTGCCGTCCTCGAAGCGCAACATGTTCTCCAGCACCACCTTCAGCGCGGCGGGAAGGCGCGAGAAATCGCCCAGCCCGGCAGCCTCCGCGGCAGCGATGGAATAATAGCCGTATGTCCGGTCTCCGACCTTGAGGGTCTTGCGGGTCTTTGCGGTATCGTGGCCGACGTTAATGGGCATAAAAGCCTCCCTTCATGCGGTCGTCTGAGCTGCGTCTCTGGGTCCTGTGATGGCAAAGCCGCCTTGCGGCGCGCAATTGGCCAAAACGTCTCTCGCTCCTTCTGGTATGCAATCGCATACATTGCAAGAGCCCATCGCCCCGTTGCGCTAAGTTGTCACCCTTCCGGCGCCGCCTGGGCGAAACCCCGAAAAGGGCCGGTCCGGGGGCCCCGGATGCGCTTCCCCTTCCGCGCGCAATCGGCTACCGCACTGGGGCCATGCTTCTGACCGTGACCGACCTCTCCTGCGCCCGCGGCTCGGCGCAAGTCCTCGCCGGGGTGGGCTTTTCCGTGGCCGCAGGTGAGGCGCTGATCCTGCGCGGCCCGAACGGCGCGGGCAAGACGACGCTGTTGCGCACGCTGGCGGGCCTGACCCCGCCGCTTGCCGGCACCATCGGTTGCGCGCCCGACGCCATTGCCTATGCGGGCCATGCCGACGGGCTCAAGGCGCAACTGACCGTGGCCGAGAACCTGCGCTTCTGGGCCGGCGCCTTCGCCGCCCATGACATCACCCCCGCCCTCGACGCCTTCGACCTGCATCCGCTGGCCGACCGCCGCGCGGGCGAGATGTCGGCCGGCCAGAAACGCCGCCTGTCGCTGGCGCGGCTTCTGGTCACGGGCCGCCCCGTCTGGTGCCTCGACGAGCCCACGGTCTCGCTCGACGTGGAAAACGTCGCGCGCTTCGCCCGCGCGGTGGAGACGCATCTGGCCACGGGCGGCGCGGCTGTGATCGCGACCCATATCGACCTCGGCTTGCCCAATGCGCACACGCTCGACGTCACCCCGTTCATGGCCCGGCGCCTGCGCGCGGACGATCCGTTTGGCGGCGATCCCTTCGCCGAGGAGGTCGGCTGATGCTGGGGCTTCTGAAACGCGACCTCGCGCTTGCCGTGCGCGCGGGCGGCGGCTTCGGCCTGTCGCTGGCCTTCTTCCTGATCTTCGCCACGCTGGTGCCCTTCGGCGTGGGCCCCGAGACGCAGGTGCTCGAGACCATCGCACCGGGCATCCTCTGGCTCGGCGCACTTCTCGCGTGCCTTCTGTCGCTCGACCGCATCTTCCAGCTCGACTGGGAGGACGGGACGCTCGACCTTCTGGCCACCGCCCCGGTGCCGCTGGAAGGCGTCGCGGCGATGAAGGCGCTGTCGCACTGGATCACCACGGGCCTGCCGCTGGTGCTGGCAGCGCCCGTCCTCGGGCTCCTGCTGAACCTGCCGCTTCCCGCTTACCCGTGGCTCCTGGCCTCCCTCGCGCTTGGCACCCCCGCGCTCAGCGCCATCGGCACCTTCGGCGCGGCGCTGACCGTGGGCATCAAGCGCGGCGGGCTGCTCCTGTCGCTGCTGGTGCTGCCGCTTTACGTGCCGACGCTGATCTTCGGCGCGCTCGCGGTCATCAGCGGCGCAGAGGGGCAGGACGCCACCACGCCGCTCATCCTGCTGGCCGGGATCACGCTGGGCGCGCTCGCCATTCTGCCCTTCGCCGCCGCGGCCGCGCTCCGGATCAACCTGCGCTGACCTGCCCTTCATCTTTCCGAAAATACGCAAACCCGACGCCGCCCCCTGGCGCGCGCTCCGTCAGCGACGCGTGACCGCGTCAATCTGCGCTCCCGCGTCCCATTGAGAGCGCAAACATCCGCGCATAAAACGCGAACATGGCATCGCTCTGGGAATACGCGAACCCGCGCAAGTTCATGACCGTGTCCGCGGCGATCCTGCCGTGGGTCTGGGGGTTGGCGGCCGTCTGCCTGATCGGCGGGCTGGTCTGGGGGTTCTTCTTCACGCCGGACGATTTCCGGCAGGGCTCCACCGTCAAGATCATCTACGTCCATGTCCCCGCGGCGATCATGGCCGTCAACGCATGGTTCATGATGCTGGTCACATCGCTCATCTGGCTGATACGGCGCCACCATGTCTCGGCGCTGGCGGCGAAGGCCGCGGCCCCCGTGGGGATGATCTTTACGCTGATCGCGCTGGCCACCGGCGCGATCTGGGGCCAGCCCATGTGGGGCACATGGTGGGAATGGGACCCGCGGCTGACCTCGTTCCTGATCCTGTTCCTGTTCTACCTCGGCTACATCGCGCTCTGGGAGGCGGTGGAGAACCCCGACGCGGCAGCCGACCTGACCTCGGTCCTCTGCCTCGTGGGCTCGGTCTTCGCGGTCATCTCGCGCTATGCGCTGGTGTTCTGGAACCAGGGCCTGCACCAGGGCGCGACGCTGTCGCTCGATGCCGAACAGAACATTGCGGACGTGTTCTGGTATCCGCTGATCACGGCGCTTGCGGGCTTCGGCTTCCTGTTTCTCGCGCTGGTGCTTTACCGCACCCGCACCGAGATTCGCGCCCGCCGCCTAAAGGCGCTCATCGCGCAGGAGAGGATGGCCTGATGCCCGACCTCGGAGGTCTTTCCTAATGCCCGACCTCGGACAATATGCAGTCGAGGTTCTCTCGGCCTACGCGGTGACGATCGTGCCACTTGTCGCGATCGTGATCCTGTCGGTCTGGAAGGCGCGGCGCACGCGGACCAGATTGTCGAACGTGGAAGCGCGGCGCGGAAAGAGTACATGAAATTCAACTGGCTGATGTTGCTGCCCCTGATCCTGTTCCTCGGGGTTGCGGGCATCTGGCTGTGGCAGCTGCAGAACAACCAGTTCGCCATGCAGCAGGGCGTGGACACCACCGCGCTGAGATCGGTGCAGCAGGGCAGCCCTGCCCCCGCCCTCGACCTCGATCCGCTGGCCGACAAGACGCTCCTGACCCGCGACATGCTGGAGGGCAACGGCCTGATCGCGGTGAATTTCTTCGCCAGCTGGTGCCCGCCCTGCCGCGTCGAACACCCCGTCCTGACCGCACTGGCCGAGGCGGGGATGCCGCTTTACGGGGTGAATTACAACGACCGGGTGGATCAGGCGCTGTCGTTCCTGCAGGAACTGGGCGACCCCTATGACGCCATCGGCCGCGACGACCGGGCAGGCAACGGGTTGAACTGGGGCATCGTGGCCATGCCCGAGACCTTCTTCATCGACGACACCGGCACCGTGGTGCTGCATTTCCGCGGCCCCGTCACGCGCCGGTCGATCGCCAACCAGATCGCCCCCGCGCTGGCCGAGGCGGGCCACGCCCTGCCCGAGATCGGGCCGCTGGCGGAGTAGCCGCGCAAGGCCCTTCCCCCCACCCGCCGGGCGCGCTAGGGGACACCGGCAGGGAGGCGGCGCACATGGACAATCTCAAGGGCATGGGCTGGATGACCCTGGCCATGCTGGCCTTCGCGCTGGCGGACATGTCCATCAAGCTCCTGGCGGGCGACCTGCCGGTGGGACAGGTGATCTTTCTGCTCAGCCTTCCCGGCGCGCTGATCTTCGCGGTCTGGGCGCGGGTGCAGGGCCATCGCTGGTTCTCGCCGGTGCTCTTGATGCGCCCCGTCATGCTGCGCAACGGGGCCGAGATGCTGGCGACAGTGGCCTTCGTCAGCGCACTTGCGCTCATCCCCCTGTCGACGCTCTCGGCGGTGATCCAGGCCAATCCGCTTCTGGTGACGCTGGGTGCCGCGCTGTTCCTGAACGAGCGGGTCGGCTGGCGCCGCTGGCTCGCCATTTTCGTGGGGCTCTTCGGGGTGCTCCTGATCATCCGCCCGGGAACGGCCGGCTTCGACGCGAGCATCTGGCTTGCCGTCATCGCGGCCATCGGCCTCAGCCTGCGCGATCTGGCCACCCGGCCCGTACCCCGGACGGTGCCCACGACGCTGTTGGCCAGCTACAGCTTCGCCTTCGCGGGGATCGGCGGGCTTCTGATCACGCCGTTCTTCGGCGCCTTCCAGCCGCTCCGGCCGGAACTGGCAGGCTGGCTGGCGCTCGGCTCGGCCATGACGCTCGTCGCCATCTTCTCGATCACCTCGGCCATGCGCGTTGGCGACATCTCGGCGGTCACGCCGTTTCGCTACACCCGCCTCGTCTTCGCCCTCGTCATCGCGCACCTCGTTTTCGGCGAACGGCCCGACACGTGGACCCTGATCGGCGCCGCCATCGTGGTGGGCAGCGGTCTCTATACCTTTTGGCGCGAGGCTCAACTGCGCCAGCGCGCGGCGGCCTGACACCTTTTCACGGAGCCCATGGCCCGCTAGAGACACGGCAAAGGCCAAGCACCCCGAGGGATCGACCCATGACCACCATCATCGACATCCACGCCCGTGAGATTCTCGACAGCCGCGGCAATCCGACCGTGGAGGTCGATGTCACGCTCGAGGACGGCAGCATGGGCCGTGCCGCCGTGCCCTCGGGCGCATCCACCGGCGTCCACGAGGCCGTGGAAAAGCGCGACGGCGACAAGAGCCGGTATATGGGCAAGGGCGTGCGGGAGGCCGTGGCCGCCGTGAACGGGGAGCTCGCCGAAAGCCTCGTGGGCTTCGACGCCACCGAGCAGGAGGCCATCGACGCCGCCATGTGCGAGATCGACGGCACCGAGAACAAGGGCCGCCTCGGCGCCAATGCGATCCTGGGCGTTTCCCTCGCCGTGGCCAAGGCCGCCGCCGAGTTCACCGCCCAGCCGCTCTATCGCTACGTGGGCGGCACGGCGGCGCGCGTGCTGCCCGTGCCGATGATGAACATCATCAACGGGGGCGAGCATGCCGACAACCCGATCGACATCCAGGAATTCATGATCATGCCGGTGGGTGCCGACAGCATCGCGGACGCCGTCCGCATGGGCTCGGAGGTCTTCCACACGCTCAAAAAGGAGCTTTCGGGCGCGGGCCTGTCCACCGGCATCGGCGACGAGGGCGGCTTCGCGCCGGATATCTCGTCCACCCGCGACGCGCTCGATTTCATCCTGAAAAGCATCGAAAAGGCCGGCTACACCCCCGGCGACGACATGATGCTCGCGCTAGACTGTGCAGCCACGGAATACTTCAAGGACGGCGCCTATGTACTTGCCGGTGAGGGCAAAACGCTCACCGCGGACGAGAACGTGGCCTATCTGCAGGCGCTGGTCGACGACTACCCGATCCTGTCGATCGAGGATGGCTGCGCCGAGGATGACTGGGACGGCTGGGCCACGCTGACCGAGGTGCTCGGCCACCGCGTGCAGCTTGTGGGCGACGATCTTTTCGTGACCAACCCCGCGCGTCTGGCCGAGGGGATCGAGAAGGGCTGCGGCAACTCTCTGCTGGTGAAGGTCAACCAGATCGGCACGCTCTCCGAGACACTGGCCGCCGTGTCGCTGGCGCATCGCAACCGCATGACCTGCGTGATGTCCCACCGCTCGGGCGAGACCGAGGACGCCACAATCGCAGACCTCGCCGTGGCCACGAACTGCGGGCAGATCAAGACCGGGTCGCTCGCACGCTCCGACCGGCTTGCGAAATACAACCAGCTGATCCGGATCGAGGAAAATCTTGAAGAGACAGCGGTTTACGCGGGGCGGAGTATCCTTCGGGGATGAGGCGGGGCCGTGAGTGGTCAAGTCGCGCTCGGAGGCCGTGGTGATCCGTTTCGATATGACGCTCGACTGACCCCGCATCCCGTGGCAGGTTCACCTCCATGCCCAAGGCCCTGATCTTCGACGTTTTCGGCACCTGCGTGGACTGGCGCACCTCCGTCGCGCGCGAGGTGGCCGCGGTGCTGCCGCAGGTCGACGCGACGGCCTTCGCGATGGCGTGGCGGGCGGAATACGACCCCGCCATGGCGCGCATCCGCGATGGTGGGCGGGGCTACGTACCACTGGACGATCTGCATCTGGAGAACCTGCACCGCGTGGCCGAGGCTTTCGGCGTCACGGCCCCCGACAGCCTGAGTACCGCGTGGGAGCGGCTGGACCCGTGGCCCGACGTCGTGCCGGGGCTGCGCTCGATGAAGGCGGACCACATCATCGCGCCCTGTTCCAACGGGTCGATCGCGCTGATGACGCGGCTGGCGAAACACAGTGGCCTGCCCTGGGACTGCATCCTTGGCGCGGAACTGGCCCGCGATTACAAGCCGAAACCGGCCGTCTACCTCGCCTGCTGCACCGCGCTGCGCCTCGACCCCGGCGAGGTGATGATGGTCGCCGCCCATAACGGAGACCTCGCCGCCGCGCGCGAAACGGGCCTGCAAACGGCCTTCGTTCCGCGCGTCACCGAATACGGGCCGGACCAGACGCAGGACCTTGGCCCAAGCGAGGACTGGGACGTGATGGCAAGCGATTTCAATGATCTGGCACGAAAGCTTCATCCATGACGGCAGATGGCATCATCGCGACGCTCGGGCTTCAGCCGCATCCCGAGGGCGGCCATTACCGCCAGACCTGGGTGGCCGAAAACGATGGACGCCCGACCGGCACCTGCATCTATTTTCTGCTCAAGGCGGGCGAGCGGAGCCACTGGCACCGCGTCGATGCCACCGAGATCTGGCTCTACCACGCCGGCGCGCCCCTGAACCTGTCGCTGGCCGAGACCGAGGCCGGGCCGGCGGTCGACCACCTTCTGACCCCGGATCTGACCGCAGGCCGCCCCCAGATCATCGTGCCGAAAGACCATTGGCAGGCCGCGCGCACGACTGGGGACTACACGCTTGTTTCCTGCACGGTATCGCCGGGGTTCCGCTTCGACGGCTTCACGCTCGCGCCGGAAGGTTTCGACATTCCAAAGGCTTGAACCGCGGCGTTACGGCAACGACTTGCGCCCGCCGCCCACGGGCGCGGGCACGCCCGTCGTCCCAGGCGCGCTGGTCGGCAGCCCCCTCAGCACCCGCGCCGCGAGATAGGCGAAGGCCTGTGCCTCGAGGTAATCACCGTCGAGCCCAACCGCCTCCACTGCCTCCACCTCGCAGCGCAGCGCGGCGCGCAGCCCGGTCATCAGCGCCGCGTTCCGCCGCCCGCCGCCGGTCACAAGCACACGCTCGGGCGGGGCTGACATGTGCACCATCCCCCGCGCCACCGCGGCGACGCAGACCGCGGCCAGAGTCGCCAGCGCGTCCGTGTCCGAAAGCTCTGCCACCACGTCGAGCAACCCGGCAAAATCATTCCGATCCAGCGACTTGGGCGGCATTCTTGTGAAGAACCGGGCGCCCATGGCGGCACGCACCACATCGCGCGACACCCGACCGCTCAGCGCAAGCGCGCCCTCGTGATCGAAGGCGCCGAGGCCCCGGACATGCATCAGGTCGTCCATCGGCGCATTGGCGGGCCCCGTGTCGAAGGCCAGGCAGGCCCCCGGCGTATCGGGCGCGCGCGCGTGCGGATCGGTCCAGGTGATGTTGCCCACGCCGCCGAGGTTGAGGAAGGCCAGCGGCCCCTCCGCCCCGATATACCGCGCGCAGGCCCAGTGGTAGAACGGCGCCAGCGGCGCGCCCTGCCCGCCCATCTCCATGTCGGTCGAGCGGAAATCCCAGATCACGGTTCGGCCCGTGGACCGCGCCAGCCGCGCGCCACAGCCGGCCTGATGGGTGCGACGGTTCTCCGGGTCATGGGCCAGCGTCTGGCCATGAAAGCCCAGCGCATCGACCTCGTGCAGATCCTCGCAGAGCTCGGCATGCGCGGCCTCCACCACCCGCGCGGCGGCCTCGGCGCGCTCGTCCCCGGGCCATGTGCCAAGCGCCGCGCGCAGCGTCTCGCGCTCTTCGTCCGAATAGGGCCTGTAGCGCGTCGGACCCAGTGACAGGATATCGACGCCATCGGTCTCGACGACAGCCATGTCGATCCCGTCCAGCGACGTGCCCGACATGAAGCCCGCGATGGTCCAGCGCCCGGCCCGGTCCCCCTTTTCCTTCATCGCCCCGCCCGCTATAGCCCGCTCGGACGCAGAATGGACGCGACACGCATGACCTACCAGCCCAAATCCGACTTTCTCCGGGTGATGATCGAACGCGGCTTCCTCGCCGATTGCACCGACATGCAAGGCTTCGACGAGGCCCTGATCGCGGGCGTCGTGCCGGGCTATATCGGCTTCGACGCCACCGCGAAGTCGCTGCATGTGGGCAGCCTGATGCAGATCATGACCTTGCGCTGGCTGCAGAAGACGGGGCACCAGCCCATCACGCTGATGGGCGGCGGCACCACGAAGGTGGGCGACCCGTCCTTCCGTGCCGATGAACGTCCGTTGCTCACCCCCGAACAGATCGACGACAACATCGCCGGCATCAAGACCGTCTTCGCCAAGTATCTCGACTATGGCGACGCGCCCACGGGCGCATTGATGCTCAACAATGCCGAGTGGCTCGATGACCTGAATTACCTGGAGTTCCTGCGCGATATCGGGCGGCATTTCTCGGTCAACCGTATGCTCAGCTTCGAAAGCGTGAAATCGCGCCTCGACCGGGAGCAATCGCTCAGCTTCCTCGAATTCAACTACATGATCCTGCAGGCCTACGATTTCCTCGAACTCAACCGCCGCTACGGCTGCCGGGTGCAGTTCGGGGGCTCCGACCAGTGGGGCAACATCGTCAACGGGATCGACCTGACGCGCCGCGTGCTCGACCACGAGATCTACGGCATGACCACGCCGCTTCTGACCACCTCGGACGGCCGCAAGATGGGCAAGACCGCATCGGGCGCGATCTGGCTGAACGACGAGATGCTGAGCGCCTACGCGTTCTGGCAGTTCTGGCGCAACACCACCGACGCCGATGTGGGTCGGTTCCTCAAGCTCTACACCGAATTGCCGGTGGAGGAATGCGACAGGCTGGGCGCGCTGGCGGGGTCCGAGATCAACGAGGCCAAGATCGTGCTCGCCAATGAAGTCACCGCGCTCTGCCATGGCCGCGCGGCGGCGGAGGCGGCCGAAGCCACCGCGCGCGAGGTCTTCGAGCGGGGTGGCGCGGGCGAGGACCTGCCGACGCTGAGCCTAAGCGCGGCCGAGGTCGGCGACGGCATTTCCGTGGCGCAACTCATCACCCGTTCGGGCCTTGCGAAATCCGGCAAGGAGGCCAAGCGCCTGATCGCGGATGGTGGCGCGCGCATGAACGACGTGGAGATCACCGATGCGGGCCAGATGATCGCCGCCGCCGACATGGCCGCGCCGATCAAGCTCAGCGCCGGCAAGAAGCGGCACGCGCTGGTGGTGCTCGAGGGCTGACACCCCTTCATCCTGGCCTTCATCCTGGCAGGAAACTCCGGGGGAGGCCGCAGGCCGGGGGCAGCGCCCCCACCCCGCGTGACGTCAGCCCGACGCGCGGCCACCTGCCGTACGGCTGCCGATCCACAGGAAGATCGCCATCATGAGCCCCGTGGCCCCGGCGAGCATCAACGTGGTCTCGACGATGCCCGTCGCCCCGATCCCCTCGCGAAGACCTGTGACCGTCGCCGCAAGGATGAGCGGCCCCACCACGCTCAGAAGCAGGTAGATCCCCATGCACAGGCCCCAGATCTTGCCCCAGTCGGCCAACGACAGCGCCCGCGTCGCGCGGCGCGCGGCCTGAAGGCCCACATCCGCCGCCGGCGCCGAGGCGAGGATCACCCCGGTCGCGAGGCTCGAGGGGAG
This sequence comes from uncultured Roseicyclus sp., assembly GCA_964578115.1. Taxonomy (GTDB): domain Bacteria; phylum Pseudomonadota; class Alphaproteobacteria; order Rhodobacterales; family Rhodobacteraceae; genus Roseibacterium. The sequence continues at coordinate 19,640 of CAZOBK010000056.1, forward strand.
TGCCGCGAAATTCACCAGAAGCCCGTAGAGGATGCTCAGGCCGACGAACCAGGCGACATAGCGCAGGGCGAGGCTGGACAGGGGCGGCATGGGCAGGCTCCGGGGCGGTGATACGCGATGCCACCCGTCTAGGCGAAGGCCCCGCTTGGCGCAAGCGAACCGCGGTAAGCCCGCGCTTGACGCCCCGGCGGGCCGCCAATAAGCGTGGGATCAGGCGGGCCTGTAGCTCAATTGGTTAGAGCAGAGCGCTCATAACGCTTTGGTTGGGGGTTCGAGTCCCTCCGGGCCTACCACGTTTCCGCGTCATATTGCCGGTCCTTGCGCGTCCG
>CAZOBK010000057.1:0-19830 GCA_964578115.1 uncultured Roseicyclus sp.
ACAGCATCGCCTATTTCGGCGAGCAGGACTACTACCTGCCGCGCGACGAGAACGGCGACTACAGGTTCTACGAGAATGCCGGCGACGACTATGCCGACAGCCTCGAGGCGATGGCGACGCTGACGCCCACGCACCAGGTCTTCAACGGTGCGGTGGGCGCGTTGACCGGCGACAACGCGCTCAGGGCGCGGGTCGGCGAGACGGTGCTCATGGTGCACAACTCGTGCAACGTGGACAGCCGCCCGCACCTGATCGGCGGCCACGGCGACTACGTCTGGGAAAGCTCGTTCACCGATCCGCCGCTCTCCGGCATGGAGACATGGTTCGTGCGCGGCGGCAGCGCGATGGCCGCGATGTACACTTTCGAGCAGCCGGGCGTCTACGCCTATGTCAACCACAACCTGATCATCGCGGCCCTGAAGGGCGCCACCGCCCACTTCGTCGTGGAGGGCGAATGGAACAATGACCTGATGGAACAGGTCGTCGCGCCACGCGCCTTCGGATAGGCTGGGGAGGCACCAGACATGACCGCCACCGCTGCATCGTCCGGAATGGCATTGCGGATTGCCGTATTCGCCACAATGGCCGCAGTGGTGGCCGTCGCCTTCGGGGCCGCGTCCTTGCGGCGCGGTCCCGAAGAGGCTTCGGCGGCGCTGCCGTCCCGGGCGGAGATGCCGGTCGTATTTCAGGACGGCCGTGCACTCTTCGTCCAGCGCTACGAGGTAAGCGTCGCGGAATGGAACGCCTGCCACGACGCCGGGGCCTGCACGCTGGAACTCAGGACGCGTCCGGGCCTGACATCCGACAGGCAACCGGCCACGGGACTCAGCTACCTCGATGTCGGGGAATACGTCGCCTGGATCAATGACGTCACGGGCCACGACTTCCGGCTTCCGACGGCGGAAGAATGGGCATTCATGGCGCAGGACGTACTCCCCGAAGAGCCCGATCCGACCTTCACCGATCCTGCGCTGACCTGGGCCTCGGCCTACCTGACCGAGGGAAATGCGCCACGCGCGCTGAAGCCGCGCGGCGGATACTCCACCAGCCCTGAAGGTATCTCCGATCTCGACGGCAGCGTCTGGGAATGGACGCAGGACTGCTACGCCGAGGACGTCGCGCCGGAACGATGCCCCGCCTTCTATGTCGGCGGCGAGCATGTCGCGGCTATGTCCTACCTTGAACGGGACCCCGCCCGCGGCGGCTGCGCCGTCGGCGCGCCACCGGCCCATCTCGGGGTCAGGCTGGTCTCCAACGAGGCCTGGTAGCCGAAAGGTCCGCAGTCTCCCGGAACGCTCCGGTGCATTGCGCCGATCGACGGTTTCCAATGCTCTTCAAGCAAACTGGAACGGCCACGCGCTTCTCGGCCAGCGGGTCGCCTCCTCGGCTCAAGGTAAGGGGGCAAAGCGTCTACAAATCTGGGGGCACCTTAACTACCCCTGGTCTGCGCTACCTTATCGCTGCTTGAGAGCGTGTATTTCGCGTCATTGCCTCCGGCTTCTTGAGCGCTGTGTTTTGTCAGCTTTCGTACTTGGCTTCCGAAGCGCTGTAGCGAGCCGTCTGCCCGATCGCCTCGCGGACACGCGCCTCAATATCGTCCAAATCGTTTGCCATAGCGAAACGAACCAGGCGTTTCCGGCCCGGACAGGGCACGGGGGCTGCGTCGGATACATGAGGTGGGACAGATGGTTACGGCAACCCTTGGTCAGGTACACGAGCGGATCGTGTTCAATCGTCGCGTTTCGGTTCTGGGCGAGGCGCTCGGCGCGCTCGTGGAGCCGGGCAGCGACATTCTCGATGTTGGCACGGGCGACGGGCAGATCGCGAAGCTGATCGCCGCGCAGGCGCCCGATACCAGTGTCCGCGGCATCGACATCATGGCCCGTCCGACCTCGCATATCCCGGTCGATATCTTCGACGGCCACAGCATCCCGCATCCTGACAAGAGCTTTGATGTCGTCAGCTTCGTCGATGTGCTGCATCACACGGACGACCCGCGCATCCTGTTGGCGGAGGCGGCGCGCGTGGCGCGCAAGGCCGTCATCCTGAAGGATCATTTCTCGCAGAACGCCATCGATCACATGACCCTGCGATTCATGGACTGGGTCGGCAACGCGCCCCATGGCGTCGTGCTGCCCTACAATTATGGCTCCCACGCCGATTGGGAAAACTGGTACGCCGAGGCGGGGCTGGGGATCGAGACGCTCTCGACAGACGTGCCGCTTTACCCGGCGCCGTTCAGTTTTGTGTTCGGGCGCGGCCTGCACTTCGTGGCCCGTCTCACGCCGCTGGCCTGACAGCCTCAGGCCTTTGATGCGAAGGCCAACCTGTCGTTCACCGCGTAACTGACCAGCGCCGCCGTTCCGGCCGTGGCGAGGAAAAGTAGTGTGTCGAGCACGAAGACCTGCGTCACGAAGCGTGTCGTCACGGACGCGACGAGCGCGAGGCTGACCACCTGCATCCCTGCATAGACGAGAAAGCCGCCGCGGCGTGCCTTCTGGCCGGTGAAGGTGAACCTTGCCTGCACGAAGAATGCGGCCGGAATGCAGGCCACGTAGAGCAGGACCGAGGTCGCGAAGGCCGGGAGGCCCGCGGCTCCGACCAGCAGCGCGGTCGCGACCGCGTAGCCGAGCGCGAACACGGCCCCCACGATGAGAAAACGGAGCGGCTTGCCCAGCCGGATCGACAGGCGCGCCGCGTCTCTCATCGCACCACCTCCAGCACGATGATCCCGGACCCGAAACCGGTGACGGGCACGAAACCCTCGACACGCTCGCCCCGAAGGAAGGCGTTCACGAAGGCCCCGCCGTCAGCATAGAGACCGTCGCCGCACAAGACCACGTAATCAGGGCGGGACTGCTCGACCACGGCATGGAAGGCGTCGGCATCGCTCAAGAAGGCCAACAGCGCGTTGCCGAGAGCCTCCGCGCTTCGATGGTAGGGGACCGAAACCATCATGTGGTGCGTCCCGTACAGGATCGGCGGGCCAAGGCTGGTCGGAGCGAGGACCCGCCCCTCGGGCAGGCGGTTCAGGCTCGTGATGATGTCGGGGTGTCGACAGCCGTTGCTCTGTCCGTCGCGGACACCCGCGCTGCTGCCGCTTGAAGCATGCGCCGCCGAGATGACCGTGAAGGCAAGGTGCAACTGCCCCGGGACGATTGCGCCGGCGACGAAACCCACCACCGCAAGCGATGCCAGGCCCGGTCGTGCGATCTGCCGGCGCATGTCAAGAAGCGCGGCGACGGTGTAGCCCATGAGAACCGGAATGACGGGCGCCGACAGGACGGTCATTCGCACCTGCGCGAAGCTGCCAACCGTCCCGATCCATGCGAATATGAGCAGAATGGCGGCGGCACGGGTCTCGTGGGTTCCTGCGGCGCCTGTTCCCCGGCGCCACAGTATCACCGCCGTCGCGGCGCAGGTCGTCGCCAAAGTGGGCAGGATGTGGCTGAACGCGAGGGGCTCGGCCGCGGCGATGAAGGTCTGGGCCGGGCGCGCCTCGACGATCCAGGCGCTAATCATTTCCCGGACCGTGTCAGGCAGGTTGCCATAGGGAAAATTCGGACAGGCCTGCATGATCCAGACAGCACCGGCGGCCGCGATGACCGCGACGCCCGACGCCGCGCCGATCCGGACGCGCAGACCGGGCGAACGCGCCGCCATTGTACCGATCGCGATTGCGGCGAGCGCCGCGAGGCCGACCAGCCCAAGGATCTGCGGGCCAAGCTCGTCGCAGCGGGCAAGCATCCACTCGCTCGGAGCGGTCTGTCCCAGGTGAAGCGGCAGGGCGACCGCGAAGAGCGAAATCCCGAAGGCCTGAAGTTGCAGCCGCCCCCTGTTTCCCGAGGCCACGGCCATCACGGCGAGGATCACGCCTGCAGCGGCGATCGGCAGGAGGTTCTCGAGCCCCACGGCAAGCGACAGCGCCGCCGCCGCCCCGCCGATCACCCCGCGCCGGATCTCGGAGCCGTCGGTCACCAGAGTGAAGACCACGACGGCGAGCAGGAGGATCTGCAGCCCGTGATGATCGAGTTGCAACGGCCCGAAGTAATTGAACCCGGTCAGCCGCCAGAGCACGACGGCGATGATCGCGACCGCCGCGGCCTGCGGCCCGAACAGCCGACAGGTCATCACCATGGTCAGCGCCAGGAAACACACCATCAGCAGGCCGGGCCAGAGGACCAGCGTCAGCGCCTCGGCTTCTGGGTAGGGCAGAAAAAGCGACAGGCCGCCGACCACGCCTGCGATGCCCAGGTCGACGTAACGCGACCAGTGCAGCGACAGGCCCTCGGGCGGGAGAACGCGGGCGTTGGACATGTCGAACCAACCCTGACCGTTCAGCCAGTCGCGGACAGACAGAAGGCGCATGATGCTGTCGTTGTCGCCAACGGTCATCAGCTCGGCCGCGTGAGGGGCCACCAGCGCGCTGCGCAGGAACACCAGCGCCAGCGCTGCGATCAGGGCCAGTCCCATGGCGCGCATCGCGCCCGGCGTCGCGGCCCGTGCCGCGTCCGGTGTCGCGTCCTGCTGCGTGTCTGCTCGAGAATGCATCAGCGGTTGCCTCGCCTTCTTTGCTCTCTGTTGCGTCCCAACACCATGCCAGAGCGACAAAAGCGCGGCGCAATCGCGAAGAAACGGCGGCATCCGGTCGCGCGGGGTGCCGGGACAGGGAATTGCGCCGCGAACGCCCGCTGATTTCCCAATTTCCGCCGCGTTTCTCGGGTTCCTTCGCGCTCAACCGGCCCATGCGCCCGGATCGAGAACGCGCGACAGGAGACGTCCACGATGACCGAACTGACCATCCTCATGCCCTGCCTCAACGAGGCGGAGACCATCGAGACCTGCATCAGGAAGGCCCGTGGCTATCTCGAGCGCAGCGGCATCAGCGGCGAGATCGTGATCGCCGACAACGGCTCCACCGATGGCAGTCAGGCGATGGCCGAAGCGCTGGGCGCGCGCGTGATCGACGTGCCCGTCAAGGGCTACGGCGCGGCACTCGGCGCCGGCATCGACGCCGCGCGCGGCCGCTACGTCATCATGGGCGACAGCGACGACAGCTACGACTTCTCCCGGCTGGACGCCTTCGTGGAGGCGCTGCGCGGCGGTGCCGACCTCGTCATGGGAAACCGGTTCAAGGGCGGCATCGCCCCCAGCGCCATGCCTCCGCTGCACCGCTATCTCGGCAACCCCGTCCTGTCGGCCATCGGGCGTGTCTTCTTCCGCGCGCCGGTGGGCGATTTCCATTGCGGCCTGCGCGGTTTCTCGCGTCAGGCGATCCTCGGGCTGAAGCTGAACACGCCGGGGATGGAGTTCGCCTCGGAGATGGTGATCAAGGCCACGATCATGGGGCTGAAGGTCACCGAGGTGCCCACCACGCTCAGCCCCGATGGCCGCTCGCGTCCGCCGCATCTGCGCAGCTGGCGGGATGGCTGGCTGCATCTGAAACTTCTGCTGACCTTCGCGCCGAATTGGCTGTTCTACTATCCCGGCATGACGCTTCTGGCCGTGGGCACCGCGGTGTTCGCGGCACTTCTCGGCGGGCCCGTCGCGATCGCCGGCGTGACCTTCGATATCGCCTCGCTGATCCTCGCCTCGGCGCTCGTGCTGATCGGGTTCCAGCTTGTCTGTTTCTATGCGCTGGCGCGGCTCCATACCGTGAGGGCGGGCCTCATGCCCGTGTCGCCGCGGTTCGAGCGGGTGGCGCAGGAGATCACGGTCGACCGCGCCTGCCAGGTCGGGGGTATCCTACTGTTCGCGGGGATCGCTGCCGCCGTCGGGGCGGTCGTCGTCTGGGGGCAGGCGGGATGGGGCGATCTGGACCCCAGCGTCATTGCCCGTCCCGCGGCCTTCGCGGTGGTTAGCGCCGCGCTGGGAGTTCAGGCGATCATGGCCGGGTTCCTCTGGGGGCTGATCGGTCAGCGCGTCGACGAACCTCAGCCCCGGATCGCCGAGGCGCGGCCTGAGCCCGTCCGGGCATGAGTGGCGCCGGGCGCCGCCGGCCTCTCCGATCCTTGCGCCGTTGTTACGAGGCCGCTGCGCGGGCGGAATTGCGGCCCGCGACAGATGTCTAGAAAAGTTGACACCGCTCACCCACTGCGAGCGGTGCGCCCAGCGGCGAATCGAAACCTCGAATCAGGGCGTGATTCGGTAGAATTCAGTCATTTCAAAAAAGATATTTTTGCGCGCTTGCCACTGCTTTTGCTCGCTTAATTCGGGGCGGTCCGAAAAATTCAGATGTCAATCTTGATTGACACTCCGTTCGGTATACAGTGCCATACACCATAAGCCAGCGTCAGCGTTGGGCACGACCCGCGCCGGCACACGACGGAAGGTGAGCGCCCGTGACCATGAACGACCAAGCCCCCAGGAATCCGCGCGGGGTGGTCCATCACCTCGATGCGCACGGCGCCACCGCAACGCCGCTTACCTCTCGCGGCTTGTCGGACCTCGCGGCACAGGCCATGGCCCGGGTGATCCATGCATCGCGCGTGGGCGAACTCTCCGATGAAGCGAAGGCCTGCTGCAAGCAGTCACCGATGGCGACAGCTCTTGCCACCGCGCTCTGCGATGACACGAACGACACCGCCGATCTGATGGTCGAGGACCTGATTGACGCGGGCCTCTCGGTCGAGGATGTCTGTCTCGATCACCTCGCGCCGGCCGCCCGTTGCCTCGGCGAGTGGTGGGAAACGGACCGGCTGCCCTTCACCGAGGTGGCGATGGCGACCTCGCGCATCCAGTCGATGCTCCGTCGGATGCCTTCGGGCCGGATGGCGCCGCGCTCCACGCTGCGGAACGGGGCCGTTTTCTGCGCGGTTCCCGGCGAGCAGCACACGCTCGGCGTCATGATGGCGGCCGACCTCTTTCGCCGCAACGGATGGGATGTCGGTCTGCTGATCGGGCTCGACCATGCGGAGATCGTCGAACGGCTGGAGCGCGACGATCGCGGCGTCATCGGCCTGAGCTGCTCGGGCGACCACTCGGTCAATGCGCTGGAGCGTCTGATGATCGCGCTGCGCAAATGCCGGGGCGACGCAAGGATCATCCTGTCCGGCCAGATCGCGACGGATACCGCGGCCCTCGAACGCCTGCCGAAAGCCGACGCCGTGGTGACCAGCATGCAGGAGGCCGAGGATTGCATGGCGCGCCTGATGGTTGGCTTTGCCGAAACCGACGCAAGGACCGCCTCCTTCGCCTGAGGGGTCGCGCGAGCCATTGAAATCGCTTTGACGGAGTATCGTGAGATGCTGACCCGGGTCATCCGGGCCGGTCGATTCAGACGCCCAGTTCCGCCACCGGGATGATCGCGAAGAAAGTGCCGTGCGACCAGACGCCGAACCAGTCGGTCCCGTCGACCACATGCGCCTCGCCCAGATCCACGAGCCGATAGAAGCTTTTCCTGTCGATCAGCGCGTCGAGACCCGCGCGCACATGAACGTAGGGCGACGGCTCGCCCGTCTCGTCGCGGTGGACGCGGATCCGGTGCTCGGGGCCTGCAACGACCACGTCGCCCACATTCGTCGAAAAGCTGATGACCTGCGCCCGCCCCTCGCCAGCGACGTCGAAATCCACCGCGACGAAGGGTGCGTCCTCGACCCGGATGCCGACCTTCTCGACAGGTGTGACGAGGAAATACTTGCCGTCCTCGCGCTTGAGGATGGTCGAAAAAAGCCGCACCAGCGGTTTTCGGCCGATGGGTGTGCCTTCGTAGAACCACGTACCGTCGCGCCGGATCTCCATGTCCAGATCGCCGCAGAACGGCGGGTCCCAAAGGTGCACGGGCGGCAGTTTGCCATCCTTCTCGGCGGCGCGGGCCGCCGCGATCAGGCTGTCGGGTCCGGGCTTGGAAGTGCTGTCCGTCACGATGATGTGTCCCTCATTTTCGCCAAACGATCTTTTGCAATTTGTGGTCGGAGGAATAGGTCTGTTACCTGATACCAGATAAGCATGATGCGGAGCGATGCCATGTCCGAGACCACGCAAGGGGCCCAAGCCGACCCCGAAGCCCTCGTCGCCGAGATAGAATCGCTGGGCGACCGGCTGGCCGAGGCGCGCGCCGCCATCGCCACGCGCATCATCGGCCAGGAAGAGGTCGTGACCCTCACGCTTGCGGCGATGCTGTCGGGGGGGCACGCGCTTTTGATGGGATTGCCGGGGCTGGGCAAGACGCTGCTGGTCGACACGCTCTCGACCGTCATGGGGCTCAGCGCGAACCGCATCCAGTTCACGCCGGACCTGATGCCGGCGGATATCCTCGGCTCCGAGGTGCTGGAGACCGGCGGCGACGGCGCCCGCAGCTTTCGCTTCATCGAGGGACCGATCTTCTGCCGGCTTCTGATGGCCGACGAGATCAACCGGGCAAGCCCCCGGACACAGTCGGCGCTTCTGCAGGCCATGCAGGAGCGTGAGGTGACGATCGCGGGTCAGCATCGCCCCTTGCCCAAGCCTTTCCACGTGCTCGCCACCCAGAACCCGATCGAGCAGGAGGGCACCTATCCACTGCCCGAGGCGCAGCTCGACCGTTTTCTGGTGCAGATCGACGTGCCCTACCCGGACCGCGAGACCGAGCGCGGCATTCTCGTCGCCACAACGGGTCTGGAACAGGGTGAGGCGCGGCAGGTCTTCGACCCCGACGCGCTGATCGCCGCGCAGCGGGTCGTCCGCCAGATGCCTGTCGGCGAGGCGGTGGTCGAATCCATCCTCGATCTTGTCCGCGCCTGCCGCCCGGACGGTGAGGAAGCCCCCGACATCGTCAAAAGCTCCGTCGCGTGGGGGCCTGGCCCACGCGCCGCGCAGGCGCTGATGCTCACGGTTCGCGCGCGCGCGCTGCTTGACGGACGGCTCGCGCCCTCCGTCGACGACGTGGCCGCGCTGGCGCGCCCCGTCCTGACGCATCGCATGGCGCTGAGCTTTGGCGCGCGGGCCGAGGGGGCGGAATTGTCGCAGGTGATCGACGAGGTGACGGCGCGCGTGACCCGGATCGAGGCCGCCGCTTGAGCCTGTCCGCGCTTCATACACCCAACACGCTCCGCTCCCGGTCCGAGGCGCTGGCCGCCTCGCTGCCGGCGCTGATGGCCGATGCGCAGCATCTGGCGTCTACGGTGCTTCTGGGGGTGCATGGGCGGAAACGGGCCGGGACGGGGGACGAGTTCTGGCAATACCGCCCCGCCGAAACGGGCGATGCGCTCAGGTCCATCGACTGGCGGCGCTCGGCCCGGTCGGACGGGCATTTCGTTCGCCAGACCGAATGGCAGGCGGCGCAATCGGTGATGATCGGCGTCGATGACGCGGCGTCCATGACCTTCACCGGCGCGCCGTCCCGGCCATCGAAACTGCGCCGGGCGCAGACGCTGGCCATGGCGCTCTCGATCCTCGCGGTGCATGGCGGCGAGCGTGTCGGCCTCACCCATCTGGCCGAGCCGCCCCGCAGCGGGCGCGCGCAACTTGCGCGGATGGCGCAGGCGCTGATGGACGGCCATGAGGGCGGCGATTACGGCGCGCCGCGGCCGCAGGCGATGCCGCTGGGCAGCCGCGCGGTGTTCTTCTCGGATTTCCTCGGTGATCCCGCCGCGATCGAACAGGTTCTGGGCCGCGCGGCGGATCGCGGGGTCAAGGGCGCGCTGGTCCAGATCCTCGATCCCGACGAGGAGGCGTTTCCGTATGACGGGCGCACGGTGTTCGAGTCCATGTCAGGCAGCTTGCGGTTCGAAACGCTGAAGGCCAGATCCCTGCGCCAGGAATATCTGCAGCGGCTCGCCGCGCGCAAGGACCGGCTGCTGCAGGCGACCCGGCGCACCGGCTGGCAGTTCCATGTGCATCACACGGAGCGGCCGGGCGATCCGGCACTTCTGTGGCTATATCGCGCGCTCGAGAAGGTGCGGGCATGAGCGGGGCGCGGAAAGCGCACGGTCCTGGGCACGTTTTCCATGTGGAAAACGGCATTGTTTCCGGCCGTCCCGCTGAGGGTCGGGAATGATCGCGAATCTCGCCTTCACCACGCCGCTCCTGCTGCTGGCGATTGTCGCGCTGCCGATCCTTTGGTGGCTTCTGCGCGCGGTGCCGCCAGCCCCGATCCGCAGGCGGTTCCCCGGCGTCGCCCTCCTGCTTGGGCTTCAGGACGACGAGAGTCAGACTGACAAGACGCCATGGTGGCTGCTGCTGTTGCGCATGCTCGCCATTGCCGCGGCGATCATCGGTTTCGCGGGCCCCGTGTTGAATCCCCAGACCGAGCGGGCGGGCGATGGTCCCTTGCTGATCGTGATGGACGCGTCCTGGGCCTCGGCGCGGGACTGGAGCGACCGGACCGGGCGGGTGAGCGTCCTGCTGGACGAGGCCGGCCGGTCGGGCCGGCCCGTGGCTGTCGTCGCATTGACCGACCTGCCGGCAGATGCCCCGGCGTTCCAGTCCGCCAACGCATGGGCCGCGCGCCTGCCATCGGTGTCTCCGGCGCCCTATGCGCCCGACTATTCCGAGGCGTCGGACTGGGTCGCGGGCCTCGACACCACGGCGGAGGTGTTCTGGGTCTCCGACGGGCTGGCTCACGAGGGCCGTGCCGATCTCCTGGCGGCGTTTTCGGGTATCGGGCCCGTCTCCGTCTTTCAGGGCGGGCGGGACGTCATCGCGCTGGCCCCGCCGCGCTTCGTCGATGGCACGATCGAGACCGACGTCCAGCGCCATCTCGCCACCGCTCCGCGCGAGTTGACCGTGGTGGCGCACGGGCTCGACCCCGCCGGCGTCCCCCGCGATCTGGCGCGCGAGACTGTGGTCCTCGACACCGGAGAACTGCGCGGAACGGTGCCGTTCGACCTGCCGCCCGAGCTTCGCAACCGGATCACGCGCTTCGAAGTCGCCGGCGAACGTTCCGCCGGGGCGATCACCCTCACCGACGACGCGCTGCAACGGCGCGAAGTGGCGTTGATCGACGCGCAGGGCGAGGACGAGGGGCAGGCGCTCCTGTCGCCGCTGCACTACCTGCGGCAGGCGCTCGCGCCCACCGCCGACCTGATGGAGGGCGGCCTGTCTGACATGCTGCTGGCCAGTCCCGATGCGCTGATCCTCGCCGATATCGCGACGCTGTCGCCCGACGAGGAAGCGGCGCTGATCGACTGGGTCGAGCGTGGCGGCTTGCTGGTGCGCTTCGCCGGGCCTCGATTGGCGGCCTCGGATGTGGCGCGCGACACGGCCGGCCCCCTGATGCCCGTGCGGCTGCGCGCGGGCGGACGCACGGTCGGCGGCGCGATGTCCTGGGGCGAGCCCAAGGCGCTGAGCCCGTTTCCCGAGACCTCGCCCTTCTTCGGGCTCGACATTCCCGGCGACGTCACGGTCGAAAGCCAGGTCATGGCGCAGCCCGACCCCCAGCTGTCGGAGCGCACGATCGCGTCGCTGACCGACGGCACGCCGCTGGTGACCCGCGCATCCCTGGGGCAGGGGAGCGTGGTTCTGTTCCACGTGACCGCGAATGCCGACTGGTCGAGCCTGCCGCTCTCGGGGCTCTTCGTGCAGATGCTTGAGCGTCTGGCGGTCTCGACACGGCCCGCGATTCCCGACGCCGAGGACGTGGCCGGGATCACGTGGGTGCCGGAGCAGGTCATGGACGGGTTCGGCACCCTGCGCGACGCGGGGATTCGCCCCGGTATTCCGGGCGAGACCATGGTCGAGGCGCCGCTTTCGGCGGATCTGTTGCCGGGGCTCTATGTCGGCGGAGAGCAGCGCATCGCGCGCAACGTTGTGACGCCAGAGACCGAGCTTGCGGCCGCAAGCTGGCCCGCGAGCCTGCCTGTCGAGGGGATGGACGTGGTGCCGGCGACCGACCTGATGGCGGCGTTTCTGACCGCGGCCCTCGGTCTGCTGCTGATCGACGCGCTGGCCGCGCTCTGGCTGGCCGGGCGGCTCAGTGGGCCGATCTCGCGCAGGGCCGCCGGCCTCGTGGTCGCGCTGATCCTGATCGGGCAGGTCCCGTCCGGTGCCGTCGCGCAGACGGGCACCGGCGGCGACGGTCTGACGTCGGAGGATGAGCTTGCGCTGCTGGCCACGTCCGAAGTGACGCTCGCCTACGTGATCACCGGCGATCCCGAGCTCGACCGCGTCTCGCAAGCGGGCATGCAGGGGCTGACCAACACGCTGTGGTCGCGCACCTCGGTCGAACCGGCCCCACCCATCGGCGTGAACCTCGAAACCGATGAGCTGGCGTTTTTCCCGATGCTCTACTGGCCCGTCTCGGCAGCGCAGGAGATGCCGTCGGCGGCGGCCTACCGTCGACTAAACGACTACCTGCGGTCGGGCGGCATGATCGTATTCGACACGCGCGACGCCCATATCGGTGGCTTCGGGTCGGGCACGCCCGAGGGGCGGCGCCTGCGCACGCTGGCCGCACCCCTCGACATTCCGCCGCTTGAGCCGATCCCGCCGGACCATGTCCTGACCCGGACCTTCTACCTCTTGCAGGATTTCCCGGGCCGCCACCTCAGCCGCGATGTCTGGGTCGAGGCCGCCCCGCCCGATGCCGAACAGATCGAGGGCATGCCCTTCCGCAACCTCAACGACGGGGTGACGCCGGTTCTGGTCGGCGGAAATGACTGGGCGGCGGCCTGGGCCGTGGACAATACCGGCCGCGCGCTTCTGCCCGTGGGCCGTGGCATGACCGGAGAGCGCCAGCGCGAGATCGCGCTGCGCTTCGGCGTGAACCTCGTGATGCACGTGCTGTCGGGCAACTACAAATCCGACCAGGTGCATGTTCCGGCCCTGCTGGACCGGTTGGGGCAATAGTCATGGCGCAGCAAATCCTCTTTGACCCGCTCCTGTCCATGCCCCTGATCTATGTGCTGGGCGCGCTGACGCTTCTGATCGTGGGGTTCTCGATCTGGCGCGGTCTGAAGGGCTGGCCCTATCGCCTTGCGGCGGGCGCGGTGCTGCTGGCCGCGCTCCTGAACCCGTCCCTGCAGACCGAGGACCGGGAACCATTGTCCGACATCGTGCTGGTCGTGACGGACGCCAGCGCGAGCCAGGACCTGTCCGACCGGCCGACTCAGACCGAAGAGGCGCTTACAACGCTGGAGGCCGAGATCGCCGCGCTGGGCATGGAGATGCGCCTTGCGACAGTGGGCGACGCGCCCGACAATGCCGGAACGCTCCTGATGGGAGAGCTGACGCGCATGCTGGCCGAGGTGCCGCGCGCCCGCGTCGCCGGTGCGATCCTGCTGACCGACGGGCAGTTGCACGACGCCGGTCTGGTGCTGGACATGCCCGCGCCGATCCACGCCCTCTTGACGGGCCGCGAGGGCGACTGGGACCGGCGGCTGGTGATCGAGACCGCGCCTGCCTTCGCCATCATCGGTGAGGAGTTCCAGCTACAGCTTCGCCTCGAGGATCAGGGCGCGATCCCGGCCGATCTCGCCGGGCGCTCCGAAATCCTGATTGCCATCGACGGCGAGGAGCCGCGCAGCTTCACCGTTCCCGTGGGTGAGACGCTGAACCTGCCGCTGACGCTGGAACATGCGGGGCAGAACGTCATCCAGTTCATCGTGCCCGAGGCGGAAGGCGAGCTGACCGACCGAAACAACGCCGCCGTGGTGCAGATCAACGGTATCCGCGATCGGCTGCGCGTGCTGCTGGTGTCGGGCGAGCCGCATCCGGGCCAGCGCACGTGGCGCAATCTTCTGAAATCCGACCCGTCGGTCGATCTCGTGCATTTCACCATCCTCAGGCCGCCCGACAAGCAGGACGGCGTGCCGGTCTCCGAGCTGTCGCTGATCGCCTTCCCCACGCGGGAGCTGTTCATGGAGGCGGTCGACGAGTTCGACCTGATCATCTTCGATCGCTACCAGCGGCGCGGCATCCTGCCGATGCTCTATATCGACAACATCCGGCAATACGTCACCGATGGCGGTGCGCTGCTGCTGGCGGCGGGGCCCGATTTCGCCTCGGCCGCATCGCTCTATCGCACGCCGCTTGCCGAGATCCTGCCGGGGCGGCCCACGGCCCGCGTGATAGATCAGCCCTACCTGCCCGTGATCACCGACCTCGGTAATCGCCACCCGGTGACGGCCGGCCTAGAGGACGAGCATGCTGCGCCGCCTGAGGCCGAGGCGCCCTGGGGCCGCTGGTTCCGGCAGATCGAGCTGACCGAGCAGGGCGGCCAGACCGTCATGTCGGGGGCCAGCGACGCGCCGCTGCTGATGCTCGACCGGGTGGGCGAGGGGCGCGTGGCGCTGCTGGCATCGGATCACGCATGGCTTTGGGATCGCGGCTACGAGGGCGGCGGGCCACAGCTCGAGATGCTGCGCCGTCTCGCGCACTGGATGATGGGAGAGCCCGACCTCGAGGAAGAGGCACTGGTGGCGACGGCGGACGGACAGACCCTGACCGTCACGCGCCGGACGCTGGCCGAGGAGGCTGCGGATGTCACCGTCACCTACCCAGACGGTACGGAGGAAATCCTTGCGCTGAACGAGACCGCGCCGGGCCGCTACACCGCGGAGATCGAAGGCGCGGAGCAAGGGCTTTACCGGCTGACCGACGGCACGCTCGACACCGTGATCGCGCTTGGCCCGGCCGCCCCGCGCGAGTTCGAGGAAACCATCGCGAGCGCCGATCGGCTGTTGCCAGTGACGGAGCCGTTGAGCGGCGCGGTCATGCGGCTGGAGGAGGGGATGCCCGATCTCCGGCGCGTGGCGGAAGGACGCAACGCTGCGGGCCGCGGCTGGATCGGCCTGACCACCCGCGACGCCTACCTGACCACCGACGTCACCGTCACGCCGCTTGTGTCGGCCTGGCTGTTCCTGCTGATCTCGGCGGGCCTGATGCTGGGCGCGTGGTTGCGGGAAGGCCGGAATTGACTTTATCACTGGTCGTGTTAGGGGGCGTGGTTCTCGCGACCGGGCCCTTGCCCGCGATGCGTGAGTGTTTCGACACCGTCACCGATGCCGGCGCGGCCCGCGCCGTGCGCCACGATCTGAACCCGGAGGCTCGATGATCCGCAAGCGCACCCTGTCCGTTCTGCTTCTGTCGCTTGGCCTCGCGCCGCTTCCCGTGGCGGCGGGCCACGAGATGGAGGGCCGCAATCTGCTCAGCGGCGCGGAACTGTACCAGGCCCATTGTGCCGCCTGTCACGGGGCGAACCTCGAGGGGCAGCCCGATTGGCAGGTCGCGGGGCCCGACGGGATCCTTCCCGCCCCGCCCCATGACGAAACCGGCCATACGTGGCACCACGACAACGGGCTTTTGTTCGACTACACCCGTTTGGGTGGGCAGTCGGCGCTCGCGATGCGCGGGATCACGGGCTTCCGTAGCGGCATGCCCGCCTTCGAGGGCACCCTGAGCGATGACGAGATCTGGGACGTGCTGGCCTATATCCGGTCCAAGTGGCCGGACCGGGTCCAGACCATGCAGGCGGCGCGCAATCCGCCCCACGCCGACTGAGCGCGGGCGCTAGACAAAGCGCTCACCGCCACAAACAGGGCAGCGCACCGTCTTGCGCCCGAAGCAACCGTCGCAGCGGTCGAAGATGGTGTGCCCATGGGCATCGCAGCCCTTCGGAAGCTTGCCCGAGCCACCGCAGACCCCGCAGGGCGCATCGCCCGTGCCTCGGCACCGGCGACAGCGTTGCTTTTCATAGTGATCGGGTTTTCCCCGGCTGGTGCGGAACGTCCGGTACATGGCGAAAGGCCTGGGCGAGAATCGTTAATGATCTTGCAAGCCTAGACGACAAACTTGGCGGTGATGGGGCGTTTGTGCGACCGGTCAACCGCCCCACGGCACCGGCACGGGGAAGCTCGCGTCGTCGGCCCAACCCGTGACGTTCGTGCGCGACCGCACCACGATTTCCGTGACATCGTCGGGCAGGGACAGACCGCCGAGCGACCGGGTGAAGGGCTGTTCCTCCACATGCGGATGATGCAGCACGCGTGTGCCAAGGACCTCACCATCGGGCGTTTCGACGCGCCATCCGTCGGCGTAGTCGTCCCAACCGGTGTCGCCGTGGGAGATCGTGACCGACACGGACCACGAGTCCCCGCTGCGCGTCAGGGTCACTCGGTCGACCTGCGCCGGGTCGGCGAGAACGGGCGCCGTGATGAGCGCGGCGAACAGGCTGAGAAAACGTTTCATGCAGGGGAGCTTCGCACGGGCCGCCGGCCCTTGCACATCAAAACGGCTTGAACACCACGAGGATCAGCACGCCGATCGCGCCCAGCACGCTGATTTCGTTGAAGACGCGCAGCCAGAAATCGCTTTGCTCGAAAATGCCCCGCTTCGCGCGCAGGATCAGCCGACCGGTCCAGCCGTAATGGGCCGCCAGAAGGACCACGAGCCCGAGTTTCGTCCAGGCCCAGAGCGGGAAGCTCCACCACCAGAAAAGCCACAGGCCGGAGAGAATCGCCACCACGCCGAGACCGAGCGAAAAGCGGTAGACCCGGACCGTCAGATCGCCCGCCGGGCCGAATTCGCCGGTTGCCGCGTATTCGCGTTTCCAGAAGATGAGGCCGCGGGGGGCCACGAAGATCCCCGTCATCCAGCCCAGAACGGCTAGCAAATGCAGCACCTTGACCCATTCCATAGCCGCTTGACTGACGGCAAACTGCGCCGACCGCAATGGGCGATTTCGTCCCGTTGGTCCGCCCGGGAACGGGTTTTTGTTGTCAGGCGGCGATATTGGTTATATTTCTTTACCAATCCTACGGGCTGAGAGGCTCGGGTCAGCGGAGGAGGACCCCGATGGAAATGCCGGCACCCGACAGCACCGTTCTGTCCCGAAAACCCCGGATCGTGGCGCGCCTCCAGGAGGTTCTGGGCACGACGGGCGTCATCCATGACGAGGCCGAGACGCGCGCCTATGAATGCGACGCGCTGACCGCCTACAAATGCCCGCCGCTCGCCGTGGTGCTGCCGTCCAGCACGGCGGAGGTCGCGGCGATCATGAAGGTCTGCCACGAAGAGGGTGTTCCCGTCGTCCCGCGCGGGTCGGGCACATCGCTGGCCGGGGGCGCGCTGCCCACCGCCGACAGCGTGATCCTGGGCGTGGCGCGGCTTACCCAAGTGCTCGAGATCGACTATGAAAACCGCTTCATCCGCGTGCAGTCGGGGCGCACCAATCTCAGCGTCACCGGCGCGGTGGAGGAAGAGGATTTCTTCTACGCTCCCGACCCGTCCAGCCAGCTTGCCTGCGCCATCGCCGGCAACGTGGCGATGAATTCCGGCGGCGCGCATTGCCTGAAATACGGGGTGACCACGAACAACCTTTTGGGCGTGACGATGGTCACGATGGACGGTCAGGTGCTGGAGATCGGCGGCGCGCATCTGGATGCGGCGGGCTATGATCTGCTGGGCGTGATCTGCGGATCGGAAGGCCAGCTCGGCGTGGTGACGGAGGCGACGCTGCGCATCCTGCGCAAACCCGAGGGCGCGCGGCCCGTCCTGATGGGGTTCGATTCGAACGAGGTGGCGGGGGCCTGCGTCTCCGACATCATCAAGGCGGGCGTCCTGCCCGTGGCGATCGAGTTCATGGACCGCCCCTGTATCGAGGCGACGGAGGCCTTCGCCAAGGCGGGCTACCCGATGTGCGAGGCGCTCTTGATCGTGGAGGTCGAGGGCTCCGACGCCGAGATCGACGAACAGCTCGGCGTCATCATGCAGATCGCACGCCGTCACGATCCGGTGGAGCTGCGCGAGGCGCAGTCCGAGGACGAGGCCAAGCGCATCTGGCTGGGCCGCAAATCCGCCTTCGGCGCCATGGGGCAGATCAACGATTACATGTGCCTCGATGGGACCATCCCGGTCAGCGCGCTGCCCGAGGTCCTGCGCCGGATCGCCGAGATGTCGGACGAGTACGGCCTGAAGGTCGCCAACGTGTTCCACGCGGGCGACGGCAACATGCATCCCCTGATCCTGTTCGATGCCAACAAGCCCGGCGATCTGGAGCTGTGCGAGGCGTTCGGCGCCGATATCCTGAAGCTCTGCGTCGAGGTCGGCGGTTGCCTGACGGGCGAGCATGGCGTGGGGATCGAGAAGCGCGACCTGATGACAACGCAGTTCGAGCCGCAGGATCTCGAGATCCAGATGAAGGTGAAGGACGTGTTCGATCCCGGCTGGCTTCTGAACCCCGCCAAGGTGTTTCCGCTGGCCGCCTCGGAGGCGCGGCGCACGCGCCGTATCGCCGCCTGACGGCGGCAACCCATGCGAGGGGGCAAGCCCCCTCGCGCTCCCCCATGCGTATTTCTGGAAAGATGAAGGAATGGCGGCGGTGCTGACCCCAACGAATGAAGCGGAACTGAGCGAGGCCGTCGCCTCGGCAGATGGGCCCTTGCGCATTCTGGGCGGCGGGACGCGGCCGATCGGGCGGCCGGTGACGGGGCAGGTCCTGTCGCTCGGCGCGCTGAGCGGTGTCGAGTTGTACGACCCCGGTGCGCTGACGATCGTCGTGAAGGCGGGAACGCCGCTCGCGGAGGTCGAGGCACTGCTGGCGAAGGAAAATCAGCGCCTGCCCTTCGAGCCGATGGATCACCGCGCGCTTCTGGGCACGCAGGGGGAGCCTACGATCGGCGGTGTCGTGGCGGCCAATGTCTCGGGGCCGCGCCGCATCCAGGCCGGCGCCTGCCGCGACAGCCTGATCGGCGTGCGTTTCGTGGATGGCAGCGGCACGATCCTGAAGAACGGCGGGCGGGTGATGAAGAACGTCACCGGCTACGATCTGGTGAAGCTCATGGCGGGATCATGGGGCACGCTGGGCGTTCTGATGGAGGTCGCCTTCAAGGTGCTGCCCGAGACCGAGACGCAGGCGAGCGTGCTGATCGATGGCCTGAGCCCGCATCAGGCGGTGGAGGCGATGTCGACCGCGCTGGGCTCGCCCTTCGAGATCACGGGGGCGGCGCATCTTCCGGGGAAGAGCCCGTTGACCATGCTGCGGCTGGAGGGGTTCACCGCGAGCGTGGCCTACCGGACCGAGCGCCTGAGCGCGCTTCTGGCGCCTTTCGGTTCGGTGCGGGCCGACAGCGACGCGACGTCGGTGAGCGCGGCCTGGCGCGACATGCGCGATGTCACCGCCTTCAGTGACGCGCCGGGGGATGTCTGGCGGATTTCGGTAAAACCGTCCGATGCGCCGGATATCGCGGCCCGTGCCGGGGGCGATGCGATCTTCGACTGGGGCGGCGGCCTGATCTGGGTGCGTGTGCCCGAGGCGACCGATCTGCGTGCGCGCCTCGGCGCTTTCGCCGGGCACGCGACGCTGGTGCGCGCCTCTGAGGAGACACGGGCGCGTATCGCCCCGTTCCAGCCGGCGGCGGCACCCATCGCCGCGCTGTCGGAGGGGTTGCGCCGGCAATTCGACCCGCGGGGCATTCTGAACCCCGGCCTGATGGCGGCCTGAGGGGATCAGGATCAATGATCGCAGCAGCCCTTCCTGTCGCGCTTGTATCGGCCGCCGTTTTCGGCGGGCTCGCGCTCATGTCGGACCGCCGGCGCGGGGCGTTCATCGCCCAGGGCATCCTTGTCGCGGGCGCGGTCATCGTGTTCATCGCGATCCTGCGCGCCGATGGCGTCGCGGGACTGCCGTCCGGGCGCATCGCGGGTTTTGGCGTCGGGCTGATGGCGGCGGCGGTCGCGGGCATGCTCTACCACCTTTATCTCGGCCGGTTCGAGCGGGTCTGGGCCGCGCGTGGTGTGTTCCTGCTGGTCTACCTGTTCGTCTCGGCGCTCTTTGGCCTTATATTCCTTTCTCTGATCTGAAAGCGCGGACATGCAAACCACATTCACGCCCGAGCAACTGAGGGATCCGGCGATCCAGCGGTCGAACGAGGTTCTGAGGACCTGCGTGCATTGCGGGTTCTGCACGGCGACCTG
>CAZOBK010000058.1:0-19662 GCA_964578115.1 uncultured Roseicyclus sp.
CACGCAGGCGATGTTGTGGTGGTCGTGGCAGACGGTCGAGGCGATGGCCCCGGACCTGAGCCCGAAGCCCTTCACGAAGCCCGTGGCGATGTTGCCGTTCTTCCCATGCCGTTCCACCACCGCGATGCGGACGAGATCGCGGGCGGGATCGGGACGCTTGTCGCCATCCTGCACGGGGATGTGTTCGTGCAGGTGCTCGGTGATGATCTTACCCTCGAGGATGCCGATCACGTCGGTCTCCTCGCGGTTGGCGGGCGTGCGGAAACTGTCGGCGGTGACGACCGGCGCCTTCACCGAGTGCCGCCCGACCGGCGGGATGGTGCTGCGCGCGGCAAAGGCCGCGTCGGTCACCGCGACGCCCCCCGCCCAGACCGCCTGCACGTCGCAGGCCGCAAGATCGCCCACGGCCACGATATCGGCGCGCTTGCCCGGCGCGATCAGGCCGCGATCCTTCAGCCCGAAGGCTTCGGCCGCCGAAAGCGACGCCGCCCGGTAGACCGCCAGCGGCGGCGAGCCAAGCGCGATCAGCCGCCGGATCATGTGATCGAGATGCCCCTCCTCCGCGATATCCAGCGGGTTGCGGTCATCGGTGCACAGGCACATGTAGGGCGCCGTCGTTTCGGTCAGGACCGGCTGCAGCGCCTCGAGATCCTTGGAAACCGAGCCCTCGCGGATCAGCACCCGCATCCCCTTGCGCAGCTTTTCCCGCGCTTCATCGGCGCTGGTCGCCTCATGCTCGGTCGAGATGCCGGCTGCGACATAGGCGTTCAGGTCCCGGCCCGACAGAAGCGGGCAATGCCCGTCGATATGCCCGCCCTCGAAGAGCCGGAGTTTCGCCATCGCACGCGGGTCGCGGTGGATCACGCCGGGGTAGTTCATGAACTCCGCCAGCCCGATGCCCGACGGATGGCCCATCAGCCCCGCGATATCGTCGGCGTCGAGCTCGGCACCCGCCGTCTCCATGTCGGTGGACGGCACGCAGGAGGACAGCTGCACGCGCAGGTCCATCAGCGTATGCCCGGCCGCGTTCTGGAAATACCGCACGCCATCGGCGCCGATCACGTTGGCGATTTCGTGGGGGTCGCAGATCGCCGTGGTGATGCCCCGAGGCGTCACGCAGCGGTCGAATTCGAAGGGTGTCACGAGGCTCGATTCGACATGCAGATGGGTGTCGATGAACCCGGGCACCAGCGTCAGGCCGGTCAGGTCCACGACCTCGCGACCCTCATAGCCCTCTCCCACACCAACGATGGTGTCACCGCAGATCGCCACGTCGCCCGCGATCGTCTCGCCGGTGACGAGGTCCAGCACATGCGCACCTCGCAGAACCAGATCCGCCGGTTCGTCGCCGCGCGCCTGCGCGATGCGGGTCTCAAGATCGGCCATGCCTTGCCCTCCTGCGGTCAGCGTCCCCGGTCGGGATAATGCCGCAAGCACGTGTCGGGGGCGAGACGGAACTCAGTCGGCGGCCTCGACGAGGACCAGGTCGCGCTCGGACGCGCCGCGGGCGTGGCTCAGCGCCTCCTGGTAGGTGTCGCTCTCGTAGCAGGCATTCGCGGCCTCGAGGCTCGGGAACAGCGCCACGACGTTGCGGGGATGGGCGCGCCCCTCCTTCTGGATGGTCTGCCCGCCACGGACGAGGAATTTCCCGCCATGGGCCGCGATGGCCTCACCCGCGAGCTTGGCGTATCGGCCATAGGCCTCTTCGTCGGTCACGGTCACATGGGCGATCCAGTAGGCTCCGGGCATGTCAGGTTCCTTTCAACACGGCTTCGGCGGCTTCAATGGCGGCGTGCGCCTGCGACGGGTCTTTCCCGCCGCCCTGCGCGAAATCGGGCCGGCCGCCGCCGCCCTTTCCGCCTAGCTGTTCCACGGCGGAACGGACCAGATCGACGGCCGAGACCCTGTCGGTCAAATCGTCCGTCACGCCCGCGGCCACGGCGGCCTTGCCGCCCGCATCCGCGATCAGCAGCACCGCGCCCGATGTCATCCGCGCCTTGTGGGCGTCGATCAGGCCCGCCAGATCCTTGCCGCTCACGCCCTCCAGCGACTGGGCGAGGAAGGGGATGCCGTTGATGGCACGGGCCTCGGGCGCGGCGGACGCACCACCGCTCATCGCCAGTTGTTGGCGCAGTTGCGTGACCTCGTTCTCCAGCCGCTTGCGGTCGTCCTTGAGCGCCCGCACCCGGTCGAGCACCTCGCCGGGCTGGGCGTTCATCTCCAGCGCAAGCTCCGCAATGCGGTGGTCCTGCGCGCTGAGATAGTCGAAGGCTGCCTGCCCGGTCAGCGCCTCGATCCGGCGCACGCCCGAGGACGACGCGCTGTCGCCAAGCGCCACGAAGACACCGATATCGCCCGTCTGCTTCACATGCGTGCCGCCGCAAAGCTCGATCGAATAGGTCTGTCCGTCGCGCCCCTTGCCCGTGCCGGGCAGCGCGCCCATGGACACGACGCGCACCTCGTCGCCGTATTTCTCGCCGAACAGCGCCTGCGCGCCGATCCCGCGCGCGTCGTCGGGCGTCATGATCCGCGTCTCCACCGGGCTGTTCTGGCGGATGAAGTCGTTGACCTCGCGCTCCACCCGGTCGATCTCCTCTTGGCTCAGCGCCTTGGTATGGCTGAAGTCGAAACGCAGCCTGTCGGGCGCGTTGAGGCTGCCGCGCTGCGCGACATGATCGCCGAGCGCACGGCGCAGCGCCTCATGCAGCAGATGCGTGGCCGAGTGGTTGGCGCGGATCGTGCGGCGGCGGGTATGGTCGACCTCCAGCACGGCCGCCTGGCCCGGCGCGATCTCGCCCTTCGTGATCTCGGCCATGTGCAGGAAGACGCCCGCCACCTTCTTCGTGTCGGTGATCCGTGCCTCGCCCGTTTCGGTCTTCACCGTGCCGGTATCGCCCACCTGGCCGCCCGCCTCGGCATAAAACGGCGTCTGGTTGACGACGATGGTCAGGCTGTCGCCCTCCTGCCCGGTATTGGCGCGCTCCGCACCCTTCACCAGCGCGAGGACCACACCCTCCGCGGTCTCGGTGTCGTAGCCCAGGAACTCGGTCGCGCCGTGTTCCTCGGCCAGGTCGTACCAGATCGCCGCGTCGGCCTGTTCGCCCGAGCCCGACCACGCCGCCCGCGCCTTGGCCTTCTGCTCGGCCATGGCCTCTTCGAAACCCTCGACATCGACGCCGCGCCCGTCGCCGCGCAGCGCGTCCTGCGTCAGGTCGAGCGGGAAACCGTAGGTGTCATAGAGCCGGAACGCCGCCTCACCGGGCAGTGCCGCACCGTCCGGAAGCTTGGCAAGCTCGTCGTCCAGAAGCCGCAGGCCGCGCTCCAGCGTGGTGCGAAACCGCTCCTCCTCCAGCTTCAGGGTCTCGGTGATGAGCGGCTGCGCCCGGCCCAGCTCGGGATAGGCCTGCCCCATCTGCTGCACCAGCGCCGGCACCAGCCGGTACATCATCGGGTCCTGCGTTCCCAGCAGATGCGCGTGCCGCATGGCCCGCCGCATGATCCGGCGCAGCACATAGCCGCGCCCCTCGTTCGAGGGCATCACCCCGTCGGCGATCAGGAAGGAGACCGAGCGCAAATGGTCCGCGATCACCCGGTGATGCACGTTCTTGGGCCCGTCGGGGTCCACGTTCGAGGCATTGGCAGACGCCTCGATCAGGCTGCGCATCAGGTCAGTGTCGTAATTGTCGTGCTTGCCCTGCAGAAGCGCGCCGATCCGCTCCAGCCCCATGCCGGTGTCGATCGACTGCGCCGCGAGGTCCTTGCGCGAGCCGTCCTCGAACTGCTCGAACTGCATGAAGACGAGGTTCCAGATCTCGATGAACCGGTCGCCGTCCTCTTCGGGGGACCCCGGCGGGCCGCCCCAGATCTCGGGGCCATGATCATAGAAGATCTCGGTGCAGGGGCCACAAGGACCCGTAGGGCCCATCATCCAGAAATTGTCGGCGGTCGGGATGCGAATGATCCTGTCGTCCGGCAGGCCTGCCACCTTCTTCCAGATATCCGCCGCTTCGTCGTCGGTGTGATAGACGGTGACCAGCAGCTTCGACTTGTCGATGCCGAAATCCTTTGTCAGCAACTCCCACGCGAAGGGGATCGCCTGCTCCTTGAAGTAATCCCCGAACGAGAAATTGCCGAGCATCTCGAAAAACGTGTGGTGCCGTGCGGTGTAGCCCACGTTGTCGAGGTCATTGTGCTTGCCGCCCGCCCGCACGCATTTCTGCGAGGTCGCGGCGCGCACGTAATCGCGGTGCTCAACGCCCGTGAAGAGGTTCTTGAACTGGACCATGCCCGAGTTCGTGAACATCAGAGTCGGGTCGTTGCGTGGCACGAGCGGAGAGCTGTCGACGATCTCGTGCCCGTTGCGGCGGAAATAGTCGAGGAACGTCGTGCGGATGTCGTTCAGGCTGGCCATGGGTCTGGGCGTCTTCGTTCCGGATCAGGGGCGTGGACTGCGGGTCAGGGAAGCGATGTATCCCCGCGCGGGGGTGGTGTCCATAAGCCAGCGCCCGCGCAAACGAGAAAGAGCGGCCCGTGAGCCGCCCTTTTTCCGATCATTCCCGGGTCTCCACAAGGCGGGCCGGATCAGTCCTCCAGCATCGCGGTATCATCCGCGTCCGAGGCCCCGAAATCGAGCCCGTGGGCCGCGCGGATCTTGTCCTCGATGGCGAAGGCCACGTCCGCGTTGTCCTTGAGGAACTGCTTGGCGTTCTCGCGGCCCTGCCCGATGCGCTCGTCCCCGTAGGAGAACCACGACCCCGATTTCTCGACCACGCCGGCCTTCACGCCGAGATCCAGAAGCTCGCCGGTCTTGGAGATGCCCTCGCCATACATGATGTCGAATTCCACCTGCTTGAAGGGCGGCGCGACCTTGTTCTTCACGACCTTCACGCGGGTGGCGTTGCCCACGACCTCGTCGCGGTCCTTGATCGCGCCGATGCGGCGGATGTCGAGGCGGACGGAGGAATAGAATTTCAGGGCGTTGCCGCCCGTCGTCGTCTCGGGGGAGCCGAACATGACGCCGATCTTCATGCGGATCTGGTTGATGAAGATGACCATGCAGTTCGACCGCGCGATGGAGCCCGTCAGCTTGCGCATCGCCTGGCTCATCAGGCGCGCATGCACACCCACGGAGCTGTCGCCCATGTCGCCCTCGAGCTCGGACTTGGGCGTCAGGGCGGCGACCGAGTCGACCACCACCATGCTGACAGCGCCGGAGCGGACCAGAGTGTCGGTGATCTCGAGCGCCTGCTCGCCGGTGTCGGGCTGCGAAATCAGAAGTTCGTCGAGATCGACGCCCAGCTTGCGCGCGTATTGCGGATCGAGCGCATGCTCGGCATCGACGAAGGCGCAGACGCCGCCCTTTTTCTGTTCCTCGGCCACGCAATGAAGCGTCAGGGTCGTCTTGCCCGAGCTTTCCGGCCCGTAGATCTCGATGATCCGGCCTTTCGGCAGGCCGCCGATTCCCAGAGCGATGTCGAGGCCCAGGGACCCGGTCGATGTCGACTCGATATCCTTGATCGGGTTGTCGCCGCCGAGCTTCATGATCGAGCCCTTGCCGAACTGCCGTTCGATCTGGGCCAGCGCGCTGTCGAGCGCCTTTTGCTTGTCGGCCGAATTGCGGTCGGTCATGTCGAGAAGGTTCGCCGTTGCCATGGAGTTTCGCCCCTTATGTCATGCAGCCGCCGGGGCGGCAATGCAGTGCTCATGTTCGCCTCTTGTTCTCATGCTGGATAGCAAACAAAAAGGGAACATTTCAAGTCAAATCTTGCTGATCCCGTTATTTGCTGTGACAGGTTAAGAAAGGGTTTAGGCGCCGGCCATTCATGAGCGGGGCCACGGGACGGGCAAGCGATGATGGTATTCTGGAAGGCGAGACTGGTGCTGCTGGCGGTGCCCAAGACCGGGACGACAGCGCTGGAGACGGCGTTTCTGCCCTGGGCCGACGCGTCGTTCCTGAACCCACCCCGCCTCAAGCACATGACGGTGCGCCGCTACAGACGACAACTTGCGCGCATTCTGGAGGCGGACGGCGAGCCGCTGGAACTGATGGCCGTGATGCGCGAACCCGTGGACTGGCTGTCCAGCTGGCACCGCTACCGCGCGCGGGACGCGATCGCGGGACAGCCGCAATCCACCGCCAGCGTGGACTTTTCCGCGTTCGTGGAGGCATGGCTGCAAGAAGACCCGCCCGAGTTCGCCCGTGTGGGGAGGCAATCGCGGTTCCTTTCGGACGACAGCGGCGCGCTCGGCGTGGATCACCTGTTTCGTCACGACCGGATCGACGAGGCGGTCGCGTTCCTGTCCGACCGGCTGGGCGCCGCGCCCGAAGTCGCGCGCCGAAACGTCTCACCGGGCAGGCCCGTGGCCGGGCTTCCGGATGCCACGCTGCAGCTGATGCACGACAAGGCGCCCGAAGAGTTCGCGCTGTGGGACAGGCTCTGCGCGGCGAAATGACCGGCCGACGGATCAGTGCAGCTGTCGCGCCACGGTGGCGGTCAGGTCCGACAGACTGAAGGGTTTGGGCAGGAACACCGAGTTCGGGATATCGGCCGACATCTCGCCGATATCCTCCTCGGAATAGCCGGAGACGAAGACGACCTTCACACCGGGATACTCGCGCAGCGCCTCCCGCACCCACGTTGGCCCGTCCATTCCGGGCATGACCACGTCGGTGACGAAGAGATCGAAGCGCGTGTCGCTCCGGCGCAGGGTTTCCAGCGCGGCCTCGGCATTGCCGGCCTCCACCACGGTGTAACCGCGCAATTGCAGCGCCCGCGCCGCGAAGGCCCGCACCGGCGCCTCGTCCTCCACCAGTAGGACCACGCCCTGCCCCACCGGCCCCGGCGCCTGCGCACTGGCTTCGGTGGGGACGGGCTCCGGCACGGGGACTTCAGGCCCGGGCGGCGCGCCGTCTGGCGCGGTGCCTTCCTCGCCGGTGGTCGCCTCGTCCGGGGTGGAGAGAGACAGGGCCGACTGGGCCGGTTCGTCATAGACGGGGATGTAGATCGTGAAGGTCGATCCCACGTTTTCCGTGCTGTCCACGAAGATGTAGCCGCCCGACTGCTTGATGATGCCATAGGCCATCGACAGGCCGAGGCCGGTGCCCTTGCCCACGTCCTTGGTGGTGAAGAACGGCTCGAAGATACGGGCGAGCTTTGCGGCGGGAATCCCATGCCCCTCGTCCTTCACGGAGATCGTGACATAGTTCCCGGTCGGCACCTCGGCATTGTCGCGGCGCAAGGGCTCCCGCAGGTGCACGACCCGTGTTTCGACCCGGACCTCGCCCCCCTCGGCCATGGCGTCGCGGGCGTTGACAACGAGGTTCATGATCACCTGATCGAACTGCCTGCGGTCCACGCGGATCGGCAGAAGCCCGGGGTCGTGATCGAGCGTCAGCTTGATCCGCTCGCCCACCAGGCGGTTCAGCAGATGCATCAGGTCGGCCATGGCGTCGCGCAGGTCGACGATCTCGAGCTTCAGCTTCTGCTGCCGGGAAAAGGCCAGAAGCTGCCCCACCAGCGACGCGGCGCGGTTGGCGTTCTGGCTGATCTGGACGAGATCGCCGTAATCCGGGTCTCCCTGGTCGTGGCGCAGCAGCAGCAGGTCGCAATGGCCGGTGATCGCGGTCAGCAGGTTGTTGAAATCATGCGCGACCCCGCCGGCAAGCTCGCCCACCGCCTGCATCTTCTGGCTCTGGACGAATTGCTGTTCGAGGCTCTTGAGTTCCGTGGCGTCGTGCAGGACGGCAAGGATCGACGGCCCGGAGGCGTCGGTGATCCGACTGAGCGCGATCTGCAGGAAACACTCGTCGCTGCGGCGACGGGCGCGCACCACCTCCGAGCGCGTCGGGATGCGTTCGGCGACCGTGTCCGCGACCCATTCCCGGACCGGCCGGCCCAGCCCCTCGACCATCGAGGACAGGTATCCGCCCTCCTGCGGGCCGACCCCCAGCAGGACCTGTGCCTGACGGTTCGAGGCCAGCACCTGTCCGTCGGCAGCGATATGCAGGGATGCGACGGGCAAGGATTCGAAGGCGCGCGCAGCGACCGAGGCCGCCGGAGGCTCGGCCAGTCCGGGGACCGCGTAGATCTCCCTGCGGCCGTCGCGGGCGGTGAGGATGATGGGCACGACCTCGATCGTCTTTCCGCCCGCGTGCATCCGCGTCCGGCGGCCGGGGACCAGCGGCTGTTCGGGGAATACCACGGCGAGGTCTCGGGCCGGTACGTCCAGAAGCTCTCGCATCGCCGCGTTGGTCGACAGGATCGTGTCGGCGTGGCTCACGACCATCATGGGCAGGCCGATCCCCTCCCCGGCTTCATGCGGCTCGCGGGTTTCGTCAAGGCGCCAGAGAATGCCGCCCTCCGCCCGGCTGACCACGACGCGGACGGGTCCGCGCGGCGTCAGCACGGTTTCATGGGCGCTGTCACGGTCGCGCAAGGCTGCCGTCTGGCGCGCCACCACCGAGGACGCGTTGGGCAGGAGCGACGAATAGGCGTACGACACATGGGCGCCGGCCTGCTCGCCCGTGCGGGCCTCGGCCGACGTGTTGAGCGACAGGATAAGACCCTCCGCGTCGGTCAGGACGATGGGCGCCGGGTCGTCGCGGATCGCGGCTACCGTGCGCGCAAGCCCCTGCGCCGCGCGCCGCGCGCCCCAGGCCGCGCGCCCGGCGAGCAGGAGCGCGGCACCAAGGCAGCCGCCGCTGATCGCGCTGAACACGAAGGCGCCCTCGCGTCCGGTCAGCACCAACGCCGTGATCCCCGCGGCCAGCCCCATGCCCCCCAGAAGCGCGAGTTGAAGATTGACGAACTTCGGCAAAAGCCAAGGCAGGGCCGGTCGATCCGCGCGGTCGCTCATCGCATTGGCCCCCCGTTCAAATACCGCTTCACATTGCGGCAACCGGCCCCGGCTGGGGCTGCCGAACCGCGATCCTGAGGCGAAATCATTAAACGAAGCTTAAAATGTCTCAAGCCCGGAGGCGGGACCGGCCGGATCAGCCCCCGTCTCAGGTCCCGTCCGTGTCGCGCGCCAGCACCGCGGTGAAGAAACCGTCGGACGCGGTCAGGGGCGTGTCGAGCTGGGTGCCGATCAGCGACCATCCGGGCGCGCGGGTCATGAAAGCGGCGACTTGATCCTCGTTCTCCGCTCGAAGAAGCGAGCAGGTCATGTAGACGAGTCGTCCGCCCGGGGACACGAGCGGCGCGGCGGCGTCAAGGATGGTAGCCTGCAGCTGACACAGCTCCTCCAGCCGGTCGGGCGTGAGCCACCACTTGGCCTCCGGGTCGCGCCGCCAGGTGCCCGTCCCGCTGCAGGGCACGTCGCAAAGCACCGCGTCGAAGGGCGCGTGATCCACCGTCTCGGGCATGTCGAGCAGCGTGACGGCAACGCCCGCGCGTTCGGCCCGCGCGGGCAGGTCCGCCATGCGCCGCGGCAGGGCGTCATGGGCGAAAAGCGCCGCTTCGGTCCGGTCGGCGATGGCCAGCGCCTTGCCGCCACCCCCGGCGCAGTAGTCGAGAATGCGCCCCGATCGGGGCCAGTCGACAAAACGCACCGCGCGCTGCGCAGAGAGGTCCTGCAACTCCACGCGGCCCTCGGCATAGGCGCGCGCAGCCCGAAGCCGCCGCGCCCCGTCGGTGACGCCAAGCGCGCCGGGCGTCCCCTCCGAGCGCGCGGTCTCGACTCCATCCCCCGCCAGTTCCGTCTGCGCCCTCTCGACCGTGCCGCGCCGTTCGTTGACGCGCAGCCAGACCGGAGCACGCGCGCAAAGGGCGGTGAACAGCGCGTGCGGGGTCTCGGCGCGCTCGGCCAGCGGCGCGCGCAGCCAGTCTGGAATGTCCGCCCCGGGATCGGGCGTCACGACCGGCGCCGCGACCAGCGCGCGCTCCGCCTCCGACAGCGCCGCCGGCGCGTGGCCCTCCCCGGTGAAAAGCGCATCGGGATAGAGCCCAGAAAGCCGGACCAACCCCAGCATCAGCGCGCGACCGTCATTCCCGCCGCCCAGCGCCTCGGCGCTCCGGAGCCTGCGCAGCGCGTCATAGACATGGTCGCGCACCGCCGCGCGGTCCTTCGACCCGGCATAGCGCGCGCCCCGCGCCCAGCGGGTCAGCGCCTGCTCCACGGCAACCCCGCCGCGCCACGTATCGAGCACCGTGATCGCCGCCGCGACGCGGGCGCCCGGCGTCATGACGTCACTTCAACGACGCGCCGCAACATATTCATCTCGAATTGTAATTCGGGCTTTCGCGCGTGATCTGCACGTCGTGGACATGGGATTCCTTCAACCCCGCCCCGGTGATCCGAACAAAGTTGCAACCCGTGCGCATCTCGTCGATCGTGGCGCAGCCGGTGTAGCCCATGGCCGCGCGCAGGCCGCCGATCATCTGGTGAATGACCGTGCCCGCAGGCCCCTTGTACGCCACCTGCCCCTCGATCCCCTCGGGCACCAGCTTGTCGGAGGCCGCGTCCTTCTGGAAATACCGGTCGGCCGAACCGCGCGCCATGGCCCCGAGCGAGCCCATGCCGCGATAGGACTTGAAGCTGCGGCCCTGGAACAGGATCACCTCGCCGGGGCTTTCGTCCGTGCCCGCGATCATCGAACCCACCATGGCGCAATCGGCGCCGGCCGCGATGGCCTTGGCGAAATCGCCCGAGAACTTGATGCCGCCATCGGCGATCACGGGCGTGCCGCTGTCCCGCGCGGCCGCCGCGCAATCCATGATCGCGGTCAACTGAGGCACCCCCACGCCCGCCACGACCCGCGTGGTGCAGATCGAGCCCGGCCCGATCCCCACCTTCACCGCATCCGCGCCCGCGTCGATCAGGGCACGCGTGGCCTCGGCGGTAGCGACGTTGCCTGCAACGACCTGCACCGCGTTGGACAGGGTCTTCACCCGCCTGACGGCCTCCGCCACGCTGGCCGAATGGCCATGCGCGGTGTCGATCACGATCAGGTCGCAGCCGGCATCGACCAGCGCCTCGGACCGCGCGAAACCCGCATCGCCCACGGTCGTCGCCGCCGCGACACGCAGGCGGCCAAGCTCGTCCTTGCAGGCCGCCGGGTGCAGCACCGCCTGCTCGGTGTCCTTGAGCGTCAGAAGGCCCGTCAGCTTGCCCTCGGAATCGGTCACCAGAAGCTTCTCGATGCGCCGCGCCTTCATCAGGGAGATCGCCTCGCCCCGGTCGGCGGGCTCGCGCAGGATGGCGAGGTTGTCGGCACTCATCATCACCCGCACGGGCGTGTCGTCGGCCTCGGCGAAGCGCATGTCCCGGTTGGTGACGATGCCAAGGATGCGGCGGTTCGCGTCCACGACCGGAAAGCCGGTGAAGCCGTAGCGTTCCGTGAGCGCCTTGGCATCGGCAAGGGTCTGGTCGGGGCTGAGCGTGACGGGGTTGTAGACGATGCCGCTTTCGAAGCGCTTGACGCGGCGCACCTCGCGGGCCTGTTCCTCGATATCGAGATTGCGGTGGATCACCCCCATGCCGCCCGCCTGCGCCATGGCGATCGCCATCCGCGCCTCGGTAACCGTATCCATCGCCGAGGACAGGAGCGGGATGTTGAGGGTGATCGATTTCGTCACCCGCGTGCGCGTGTCCACATCCCCCGGCAGCACGGAGCTTGCGCCGGGCACCAGAAGGACGTCGTCGAAGGTGAGCGCCTCGCGAATCTCCATGGGGGTCTCCTTGGGGTTCTGCGTTGGCGCGTCCCTATCTCACGGGGGCGGCGCGAGGGAAAGGGTGAATCAGGGTTCGCGCCGGCCGTGCCGTCTCCCGGTATTCCATCGCCGAGGGGCCGGAAGCCCCGAGCCGATGCCGATGCCGATGCCAGTGCGCTCCGCGCGGGAGTTTTTCGCCAGGAAGAACGGGCGCGCGGCGCTACCCGCGAAAGCCCGTGGCGACCACGAATTTCTCGGAACTGTCCGAGCGCGAGGCGGGCGGCTTGACGTTGATGACCTTCTCGAAGCGCTGCTTGAGCCGGGTCTGGAGACTGCCCTCGGCACCGCCGGCCAGCACCTTGGCCACGAAGGTGCCGCCCGGGGCCAGCACGTCGAAGGCCAGTTCCGCCGCCGCCTCGCCCAGCGCCACGATGCGCAGATGGTCCGTCTGCTTGTGACCCGAGGACGAAGCGGCCATGTCACTCATCACCACGTCCGCCGGGCCGTCGAGCCAGGCCTTGATCTTCTCGTCGGCCTCGTCCTCGAGGAAGTCGAGGACGAGGATCTGGGCGCCGGGGATCGGGTCGATCTCCTGCAGGTCGATCCCGATGATGCGGCCCTGCGCCTTGCCGGGCTTCTGCCCGAGTGCATTGATCCGGGGCACCGCCACCTGGCACCAGCCACCGGGCGCGCAACCCAGATCGACCACCCGCGCGCCGGGCACGAGAAAGCGGAACCTGTCGTCGAGCTCCATGATCTTGTAGGCCGCACGTCCGCGAAAACCCTCGCGCCGCGCGCGGGCCACGTAAGGGTCGTTGAGCTGTCGCTCGAGCCAGCGGGTCGAGGACAGCTTGCGCCCACGCGCTGTCTTGACCTTGACCTTCAGGTCGCGCTGTCCGCGCCCGCTTGTGGGTTTCATGACCGGATCCCTGCCTTCATCTTTCCACAAATACG
Organism: uncultured Roseicyclus sp.; assembly: GCA_964578115.1. Taxonomy (GTDB): domain Bacteria; phylum Pseudomonadota; class Alphaproteobacteria; order Rhodobacterales; family Rhodobacteraceae; genus Roseibacterium. The sequence goes on from CAZOBK010000058.1 coordinate 12,606, forward strand.
CATGGCGAAGCCGCGCCGCAACGAGGGCTGTCGAAGACGGCCCGAGGCGCGGCGGCCCGGATCGGCCGCGAAGCGGGCGAACCGACCTATTCCTCCAGCACCCCGTCGCGCGACATCTGCGCGTAGAGCAGCCCCTCGCGCAGCCCCCGGTCGGCCACGCTGAGCCGGTCCGTGGGCCAGGCCCTGAGCAGCGCCTGCAGGATCGCCGAGCCCGACATGATCAGCGTCTGCCGGTCGCGCCCGATGCGCGGGTCGCGGCGGCGGCCCTCCGGGCCGAGCGCGAGGTATTGCGAGATCACCGCGTCGATCTGGTCGGAGGTCATCCGCAAACCGTCGACCTTGTTGCGGTCGTAGCGGCGCAGGCCCAGATGGCTTGCCGCGACCGTTGTGACCGTGCCGGAGGTACCGATGATCTGGAACCCCTCCCGCGCCTGGTCGGCGGCGTCGTCATAGGGCGAGAAACTGGCAAGTTGCTCCTCGAAATACCAGCTCATCAGCGCGAACCGCGCGCCATCGTCGGCCACGTCGGCATACATGTCCTTGAGCGTCGCCACACCCAGCGGGATCGAGATCCAGTCGACAACCTTGGCGCGCGGAAAGGGTGTGTCCTGGTGATCGAAGCCCTGGTGGAGCCGCATGATCGCCTTCAGCCGGTCCTGACGCGGCACGCGGCCGAGGTCGATCCAGACCAGTTCCGTCGAGCCGCCGCCGATATCGACCACCAGAAGCTGCTCGGTCTTCGTCGAGACCAGCGGCGCGCAGGAGACGACGGCGAGCCGCGCCTCCTCCTCGGGTTGGATGATCTCGAGCTCGAGCCCGGTGTCGCGCTTGACCAGCGAAATGAACTCGGCGGCATTCGTAGCGCGGCGGCAGGCTTCCGTCGCGACCAGCCGCATCCGCTCCACGCGATGTTTCTGCAGTTTCTTCTGGCAGATCTTGAGCGCGCCGATGGCGCGGGCCATGGAGGCGCGACCAAGCCGGCCAGAGGCCTCGAGCCCCTGCCCCAGCTGCACCGATTTCGAGAACGAATCGACCACGTGCAGCTGGTTGCCCTTGGGTTGCGCGATCAGCATGCGGCAGGAATTGGTTCCAAGGTCGAGCGCCGCATAGAGATCCGCCGGGTCGGGGCGTTCCACGACCACGGGCCTGCGGTCTGCAGGAGGTGGGGCGCTGGGCGTGACCGGTGTGACAGGACGGGGGTAAGAGCCCGCTCCACCGGCACCATTGCTCGACATCTGGCGTGTCCTCGGATTACTCGCCACTAACCTATGGGTTGCGGGCGCATCTCACAACCTTGCCGATGACCCGGACGGGCGGCGCCGGCTGAGGGGGCCTCAACTTCAACATGAGAATTATGGGTCGCTCCGGGTCTCGCGAGGGTCGCCGCCCGCGCTTATGTTTCCCACGCCCGGGTCGCTCCCGTTTCGCGTCATGTCGAAAACAGGCCCGGGCTTGGAACAGGATGCCCCTATGGTGCGCCGGAAAGCCGTGCCGGGGCACGTGCGTGGAGGAGAAGTCATGCCGGTCGTGACGCATGTCTACTGGAGGGACATCCCCGCCCAGGTGATCGTGGGCAAGGGACGCCGTGGCGCCAAGGCGCCGCTGCCCGAGCGTTTCGAGCAGGCCATCGACCGCGTCGCCATGCGCATCGGCGCCCATGACGAGGACGCCTATCTCGGGGAGTGGCGCAGGGTGGAGATCGGCGAGCAGGACGGCGAGCCCGCCGAGATCGCGGCGGCCGAGGCCGAGCGGCTCGACGCCACCTTCGACGCGGCGACGCTGAAGACACTGATTGATGCCGACGGGTTCGCGCCCTCGGCACAGAGCACTTGAACCGGGCCTGACTTGGCCGCTTTCCGGGAGATCCTCATGGCCCTTTTGTCCTTCCGCAAACCGGGCACGGCCCGGGCCGAACCGCCGGCCGCCCATGGCGGCATCCCGGCACTGATCGAGGGCTACTCGATCGAGGTGATGCCGCGCACGGCCGCCAAGGTCGAGGATTTCCGCGCGCTTCTGCCCGCGGGCACGCGCGTCTACATCGCCCATATCGACGGGACCGAGATCGGCGACATGGTGGCAACCGCGCGCCGCCTGCGCGACGAGGGTTTCGAGCCCATGCCGCATTTCCCGGCACGTTCTATCGAAGGCCCGGCGACGCTTGCCGACTGGGTCCGCCGCTACCAGGCCGAAGCGGGCGTCACGCAGGGCCTTCTGCTGGGCGGCGGCATCGCCACGCCGCGCGGAGAATACCATTCCTCGATGCAGCTTCTGGAAAGCGGCTTTTTCGACGATGCGGGCTTCACCCACCTGCATGTGGCGGGCCACCCCGAGGGCAACCGGGACATCGACCCCGATGGCGGCGAGGCCGAGGTGATGGCCGCGCTGCGCTGGAAACAGGATTTCGCCAACCGCTCGGACGCGCAATTCGCCATCGCCACGCAATTCGCCTTCGAGGCCGACGGCGTCGTGGCCTGGGCCGAGCGGCTGGCGGCGGCAGGCATCGAGATGCCGGTGCATCTGGGCATCGCGGGGCCCGCCAAGCTGCAGACGCTGATCAAGTTCGCCATCGCCTGCGGCGTGGGCACCTCGCTGAGCGTGCTGCAAAAGCGGGCCAAGGACGTGACCAAGCTGCTCCTGCCCTTCGAGCCGACCGATCTTCTGGCCGATCTGGCCGCGCGCAAGGCCGCGGGTGATGCCTCGAATATCGAGCGCATCCACTTCTTCCCGCTGGGCGGGATCAAGGCCAATGCGGCGTGGGCCATCGCCCATGGCGGCGCCGCGGCACAGCCCGCGTCTGCGGCTTCCGTGGCCTGAGACAAGAACACCCAGAAACATTCACCAAGGACGATCCACACCCCATGACGCGCACCGTTATCGAATCGAAGACCCGCACCACCGTGATCGGCTTTGACCAGCCGTTCTGCGTGATCGGCGAGCGGATCAACCCCACGGGGCGCAAGATCCTGAACGAAGAACTCGAACGTGGCGACTTCAGCCGGGTCGAGGCCGACGCCATCGCGCAGGTCGAGGCAGGCGCGACCGTGCTCGACGTCAATTCCGGCGCGGTTTTTTCCAACAAGATGGGCGAGGACGCGCGCTACGCGGACAACAACTTCGTGGAGCCCATGCTGATGCCGGAGCTGATCCGGGTCGTGCAGGCCGTGACCGACTGTCCGCTCTGCATCGACAGCTCGGTCCCCGGCGCGCTCGAGGCGGGGCTCGAGGCCGCGAACGGCCGCCCGCTCCTGAACTCGGTGACCGGCGAGGAAGAGCGGCTGGAACTGGTCCTGCCGCTGGTCAAGAAATACAACGTGCCTGTGGTGGCGATCTCCAACGACGACACCGGCATCTCCGAGGACCCCGAGGTGCGCTTCGCCGTCGCGAAAAAGATCGTGGAGCGCGCCGCCGATTTCGGCATTCCTGCCCATGACATCGTGGTCGACCCGCTGGTCATGCCCATCGGCGCCATGGCAACCGCCGGCCACCAGGTCTTCACCCTCGTGCGCCGCCTGCGCGAAGAGCTGGGCGTGAACACGACCTGCGGGGCGTCCAACATCTCCTTCGGGCTGCCCAACCGGCACGGCATCAACAACGCCTTCCTGCCGATGGCCTTCGGCGCGGGCATGACCAGCGCGATCATGAACCCCGTCGCCCTGCCCGTGGGCCCCAAGAAGATCGCCGAGAAGAAGGCGCAGATCGAAGCGGCCGGCGTGATCCTGCCGCCGGAAATGGACGACGAGACCTTCGTGAAGCTTTTCGGCATGGGCTCCACCAAGCCGCGCCCCGGCAAGGAGATGGAGGCGATCCGCGCCGCCAATTTCCTGATGAACCACGACGACGGCGGCGCGGCCTGGATCCGTTTCAACCAGGATCCCGACGCGGCGTTGCAGGGCGGACGTGCCGGCGGGCGGCGCAGGCGCCGGGCCGGGTGAGCGTCAACCCGGACAGAAGCGACGGACCGGCCTTGCCGCACGGCCAAACGACAGAATTGTCCGGGTCACAGCGCCATGCCGCACCGCGCTGCGGCTCAGTCGTGACCGAAGGCGTCGGTCGTGAACAGGTAGTCGCCGCCGGCGGCCTCGGCATGGCAGGCGACACACCCCGCGCCGGGGTCCTGACCCACCATTCCGCGGGCCGGCGCACCGGCGAGCGCCACGCCGTCGGCATTCGTGTCGAGCGTGCCGTCATGGAGATACTTGGCGTAGAACCAGTCCTGATGCTCCGGGTCATAGCCCGGACGCCGGAACATCACCGTGACGGACCCCAGATGCGACAGCGCATCGGACAGCACGTCGTCCGGCGTGACGTCGGCGGGCCCGTAGTTGCGCTTGATGACCAGAACGCCGTCCTCCCCCTCGATCGTGGTGGTGAAGTAGAAGGTCTCGAGCAATGCGCCATGGGGCTGTGTGCCCTGGTACGGCAGCGTGTGGACAGTGTTCTCACCGACAAGGCCACGGGTCTCCATATGCGTCCACATGGCCTCGGCGAAGACGATATCGCTGTCTTGTCCCGTCGTCTGGGCCGTGACGGCCAGCGGCGATGCGCAGGCGATGCAAAGGGTTGTGGCAAGTCCGGAAAAGGTTCTCATGGGTCGGGTCCTCCATATACGAGCGATGCCCGGCGCGACCCGGTGCGACGCCTCTGCGGTGAAGTGCGAGGCGCCGCCACAAGGGCGCGCGGGCTGCGTCCAGACCAACCGCCGCGCGCCGCCGGGGTTCCCACCCGCGATGCGGCGCATAGATATGCAACGGTGTCAGCCGCCTAGAAGGACCGGGAAAAATGTCGACCGACCCCCTCGTCATCTTTACGCCATCGGGCAAACGCGGCCGCTTTCCCGTCGGCACGCCCATCCTGACCGCCGCGCGGCAGCTTGGCGTCGATCTCGACAGCGTCTGCGGCGGGCGCGGCATCTGTTCGAAATGCCAGGTCGCGCCGTCCTATGGCGACTTCTCCAAGCACGGCGTCACCGTCGCGGCCGACGCGCTGTCGGAATGGAACGCGGTCGAGGAACGCTATGACCGTGTGCGCGGCCTGAAGGAGGGACGCCGCCTCGGCTGTCAGGCCACGGTTCAGAGCGACATCGTCATCGACGTTCCCCCTGAAAGCCAGGTGCACCGCCAGGTGGTGCGCAAGGCAGCCTCCGCCCGCCCGATCACCATGGACCCCGCCACGCGGATCGTTCTGGTCGAGGTGCAGGAACCCGACATGCACGAGCCTTCGGGCGATCTCGAGCGTCTGAAGGTGGCACTGGCCGAGCAGTGGGACATCACCGATGTGGCTGCCCCCCTGCACGTGCTGCAGACGCTTCAACCGGCGCTCCGCAAGGGCAAGTGGCAGGTCAGCGTGGCGCTGCACCGTCCTGCCAACAGCACGCGGCACGACATCCTCGGTGTCTGGCCGGGGCTGCATGAAGGCGGGCTATACGGGCTCGCCATCGACCTCGGGTCCACCACCATCGCCGCGCATCTGTGCGACCTGACGAACGGGGCCGTGCTTGCCTCGGCCGGCGTCATGAACCCGCAGATCCGCTTTGGCGAGGACCTGATGAGCCGGGTCAGCTACGCGATGATGAACCCCGGCGGCGACCGCGAGATGACGCAGGCCGTGCGCGCTGCGATGAGCGACCTTGCCAAGGGGCTGGCCGAAGAGGCCGGGATCGACCCCGCGCTGGTGTTCGAAATGGTGATCGTCTGCAACCCTGTGATGCACCACCTCCTGCTCGGGATCGACCCGGTCGAGCTGGGTCAGGCGCCCTTCGCGCTAGCCACGGCCGACAGTGTGACGCTGGGCGCGGTGGAGCTGGGTCTCGAGGGTGTGGCCCCGACCGCGCGCATCTACCTTTTGCCCTGCATCGCGGGCCATGTGGGCGCAGACGCCGCCGCCGTGGCGCTGTCGGAGGCGCCGGGCGCGCAGACCGAGCTTACCCTTGTCGTCGATGTGGGCACCAATGCCGAAATCCTTCTGGGCGATACATCGGGCGTTCTGGCCTGTTCCTCGCCCACCGGCCCCGCCTTCGAGGGCGCGCAGATCAGCGCGGGCCAGCGCGCCGCGCCGGGCGCCATCGAACGGGTGGAGATCGATCCAGCCACGAAAGAGCCCCGCTTCAAGGTCATCGGCAGCGATCTGTGGTCGACCGATCCGGGTTTTGCCGAGGCCACCAGGGACACCGGCGTCACCGGCATCTGCGGCTCGGGCATCATCGAGGCCGTCGCCGAGATGCGCATGGCGGGCCTTCTGGATGCCTCGGGCCTGATCGGCGGCGCGGAGGCCACCGGGACTGCCCGCTGCGAGCCCACGGGGCGCACGCACGCCTACCTGCTGCACGATGCCACGGCCGAGGGCGGGCCGCGCATCCTTGTAACCCAGGGCGACATCCGCGCCATCCAGCTTGCCAAATCGGCGCTTTACGCGGGCGCGCGCCTCCTGATGGACAAGCGCGGCGCGGAGCGCGTCGACCGCGTGGTGCTGGCTGGCGCCTTCGGCGCACATATCAGCCCGAAACACGCCATGGTGCTGGGCATGATCCCCGACGCGCACCTCGACAAGGTCACCAGCGCGGGCAACGCCGCGGGCCACGGCGCGCGCATGGCGCTTTGCAACCGGAGCGCGCGCGAGGAGATCGAGAAGACCGTGCGCCGTATCGAGAAGATCGAAACGGCGGTCGAGCCGCGGTTTCAGGAGCATTTCGTCAACGCAAACGCCATCCCGCACGCGGTCGACCCGTTCCCGGAACTGGCAAGGGTGGCACCGCTTCCCATCGTCAGCTTCGGCGCATCGGGCGCCCAGCCTGGCGGTGGCAGCGGGCGTCGCAGACGGCGAAGGGCCTGACCGCGAAAGCCGGGAACGCTTGACGCGGCCCGCTCACGGGCGTATCCCCAACCACCGCGCGGGTATGGTGAAAAGGTATCACGCGAGCTTCCCAAGCTTAAGTTACGGGTTCGATTCCCGTTACCCGCTCCATTTTTTTGAGTGCGCTACCGCCCTTCGGGCTACTTGAGCGCGGAGTGCGCTACCGCCCTTCGGGCTACTTGAGCGCGGAGTGCGCTACCGCCCTTCG
>CAZOBK010000059.1:0-5128 GCA_964578115.1 uncultured Roseicyclus sp.
GGCCCGAGAAGCGCGCGAATGCCGAAACGCTCGCCCGGATGGCGCCGATGATCGCCGCAGACGACGAGAGGGGCGCGGCGCGACTGTTCCTGTCGGTCTGGGGGTCGGGAGAGGAGTTCGACGCCTTGCCTAAGGCCGAGGCCGCGCGCATGGCGGCGCAGATGTGGATGATCCCGGCGCAGCGCATAGCGTTGCACGAGGACTCGGCGGCGCTTCTGCCGAGGCTGGATCAGGTCCGTTGCCCGGTCCTGCTGATGGAGGGCGCGACCTCGCCGCCGGTGATCGGGCAGATCCTCGACACGCTCGAGGCCGGGCTTGCGGACGTGCGGCGCGCGAAGGTCGAGGGCGCTGGGCACATGGCGCCGATCAGCCATGCCCAAGAGGTCGCCGCGGTGATCGGTGAATTCCTGGACACTGCCACGCAAGGGGCCGGAAAACGCGCGTTTTCCGGCTGAAAAACTGGAGTTTTTCAGCCTGTTTTCCGCGCGGAAAACGGCGCCCCTCAACCGGCCCAGCTTGCGATGAGGGCATCGACCTCCGAATCGGATTTCGACCAGTCGCAGACCAGCCGGCAACGCACGGCCGTTTCGGGGTCGCCATCGAGCGGCGTATCACCCGGGAAGAGGTAGTAGGAGGCGCCGGCCGCGAAGGCGCGCGCATGGGCCGCTCGGGGTAGCTCGGCAAAGATCAGGTTGCCGGCGGCCTCGTGCAGGATCCGCGCGCCGCGCAGGCTGCGCAGACCCTCGGCCAGCCGCGCGGAAGCCGCGTTGGCGGAGCGCGCCATCTCGAGCCATAGACCGTCCTGCACATAGGCCAGCATCTGGGCGGAAAGGTAGCGTTGCTTGGACCACAGATGCCCCCCGCGCTTGCGGCGGAGCGCCAGTTCCCTGCCGCGCGGCGGCTCGAACATCACCACCGCCTCGACGCCGAGACAGCCGTTCTTCGTGCCGCCGAAACCGACGGCGTCGATGCCCGCCTTCCACGTCATCTCGGCCGGGCTGCAGCCGAGCGCGGCGCAGGCATTGGCGAAGCGCGCGCCGTCGAGATGGGTGGCCAGCCCCGCATCGCGGGCGAGCCCGGTCAGCGTGGCGATCTCGTTGAGGCTGTAGACCGCGCCGCGTTCGGTGATCTGGGTCAGGCTGAGCGCGGCGGGCTGTGCGCCATGAACGCCACGATCCATCGCGGCGGAGAGTTTCGCGGCGAAGTCGTCCGGGTCGATCTTGCCATCGGTCTCATCGACCAGCGTCAGCTTCGCGCCGCCCATGTAGAACTCGGGCGCGGCGCATTCATCCTCCTCGATATGCGCGACGCGGCTGCAGAAGACGCTTTCGAAGGGCCGGACGAGGCAGGACAGCGCCAGCGCGTTGGCGGCGGTTCCGGTGGCGACGAAGGCGACCTCCGCCTCGGGCGCCTCGAAGGCCGCGCGCACGGCGGCGACGGCGGCCTCGGTGACGGGATCGTTGCCATAGGGCATCGCTGCATGGTCATTGGCACGCAGGACGGCCTCCATCACCTTGGGATGGGCGGGCCCCGTGTTGTCCGATGCGAAGTTCAGGTTCATGTGCCGGGCTCCTCGATTACGTAATCCTCCCATTCCTCTTCGGGCACTTCCCATTCGGGCACGGTGATGCCGCGCACGCTGATGCCCGCGCTGTGCACCGTCTCGGGATCGCCCGACACCAGCGGATGCCACCAGTAAAGTGGCTTGCCCTCGTGCAGCAGGCGGTAAGCGCAGGTCTCGGGCATGAAATACGCGACATCGGCCATGGTCTGTGGCGTCAGTCGGATGCATTCGGGAACCAGCGTCTTGCGGATCTCGTACTGCCCGCACCGGCAGGTCTCGTCGTCCAGCAGGCGGCAGGCGACGCGGGTCAGGGCGACCTCCTGCGTGTCCTCGTCCTCGAGCTTGTTGAGGCAGCACTTGCCGCAGCCATCGCAGAGCGCCTCCCATTCCTCGGGCGTCATGCGGTCCATCGGCACGGTTTGCCAGAAACGGTCCCTCATGCGCGCGCCAGCGCCTTGCGGGCCGCGGCGCTGTCGGCGTCCATCTGCACGATCAGCGCGTCCAGCCCGTCGAAGGCCATCTCGGGCCGGAGATATTCCACCAGCCCGACCGACAGGTGCTGTTCGTAAAGATCGCCCGAGAAGTCGAAGAGGAAGGTCTCGAGATTGGGGGTGGGCCGTTCGAACATCGGACGAATGCCGAGGTTCGCCACCCCCCCGTAGCTGCCCGCATGGGGCCCGGTCAGCACATCGACAAGCACCGCGTAGACCCCAAGCTTGGGGACGTGCAGGCCTGACAGCTCCATGTTCGCGGTGGGATAGCCCAGTTGCCGCCCACGTTTCTCGCCATGCAGGACAGGCCCCTCGATCCGGTGCCAGTGCCCCAGCATTCCGGCGGCGGCGCGCGGGTCGCCCTCGCTCAGGGCGGTGCGGATGGCGGTGGAGGACACCGCGCCCTTGTCGCCCGACAAAAGTGGCGCGACGGTGACGTCGAACCCCATCTCACGCCCGAAATCCGTCAGCATCTCCGCAGTGCCGGCCCGCCCCTTGCCAAAGCAGAAATCCGCGCCCACGACCACGTGTCCGACGCCGAGACCGTCGGCGAGCACGTCGCGGGCGAAGGCCTCGGCCGTGAGGCTCGAGAGGGACGCGTCGAAGGGAAGCTCGGCCAGGATCTCGACGCCGAGTTTCTGCAGACGATGGGCGCGCGCCTCGGCGTTCATCAGGCGGAAGGGCGGCGCGTCTGGTGCGAAGAACTCGCGCGGATGCGGCTCGAACGTCACCACGCCCAGGGGGGCATCGGGTCGCCGCGCGAGGTCGATCACATGGGCATGGCCGCGGTGCACGCCATCGAAATTGCCGATCGCCACGGAGGCGCCGCGGTCTTCGGGACGGGTGAACTGGTAGTCGCGCACGATCCGCATGCGGCGCACTTAACCGCCGTGCCGCGGGAGGGCAAGACGCGCTGCCGCGCGCCGGTGGGAGACGTCAGTCGAACTTGCCCGACGGGGCCAGAACGACCGCCTCGCCCTTGAGCACGACGGTGTCATCGACCCGGCAATGGGTCGCCAGCGTCACGCGGCGGCGTCCATAGTCGATATCCATGACCTCCACCTCGGCATGGACCATGTCGCCGGGGCGAACAGGGGCCATGAACTTCAGCGTCTGCCCCAGATAGACCGTCCCGTGACCGGGCAGCTGTTCGCCGATGACGGCGGAAATCAGGCCGGCAGTCAGCATGCCATGGGCAATGCGCCCCTCGAAGATCGTGTCGCGGGCATAGTCGTCGTCGAGATGCACGGGATTCCGGTCGGTCGAGACCTGCGCGAAGAGTTCGATGTCATGATCGGTGACGAGCTTTTGCAGAGACCGTTTCATGCCGATCTCGAGATCCTCGATGACGATCGTTCCGGTGGTGATGTTGTCCAGCATGTCCGCATCTCCCTCGCGCATGGCAGGCTGATACCGCGTTCGGACACTTTCTGCAATGCGGAAAGTAACAAAATGCCTTCACGGCACCCATTTTTCGCAACTTTGTTGCGTGCGTGGTCTGCCCCGGACTGTGCGCGCTTTCCACAACGCGACGTGGCTTCAAGCGTTTCTTGACAAGTTATCCACAGAATCTAAAGTTAGGTTAATGTCTAAAGATAAGAAAAAAATAGACCATGTTTTCATGGCTTTGAGTGACCCGACCCGGCGCGCCGTGGTGGAGCGTCTTCGTCTTGGGCCGGCGAGCGTCACTGAATTGTCTGCGCCCCATGACATGGCTTTGCCATCGTTCCTCGAGCACCTTCGCAAGCTGGAGGCGGCGGGCCTGATCACGTCGAAGAAGGTAGGGCGCGTGCGCACCTGCACGCTGGTGTCGGGCGCCCTGCAAACGGTGCGCAACTGGGTCCTGTCCCAGCACGAGAACCGCCCGGGACGCCTCGACCGCCTCGATTCCTTCGTGACCCGGATGAAGCAGAGCGGCTAGGCCGCCCCGCCTCAGCGCAGCGCGGCGATGGCGAAGGTCGGCTCGAGCCCGGCCTTGTCCAGAAACGCCGCCAGCTTCTTCACATCCGGCCGCGCAGCTGCGCCGGACACCGTACCGGTTTCATCGCGCGCGAGGCCTCCGGTGATGAAGAGCGTGTCGATATTCTCGCCCATGCCGCCCTGGATGTCGGTGAATATCCCGTCGCCCACGGCAAGGATGCGCTCGTTCGGCACGAGGCGGTCGATACTGTCCATGCGCCGCCGCGCAAGGTCGTAGATCGGCGGATGCGGCTTGCCGAAATAGAGGCTGACGCCGCCCATCTCGGTATAAAGCTCGGCCAGCGCGCCGGCGCACCATTCCCGGCTGTCGCCACGATCCACGACGATGTCGGGATTGGCGCACAGAAGCGGCAGGCCCTTCGTCTTGGCCAGCAGGAACTGTGGCCGCATCACCGAAGGATCGGCATGCGGGTCGAACGGGCCGGTGCAGACGATGCCCTCGGCCTCTTCCAGTGGGACCCGTTCGATCGTGACGGGGTTGTCAAGAATGGCGGGCGGCTCGAAGAACGGTTCGTCGTGAGGCTCTCCGATATGCCAGACCATGGTTCCGACGGCGCCTTCGAACATCGCCAGCCGCGCCGCGTCGCCCGAGGTGGCGATGGCGTCCCAGCAATCATCGGGCACGCCAAGACGCTCCAGCTGGTGCGCAACGCTCGATCTTGGGCGCGGCGCGTTGGTGACCATCACCACGGTGCCGCCGCCCGCCCGGTAGGCGCGCAGCGCTGCCACGGCCTCGGGGAAGGCGCGCACGCCGTCATGCACGCAGCCCCAAAGATCGCAGAACAGCGCGTCGTATTGCAGGCCGATCTCGGCGAGGCTGTCGATGAGTTCTGTCATCTCCGCGCCGCGATCACAGCGCGAGGTTCGGGATGATCTGCTTCTTGCGGCTGACCACGCCCGGCAGAACGATCGCGTCGGCATCCCCGCAGACCGTGGCGAAGCTTTTCTCGGCGACCTGCTTGGTCAGCTCGTTGGGGATCAGCATGGTCGCCTCCTCGCGCAGGATATCCACGACGAAGAGCAGGACCTGATCGACGCCGTCCTCCTCGGCCACGGCGGGCATGGACGCCATGAGGCTGTCCTTGCGCGAAAG
>CAZOBK010000059.1:5228-19391 GCA_964578115.1 uncultured Roseicyclus sp.
GTGGCGGTGCAGGCCACGGGCCGCACGGTGATGTCGATCGGGCCCTTCGTCTCCAGCCCGCCGACCAGCTTGTGATGGTCGATGATCGCGCGGATATCGGCGGCGTTCACGTTCGCGGGCAGTTCGGCGGGGTTGTTGGTGTCCACGATGACGACCGGCTGACCCTCGTCCACGCCGTCGATGATCGCGGGCTTCTCGAGGCCCCAATGCGCGAGCATGAATGCCGCTTCCGTGTTGGGCTCGCCCAGAAGAACGGGCTTGGTCTCGGTCCCGGCAATCTCGGTAAGGTACCAGGCCCAGATGATGGGCGAGCCGGTCGAGTCCGTGTCGGGCGATTTGTGGCCGAAAACGAGCGTGGTCATGGGATGTCTCTCAGGTGGGAAATGCAATTTGCGGCCCTCTTAAACGCGGGGGTCCGGGATGTCACGGGGCAGGGCGTCGCGGCGCCCGCGCTGCGGCCGGATCTTGTGCCGGAATGTGGGCTTGCGGATGGTCGGGGCGGACTTGCCCCTTGCCGGGTCTATACCCCCGCGCCGCCACGGGGCAGGGCGCGGGCCGAGATCACTTGGTTGCGTCCGGCGGCCTTGGCCGCGTAAAGCGCCTGATCGGCGGATTTGAGCATGTCCTCCACGTGGGAGATGCCGTCGGAAAGGCTCACCACACCGGCCGATATGCTGATCGCCGGCAACATGCCCTGCGCATAGGGAACCTCGAGCGCGGCGACGGCCGCGCGGAAGCTTTCGGCGCGGGCGAGCGCCGCCTCGTGTTCGAGGCCGGGACAGAGGATCACGAATTCCTCGCCCCCCAGACGGCAGGGGGCCAGCGGATGGGGCAGCAACTGGCGCATGAGCGCGCCCACCTCGCGCAGCACGATATCCCCGGCATCGTGGCCGTGGTGGTCATTGAACCGCTTGAAGTGGTCGACGTCGAGCGAAACCAGCGACATGTCGGACCCCGTTCGGCCCGCCCGTTTCATTTCCTTGAGGGCGGCGTCGAGGAACCACCGGCGATTCCACAGCCCTGTCAGCGGGTCGCGCACCGACTGGTCGAGCAGTTCCTGCCGGAGCTGGACATTGGCGACGGCGAGGCTGATCTGCTCGGCGCAGAGCAGCGCGAGTTCCCAGCGCCGGTCCAGCAATTCCTTGACGTTCCCTTTGCCTGTCGAGATCGGGTCGAGCCCCGTGAAGGCGAGATGCAGAAGGCCGATCGTGTCGCCCTGCGCGATAACGGGCAGGCAGAAATACGGCGTGTCCTCGCAGGTGACGTGGCCGCAGGGAAATTCGATGGCGCGCCCACCGAAGGCATAGGCCCGCCCGCGCCGGAGCGACCAGCATTCATCGGCCTCGATATGGTCTGGACCGTCCGCGCCGCCCCATTTGGCACGAAGATCCAGCATGTCGCGGGAATTGGCGTAGATGAAAAGCTGTCCCTCAGCCTCGGGTAGTAGCGTCTCGAGCGACTTGCTCACGACCATCAGAAGCTCGCCCATCGATTTCGCCGAGTAGAGCCATTCGCTCACCTGGCCCAGGAGCTTGCGCTCGCCCTGCCGAAGCTCCTCGTCCGCCATCAGCGATTGCGCGTGGTCCTCAAGCCGCCGTCGCCGCGAGATGTCGCGTGCGATGGACATGTTGCTGATGTGGCGGCCGTTCTCGTCGAAGATCGGGGTCAGGGTCTTTTCCACCCATATGCAGGTGCCGTCAGCGCAATAATGGACGATCTCGACGGTGACGGTGGTCCGGTTTTCCATCCCCCGCGCGAGTTCTGCACGGGCGGTCGGGTCGGTCTCGGGTCCGTCGAGCAGGCCGGAGACCTCGCGGCCGACGATGGCCTCTGAAGAGTGGCCGAACATGCGCTCGAACCCGGCATTGGCCCAGAGCACGCGGTTTTTCACGTCGGTGACCAGCACCGCCTCGAGGGAGTGGCGCAGGGCAAGCTCGGCGAAGCGTTTTTGCTCCGCGCCCTCGGTGGATGGCGGGCGCTTCGGTGTGTCGGCCATCGGTTTCGTCCTGCTTTTCCGCATGGTGCCGGGCCTCTTTCGGGGCGAACACGCTAAGGAAAAGTTGTCGCCTCCGGGAAACCGGAAGGTTCTTGCGAAAAAGTTGAGACACCGGTGGGCATGTCCCCATTGACAGCCCTTCGAGCGCTGCCTATTTCCGCGTCGTTAGCACTCACCGCAAGAGAGTGCTAACTGGGAGACAACCGAACCTTACGAGGAGAGTTCGAGAAATGGCATTTACTCCGCTGCATGACCGTGTGCTCGTCGAGCGCGTGGAGAGCGACGACAAGACCTCCGGTGGCCTGATCATCCCCGAAAGCGCCAAGGAAAAGCCCGCCGAAGGGCTGGTCGTGGCCGTTGGCGCCGGTGCCAAGGACGACGATGGCGACCGTATCGCCATGGACGTCAAGGCCGGCGACAAGATCCTGTTCGGCAAATGGTCGGGCACCGAGGTCACCATCGACGGCAAAGAGATGCTGATCATGAAAGAGTCGGACATCCTGGGCATCGTCGCCTGATCGTCTTCGACCCTTCGACAGCAATCCCCGAATTCACAGGAGCATAACATGGCTGCTAAAGAAGTCCGTTTCGATACAGACGCCCGCAACAAGATGCTGAAAGGCGTCAACATCCTCGCCGACGCGGTGAAGGTCACCCTTGGCCCCAAGGGCCGCAACGTGGTGATCGAAAAGTCCTTCGGCTCGCCCCGCATCACCAAGGACGGTGTGTCGGTCGCCAAGGAAATCGAGCTTGAGGACAAGTTCGAGAACATGGGCGCGCAGATGGTCAAGGAAGTGGCCAGCCGCACCAATGACGAGGCCGGCGACGGCACCACGACCGCAACGGTCCTGGCCCAGGCCATCGTCAAGGAAGGCATGAAGTCGGTCGCGGCCGGCATGAACCCGATGGACCTCAAGCGCGGCATCGACCTCGCCACCGCCAAGGTCGTCGAGCAGATCAAGGGCGCCGCCCGCGACGTGACCGACAGCGACGAGGTCGCGCAGGTCGGCACGGTCTCGGCGAACGGCGAGGCCGCCATCGGCCGCATGATCGCGGACGCGATGCAGAAGGTCGGCAATGACGGCGTCATCACCGTCGAGGAAGCCAAGGGCCTCGAGACCGAGACCGAAGTCGTCGAGGGCATGCAGTTCGACCGCGGCTACCTTTCGCCCTACTTCGTCACCAACCCCGAAAAGATGACCGTCGAGCTCGAGGACTGCCTGATCCTTCTCCACGAGAAGAAGCTGTCGTCGCTGCAGCCGATGGTTCCGCTGCTCGAGTCGGTGATCCAGTCGCAGAAGCCGCTTCTGATCATCGCCGAGGATGTCGAGGGCGAGGCGCTGGCCACGCTGGTCGTCAACAAGCTGCGCGGCGGCCTCAAGATCGCGGCCGTCAAGGCGCCGGGCTTCGGCGACCGTCGCAAGGCCATGCTGCAGGACATCGCGATCCTCACCGGCGGCCAGGTGATCTCGGAAGATCTCGGCATGAAGCTCGAGAGCGTCACCATGGACATGCTGGGCACTGCCAAGAAGGTCGTCATCAAGAAGGATGACACGACCATCGTGGACGGCGCAGGCGACAAGGCCGAGATCGAGGCACGCGTCACCCAGATCCGTCAGCAGATCGAGGAGACGACCTCGGACTACGACCGCGAGAAGCTGCAGGAACGTGTGGCCAAGCTGGCGGGCGGCGTTGCCGTCATCCGCGTCGGCGGCATGACCGAGACCGAGGTGAAGGAACGCAAGGACCGCGTCGACGACGCGCTGAACGCGACCCGCGCGGCCGTTCAGGAAGGCGTTGTCGTGGGCGGCGGCGTCGCTCTCATCCAGGGTGCCAAGTCGCTCGAAGGCGTGACCGGCGAGAACTCCGATCAGAATGCGGGCATCGCCATCGTGCGCCGCGCTCTGGAGGCTCCGCTGCGCCAGATCGCCGAGAACGCAGGCGTCGACGGCTCCGTCGTTGCCGGCAAGATTCGCGAATCCAGCGACCTCGCCTTCGGCTTCAACGCGCAGACCGAGGAATATGGCGACATGTTCAAGTTCGGCGTGATCGACCCTGCGAAGGTCGTGCGCACCGCGCTCGAGGACGCTGCGTCCATTGCCGGTCTGCTCATCACCACCGAAGCGATGGTGGCCGAAAAGCCGAAGAAGGACGACGGCCCGGCGATGCCCGACATGGGCGGCATGGGCGGCATGATGTAAGGCGAAGGCCTCATCATTCGACTAGGGGAAGGGCGCCTTTTGGGGCGCCCTTTTTCGTTATGACCAGTGCAGCGGGACGCAGTGGCGCAAGTCAACGGACTTGTCCTGTCCGCGCTGGCGTTCTAAAAATCGGCTCATCCTGAGAAATGCCGTTAACAGGAGACTTCATGTTTACGTCCGAGGCCCGGCGCTAGGGTCCGTTTTCGCGGACCGGTCGCTTTCCACCTCCCGTGCGATCGCCGGGAGATTGGTATCGTTTGGCCTCAAGTCTTCCGGACATCACATGAACATCTCGAAACTGGAACAGCGCGTGCTTCACGTGCTGGCACAGGGGGGCGCGATTCATTTCGAGCGCGCTGCCAACGGCAAGGTCCTCGACGTCACCTGCATCACGCGGGATGGGCACATCCTCAGCGACTGCACGCTTTCTGTCTTCGACCGTCTCAAGAAACGCCGCTTCATCCGGTCCATGGGCGGGCGGCCCTATCGCGCAACGAAACTGGGCGTGATGGCGGTGCGCGCGCAGCTTGACAACCGGTGACCCGCAACACCGTCGGGCATGTCGCGGTGGGTGCTTTCGCACCGCCGCGGCGTGTCCTAGGCTGCCCGTCAAAGGGAGGGTCGCGTCATGTCCTATTCGCCTGTTGCCGTCGTCACCGGTGCCGCGCGCGGCATCGGGCTGGCCACCACGAAACGGTTTCTCGCAACAGGCTGGCGCGTGGCCATGGTCGATCGCGACGCGCCGGAACTGGGGCTGGCCTCGGAGGCCCTGACCGACGTCCTGCCGCTGCCCTATGACGTGTCGGTCCCCGAACAGGTCGATGCCATGGTTGCCGACACGCTGGCCGAATGGGACCAGATCGACGCGCTGATCAACAACGCGGGCGTGGCGGATTTCGGACCCATCGAGGAGACGGATTTCGCCCGCTGGCGCACGGTGATGGAGACCAATCTCGACGGCGTGTTCCTCTGTTCGCAGGCCGCGACGGCGGCGCTCAAGCGGACGCGCGGGGCCATCGTCAACATCGCCTCGATCTCGGGTCTGCGCGCCTCCACCCTGCGCGTGGCCTACGGCACATCCAAGGCCGCCGTCATGCACCTGACCCGCCAGCAGGCGGCGGAACTGGGCGAATACGGCATCCGGGTGAACTGCGTCTGTCCGGGACCCGTGCGCACCAAGCTTGCCATGGCGGTGCACAGCCAGGCGATCATCGACGCCTATCACGACGCGATCCCGCTGAACCGCTACGGCTCGGAGGACGAGATCGCGGCGGTGATCGCGTTCCTGTGCTCGCCAGAGGCGTCCTATGTCACCGGGCAGATCATCGCCGCCGATGGCGGGTTCGAGGCGACGGCGATCGGGCTGCCCGCGCTCAGGGCACTGGCGGAGAAGACGGAAGGGTGATGCGGATGGAACGGATCGGTGTCGTGGGCCTCGGCCGGATGGGAAGCGCCATGGCGCGCAAGCTGGCGCACGCAGGCCATACGGTGACCGGCTGGACGCGGTCGGGCCGGACGGTCCAAGGCGTCGCGGCAGTCCCGGATCTCGCTGCGCTGGTCGAAGCGTCCGACGCGCTGATCCTTTCGCTCTACGACGACGCCGCGGTGACCGGGATGCTCGACGCGCTTTTGCAGCATGACATTGCGGGCCGCCTGATCCTCGAGACCAGCACCGTCGTCCCCCAGATCCTGATCGATCGCGCGGAGGCTTTCGTGGCTAAGGGCGCGCAGGTCGTCGATGCGCCGGTCTCGGGCGGGCCCGAGATGGTCGAAGCAGGCACCTGCGGCTTTTTCCTGGGCGCCGACCCGGACGTCGCGGAGCGGGCGAGGCACGTGCTGACCAGCATCACGCCGAGGGTTCTGCACATGGGGCCGCCGGGCGCCGGGATGGCGATGAAGACGATAAACAACGCCATGCTGCAGGTTTACGGCGCCGGGTTGCGCGAGTTGTTGCCCATTGCAAAGCGGGCCGGGATTCCCCTCGAAGCGGCCTTGGCGGTCCTGAACGGCGGGCCTGCCGGAACGGCCTTCATTCGCGACCGGATGCCCAAGATCACCGGTGCTGACGCCACAGTGGGCTTCACGCTGAATGGGATCCACAAGGACAATGACGTCTTTCGTCGGGTCGCCGAGGGCTATGGCCTGCCATCCCCCGCGCTGGAGATCGCAGGTGAAGGGCAGGCGCGTCAGATTGCGGAGGGTCTGGGCGATCTCGACCCTGCGGTCGCCATCGCCGCGGCCTATCGCGACGCCTGAAAGACTTGCTGCAGATCAACGCCCGGCGCCCGGAATCACCGCACCATCCCGGCAATACGTAGCGAGTGAACGGGAGGCCCCATCATGCCACGACTGCTGCCTGCATTGGCCGCGGCACTTTTCGCCGTTGCCGCCTTGTCCGGCCCCACCGCGGCGGAGACGTCCGAGCTCGATTTCGCCGCCGACCGGTACTTGGCCGGCAGCGATATCGAGGTCGACACGCCCACCGAGGGCGACCTTTTCGCCGCGAGCGAGGACTTGGCGCTCGAAGAGCCCGTGACCGGGGCCACGCACCTGGCCGCGCGGCGGCTCACCATCGATGCGGACACGGGCACGCTCTACGCCTTCGCCTACGAGATCGACCTCGAGGCCATGGTCGCGGGCGCTGCCAGCCTCTTTGCCGCCGAGGTGGCGCTGGACGGAGAGATCGGCGGCAACCTGCGGCTTTTTGCGCGCGACGCCGATGTGCGGGGCGCGCTGAACGGCTCCGCGTTGATCGCCGCGCGGGATCTGTCGCTTGACGCGCCCGTCGCGGGCGACCTGATGCTGGCTGTCGAAAGCGTCGAGTTCGGCGATGACGCCACCGTGGCGGGGCAGGTCATCGTCTATGTCGAGGACGGCGAGGAGCCGGTGGAGATCCCCGCCCGCGTCGCCGACCCGGATCGTGTCGAGGTCCGTAGCATGGATGCGCGCGAGGACATGCCCGGCGGCTTTGCCGACATGCGCCGGACGGCCCGGACCGCCGCCATCACGGGCTTTTTCGTCAGCGTGCTGACCGTCGCCGCACTGGCCGCCGCCGCGCTCGCCATCGCGCCGGGGCACGTCGCGCAGTGGCGCGAAAAGGCCCTGTCCGCGCCGGGGCAGAGTTTCGTGGCCGGGTTCCTGCTGGTCTCCACGATCGCGGGGGCGGGCTTCGTGCTGGCGCTGACCGTCATCGGGATACCGCTTCTCTTTGCGGCGCTGTTCCTTGCAGGGCTGGTGGGCTACGCCGGATATGTCATGGGGGCCTATGTCTTCGGCGTGGGCCTCTGGGTGCGCTTTGGTAACGAAATCCCCACGGACATCCTGCCCAAGGCGGCCCTCGCGCTGCTGGGCGCCTTCATCGTGGGGATCGTCGCGCTGATCCCGCTTCTGGGCTGGCTGGTGGTGCTGGCGCTGGCGTTGACCGGGGCGGGGGCCATCGCGACCGTGATCCGCGAACACCGCGCCAACGCCTCGGATCTCTGAGGGGGCTTTCCACGGCGCGTCCTTCGGGTCATGAGGGACGCGCCATGACTTTGCCTGACCTGACCCTGACCGGTGCGCGCGTGCTGACACCGGGCGGCCTTGCCGATACGCCGCTTTCGCTTGCGGGCGGGCGCATCGCGCCTGCGTCCGATGGTCCGCGCGTCGATCTCTCCGGGCATCTGATTCTGCCCGGGATCGTCGATATCCATGGCGACGGGTTCGAGCGGCATCTGGCCCCCCGGCGCGGCGCCCTGGAGAGCCTGTCGGCGGGCCTTACCAGCTTCGATGCCGAGCTTGCCGCGAACGGGATAACCACCGCCGTCATCGCGCAGTTCTTTTCATGGGAGGGCGGCATGCGCGGCCCCGATTTCGCCGAGGCACTTGTGGATGCGCTGTCCGAGACGCCCATGCTTGCGGACACGATGATCCAGCTCAGGCTAGAGATCGGGATGATCGACGATTTCGACCGGGCGCTCGCGCTCGTGGCGCGGGGTGGCGTGCGCTACGTGGTGCTGAACGATCACCTGCCGCACAAGGAGCTTGCCGCGGGCAAGCGTCCGCCCAGCCTGACGGGGCAGGCGCTGAAGGCGCGGCGCTCGCCCGAGGCGCATCGCGCAATGCTGCAGGAGATGCACGACCGCTGGGCGGAGGTGCCCGGGGCGCTCTCGCGGCTTTGCTCCGCCTTGACCGAACGCGGTGTCCTGATCGGCAGCCATGACGACCACACCACCGCCGACCGGATGCGGGGCCGCGCGCTGGGCGCCACGGTCTGCGAGTTTCCCGAAACGCGGGAGGCGGCCACGGCGGCCCATGTCGCGGGCGAGGGCGTGATCATGGGCGCACCGAACCTCGTGCGCGGCCGGTCCCATGCGGGCAAGGTGGCGGCATCCGACCTGGTGGCGGAGGGCCTCGTCGATGCGCTGGCCTCGGACTATCACTATCCGTCTCCTGCGCGCGCGGCCTTCCGGCTGGTGTCGGAAGGGATGGACCTGGGCCGGGCCTGGGCGCTGATCTCGGAGGGGCCCGCGCGCCTGCTGGGGCTCACCCACCGGGGGCAGCTGGCGCCGGGTTTCCGCGCGGACATCGTGATCGTGGAGGAGGAGAGCCACCGCATCACGGGCACGCTCGCCGACGGCACGGTGTCCTATCTTGCGGGCCCACTGGCCGCGCGGTTCCTAGAGGCCGCCGCGTGAGGCTCGCGGCGCTCACCGCGCTGGTCATGACCGCCTTTGCGGCCAATTCGATCCTGAACCGGATGGCGGTGGGGCCGGGGCTGATCGGGGCGACGGATTTCGCGCTGATCCGGGCGGTGGCGGGGGCGGCGACGCTGGGCGCGCTGGTCCTGATGCAGCGTCGGGCGCTGCCGCTCCTGTCGCGCCGCCGCATTCCTGGCGCGCTGGGCCTTGCCGTTTACCTTCTGGGCTTTTCTTTCGCCTATCTGGCGATCGACGCCGGGATCGGCGCGCTGATTCTTTTTGGGGGCGTGCAGCTGACGATGTTCGCGGGCGCCGTTCTCGCCGGCGAGACGATGCCGTCGCGCAGGTGGATCGGCGCGGCGCTCGCCATGGCCGGGCTTGGATGGCTTGTCTGGCCCACGGGCGCGGTGGCATTGCCGTTTGGGGCCACGGCAGCGATGCTGGCGGCGGCACTTGGCTGGGGCGTCTATTCGCTGGTGGGACGGCGCGCCACGGACCCACTGGCCGAGACGGCGGCGAATTTCATCCTGGCCGCGCCTCTCTGCGCGCTTGCCCTCTTCGCGGTACAAGGCGCCGGACCCTCAGCGACGGCGCAGGGCATCGCGCTGGCCATCCTGTCGGGCGCGGTGACATCGGGCCTTGGCTATGCGCTGTGGTACGCGGTTCTGCCCCGTCTCGAGGCGTCTGTCTCGGGCCTTGTGCAGCTGTCGGTGCCGGTGATCGCGATGGCGGGTGGCGTCTTGCTGCTGAACGAGGCGGTGACGCCACGCATGGCGGGTGCGGCGCTGGTGACGCTGGGGGGCATCGCCTACGGGCTGGGCGCGTTTCAGCGCACGAGAGGCTCCAGCGGGTCGTAGATCATATCCGTCCCCCAGGCGGCATCGGGCAGGCTGTCGGGCTTGTAGCGCAGCTTGCCCATGTCCGCGCGGCTGGCCAGGACGCGCCGGTTCACCACGCCTTCGGGGTCGGTCCATGGGCCAAAGGGATCGCCCGACACAAGCTCCACGCGGAAATAGATATCGACCTGGTGAAATCCGCGTTCAGGCGCGTGGAACTCGTTGACAAGGCAGGGTGCGCCGACGGCGATCTCCAGCCCGGTTTCCTCGTGAAACTCGCGGCGCAGGTTCTCGGGCAGCCCCGCATGCGGCTCCACCCCGCCACCGGGTGCGCAGAGAAGGTCGCTCTTATGCCCCGGGTAGGCATTCACAAGAAGAAGCCGGTCCTCGATCAGCAGGATACCCCGCACGGCGAGGCGGGGCGTTGGGCGCGGTGGGACGGGCGGGCTCTTCATGTCGTCAGCTTGACCTGACGCAGCGGCACGGCGCAAGCGAGCCCTCGCGCGACGGCCTCCGGTGACCTAAGTACAGGGCATGCGCCGCCTTGCGATCTCCTGTCTGGTCCTTCTGGCTTCGGTCCTGCCTGCCCGGGCCGAGGACTGCGTTGTTCTGCTGCATGGGCTTGCGCGGACCGAGACCTCGCTTTTCCTGATGGAAGAGGCGCTGAGGGCTGACGGCTACCGCGTCGTCAATCAGGGCTACCCGTCCACCCGCGCCTCGATCGACGAGTTGGCGCCTGCGACGATCCTGCCCGCCATGGCGCGCTGCGGTGCCGCCCGCGTGCATTTCGTCACCCATTCCATGGGCGGCATTCTTCTGCGGCACTGGCTTGCCACCCATCGCCCCGCCCGTCTTGGCCGGGTCGTGATGCTGGCGCCACCCAATGCGGGCACCGAGCTGGTGGACGTGTTCGGACCGCTGGAGCCTTTCGAATGGGTCCACGGCCCCGCAGGGCAGGAACTGGGCACCGGGTCCGACGACCTGCCGCGACGCCTGCCACCGGTGGATTTCGAGCTGGGGGTGATCGCGGGCAACCGGACGCTCAACCCGATCTATTCGGCGATGATCCCGGGCCCCGACGACGGAAAGGTCGCCGTTGGCCGGACGATGGTGGATGGGATGGACGATTTCATCATCCTGCCCGTTACGCACACCTTCATGATGAACAACCCGGTCGTGATCGCCGAGGTGCTGGAGTTCCTGCGGACCGGCGCGTTCGATCACGACATGGAGCTTCTGGAGGCCGTGGAGACCTTTATCGAATGAGGCGTATTCAGGCCGGACCGATGACGCGGTTCACGTGCCCCATCTTGCGACCCGGGCGGGTCTCGGCCTTGCCGTAAAGATGCACCTGCACACCGCGCTCGGCCGCCAGCGCCGGCGCGCGGTCCACGTCGGCGCCGATCAGGTTCTCCATCACCACGTCCGCATGCCGCGTCCCGTCGCCAAGCGGCCAGCCGGTGATGGCGCGGATGTGCTGCTCGAACTGGTCCACCGCGCAGCCCGCCTGGGTCCAGTGCCCGGAATTGTGCACACGGGGCGCGATCTCGTTGACGATCAGGCCGTCCGGCGTGACGAACAGCTCCACCCCCAGAACGCCCACGTAGTCGAGTGCGTTGAGGATGCGCGAGGCCATCAGAACCGCGTCCGTCCGAAGCGCCGCCGGGATCGCGGCGGGCACCGTCGTCGTAGAGAGAATGCCGTCCACATGCACGTTCTCGCCCGGGTCATAGGCCGCGACCGACCCATCGCGTCCGCGCGCGGCGATGACGCTGATCTCGCGGCTGAACGCGACGAAGCCCTCGGCGATCGCAGGCGCGCCCTGAAGCGTGGCGAGCGCCTCGGCTGCGCTGTCCGTGCCCGTAACCCGCGCCTGCCCCTTGCCATCATAGCCGAAGCGGCGGGTCTTCAGGATGGCCGGCAGCCCGGTGGCGGCAAGCGCGGCCTCCAGATCGTCCGGCCCGTCGATGGCGGCGAAGGGCGCCGTGGCCAGTCCGAGTTCCGCCAGGAACCGCTTTTCGGTCAGCCTGTCCTGGCTTACCTCCAGCGCGCGGCGTCCGGGGTGGAGCGGCGTGGTCTCCGACAGGACGTCAAGTGCCTCGGCGGGGATGTTCTCGAACTCGTAGGTGATGACATCGCAGGCCCCGGCAAAGGCGCGCAGGGCCTCGAGGTCGTCGTAAGGAGCCTGTGTGCGGGCGTAGGAGACATCCCCCGCCGGCGCCGCGCCGGGCTCATAGATATGGGTCCTGTAACCAAGGCGTGAGGCCGCGACCGACAGCATGCGGCCCAGTTGCCCGCCCCCGAGGATGCCGATGACCGATCCTGACGGAAGCGGGTCAGTCATCGCTCGGCGCCTCGGGGATCGAGGCCGAAAGCGCGTCGCGCCAGGCGTCGAGGCGGGCGGCCAGCGCGTCGTCCTGCGTAGCGAGGATCGCAGCCGCCATGAGCCCCGCATTGGCAGCGCCCGCAGCACCGATGGCCATGGTCGCCACCGGGTAGCCGCGCGGCATCTGGACGATGGAATAGAGCGAGTCGACGCCCGACAGCGCCTTTGTCTGAACCGGCACGCCGATCACGGGGACCCGGGTCTTGGACGCCATCATGCCCGGCAGATGCGCCGCGCCGCCCGCGCCCGCGATGATGACCTTCAGCCCCCGCCCGGCGGCCGTGCGCCCGTACTCCCACAGCCGGTCCGGCGTGCGATGGGCCGAGACGATGCGCGTCTCGTAGGGCAGCTCGAGCTCGTCGAGGATCACCGCCGCCTCGCGCAGCGTGGGCCAGTCCGACTGGCTTCCCATGATGATGCCGATTTGGATGTCCGACATGGGGCGCTTTCCCGATGAGCCGAGGGGGCAGAGCGCGGCACTATAGCGACCGGCCGGGCCGACGCAATGGTGCGGGAATGACGGCCCCGGCGATGCAGGTCAGGCAATGATGTCGGGCGTCAGTTCGTCCTCGATCGCGGCGATCCGGTCCTTCAGCGCCAGCTTCTGCTTTTTCAGACGCCTGAGCGTCAGCTGATCGGGGCTGATCGCATCCTGCAGTGCCATGATCGCGTCGTCGAGATCGCGGTGTTCCCGGCGCAATACCTCGAGCCTCACGCGGAGCACGTCCTCGTGCGTCATCTCGCTCGGTGCGTTCATGAACTCCGTCCCCAGATCGCGCATCGCTCAACACCTTTTGGAGCGGGCGCTCAGACTACACGCAAATATGCACGGCTCCAAGCCTCCTGCGCGGCGATCTTGCAAGGCGGGCCGAGGTTTCCCATATCTTTATGGACTGGCCGGCGCTGCCGCAACGGGGTGTCCGGCCTTATGCAGATCGCTTGTTCAAGGATGTGCCCGATGACAAAACTGACGCTGGGGTCGCACCCCTTCCTGCTGGGGTTTGACCAGTTGGAGAGGCTCGTCGAACGGACCGCGAAGTCCGGAAACGACGGCTACCCGCCCTACAATATCGAACAGCGGGGCGAGAACGCCTATCGCATCACGCTGGCCGTGGCCGGGTTCGCGGAGACGGACCTGTCCATCACGGTCGAGGACAGGCAACTCGTGGTGCGCGGCAAGCAGGCCGAGGACGCCGGTGACCGGGTGTTCCTGCATCGCGGCATCGCCGCGCGCCAGTTTCAGCGCAGCTTCGTGCTGGCCGATGGCGTGGACGTCGGCGGCGCGTCGATGGAGCACGGACTGTTGCACATCGATCTGCAGCGCGCGGTGCCGGACAGCATCGTGCAAACGATCAGGATCACGACCGGAGGGGGTACGTCATGAACGAACGCAATTCCGCAGCCGAGGTTTCGGGCCGGCCCATCGTCTATATCCGCGAGATCGCGGTGGCCGATCTGCCCCCCGAGGTCCAGGAACAGGCGCAGGGCCGCGAAAAGCTCTATGCCATCGGGTCCGAGGACGGCCAGCAACTGGCCCTTGTCGACGACCGCAGCCTCGCCTTCGTGGTGGCGCGCCAGCACGACATGGAACCGGTGAGCGTGCACTGACGGCAGGGACATTGAAGTTTCGACAGGGGCGCCTTCGGGCGCCCTTTCTCATGGGGCTGTGTCGCCCGACGGCAAGCGGGCAAAGAGCAACCGCCCGCAGGTTTATCCCACGCCCTCGGCCCGATCACGCCCGCCCCCGCAGCCGCGTCGAGCGATTTTCCCGGTGATCCCCTGACCGGTTTCCGTCAGTTCCCCGTCTCGTCCCGCCAGCGGTTCACGATGGGATAGCGGCGGTCGAGCCAGAAGGCGCGCTCGGTCAGGCGGGTGCCGGGCGCCGACTGGAAGCGCTTGTATTCGCTGAGATAGATCAGCCGCTCGATCTTCTTGACCGTCTCCCGGTCGTAGCCCAGCGCGACGACGTCGGCGACCGAAGCGTCCTTGTCGATCAGCATCTCGAGCATCACGTCGAGATCGGCATAGGGCGGCAGGCTGTCCTCGTCCTTCTGATCCTCGCGCA
>CAZOBK010000060.1:0-18589 GCA_964578115.1 uncultured Roseicyclus sp.
CGTTCTTGTCCTCGATGAAGTCGCCGAGCTGGCTGTCCTCCTCGTCGCCGATGGGCGTCTCGAGGCTGATCGGCTCCTTGGCGATCTTCATCACCTTGCGGACCTTTTCGAGCGGCATCTGCAGCTTTTCGGCCAGTTCCTCCGGCGTCGGTTCCCGGCCGATTTCGTGCAGCATCTGACGGCCCGTGCGGACGAGCTTGTTGATCGTTTCGATCATGTGCACCGGGATGCGGATCGTGCGCGCCTGATCTGCAATCGAGCGGGTGATCGCCTGCCGGATCCACCACGTCGCATAGGTGGAGAACTTGTAGCCGCGGCGATACTCGAACTTGTCGACGGCCTTCATCAGGCCGATGTTGCCTTCCTGGATCAGGTCCAGGAACTGCAGGCCGCGATTGGTATATTTCTTGGCGATGGAGATCACGAGGCGGAGGTTGGCCTCGACCATTTCCTTCTTGGCCTGGCGGGCTTCCTTCTCGCCCTTCTGGACCTGGTTCACGATCCGGCGGAATTCCGAGATGTCGAGGCCCACATACTGGCCGACCTGCGCCATGTCTCCGCGCAGTTCTTCGACCTTGTCGCGGGAGCGCTCCAGCAGCGCCTGCCAGCCGCGGCCGGATTTTCCGGTCATTCGGTCGACCCAGGTTGGGTCGAGCTCGTAGCCGCGATATTCCTCGATGAATTCGCGGCGGTTGATCCGTGCCTGATCGGCCAGTTTCACCATGCCGCTGTCGATCGACATGATCCGGCGGTTGATGCCGTAAAGCTGATCGATCAACGCTTCGATCCGGTTGTTGTGCAGGTGCAGCTCATTGACCAGTTCGACGATCTCGGACCGGAGTTTCTGATACTCCGCTTCCTCGCCCTTCGAGAAACTGCCGTCCTCGTTGAGCGTGGCCGAGATGCGCTTGTCCTGCATCTCGGAGAGCTGGATGTAATCCTCGGCGATGCGGTCGAGCGTCTCGAGGACGCGCGGCTTCAGCGCCGCCTCCATGGCCGCGAGGCTCATGTTGGCCTGATCGTCCTCGTCCTCATCGTCGTCCTTGACGATGGGATTGCCGTCGGCGTCGAGCTCGGGCTCCGCCTCGGTCTTCTTGGCGGGCTCGGCATTGGCATTGGCGACGGGAGCCACGACCGGTTCGTCGTCATCCTCGCCGAGGGAGCGGCCAAAGGTGGCGTCGAGGTCGATGACATCGCGCAGTAGGATGTCCTCGTCGAGAAGTTCGTCGCGCCAGATGGTGATGGCCTGGAAGGTCAGCGGGCTTTCGCAGAGCCCCGCGATCATCGTGTTGCGGCCGGCCTCGATGCGTTTGGCGATGGCGATCTCGCCCTCGCGGCTCAGCAGTTCGACCGAGCCCATCTCGCGCAGGTACATGCGCACCGGGTCGTCGGTGCGGTCGAGTTTCTCGGTTTCGCTGGCGGAGACGGCGACCTCGCGGCTCGACGAGGTCTCGACCACTTCGGTCGAGCCCTTCGCGTCCGGGTCTTCCTCGGCCTCTTCATCCTCGATGACGTTGATGCCCATTTCGGACAGCATCGACATAACGTCCTCGATCTGCTCCGAGCTGACCTGTTCAGGCGGCAGGACCGTGTTGAGCTGATCGTAGGTGATGTAGCCGCGTGTCCGGGCCTCGGCGATCATCTTCTTGACGGCGGTCTGGCTCATGTCGAGCCCGATATCTGCCTCTTCACCTTCCGTCTTGCGATCGTCGGTGTCCTTGGCCATCGGCAATATCCTTTCGTGCTGGGCGTCTGGCAGGTGCGAAACCGCCTTACCCTTGCATCTGCAATCACATGTAATGCGAATCAGTGATTCGCAAAGGCCGTCGTCAGCTTTTCTTCGCTTGCCCTGCCTTGTTTAGCAACTCGTGGAACGCAGCACGGGCTTCGGGTGTGTCCCCGAACTGCTCACTTGGCCGATTCGCATGCGGCGACATGGCCGCGTGCCTGTTGTTGACCGCCTGTCTCAGTCGAAAGGCCAGGGTGCTGTCCTCTTCGATGGCGCCGTCGGCAAGGTCGTGGGTGGCTTCGCTCAGTTCACTCCGCCACGCCTGCGCCGCTGCCTGCTTTGTCAGTTCGTCCTCCAGACAGGTCCGCGCCGCATCGATATCGTCGGCGTGGCTCGACAGGAACGGTGTGATCCGCAGATGGCCCATCGCCTCGAGGCTTTCAAGGGTTGCGCTGTGTCCATTGCGGGCGAGTTCCGCGCGCAACCCCTCGCGGCTGCGTTCGGCGGTGGCCAGCAGGAACAGCGCCAGCGATGCGATGGCACCGTCGGTCGGCTCCAGCCGCTCGATCCGGCCCTCGAACTCGTCGATCAGCGCGGGATAGCGGCAAAGCGTGCTCAGGATGAGCGCCATGCGGAGTGCCTCGCCGCTCAGCTGGCCGGCCAGGGCGCGGGTGGAGGCGAGCGGGGCGACAGGGGCCTCGGCGAAGCCGCGCCTGCCCTTCGACCAGCGCCTGCCACGGTCGTCGCCGCGGGCGCGGAACAATTCCCGTCGGAAAGCGGCGAGCGCCTCGCCATAGTGCCGCTGGAGCGAGTGATTCTTGATCAGACCGATGGCGGTGCGAAGGCGGACATCCAGCCCGGCACGCCGTTCGGGCGTGTCGAAGCTCTGCCCCTCGGTCTCGCGGCGCCAGAGAAGCCTGACCAGTGGCTCGGCGCCGTCGATGGCTTGCTGCATGGCCGATGGTCCGCGTGCGCGGATAAGGTCGTCGGGATCCTGTCCCTCGGGCAGGATGGCAAAGCGAAGCGACTGGTCGGGGCCCAGATGCGGCAGGGCGAGGTCGACAAGCCGCATTGCGGCGCGCAAGCCCGCCTTGTCGCCGTCCAGCGCGATGACGGGTTCCGGCGAGATGCGCCAGAGCATCTGCAGCTGTTCCTCGGTGATTGCTGTGCCCAAGGGCGCGACGGCCGCTTCGAAGCCTGCGGCCACCAGCGCGATCACGTCCATGTAGCCCTCGGCCACGACGAGCGGCTGCCCCTGTCCGGCGGCGGTGCGGGCTGGACCGTGATTGTAAAGCGCGCGGCCCTTGTCGAAGAGCGGGGTTTCGCGGCTGTTGAGGTACTTTGCGCGCGCATTGGGGTCCATGGAACGGCCGCCGAAGCCGATGCAGCGCCCGCGCGGGTCTCGGATCGGGAACACGATCCGGTCGCGGAACGCGTCATAGGGCGCGCCGCCATCGTCGGGCCGTGTCGCCAGACCGGCCTCGATGACATGCTCGGTCGGGATGCCCTTGGCCACGAGCGCCTGATGGGTCGCGTTGCGCGCGCCGGGCGCGAAGCCGATCTCGAAGCGGTCGAGAATCGGTTGGGTCAGGCCCCGGCGTTCGAGATAGGCCCGCGCCTCTGCCGCCGCTTGTGTCTTGAGCTGCAAGCGGAAATAGCCGACAGCGGCCTCGGTGGCCTTCGCAAGCTGGGTGGCGCGGTCCGCCTTTTCTGCGGCTTTTGGGTCGCGCGCGGGCATCGGCATGCCGGCATCCCGCGCCAGCAGTTCGACCGCTTCCATGAAGCCCACGTTCTCGGTCTCCTGCACGAAATTGACGAGGTCGCCCTTCGCATGGCAGCCGAAGCAATAGTAGAAGCCCTTGCGGTCATCCACATGAAAACTGGCGGTTTTTTCCTGGTGAAAGGGGCAGGGTGCCCACATGTCGCCCTTGGCCTGATTGGATTTTCGGCGGTCCCACATGACCTTGCGGCCCACCACCTGCGAGAGCGAGACGCGGGTCTTCAATTCGTCGAGGAAACCGGGGGGCAAGCTCATGGCGGCCAATATCGGTCGCCAATGAGGCCCTGTCCAGCACCTCCCCGCGCTGTCGCCGGAAAATGACCCTGAAGATGTCGCTGGTCCCTCATTCAAGGGACGCAGGCGCGCAGCAGAACCATGGACTGTCTGTCGCTTGACGAGTCACGCCGTCAGCCGGTCGCGTTGCCCGCCGTGGCGCGATCCCGCGCGCCGGCGATTGCCCGTTGACGGCGCCTTCTAGGGCTCCGCGCGCGCCGCGACCATGCGCATGGCGCGCTCGATGTCGTGGGCGGCACTTGCTGCCATGGAGCGGAAGACGAGCGCCAGGTAGCGATCCTCGGCGGTGCGCATCAAAAGGCAGGACATGTGGGCCAGCATGGTGCGGGCGGCATGTCCGACCTCGAAGACGGAGGGGCGCAGGTCGATCGGCGCAAGCCTTGCAAGGACGGCACGCGCATCGGCCCCCGCGATCTCGACGGCGGCCCATGCGTCGCCCTGATCCGTAAGCGCCGCGCCGGGGATCGAAACCGGGTCCTCGCCCATGACGAACCACTGGTCCAGCCCGCTCCAGACCACCCGCGCGCCATTCGCCTCGACGAAGGTGCCGACGGGCGGCAGGCGGCAGCCCACGGCCTCTTCCAGCGCCTTGGACACCGCGTCGGCCTGTCCCGAGAAGGGCGCGACGGAGGTCACGGACCCGAGCACGACCTCGGTCGCCTCGACCGTGCCGTGCGACAGCGGCAGAAGCCCGTCGAAGGGCGTGCGTGCAATAAGGCTAGCCACGGGCGCGTCCTCCCTCGGGATCGAAGAATACCGGGTCGCAGACCTCGCAGAGCGTGGTCTTGTCGCGCAGGTGGTCGACCATGCGGACCGTCTCCCCGATCCGCGCGCGACCGTTCAGCAGGAACCCGAGGCCGATATGCGTCTGGAGCGTGGGCGACCACGCGACCGAGGTGATGTAGCCTTGATCGTTCACGCGCGTGGCCGCGTCGCCTTCGCGGAAGAGGTGCGCGCCGGCCAGCAGCGCGGTCTCTGGCTCTTTCGGCTTCAGGCCCACGAGCTGCTCGCGATGTTCCCCCGACAGGCCTGGGCGTTGCGACGCGGTCTTGCCGATGCAGTCCTTCTTGGCCGAGACCATGCGCCCCATCCCGACATCGTCCGCCGTCACGCGGCCGTGGATTTCCGCGTGGGTGATGAAGCCCTTTTCCAGCCGCAGGACATTGAGCGCCTCCATCCCGTAAGCGCCACCCCCGAACGTCTCGGCCCGCGCCACGAGATCGCGGAACAGCGCCTCGCCATAGCGCGACGGGATCGCGATCTCGTAGGCGTGCTCACCCGAGAAGGAGATGCGGAACAGGCGGCCCTTGACCCCGTGGATCAACACCGCGCCGCAGGCCATGAAGGGGAAGCTTTCGTTGTCGATCGGCTGATCGAGGACGGAGTTGACCAGATCGCGCGCCTTGGGTCCCGCGACGGAGAACTGCGCCCATTGTTCGGTCGTGGAGATGAAGGCCAGGTCCAGATCGGGCCTGAGGCACTGATGCACGAAGTCCAGATGCGTCATGACCTGTCCGGCGGCGGCGGTCGTGGTGGTCATCACGTAGTGATTTTCGCCCAGCCGCGCGGTCGTGCCGTCATCCATCACATGCCCGTCCTCGCGCAGCATGAGGCCATAGCGTGCGCGTCCCGGCTTCAGCGTGGAGAACATGTTGGCATAGACGAAATCGAGGAATTCGGCCGCGTCCGGTCCTTGAATGTCGATCTTGCCCAGTGTCGAGACATCGACGACGCCGACCGCCTCGCGCACCATGCGCACCTCGCGGTCGCAGGATTGCCGCCAATGGGTCTCGTCCCGTTTCGGCAGGTAGGACGGGCGATACCAGAGCCCAGCGGTGATCATCGGCGCGCCCCACGACCGCATGGCGTGGTCGGAGGTCGTGAAGCGTTCCGGCGCGAAGCCCTTCCCTTCAGCACCTGCCGCCATTGCGCTGATGGCGGTGGGGATGAAGGGCGGGCGGTAGGTCGTGGTCCCGGTCTCGGGGATGCCGCGGCCCGTCGCGTCCGCCAGGAGCGCGAGTGCCGCGATGTTCGAGGATTTGCCCTGGTCGGGCGCCATGCCTTGGGTCGTGTAGCGCTTCATGTGCTCGACGGAGCTGAACCCCTCCTGCGCGGCGAGCCTGATGTCCTTGGTGGTCACGTCATTGGCGAAATCGAGCCACGCGCGGCCCTTGCCCTCTACGTACCAGAGCGTGCTGCCGGCGCCCGCCTCGTCCGAGGCTTTCGGCACCGTGATGCGCGGGGTCTTTAGGCCGAGCGCCTTCAGCGCCTCGGTGGCGGCCTCCTTGCCCTGTTTGAGGCAGGCGGCGGTCGACATCGCCCCGTTGCAGGCGCCCGCCGGGATCATGCCCGGCACCGCGTTCGGCGCGGGAAGGAAGGCCTTGGCGTCAGCGTCCCAGGCTGGTCGCGCGCCCAGATGGCAGGTGAGGTGGACGTACGGGTTCCAGCCGCCCGACATGGCGAGACAATCGGTGATGATATCCTCGGTCCGCCCGCCATGGCGCACGGTGATCTCGCGCAGGCCATGGCGGCCCTTGGTCCCGATGACCTGTCCGCCCTCGATCAGCCGGTAGTCGCCCTGTTTGACGACGCCCGTCCGGCTGTCGATCACGGCGGCCACGCGCAGGCCGGCCGCCTGCATCTCGACGGCCGTGCGGTGCGCGTCGTCATTGGTGGCGAATAGCGTCAGGTTCCGGCCGGGGGCGACACCGTAACGGTTGAGGTAGCTGCGCACGGCGCTGGCCAGCATGATGCCGGGGCGGTCGTTCATCGGGAAGGCGATGGGTCGCTCCAGCGCGCCGGCGGCCAGAACAGCCGCCTTGGCCCGGATGCGCCAGAAGCATTCGCGCGGCAGGTCCGCAGCGTGGGCGAGGTGCTGGCCCACCCTCTCCAGCGCGCCGAACGTCAGTGCGTCATAAACGCCCGTGACCGTGGTCCGCGTCATGATCCGGACATTGTCCATCGCGGCGAGTGTGTCGCGCATCTCCCCGGCCCAGACATCGCCGGGTTTGCCGCCGATCTCCTCATTGTCGGACAGAAGCCGCCCGCCGATCTCGGTGTTCTCGTCGATCACGATGACGTCGGCCCCGGCCTCTGCCGCCGTGCGTGCCGCCATGAGGCCCGCGGGCCCCGCGCCGATCACCAGAAGGTCGCAATGGGCGAAGGCGCGTTCGCTTTGCTCGGGACTGGCGCCCTTGGTCATCCGCCCGAGACCGGCAGCGCGGCGGATGATCGGCTCGTAGAGGCCCTCCCAGAAGGCGCGGGGCCACATGAAGGTCTTGTAGTAGAATCCCGCGCTCAGGAACGGCCACATCAGGTCGTTCACCGCCATCAGGTCGCGGTCGATTGGGCCGACGCGGTTCTGGCTCGTGACCATCAGCCCTTCGTGGACCTCCTGCACAGTGGCCCGCACGTTGGGGACCATGGCGTGGCCCTTGCCCACCTGGATCAGCGCGTTGGGCTCTTCGCTGCCGGCGGTCAGGACGCCGCGCGGGCGGTGATACTTGAAGGACCGGCCCATGAGCCGGATGTCACGCCCCAGAAGCGCGGAGGCAACGGTGTCGCCCTTGAACCCCCTGACGGTCTTGCCGTCGAAGGTGAAGCTGACCGGCTGCGAGCGGTCGATGCGTCCGCGTCCCTCAACCCGCATGGCGCGCCTCCCGGGCGAGATCTGCCCCCAGAACCTCGTGCGTGATCGTGTTGCGCGTCACCACAAGCCACGCGCCGCAGCCCGAGCCGTGATGCCACAGCTCTCGCGTCTCGCCCGCCGGGTTCTCGCGGTTGTGGAGGTAGTCGTTCCATGCCTCCGGCGCAGCCTCCGGGTCGGGGCGGTGGAGGTAGGTCTCGTGACCCTTGATGCTGAATTCGCGGATGTCGCGGGCCCCGCAGAGGGGACAGGTGATCTGCATGTCCGTTCCCCCTAATGCAGGTTGTGCTGGCTGCCGGTGGCTTCCTCGTCCATCAGCCCGCGCCCGGTGGCGAAGCGGTCGAGCCGGTAGCGCGCGGCCGCTTCGTGCGGGCGGTCGGTGGCGATCAGGTGGGCGAAGGTGTGCCCCGATCCCGGCACTGCCTTGAACCCGCCATAGCACCAGCCGCAATTGAGGTAGAGCCCGTCGATATGGGTCTTGTCGATGATCGGCGAGCCGTCGGGCGACATGTCCATGATGCCCCCCCATGAGCGCAGCATCTTCGCCTTGCCGATCATCGGCATCAGCGTGAGCCCCGCCTCCATCACGTGCTCGGCCATGGGCAGGTTCCCGCGCGCCGCATAGGACGCGTAGAAATCCAGATCGCCGCCGAAGACGAGGCCGCCCTTGTCGGACTGGCTGATGTAGAAATGCCCCATGCCGTAGGTGATCACATTGTCGATGACGGGCTTCAGCCCCTCGGTCACGAAGGCTTGCAGGACGTGGGACTCGATGGGCAGTCGCATGCCCGCCATGGCCGCCACCTGGGAGGAGCGGCCAGCGACGACAATCCCCACCTTCTTCGCCCGGATCGCCCCGCGCGAGGTCTGCACGCCGGTGACGCGCCCGCCCTCGATATCGATGCCGGTGACCTCGCAGTTCTGGATCAGGTCCACGCCGCGCCGGTCCGCACCGCGCGCGAAACCCCACGCCACCGCATCGTGCCGCGCCGTGCCGCCGCGTTTGTGGTAGAGCCCGCCGAAGATCGGGAAACGCGTCTGCTCGAAATCCAGATAGGGCACGATCTTGCGCACGCCCTCGGTGTCCAGAAGGATCGCGTCGTCGCCCTGGTTGATCATCGCGTTGCCGCGTCTTGCATAGGCATCGCGCTGCCCGTCGGAATGGAACAGGTTGATGATGCCGCGCTGTGAATGCATCACGTTGTAGTTCAGTTCACCCTCCAGCCCTTCCCAGAGCTTGAGCGAATGGCTGTAGAACTCCGAGTTGCCCGGCAGGCCGTAATTGGCGCGCACGATGGTGGTGTTGCGACCGATATTGCCGCCGCCGAGGTAACCCTTCTCCAGCACGGCGATATTGGTCAGCCCGTGTTCCTTGGCGAGGTAGAAGGCCGTGGCCAGACCGTGCCCGCCGCCGCCGATGATCACGATGTCATAGGCATCTTTGGGCGCCGGGTCGCGCCATGCCGGCCGCCAGCCCTTGTTGC
Organism: uncultured Roseicyclus sp.; assembly: GCA_964578115.1. GTDB lineage: Bacteria > Pseudomonadota > Alphaproteobacteria > Rhodobacterales > Rhodobacteraceae > Roseibacterium. The sequence goes on from CAZOBK010000060.1 coordinate 8,934, forward strand.
CGGTGAGGCCCTGGGCAAGCACCGCCAAGCCGGAATACCGCATCTGGACTCCTTCTATCACCTCAGGCGCCGCGTCGGGCACGCCTTCGGGGGACCCTGCGACCCGGTTGAGCGCAGGCACCATCCCCGCCGGTCTTTATCGACCGTGACATGAAGGTTTGAAAGTCCGTGGACGACAATAAATTGCCGCATGGCGACGAGAGGTAGCGGACAGCCTTCCGTCCTATCCGCGTCAGGAGGTCGGCGGCGATCCGTCGGGATCGAACGGCACCTGTCCGGCATAGCGCGGACGCGAAATCGTGAAGTTGTCGAACCGGACCACGGTCAGGCCGACATTGAACGGCGCATCGTAGGCCACGAAGGTTTCCACGAGGATGATTCGCTCTCCGTTGGGCATGATGGGCAGGCGGTCGCTGATCGACGCGAGGTTGGAGTTGAACAGACGCGCCGCGCCGTTCACCCCGTGGGACCAGTCGACATTGTAGTTGCCGCCGACCATGCCGATCTGTGTGACACGCATCTCCACTTCGTTGGAGCCGCGGATGATGCTGTTGGCCACATTGGCCATGCCCTGTATGTCATGGGGGTAGATCCAGTTGTCTTGCCGCGACATCCAGTCGGCCACCATGTAGGTGGTTTTCACGGACGTGTTGTAGACGCGGTAGGCGTCGAAGAAAACGAAACTGCCGACGAACGCCCAGACGAGGATCGGCGTCATGAGGACCGTTTCGAAGGCCACGGCTGCGCGCTCGTTCTTCGCAAATCGGCGGATGTATCCCATCATGGCAACTGCCCCTCAGTCCGGTTCGTTGACGAAAACCGACGCGGCCATCATGTGCATGCCGCCGGAATCGTCGCGTGTGAGATTGAGCCCGAAGCCCGAGAACGGCAGCAGCCTGTCGACGATCATGCAGGCGCGCACCATCATCAGTTGGTTGTCCACCCCAGGGTTGAACGTCGTGTTGATTGTGGCCGACGCATCGGCCCTTTCGACGCACATCTCCTGATTGCCCGGCACCGTGTAGGTGGCCCGGTCGATCTCGCGCAGGTCTATCGTCAGCAGGGTGTCGCAATCGGGCAGGAGCGAGGTGTTGTCGCAGATCGCGGTGCGGATGTCGGCCGGGGTGACGGTCAGGCCATTGGCCAGGCGCAGGATGCGCACGGCCTGGTCGAGCGTGCGTTCCATCATGACTTGACGTGTCATGATCATCGAGGTTTCGAACACCGCGATGAAGAGGATCATGATGATCGGAAAGGTAATCACGAATTCCATTGTCGCGGTGGCGTTTTCGCGGCGAATGAACTGCCGGATATGAAGGACGAGACTGTGCATCGGTTTACTGGATCAGCCTCAACTGGTTGATGGTGCGCGCGATAGAGGCGAAGGCGTCGGAGATTTCGATCCCCTGCACGTCATAATAATGGGCCGGGGAACTCGCACAGTATTCCATCACCGCCTGCCCGCCCGCGGGCGCCTCGAAACCGATCGAGAAGACGAGGATGTTCTGGGCGTTCGCCGCGTCGCAGATGTCGCGCAGGTTGTTGTCGGCCTGGGTCCGTCCCGCGTAAAGTTCGTCGCCATTGTTGGCGATCGCGTTGTGGAGGCCCCAGTTGCCCGCCTGGTAGGCCGGAATGTAGAGGTACTGGTTGGCGATGTAGCGGCCGGTGTAGTTGGCCCAGAGATATGGCCAGCTCAGCGCGAGGGACTCGTCACCCTTGTAGGGCTCGTCGCTCCAGTAGCCGGACCACTCATCGGGTTCCCCGTTGGAAATCCAGTAATCCTCGTCATCGTCGCGCCCGGCCACGAAGACCGAGTAGCGATCGTCGTCCGCATGATAGTGGACCGGCGAAAAGCCGCGTTTGTAGGGCTGGCGGACATCGTACTGGTTGGTGTTCTCACCGTCCGTCATGAGGACGATTACCTTGATCGTCTCGGGATCACCGTAGATGGCCGGACGATCCGTGAAATCGGCGTGGACCTCGCTGGACCCGACCAGCGTGTTGACCGCCGGCCGCGCCGCGGGGTCCAGCATCGCAACCCCCATCTTCATGCCCAGATCGATTGCCGTCCAGCCGTTCGCCTGGAGATTGTCGATGAAGTCGTGCAGCACGTCTTCGTCATGCTCCCAAGGCAGGATGGCGCCGTAATTGTCGGTCGGGCAATAGGGCCTCTGGAAAGCGGAGTCCCAGAAATAGTGGTCGTAGTCCCAGTGCGCGATCCGCTCGATCTCTTCCGTCTGGTCGATATTGGTGCGGGTGAACTGCTCGTCGGTGAAGCGCACGCAACTCGACTGGTTGTGCTCGCCCGACAGATTGAAAACGCTTTCCAGCGGTTCGCCGAGGTTGACCATGCCGTTGTACGGAATGATCGAGATCGACACGAGGTTGCCGCCGTCGGTTTCGTTCGCCTGCAGGACGGTCGTCACGAACTCGCGCGCGGCGTTCTGCATGTTGGGCAGCTTGCTGCCCCAGCCCATCGAGCCCGAGATGTCGACCACCATGGACACTTCAACGTTCCGGATCCGCTCTTCCGCAGCGCCTTCGGCCGGCGAGGTCAGCACGCGGACGCCGAACATGTGCATGAAGAGCGTGTTGATCTCGAGTTCAGCGTAGGCCTCGACCCGGCGGAAGTTGATCCCCTCCTCGACATCGACGCTGAGGCGATAGTTCTCCAGCCCTGAAATATCGAAATAGTTTTCGACCACATCGACGGGGTTGAGCGGCTGCGTTACCGAGGCGGCAGCGAGCACGGAGCGGTCGAGCGTGTACTGCAACTGCACGCGCTGGGTTTCGTAGCGCATGATGTCGATGGCGATGCCCGCAACGGCGACCATCAGAATGAACACCATGAGTGCGAAGGTGGTAATGGTTCCGTCCTCGCGGCGCATGAAACGACCGAGAAGGCGCTGGCCCAGACGGCTGCGCATGGCGAGATCGCTCGTCGTGTTTCTGAACGCGCGCATTTGGCCGCTCCTTGTTACCCGGTGTCGCGACAAGACACTCCACTGAGCCTTTCGTGCCCCCAAACCGAGGCAGAAATTGGGCGGATCAGGGCTGGAAACGGGGAGTTTCTGTTTCCTGACTGTGTGCAATCACCATGAAACGCAGCCTTTCTTGCGAGCGGCGGAGCGCAGTTAACACTTGTGTCACGGCACGGCCCTATGCGTTTCATGGGGCGGGCCCGGGCATGACACCCATGAACAAACCGACAGCCATCGGGCCCCGGGAGGAGGACCAATGACCACGGCCACGACCACGGCGCGAAGCGAGCCGAGCTTTCGGCAATCCGTCGATCTGATGTTCAACCGCGCAGCGGCGCTTCTGGACCTGCCCCCGGGGCTGGAAGAGAAGATCCGCGTCTGCAACGCGACCTACACGGTGCGCTTCGGCGTGCGGCTGAGGGGTGAGATCCGGACCTTCACCGGATACCGCTCGGTCCATTCCGAACACATGGAGCCGGTGAAAGGCGGTATCCGCTACGCGCCCACGGTCAACCAGGACGAGGTAGAGGCGCTGGCCGCGCTGATGACCTACAAATGCGCCCTCGTGGAGGCGCCCTTCGGCGGGTCCAAGGGCGGCTTGTGCATCGATCCGCGCCATTACGAACAGGATGAGATCGAGAAGATAACCCGGCGCTTCGCTTACGAGTTGATCAAGCGCGACATGATCAACCCCGCCCAGAACGTGCCCGCCCCCGACATGGGAACGTCGGAGCGCGAGATGGCCGTGATCGCGGACCAGTACAACCGCATGAACACCACCGACATCAACGCACGCGCCTGCGTGACCGGCAAGCCGATCCATGCGGGCGGCATCCAGGGCCGGGTAGAGGCCACGGGCCGTGGCGTTCAATACGCCCTGCAGGAGTTCTTCCGCCATCCCGAGGACGTGAAGCGCGCCAGCCTGTCGGGGTCGCTCGACGGCAAGCGGGTCATCGTGCAGGGTCTCGGCAACGTGGGCTATCACGCGGCACTCTTCCTCAGCGAGGAGGACGGTTGCCTTGTGACCCACGTGATCGAGCGCGACGGGGCGCTGGAGAACCCCGAAGGCTTCGACGTGACCAGCCTTCGCGACTGGATCATGCGCCATGGGGGTGTGAAGGACTGTCCCTTCGGCACCTATCATCCCGAAGGCGCGAAGGTGCTTGAGGCGGACTGCGACATTCTCATTCCGGCGGCGCTGGAGGCGGTGATCAACCTCGGCAACGCCGAGAACATCAAGGCGCCGCTGATCATCGAGGCTGCGAACGGGCCGATCACGGCAGGCGCCGACGAGATCCTGCGCCACAAGGGGACGGTCATCATCCCGGACCTCTACGCCAACGCCGGGGGCGTGACCGTGTCCTATTTCGAATGGGTCAAGAACCTCTCCCACATCCGCTTCGGCCGGATGCAGCGCCGGCAGGAGGAATCGCGCCATCAGCTTCTCGTGGACGAACTGGAGCGGCTCTCGGCCGATACCGGTATCGGCTGGCAGCTCACGCCCGACTTCAAGGAGAAGTATCTCAAGGGCGCGGGCGAGTTGGAACTGGTACGCTCGGGCCTCGACGACACGATGCGCGGCGCCTACCAGTCCATGCGCGAGATCTGGTGGGAGCGTGACGACGTCACCGACCTGCGCACGGCTGGCTTCCTGGTGGGGATCGAACGGGTCGCGAAGAGCTACCAGGAAAAGGGGATCTGAGCGACGACCGCCCCTGACGGAAGGCCGGCAGTATCACCCGACAAAGGACGTCGAGGGTGTTCCGCTAGGGCGGAACGCCCGTCCCACGTCGGGGCGGCCTCGGGTGATGCCCAACGTGCCCGATCCCTCAGTCGAACCCGCCCTCGCGGTCGGCAAGCATCACGTTCAGAAGTTCCACCACCGCCTTGCCTTCCGCCCTTGCCGTGACGCCGCCGATGGCCACCCTGCGGCCTGCACGCCACCACAGGCCTGGGGCATAGACACGGCTCATCGGCGTCTTCAGGTGCACGAGGAAGCCCGCTGCTGGCTTGAACGCGAAGGCGCTGGAATCCACCCGGTCCACGTCCTCGACGCGGAACAGTTGCCGCCCGCCTTGCTCGCGCATCTCCGTGCGGGTCAGTTCCAGCACCACCGCGCTGGCCTGCCAGAGCCGCCACGCCCAGAAGAGGCTGAGCGCACCGACCACGATCAGGAAAACCAGCCAGATCAGGTCCGCCGGCGGAAACGCCGCCGCGATGTAGATGAGGATCAGGCCCAGCAACCCCGTCACCCCGGTCGCGAAGATGCGTCGGGCCGGTCTGGGGGTGATCCGGGCCAGCACCTCGTTCGGATCTGGTCTGCGGTTGCGCTTTGCCATGCGGGCCCATTAGCCGGTAAGCGCGAAGATGGCGAGGGGTCAGGCGGCCTCCCTTCGCTTTCGCACAGCGACCGTGTGCCGGTGTCGGATTGCCGCCCGTTGCCGGATGGCTATGTACGGTTCAACTTGCACCGGAGGTCTGCCCCATGTCGATCCGTCCCATCCTCGAGTCCCGTCCCGCTCAGCCCACCATGGAGGGGGCTGGCGTCCATCTGCACCGCGCCTTCGGATTTCAGGACCCGACGGAACTCGACCCGTTCCTGCTTTTCGACGATTTCCGGAACGACGACCCTGCGCACTACCGCCAAGGGTTTCCGTGGCACCCGCATCGGGGGATCGAGACGATCACTTACGTGCTGGAGGGCACGGTCGAGCATGCCGACAGCCTTGGCAACACGGGTCGCCTCGGCGCGGGTTCGGTCCAGTGGATGACGGCGGGATCCGGCATCCTGCACCAGGAAATGCCGCTGGGAAATGCGCGTGGCCAGATGCACGGTTTCCAGCTTTGGGGGAACCTGCCGGGGTCGATGAAGATGACAGCGCCGCGGTATCAGGACATTCAGGGGGCGGAAATCCCCGAGGTAACCGATGACGACGGCACCCATGTGCGGGTCATCACCGGCGCGTTCTGGGGCAAGCGCGGGCCCGTGGACGGGATCGCGGCAGACCCGCAATACCTTGACGTGACGGTGCCCGCGGGCCTCAAGAAGACCTTCAGGATCGACACCTACCGGCGCGCCTTTGCCTATGTGTTTCAGGGGGCGGGAGCGTTCTCGGACGCCTCGGCGCCCACCGGCGTGCTGCTGGAAAAGGAGGTCATGGGGCAGGAGGTCAACATCCGCGACATGTCCGGGGACCGCACGCTGATCCGCTTTGGCACCGGGGACGAGGTGACGGTGCAGGCCGGCCCGGAAGGTGTGCGTTTCCTCCTGATCTCGGGCGCGCCCATCGAAGAGCCCGTGGCATGGCACGGTCCCATCGTGATGAACACGCAAGCCGAACTGCGGCAGGCGATGGCGGATCTGAGGAACGGCACCTTCATACAACCCGCGCATTGAGGCCGCCGCCCGCGCCCGGTAGAAGGCACGCCATGCTCAACACGGTGATCCACGGCGACGACAGTGCCCAGCCGCCCCTCCTGATCGCGCATGGCCTCTTCGGGTCGGCGCGCAATTGGGGCGTGCTGGCCAAGCGGCTTTCCGACAGCCGCCGCGTTTTGACCGTCGACATGCGCAATCACGGTGACAGCTTCCGGGACGACAGCCACAGCTATCCCGATCTGGCCGCGGACCTCGCCGAGGTGATCGCCGCTCATGGGGGTGTCGCCGATGTCGTGGGGCATTCCATGGGGGGCAAGGCCGCGATGGCGCTGGCGTTGGGCCATCCCGAAGCGGTCCGCCGGCTCGTGGTGGCCGATATCGCGCCGGTCTCCTACGGTCATACGCAGCAGCCCCTGATCGACGCGATGCGCGCGGTGGACCTGTCCGTGGTGGAGCGGCGCGGCGACGCCGACGCGCAATTGGCGCCGCTGGTCCCGGAGGCGGGCGTGCGGGCGTTCCTGCTGCAGTCGCTTGACGTGGGCGCGCGGCGCTGGCGGCTCAACCTCGACGCGCTGTCCGCCAACATGGCCGCGATCCTGGGCTGGCCCGATCTGGACGGGCGGTACGACGGGCCTGCGCTGTTCTTGTCGGGGGCCGCGTCGGACTACGTCCTGCCCGAGCATCGCCCGGCAATCAAGGCGATGTTCCCGAACGCGAAATTCGCCAAGATCCCCGGCGCGGGCCATTGGCTCCACGCCGAAAAGCCCAAGGAATTCGAGGCCGCCTTGCGCGCCTTTCTCAACCCGGCCGCATCATCCTCGTGATCAGGCCCGTCTTCCAGACCAGCTGATGCACGGCGACCGCGCCAATATGAGCGATGATCAGCAGGAGCAGCGCCGCGCGGAAAAATTCGTGCGCGTCGCCCGCAGCCTCCAGACCTCCGCCCCAGGCCAGCACCCCGCTGATCGGCAAAAGGATGAGCAGCGCATAGAACCCCAGATGCGCCCAGTGCGACAGCCTCCGGAAAATCGCCGGTTCGCCTTCGGGCGGTGGCGGCACGCCATGTTCGCGCCGCAGCATCAGCCGCCAGATCACGAGGCCGAGGATGATCAGACCGCCTGCCGCGTGACCGATGACCGGCGCCGATACCGCGTAGGTCCCGGTTTCGAGCGCCTCGTCATAGGCCGAGGCGATCCCGTCATGCAGCAGGTATTGCAGCGCCACCAGAAACACGGTGATCCAGTGCAGGCGTATCTGCAGCCTGCTGTAGCCGCCGGGCTCGGTCATGGCGGAAATCCCTTGCTGATGCTGTCGGAGCGGAGGCTACCACGTGAGGGCGCGGGTCAAAGCGCCGAAATCTTGCGGGCCGCGAGCCATGTCACCGCGACCGCCGTCACCGCGCCGAGCGCTGCGGCCCAGACGATGGGCTGCCAACCGGACAGCCCCGCGGCCAGAACGACGACGATGCCGGTGCCCGACAGGGCCGTCGCGACAATGGAATAAAGCAGGAAGAACAGGCGCATGGGGGTGGTTTCCGGTGATTTCGTTCGTTGATCGCATGGATAGACCCGCCCCGACGGTTCCGGCGTTGATCTGCGTCAAACGGCTGGTCTTGGCCCATGCCGGGCTGTGGCGGATATGCCAAAGGACTAGCGGTTTGTGTGGCATTCCATGCAATATCTGGTTGCCAGACCGACATGCGGCGCGTTATGCGACACGCGGTGCTAGGACGCGGATGCATCGCCTGATACGGTAAACGGGGCTCTGGCGCACACCAGGCCCCGTTTTTCGTCTGGCGCTTCTCCAAACGGAAAAAGGCGCCAGGTGCTTGGACGCGGTCCGCACATCGCCTGACGCCTTCCCGGAACCGGACAATTCGGACTAATCCGTACTCTCCGGCCCGATGAGATCGCATCCTTGCGGAAACGAACTCTGATCCGTCCGCTGTCGCCAGCATCAGGATCGTCCGATCCACCCGCTTTCGCCTGCATTCGCCGCGCAGACCCGAAGGCCCCGCTTGCGTTCGCAGCCGATCCTGCGGCCCGTTCGGTTCAGGCCGGGTACAGGTCCCGATCCGTCCCGCCGATCGCCTCAGGAAGGCTTCTCGAACACCGCCGCTGCCTCTCGACCGCTGCGGTAAGAATACGATCCCCCCAACCTCGGGTTCGGGCAAGTCCGAAGCAGTGCAGCATGAAAATTTCCTGTTGAGCGACCTGTGGGCAAGCCTGTGCGCGCAGCGGTGATGTGACGCCTTTATGACGGTTTCGCAAAGCGTTGGCGGTCGTGTGGAAAACCGCCGCCACGACCGCGCGTTTTCTGCGTCTGCGAAGGTGTTCTTGAACGGAATCGTGCCGCCCGGGGCGCGACTCACATCCCCGGGGCCGAGTCGCGCCGCCCTTGGCCGATTGACCGAAGGTAACGCCTTGGGGCGGGCTGTGTGCTATACTTCGTCAATTGAACCGGTTGAAACCAACGGGGCCCGGTCCGGGCCGGAGGGGGACCATGATCACGCTCGACGACATGGAAGACATGTGCAGTCTCACGCGGGAGGAAATCGCACAACTCGCCGACCATGAACACATCACCCTCGAGGCCGCCGTGGCCGAGGCCGAGGGGCTGATGCACGTCCATGGCGGGCCGCAGCACGTGCACGCGATGCTGTGTGAGGATATCCGCACGGCGCTCCATGCCGATGACACGGACAAGGCCAAACGGCTCTTCGCGATCCTGCGCGGCTACGTGACGGCCCATCCCGAGGCCGTGCGCGGATCGGAGTGACCTCAGACCTCCCGCTCGTTCGGGCGGGGGACGGTGTCGGTGCGCTCGGCCTTGGTGTGGTCCCAGTTGGGATCGTTCCGCTTGGTCAGGCGCGAGATCGCGTAGGCGCTGGGCCAGCTGAGCGCGAAACCCGCGGCGGCGGCGATCAGCACCGGCACCCAGCCGTAATAGCCCAGTGAAAACGCCACGATCACGAAAGCGCCGGTCAGAACGGCGCCCGTCATGAGGGTGAGTAGAATGCTGAGACGGTCCATCTGTGGCCTCCTTTTCGGGGGACCAACGCGGATCGCGCCCCACGGGTTCCGTCCCCGGGGCCTCAGCCCTTGATCTGGCGGGTCGCCACGACCGTCACGGGGATCGCCACGGCGGCCCCTATGGCAGCGGCGATCACGATGGGCTGCCAGCCGGTCAGGCCGGCCGCGAGAACGGCGACGACGCCCGACCCCGCAAGGGCGCTGGCGGCCATGATGAAGATGAGAAGCGGAAGGCCAAGGCGCATGGGTGAGACTCTCCCTTGG
>CAZOBK010000061.1:0-18439 GCA_964578115.1 uncultured Roseicyclus sp.
ATCTCAGCCGCACCGATGCCAAGCTGGGCAAGCGCCGCACGCGCCCTGGCCCGGTCGAAGCGCGGATCGGCGTTGGACGGATCGTCGACAAAGGGCAGCTTCAGCCTCTGCGCAAAATGACGCAGCTCCGCGCGGCTTTCGCCAAGAAGCGGGCGGATGACGTGGAAACCGGGACCCGCGCGGCGGGACGGCGGCCGAGCCGTCTGTATCACTTCCGCGTCGGACAACGCGGCGGCTTCACCGTCCTCGGCCCGCACAAGACGCCGGTCCACCATGGCCGACAGGCCTTCGACCCCCGATCCGCGCGCAAGGCGCATCAGGAAGGTTTCGGCAACGTCATCCTGCGTGTGAGCGAAAAGCACATGCGCCAGCCCCCCACGCCACCGGTCGATCAGCGCAAGCCGCGCGCGTCGCGCCGCGTCCTGCAGGTTGCCCCGTCCGTCCCAGCACCAGCGCAGCGTCGCGTGCGGATGGCCCAGCGCGGCGCATTCGGCGGCCACCATCGCCGCCTCATCGGCACTTTCAGGCCTCAGCCCGTGATCGACGGTCACGACCCATAGCGACACGCCCATGTGCCGCGCCCATTCATGGGCAAGCGCCAACATCGCCATGGAATCCCCGCCACCCGATACGGCAAGGCCGATATCAGTGGGAAAGTCCGGCCCCAGCAGCGCGCCCATCCGGGCCGCGAAACGGTCGGTCAGGGTGTCTTGCGTCACGTACAGCCGAGGTTGAAGCGCTCTGCCTCCGCCTCCGCGACGGACGGGTCGCCGGGATAGCGCACCGCGACTTCCGCCAGCGTCAAGCAGGCCTCCTCGACCTGTCCCAGCCGTCCGAGCGAGATGCCGAGCGACGTCAGCGCGGCCGGCGCGCGCTCGCCGTCTGGCGCCGCGGAGAAACTCTCGAGATAGGCGCGCGCAGCAGCGCTCCATGCGTTCTGACGCGCTTCGGCCTCGCCACGCAGGAAATGCGCCTCGGCACTCAGCGGCCCGCCCGGATAGGTCTGGGTGAAGGCCATGAAGGCGGCGGAGGCGGCGGCATAGTCCCCCGCCTCGAATGCGGCACGGGCACGATCGAAATCGTCCTGTTCGGCCACGGCCAGTTGCGGGCCTGACCCGTTGTCGCCCGGGCCGACCGAGATGCCGGGGGCAGCGCCGGACGGCTCGACGCCGCCCAGACTGGGCGTCTCCCCAAGGCTCGCGATATCGCAATCAGCCTCCAGCTCGCAGAGGCGGAACTCGAGGTCGCCCACCCGGTTGGTGCCGTCCCGGACGATACTGTCGACCCGTATCTGAAGGGTCTCGGTCAGCGATGAAAGACGCCGGATCTCGGCCTCCATGGCGTCCATGCGCTGCAGAACAGAGCCGCTTGCGCCGGTGCCTGTCGCGCCGCCCGTCGTGTTGAGCTCCCGGCCGAGGCGCTGCAGCTCCACATAGAGGACGGACAACTCCTGCCGGATATCGGCAAGGGTCTGCGCACGGTCCTGCGCAACTACAGGCGCCGCGAGGATCACGCAGACGAGAACGGCGCAGAGACGGCGCATGGGATCAGACCCCCGGGCCTGCGGAGATGACCGTCACCGCGCGGCGGTTCTGCATGTAGCAGGTCTCGTCCGAGCAGATCTCGAGCGGGCGCTCCTTGCCGTAGCTGATGGTGCGCAGACGGCTGTCCGGCACGCCTGCGGCGACGAGGTAGTCGCGCACCGACGAGGCACGCCGTGCGCCCAGCGCGAGGTTGTATTCCCGCGTGCCCTGTTCGTCGGCATGGCCTTCGACCAGCGCGGTGTATTCGGGGTTCGACAGAAGCCAGCTCGCCTGCTGGTCGAGCGTGGCCATCGCGGCGGGACTCAGCGTGGACTGGTCGACGGAGAAGAGGACCCGATCGCCCACCACGGTGTTGAAATAGGCCGGGCTTCGCGGGTCGGAGGCCGCGCCGTCGAGGCCCGCGGCGCCGTTCGCACCAGCGCCGCCCATCATGCCGCGGGAACAGCCCGTCAGCGCCAGCGCGCCACAAAGGACGATGACGCCCATTTTTGAGAAAGAAAGAAGAGACATGTGCTCGTTGTCCTCGAATGCTTGTTTTACTGGACAGTATCACGTCGCACCGGGCGGCGTCCATCGGCGCCCGGATGCGTGGCTTTCACTTTATTGCAAGGGCGACCATGCCGGGTCGGAGGCCATGCCGGGCGTCGCCACCCGCTGCAGGTTCCTTCCCGTCAGATCGACCGAATAGACCGCCGGCGCGCCATCGGTGCCCGCCGTCTCGCGGGTGAACATGATCACGCGGCCATTGGGCGCCCATGTCGGCCCCTCGTCGAGGAAGGATGCGGTCAGAAGCCGCTCCTCGGAACCGTCGGTGCGCATCACGCCGATGTGAAAGCGCCCGGCCTCCTGCTTGGTGAAGGCGATGTAGTCGCCGCGCGGGCTCCAGACGGGCGTGCCATAACGGCCCGTGCCGCGGCTGATCCGCACGGCCTCGCCGCCCGAAGCGGGCATCACGTAGATCTGCTGCCCGCCGGTCCGGTCGCTTTCGAACACGATCTGGCTGCCGTCGGGCGAAAAGCTCGGCGCGGTCTCGATCGAGGGCGCGTTGGTCAGCTGCGTGCGCTGGCCGCTGGCCAGATCCAGCAGGTAGATGTCGGAGTTCCCGCCCTCTTCCAGAGAGAACACCACGCGGCTGCCATCGGGCGAAAACCGGGGCGCGAAGGTCATGTTGCCGGCCGGGATCGCCTCGAGCGGGCGGCGGGAGACGGTGGCCACATCCATCAGGTAGACCTGCGGAAAGCCGCTTTCGTAGCTGGTATAGAGGATGCGGTCGCCCTGCGGACTGAAGCGCGGTGCCAGCACGAGCGAGCGCGAGTCGGTCAGGAACTGCACGTTCGCGCCATCGTAATCCATGATCGCCAGACGCTTGAGGCGGGCGTTTTTCGGCCCCTCCTCGTGGATGAAGACGACGCGCGTGTCGAAATATCCGGTCTCGCCCGTGATCCGCTCATAGACCTCGTCGGCGACCGTATGCGCCATGCGGCGCCAGCTCGCAGCCTCGCCCACGAATTGCAGACCCTCTCCCAGCGGCGCTTGGGAAAACACGTCGAAGAGGCGGAAGCGCACGATGATCTGATCGCCCCGCGTCTCGACCTCGCCGGTGATCAGCGCCTGCGCGTTGATCGCCTGCCAGTCGTTATACTGCACCGGGCTGTCGAAACTGGTGACATCGGAGATGTAGGCATCCGGCGGGATCTGCCGAAAGAGGCCCGTGCCGCGCAGGTCGGCGGCGATGACGCGGGTGACGTCCTCCGCGACATCGGTCGCGCCCGCATCGGCGGCGATGAACGTTGGCAGCGCGAAGGGCAATGGCTCGATCACGCCCTCCGTGATCTCGAGCCGCAAAGGCTCCTGCGCGCTGGCCGGCATCGGCGTCAGTGCCACGAGGGCGGCCAGGATCAGGGTCAGGTATCGTTTCAACATGTCACACCTCCTGCCGCGCGGGCGGCGTCGGTTCTCGGGAAAACACTTGGGGATGCAAAGAGTTCATCTCAGGCGCATCCCCTCGGGATTGAAAACAAGTTCCACCTGCCGCCAGCGGTCATAGCTTTCTTCGGGCAGGTCGTATCCGTTCACGCCACAGCGGATGATCGCGCGGCGGGCGGCCTCATAGGCCTGTTGCGCGGCGGCCTCGGAGCCACCGGAGAATTCCAGAAGTCGGATCGTCGGCTGCTCCGGCTTTCCGTCACGGGCCATGTCGAAAGCCACGACCACGGTCGTGCCAAGCGCTTCCGTCGACAGGGCGCCGACGTTCCAGCAGGCCTGCACGGCGATGCGAAACCCGTCCCGCGCGCCTTGCGTCAAGGCCGGACCGGACGGCGCGGCGGGTTGCGCGGTCTCGGTCGCGTTGGCATCGGCCACGGCGCTGGCGATGGCGTCGGCAAGCGGGTCTACTTCTGCTTCCGGCTCAGGCTCTGGGGCGGCTGCGGCCTCCGTAGGCTCTGCGGGCGGTGTCGGGCGCGCGGGACGCGGCGGCGGACGGAGCGAGGCCACGGGCGCGACAGGCCCGCCCGATGGCGTCTCGGCCTCGGTCACGATCTCGGTCGTGGCCTCCTCGGGTGCGGTCTCGGGCGCTTCCTCGGCAGGCGCGTCGGAAGTGTCGGGGTTCACCGGCTGGTCGAGAACCTCGGGCGCGGTCTCCACGTCCGGTTCGGGCGCAGGGGCGGGCATCGGCGCGACACGGGGTGCCTCGCGGGGTGTCGGCGTGTCAGACGGCGGCAGGTCCGGCGTGCCGGACGGGGTGGGCAGCGCCGCGATCTGGTCGGTGACCTCGGCCTGCGGCGCCTCGGGGGCGGGTGGCTCTGGCTGGGTATCTGGCGCAGGCTCGGGCGCTTCCTCGGGCTGCTCCACCGGGGGCGGCGCCTCTTCGGGGGCAGGCGGCGCGGGAGCGGCACTTTCCTCGACCTGCGGCGGCGCGACCGGTGTCTCCAGCACGACGGGCGTAGGCTCAACGCCCGCGGTCAGCGCCTCGAACTCCGACACCGAAAGGATCGTCACGCCGGTCACCTCGAACTCCGTCTCCGGGCTCTCGCGGAACAGCGAACCGCCGAACGCGACCCACAGCAGGATCGCGGCATGGATCGCCGTCGATGCATAAAGCGACCGGCGCATGGCCACTCACTCCCCGGATCCGTCAAGACGGGGACCGCCGCTATCCGTCACCAGCCCGATCTCGCGGAACCCGCCCGCGTTCAGCGCGCCCATGACGGTCATCACCCGCTCGTAGGGGATCGCCCCGTCGGCGCGCAGGAAGATGCGCGTCGAGTCCCGTTCCGCCGCGACGGCCTGAAGCCGCGCGACCAGCTCGCCCATCGCCACCTCGGTCGTCTGCACCATGACGGTGCCGTCGGGCGCCAGCGTGACGGTCAGCGGTTCCTCCTCTTCCGACGGCAGCGCCTCGGCCGACGTGTCGGGCAGGTCGATGGGCACGCCCACGGTCATCAGGGGGGCCGCGACCATGAAGATGATCAGAAGACACAGCATCACGTCCACGAAGGGCGTGACGTTGATCTCGGACATGGGTCGCGCACCGCGGCTGCCGCGCCCGCGTCTGCGGCGCGCCCCGTCTGGCTTTGCGACCGAGGCCCCCATCAGTCGAGCTGCCGCGACAGGAGGGTGGAGAACTCGTCGGCGAAGCCCTCGTAACTGCCGATCAGACTGTCGGCGTCACTGCTGAGCTTGTTGTAGAAAATCACCGCAGGGATCGCCGCCAGAAGGCCGAGACCTGTGGCCAGAAGCGCCTCGGCGATGCCGGGGGCAACGACCGCAAGCGAGGTGTTGCCGGAAATCGCGATCTCCTGAAACGACCGCATGATGCCCCAGACCGTGCCGAAGAGGCCCACGAACGGCGCCGTGGCACCCGTGGTCGCGAGGAAGTTCAGACCCTTGGTCAGGCGTTCGTTTTCCCGCGCGATGGCCACGTCCATGGACCGGTCCACGCGCTGCTGCACACCCGGGATCAGCGCCCCGTCATCGCGCAAGCTGCGCCGCCATTCGGTCATGCCGGCCACGAAGACACGCTCGGAGGCGCTGCGCGGGGCGGCAGCGACCTGATCGTATAGCTCGTCCAGCGGCTCACCCGACCAGAAGGCCGCGTCGAAAGCCTGCGCATTGGCACGCGCGCGGCGGTAGAGCGCGTATTTCGAGAAGGTGATCGCCCAGACATAGACCGACGCGACGATCAGCGCGATCATCACGAGCTGAACAGTCAGCGACGCACGGAAGAACAGCGCAATGACGGTAAAATCCGCCTCCTGCGCTATCGCAAGCGTTTCAGTTTCCATTCCTGATCTGCAATCCTCTGGCCCGGCCTCGGTAATGGGCGCACCGCGTTAATGCGTGTTTTTCGCGCCTCATTAAGGTTCAGTTTACCAGCTTCCAATGGGGTTGGCGAACACTTCTCGGTCACACACCGTCATTCGCCGTGATCTGGCTGAGTTTTGCGCGAATATCCGCCGGAAGGCGCGTGGCACGGCCCTGCGCGTCCAGCACCACGACCTTGACCAGCGCCTCGAGCAGCACCTCCTCGCCGCGAAGCACCCTTTGGGGCATGTCGAAGCTGGCCCCTTTCAGACCGCCGGCGCGGGTCTCGACGGTCAGCTCATCCTCGAAACGGGCGGGCCTGAGGTAATCCGCCTCGACCCGGCGCACGGCGAAAACGAAGCCCCGCTCCTTCATGTCGAGCTGGCTTATGCCTGCCTCGCGTACCATCTCGGACCTGCCGCGTTCGAGGAAGCGCAGGTAATTGGCGTAATAGACGATGCCGGCAAGATCGGTATCTTCGTAATAGACGCGGACGGGATGGCGATGGACCTTCATGGGCGCGACCATCGGGGGCGGTCGCGCGGCGGTCAAGCCCGCGTCACTGCGGCCTCGGCAGGCGTGCCGCGAGCCGCAGGGCGTGGGCGGCGTCGGTCGCGGCGACGGGCAAGACAGGGTCATACGCCGCGCGGATCAGGTCGGCAATCTCGGGCTTTAGCAGCGCGGGTCCGTCCCGCGACACCGCCGCCAGCGGCGAAGACCCCAGGAACGCGGTGTCCGACCACAGAAGGATCGTCTGCACAGCCTGGCTCAGCGCAATTGTCTCGGCCGGCACCTTGGCGAGATCGGCATCCATGCGCACGAAGACGAAAGCCGCCTTGATCCCTCCATCGGCGTCGAACCGGAAGGCGCGGTACTGGTTGGCCCCGGCCGCCTCCAGCCGCGCGACGAGGTCGGAAAGGTCCGGCAAAAGACGGTCGAGTCCCGGCGTCTCGCTCAGTTCGGACCAGTCGCGGATGAAGAAGACCATGAGGTTCGCGCCGAGTTCGGGGTCGGTCTCGGACATCGTGTGACCGGCAAGTGCGACGACCGCCTCGATCGCGCCCTTGAGGATGGGAACCGTCGCGTCCTCCACCCCGAAGACCACGGGCGCGATGGGCCGCCCCCAGCGCGCGAACAGGAACTGCCCGTCTGCACGCGTGAAAAGCGCGGTGATGTCATCGGGTGAAAGCGGTGCGGGTGCGTCTGTCATGTCAGGGCAACATGTCGCGCGCAGCTCACCGACCGTCAAGCCGGGTGGGAAAACTCGCGTTTTCCAGCCCGTCGAACGACGGGCCGCCACGCCTAGAACAGGCCGCCCTGCTCCGGCCCGCCGGGTTCCGGCAGGCCCAGATGGAGCCACCCCTTCCGAGCCAGCATGCGTCCCCGCGGCGTGCGCGCGATCAGACCCTGCTGCAGGAGGAATGGCTCGATCACCTCCTCCAGCGCATCGCGGGGCTCGGCAAGTGCCGCGGCGATCGTCTCGATACCCACTGGACCGCCGCCGTAATTCTCTGCGATCAGCGTCAAGTACCGCCGGTCCGCCGCGTCGAGGCCCAGCGTGTCCACGCCCAGCCGGGTCAGCGCCGCATCCGCGATGGCTTGCGACAAACGCCCGTCTCCTTCAACCAGCGCGAAGTCGATCACCCGGCGCAACAGCCGCCCGGCGATCCGGGGCGTGCCCCGCGCGCGTCCGGCAATCTCCATCGTGCCCGCCGGTTCCGCCTCGATCCCCGCAAGGCGCGCGCCGCGGCGCACGATGTGGTCGAGTTCCGCAACGGTGTAGAAGTTGAGCCGCGTCGGGATGCCGAACCGGTCCCTGAGCGGCGTCGTCAGCAGCCCCAGCCGCGTCGTCGCCCCGATCAGCGTGAAGGGCTGCAGCTCGATCCGCACCGTCCGCGCGGCAGGCCCCTCTCCGATGACGAGGTCGAGCTCGAAATCCTCGAGTGCCGGGTAAAGCACCTCCTCCACGGTCGGGTTCAGGCGGTGGATCTCGTCGATGAACAGCACGTCGCGCGTGTCGAGATTGGTGAGGATCGCCGCCAGATCGCCGGCCTTGGCCAGCACCGGGCCGCTGGTCATGCGGAAATTCACGCCCAACTCGCGCGCCATGATCTGCGCAAGCGTGGTCTTGCCCAAGCCCGGCGGCCCGTGGAACAGGACGTGGTCCATCGCCTCGCCCCGGCGCTTGGCGCTTTCGGTGAAGACGCGCAGGTTGGCGCGCGCCTCTTCCTGGCCGATGAAATCGTCGAGCGTCTGCGGCCGGAGTGCGCGGTCGGTATCCTCAGGAAGGCGTTCAGGGCGCAATGTGGGGTCGGGATCGGTCATCGTGATCCGTTATGCCGCAGGCGCCGGGGCGCGGCCAGAGGCGCGTCGGGTTTCATTCCCGCGGCGCGAGCAGGCGCAGGGCGGCGCGGATCATCCCGGGCGTGTCCGCCTCGGGTGTAGCGCCCGCCACCTCGGCCACGGCCCGCGCGGCATCTGCAGGCGCATAACCGAGGTTCTGAAGGGCCGACAGCGCCTCGGCCTGCGCCGCGCCGGACGGTGTCCTTGGCGACGTGGTCGTCGCAACAGGGGCCCCATCGGGCACGACGAGGTCCTGCGCGCCCGGATCGCCACCCAGCGCCATGGCAGACGGCGCCTTGTCCTTCAGCTCGTTGACCACCCGCTGCGCCAGTTTCGGGCCGACACCCGGCGCCGCGCGCACGGCGCTCCAGTCGCCCAGCGCCACGGCACGGGCCGCCCCCTCGGCGCCCAGAGTGCCGAGAATCGCCATGGACGCTTTCGCCCCGACCCCTTGCACCGACACCAGCAGACGATGCCACTCGCGTTCATAGGGGCTGAGAAAGCCAAACAGCTGCAGCAGGTCCTCGCGCACCAGAAGCTCGGTATAAAGCGAGACCGCCTCCCCCTTTGTCGGCAGTGCGGCAAGCGTCCTGTCCGAGCAATGGACGACGTAGCCCACGCCGCTCACATCCAGAAGGACGTGATCGGACGCGATATAGTCCAGACGCCCCGAGAGCTTTCCGATCACCGGCCCGCCCCTCCGGCGGCGACGGCCTGCGCGAGGCGGCTCGAGGCGCGCGCATGGAACGCGTGGCAAAGCGCGATGGCCAGCGCATCCGCCGCATCGGGGCCCACCGGATCGGCCCCGGGCAGCTGCATCCGCACCATATGGTCAATCTGGCGCTTTTCCGCATGCCCTGCCCCCACCACGGCCTTTTTCACCGCGTTGGGCGCGTATTCGGCCACGGGAAGACCGGCGGCGGCAGGCACCAGCATTGCGACGCCGCGCGCCTGCCCCAGCTTCAGCGTTCCCGCACCGTCCCGGTTCACGAAGGTCATCTCGATGGCCGCTGCATCGGGCGCATGGCGGGCGACGACCTCGGACAGCTGGACATGTAGCGACAAGAGCCTGCGCGACAGGTCCGTCCCTTCCGAGCGGCATTCCCCGTTCGCGACATGACGCAACCGGCTGCCATCGACCTCGACGATGCCCCAGCCGAGGCACCTCAAGCCTGGATCGATTCCGATGATGCGCATGCTCCGCCCCGCTCCCGCCCGTGTTCTTGCCCGTGTTCTTGCCCGACCTGACCGGCTCAAGCCGCGTTCAAGCCCCGCTCGTAGACTTGTCGGGCCGGTCAGTCGGCTGACTGAGGCGTTTCGGCACCACTAGCACGAAAGGCGAACATCTGCCAAGCCCGAGGGCATTTGCGACGCCGTGCACCGGGTTTGCGACAGCCCGGTTTCGACGTGGCCCAAATGCGTCATCAAGGCGCTCGAAAACGACACGAACTAGGCGGATTTTAGCCGATTTTTCATAGCTTTAGACGATGCTTTAGCTATGCAATACCGGCATTGAACCCATGCAAAAATGACATTTGTGGATGAGAGTTTCCGCGCCTATTTGCGGCTCACGGGCAACACGAGGTTGCGCGACCCGAGAACCGACCACTGGAAAGGATTGCACAGATGGCCATCATGACCAACCGCCCCCTTGGCGCAGGGTTTCGCGCCACTGGCGTTCTTGCCGACATCGTCGGCCGGATCGCCGCCTGGAACGACGCCCGCGTCACGCACAAGGCGCTCTCGAAGCTTTCGGATCGTGAACTGGACGATCTGGGCCTGAACCGTGGCGACATCGACGATATCGCCTCTGGCCGCTTCTGACCGGCGCGGGTCATAAGGCCCAGGACCGGAACAAAAATAAGGGCGCTTCGGATCGGATCCGAAGCGCCCTTTCTTCATGAAAAACTGGTCGCCGGTGCCGGGAACGGCACCGGATCACGCCAGGTCCGGAAAGGTCCCGGTTTCCAGCGCGGTCGCGACCGACACGATGAAACGGTAGATCTGCTGATAGGCATCGACGAGCCAGAGCGACACCGTATCGGGGGCTAGAATAAGGCCCGCAGCACGTTCAAATTGAGTACCACTCAACAATTGCGCCACGGCGGCGCCGTACACATCATCGCCCAATGTCCAGATCAGATACGCCTTGACCAGAACCGCAACGACCGAGGCGAAGATCACACCCTTCACGGGGAACCCGAACCTCAGGCGCCGCGAGCGCGGAGCCATGGATTGAACAAATCCGTCAGGATGAACGACAACACCGGCAGCTTCCCTGCCGTCACGCCGACGGGAAAATAAACCGTTCGTACGCGAGCCTTCGATTCGCTGAACGCGATCCGAGAAAGTCGTTTGATTCCGAGCCATTAGGGCAACCTACTCAAATACTAGGCGCCCCCACCTGCCACTCTTCTAACACAATTCGCCGAGCTTTGCGACCAAATTAAGGAGAAATTGTGATCGTCGTCCATTCGCCCAGCCTGTCACGCGCCGCGAGGCCGAAACCCTGCGCCGCATAGGCCGCGATCACGTCATCCGCCTGCTCGTTCAAGATACCCGACAGGATCGCGTAACCGCCATCGGCCATATGGGCCCGCATGTCGGCAGCCAGCGCAATCAGGGGCCCCTTGAGGATGTTCGCGAAAATCAGGTCATAGGGCGCGGCGGCGGCGAGATCGGGATGGTCGAACCCGGTCGCTTCGATGCAGCGCAGTTGCGCGGCGACGCCATTGGCCCGGGCGTTGGCTTCGGCCACCTCCACCGCGACGGGGTCGATGTCCGACGCTATGACAGGGTTCGGCGAGGTCTTGGCCGCCGCGATGGCCAGAACCGCGGTGCCAGCGCCGATATCGGCGGCGCTTTGCGGCATGAACCCATCGGCGAGCAGACGGTCATAGGCCTCCAGACAGCCCTTGGTCGTTCCGTGATGGCCGGTGCCGAAGGCCATGGCGGCCTCGATCAGAAGCGGCACGCGACCGGGCGGAACGCTCTCTGCGTCATGGGCGCCGTAGAGGTAGAACCGTCCGGCCTCCACCGGGTGCAGTTCCCGCCGGACATGGGCCACCCAGTCGGTTTCGGGCAGTTCGGATACGGCGAAGGGCTGCGCCCCATGCGCCACGGCAAGGAGCGTCAGGGCGATATCGTCGGGTGTGTCGGTGAAATAGGCGCCGACTTCCCACAGGCCCGATCCGTCCTCAAGTTCGAAGACGCCGACGCCAACGGGCTCGGGCGTCAGATCCTCGAGCGCCTCGCCCAGCGTCTCGGCCGCCGACTTGTCGGGCAACGTGGTGAGTGCGGTCCATGTCGGCATGCTCCCCCCCTTTTATTCCGCCGGCGCCGGGGCAGGCGCCGCGCGTGTCAACGTGGTCTCGCGCCCGGGCTCGGGATGACGCGGCACAAGACAGGACAGCCCAAGCGATACGGCCGCCATGCCCGCCGCCAGCACGAAGACCGAGATGGGCGAGGTCAGCCAGAGGTAGCCAAGTGCGGCCGGCAGGAACACGGCCGCGATATGGTTGATGGTGAAGGCCACGGCCGCCGTGGGTGCGATGTCACCGGGCGTCGCGATCTTCTGGAAATAGGTCTTGATGGCGAGCGCCAGCGCGAAGAACAGGTGGTTCAGCACGTAAAGCGCAGCGGCCACGCCAGCACCCCAGTCGAAGACGTAAAGGCCCGCGTAAAGCAGGAAGATCGCGCCCAGACCGCCATATTCCACGATCAGCGCAAGACGCTCCCCGAACCGCGCCACAACGAAACCCAGCAGCGGCGCCGCGACCATGTTGGCCAAGAGCGTCACCATGAACAGCGCCGTGATCTCGTGCACCTCGAAGCCGTAGCGCTCGACCATCATGAAAGCGGCGAAGACGACGAAGATCTGCCGCCGCGCGCCCGACATGAACTGCAACGCGTAGTAGAGCCAGTAGCGCCGGCGCAGGACCATCTTCTTGGTCTGCGGATCGGGGCTTTCGAATTGCGGAAAGGCGAGAAGCGCGATCAGCGCGATCACCGCCGTGGTGCCGCCCGCGACCCAATAGACCAGATCGTAGCTCAGGTCATAGGCCCGCCATGTCAGCACGATCAGCAGATAGGCCAGAAGCGTCGCGCCAGACCCCACCGACAATAGCCAGCCCAGGATCTGCGGCGCCTTCTTCTTGTTCAGCCACTGAAGCTGTAGCGACTGGTTCACCGTCTCGTAGTAGTGAAAGCCGATCGAGCTCAGCAGTGTCACGAACAGAAGGCCGCCGAGGGTCGGAAACTGCGCCGTCATCGCCGTGGCGACGCCCAGAAGGACGAGCGACACGATGGCGAGTACCTGTTCCCGGATGAACAGGATCAGGAGGATCACGCCGATGGCGAAAAAGCCCGGGATCTCGCGGACCGTGTGAAGCCAGCCGATATCCGCCCCGTCGAACCCGGCCATCTCCACCACGAAGTTGTTGAGAAGCGCCGACCATGTGGCGAAGGCGATGGGCATGCCGAAAGCCATGAGCGCCAGAAGCGCTACGGGCCGCCGCCAGAGCGGCAGACGCTCCGCCTCCGCGAGGGACAGGGTCCTGAGGGTATCGCCAAGTGCCATCGTCCGGGCTTTACGCCGTTTTTCCGGCATTGGCGAGAGCATCGTGCGTGCAGGGGCGCACAGGGATCATGGCGCGTTTCGTGGGCGCGACCCCGTGCACACGAGGACCGGTGAAGCATAACGAAAACGGGCCGCACCCTGAACGGTGCGGCCCGGTTTGATAACGGCGCGGCGGGCGGCGGGGCCCGCCGTCTGCCTCAGTTCTGCGCGTAGAATTCGATGACGAGGTTCGGCTCCATGTGCACCGGATAGGGCACGTCGCCCAGTCCCGGCGTGCGCACGAAGGTCGCGGTCAGCTTGGATTGGTCCACGTCGATGTAATCGGGAACGTCCCGCTCGGGCAGTTGGGTGGCCTCGAGGATCGCGGCCATCTGCTTGGACTTCTCGCGCACCTCGATGACGTCGCCTTCGTTGACCCGATAGGACGGGATGTTTACCCGCTTGCCGTTCACGAGGACATGGCCGTGGTTCACGAACTGGCGTGCGGCGAAGACGGTCGGCACGAATTTCGCGCGGTAGACCACGGCATCGAGGCGACGCTCCAGCAGGCCGACGAGAAGCTCACCGGTATCCCCGCGCAGTCGCTCGGCTTCGGCGAAGATGCGGCGGAACTGCTTTTCGGTCAGGTCGCCGTAGTACCCCTTGAGCTTCTGCTTGGCGCGCAGCTGCAGGCCGAAATCCGACAGCTTGCCCTTGCGGCGCTGGCCGTGCTGGCCGGGGCCGTATTCGCGGCGCGAGACAGGGGATTTCGGACGCCCCCAGATGTTTTCGCCCATCCGGCGGTCGATCTTGTACTTGGCAGAGGTGCGTTTGGTCACCGTCTGATCTCCTTTTTCGTGGCATTTCAGCTTGATCCGAAAGCCGGTTCCCACCTTTCGGGCTGCAATCGCGTCTCCGCGGCAGCCGTCGTGCAAAACCGGACGGAGGCATCCGTGCCGATACAAAAGGGCGTTGTCCTTTGGCAGAAGCCCGACAGGCATCCCCTTGCGGGGGCCACCAACACCAAATGAAAACCCGGCCTCATCAGCCGGGATGGCGCGCTTCTACACGACGCGACGGTGCTGTCAATGGACAGGGGGCCGGGGAAAGCGGCGGGGTCAGGCGAAG
This sequence comes from uncultured Roseicyclus sp., assembly GCA_964578115.1. Classification (GTDB taxonomy): domain Bacteria; phylum Pseudomonadota; class Alphaproteobacteria; order Rhodobacterales; family Rhodobacteraceae; genus Roseibacterium. Next base: position 13,876 of record CAZOBK010000061.1, read on the forward strand.
ACCGGGCGCACCGCGCCGCCCTCGAACAGGATCGCCGCCTCCGCCCGGTTCAGCATGCGCCGCGCAGCCCCCCCGTAGGCGAAGGGATCGTCCGCGAGGTCGGGCCGCAGATCATAAAGGCTTTCGCGTTGCAGCCCCGACAGGGTGTCGAGCCCCATGAAACCGGGATGGAAACTTTCGACCTGCACACCATTGGCCCAGATGACCTGATGACGTTCCAGCATCAGATGAATGTACCATGTCTCGCGCAGGGAATGATCGACGATGATGCCGCGGTCGCCGACCAGATCGCCGGCGCGCACCAGCACCTCCGACTCGCCCCAGAGGTCGCGCGTCGTGTCGCCGCCCACCAGAACGCGGTGCTCGGGGCTGACGACCAGATCCTCGTCGGGACGGTCGATCCCAAGCGCATTGACGCGCAACCGGATCGGCCGCTGGTCGGGCAAGGCGAAGAGCCGCGCGCCGGACATGCGCCGATGCCCCGACCAGATGACCTCCTGAGCGCCGTCGTCCCGGGTCAGCAGGCGGTCGCCCATCTCGAGATCCTCGATCGCCACCTCGCCGCTTTCGGTTCTCAGCCGCGTTCCGGGCGTAAAGCAGATCACCGAAGGACGTTCGTTCGGCGCGCGCACCGGGCTGCGGTCGGAACAGGCGATGATCGTGTGCTCGCGTTGCGGGGCCGGCATCCCGTCGGGAAAAAGCAGGACCGGCGGCGCGCCTTCCTCCACGGCGATGGGCACGACCGTGTAGAACAAGGACCCGTCGGAAACGACGAATGCCCCGGAAAACACCGGGTCGCTGTCGTCGAGGGCGGGATTGGGCTCGGCGATGTGCTCGGGCACACCCAAAGCAAGGTCGGCGGGGCCGGCAGCCTGGCGGCGCAACAAGTTCCGCACCACCCGCGCCGCGCGAGCCCGAAGCTCCTCGTGATCCCGGCTGGCGGTAAGAACGAGGGCGGCGCCGTCACCTTCCAGAGAAAGCGGCCGGCCATGCCAGCTCCAGCTCATTCCTTCCGCCAGTTCTTTTTCTGCTTCTGCCGGCGATCCCTCGATCGAAGTCTGCGCCCATGCAACCATGAACGCACCCCTTAAGCCCGTGCTCATTACCCCGCCTCTAGTCAAAAAACCTCGCCGTTACCCGACGTTATGGTGAAAGCCTAACAGATGCGAATCGCCCTGTGAAGCCACTGATTCGCTTTCTCGAACGGATCCGAATCAGCCGCATGTCGCGGCGGCTCAGAACCGCAGATCAAAGGACAGCGTTCCAACGACCTGCCCTTCGGACTGACCTTCGAATTCCTCCGACAGGTAGCTGACGCCGTAGAAGAAATTGCTGTCGCCCAGGCCGAAATTGACGCCCGCGCGGACGCGGTGCCGCAGCTCCTCGAGGTCGGGACCCCTGTTGTCAGGCAGGTAGACGGAGGATGCGACGTAAGCCGTGTCGGCACCCAACAGGAATGACCAGCCGCCCGCATTCTGGAATCCATTGACGGCCGCGACACGCTGCCCGCTGACCTGATCGCGCAGGCGCAGTCCGTCCTGGCCCAGCGTGCCGATGGTCACGTCCACACCTGCCCGCGCCAGCGTCTCGGCGCCGGCGCGCAGTTCCACGAAGGGGCGCACCTCGCCGAAGCTGAGCGCGACGCCGCGTGCGACCTCGGCATGGGCGTCGAGATAGGTGCCGTTGGATAGCTGGTTGGCATCCGGCAGGTTGATCGGGTTGTTGCCGAAGAACTGGTGAATCTCACTGTGTATCGGCTTGATCCCCGTCTGCGGCCCGACCATGACGACATCCGCGCCCGCCGCGATGTCATAGCCCGACCAGCCGAAATGCGTCGTCGCGCCCAGCCACCAGGACGGGGCGTAGAGCCGGTCGCCCGGGGCGGGCGTCGAGAGGTTATTTGGCGCGATGATCTCGCCCCGGATCCGGTATTCCATCAGTTCGAAGGGCTGCGACGGAAGGGTGTCGTTCCACCGTTCGCCGCGCAGGACGCTCAGGCGGACATGGCCGGTGCGCCAGCGGTCGTACCGGTCGCCGAAGGGAACGCCGTACCAGTCGTTGCCGAAGACGGTGACGACGCCAAGCGTTTCGACCCCACCGGTGGGCATGCCATAGGCGATCGCCGGATCCGTGGGGGTGGCGACGCTGTAGCCATCGGCATTGACGACCGCGGTCTGCCCAATGACGCCAAAAACAAACGTGGAAATGAGGCCTGCCATGGCAAGCCGCGCCGATCCCAGCGTGGATTTCATCTGTCCTGCCTCTTTGCTCGCATGTGCCGCGGGTCGTTGCTCGCCCGCTGGCTTGGCGACAGAATGCGGGAAAATCGCGAAAAAGCTAGAGGTTAAGGATACGTTCCATTCAAGAAGTGTGGCTTATCCGCACTTCGAATGTCCACAATTGGCGCAGGTCAGGCAGCCTTCGATCATCCGCATGTCGTATTGCCCGCAGGACGGACAGGCCGGACCCGCCGGTCGGCCGAGGTTCACCACCTCCGCCTGCGGATCCGACTTCAAGCCCATCCCCTCCCCGTCGATGAAGCCGATGGAGATCAGGTGCCGCTCGATCACGCCGCCGATGGCCGCGAGGATCGAGGGCACGTACTTGCCCCCCATCCAGGCGCCGCCGCGCGGGTCGAACACGGCCTTCAGTTCCTCCACCACGAAGGAGACATCGCCGCCCCGCCGGAACACGGCCGAGATCATCCGGGTCAGCGCCACCGTCCAGGCGAAATGCTCCATGTTCTTGGAGTTGATGAAGATCTCGAAGGGCCGACGGTGGCCATGCAGGATGATATCGTTGATCGTGATGTAGAGCGCGTGGTCGCTGTCGGGCCACTTGAGCTTGTAGGTATGCCCCTCCAGCGATTGCGGGCGGTCCAGCGGCTCGGACATGTAGATGACGTCGCTGTCGCCACGCGGGAAAAGGGACTCCGCCCCCGTCGCCTGCGGCGCCTCCCCCGGGATATTTGAAACCAGAGGAACGGGGGATGCCGTTTCCTTGGCGGAGGGCGCGGGCGCGACGCTCAGCACGCTGCCCGTGACGTCGTTGGGTCGGTAGGTCGTGCAGCCCTTGCACCCCGTTTCATAAGCCTCGAGATAAACATCCTTGAACGCCTCGAATCCGATATCAGCCGGCACGTTGATCGTCTTGGAGATCGAGCTGTCCACCCAGGGCTGGGCAGCGGCCTGCATCCGGACATGATCGAGCGGCGCGAGGTTCTGCGCGGTCACGAACTGATCGGGCAGGTCGGCGTCGCCATGGAGGTCGCGCCACATCTGCACGGCGTAATCGACCACCTCCTCCTCGGTGCGCGTGCCGTCGGGCTGGAGCACCTTGCGCGTGTAGGAGGTCGCGAAGATGGGCTCGATCCCGGACGAGACATTGCCGGCGAAAAGGCTGATCGTCCCCGTCGGCGCGATGGAGGTCAGAAGCGCATTCCTCAGCCCGTGTTCCGCGATCAGCGCCTGCACCTCAGGGTCGAGCCGGCGGATCATGGGCGCCTTGGTGTATTCCGCGGCGTCATAAAGCGGGAAGGCCCCCTTTTCCGCCGCGATCATGGCGGAGGCGCGGTAGGCCGCGTTGGCGATCACCGCCATCCATTCGCCCGTCTTCTCCGCCGCCTCCGCGCTGCCGTAGCGCACGCCCACCATGGCCAGCGCGTCGGCCAGTCCCGTGACGCCCAGACCGATGCGCCGCTTCGCGTGCGCCTCCCGCGCCTGCGCCTCGAGCGGGAAGCGGCTGGCATCGACGACATTGTCCATCATGCGGATCGCGGTGGCGACGAGGTCGGAGAGTTCACCTTCGTCCAGCGACGCCCCATCCACGAATGGGGCGGCCACCAGCCGGGCGAGGTTCACCGACCCCAGAAGGCACGCGCCATAGGGCGGCAGCGGCTGCTCCCCGCAGGGGTTGGTGGCGGCGATGGTTTCGGCGTAGCTCAGGTTGTTCTCGGCATTGATGCGGTCGATGAAGATCACGCCCGGCTCGGCATAATCGTAGGTCGCGCGCATCATCCGGTTCCACAGATCGCGCGCGGGAATGGTCTTGTAGACCTGCCCGTTGAAGGTCAGCTCCCATGGGCCGTCCTCCTTCACCGCTTCCATGAAGGCGTCGGTGGCCAGCACGCTCACGTTGAACATGCGCAGGCGTGTCGGGTCGGCCTTGGCGGCGATGAAATCCTCGATATCGGGATGGTCGCAGCGCATGGTCGCCATCATCGCGCCACGACGCGACCCGGCCGACATGATCGTGCGACACATGGCGTCCCAGACATCCATGAAGGACAGCGGCCCCGACGCATCCGCCGCCACGCCCGAGACCGGCGCGCCCTTGGGCCGGATGGTCGAGAAATCGTAGCCGATGCCACCGCCCTGCTGCATGGTAAGCGCGGCTTCTTTCAGCGCCTCGAAGATGCCGCCCATGCTGTCGGGGATCGTGCCCATGACGAAGCAGTTGAACAGCGTCACCGACCGGCCCGTGCCCGCGCCCGCCACGATCCGGCCAGCCGGGAGATAGCGGAAATCCTCCAGCGCCTCGTAGAACGGCCCTTCCCACGCCTTCG
>CAZOBK010000062.1:0-18155 GCA_964578115.1 uncultured Roseicyclus sp.
CCCATGAGCGGGCCCGCGTCACGCACGGGGCGCACATCGACCTGAGAGCCGGGAAGGAAGGCCACGGCGCCGCCGAGATCGACGGTAAAGCCGCCCTTCACGCGACCGAAGATTGCGCCCTCGACGCGTTCCTCGTTGGCGTAGGCCTTTTCCAGACGGTCCCACGCGGCTTCCCGCTTGGCCATCTCGTGGCTGATGACAGCCTCGCCGCGGGCGTTCTCGACGCTGCGCAGGTAGACGTCGACCTCGTCGCCGATATCGATCCTGGGCGCCTCGCCCGGGCTTGCGAATTCCTTGAGATCGATACGGCCTTCCATCTTGTAGCCGACATCGATGATGGCTTGTCCCGCCTCGATGGCGATGACCTTGCCCTTGACGACAGACCCCTCGTCGGGCGTGTCGATATCGAAGCTTTCGTTGAGGAGGGCTTCGAATTCCTCCATGGTTGCTTTAGCGCACATGCGGCAATCGGATCCTTTTTGTGCCCTGACCCTTCAGTTCATGAGGGCTTGGGCGTTCGATTTCACTGGCCGAGCGGTTGGTTCCGCCGGTCTTGGTTGGCGCCCGCCTGCGGCGGACTTCGCGTCGTTCCGGATACCCGGAAAAAACAAAGAGGGCCGGAAAGGTCCGACCCTGCCCGATCCTCATGGTCCCGGCTTCGTTCACCGTGTTGACGACGCGCCTATAATCAAGGCGCGTCGTCTTGGCAAGAGCGGCGGGCGTCAGCCCTGGACGACGTCGTCGAGCCTGCGGGTGATGCGTTGGCTCAGATCCTCGTTCGAACCCGCGGCTTCGAGGATCGCGGAATACAGCTCCACGTCCATTCCGTCGACACCATCGATCGCCTCGACGATCGCGGCATTGCCTTCTTGGATAATCGCGCGCTGCTCGGCTTCATCCTCGGTCTGCTGAAGCTGCCGGGCGTAGGCCGTGCGCACGTCGTTGACCTCGACGAAGGCCGCGGCAAAGGCGTCGATGTCCGCGGCGGAATACTCATCGGCGGCCACTTGCGCCGTGACCGTGCCGCTGCTCAGCACAAGGACCGGCGCGGCGGTCAGCGCAAACGCAAGGGCGGATGTGGCGGCAGCGGCGGTTTTGCGAAAGGTCATGAAGTCTCCTTTTGGGAGTCTGTAGGTTTTTGTTCCGTCGCCCCGGCCCATGAAACTCAAGAGCGCGGGAGCATGTAGGATACTAGGTATTCATGGCGCAGTCCCTAAAGTACCCGGCAGGATCCTGCCGGGTTGGGCCAAGCAAACGGGCGGTCAGTCGCCGTGACGGGCCTGCACCGCGCCGATGGCCGCCGCGACCGCCTCATCGATGCTGAGCACGCTGGTGTCGAGCAGCACCGCATCGGGCGCGGCGATCATGGGCGCGGTGCTGCGCCCGGCGTCGCGCTCGTCACGTTCGTGCACGTCGGCCAGCACCGCCTCGTAGCTGGTCTCGACGCCACGCTCGAGAAGCTCCCGGTGGCGCCTGAGCGCGCGAACCTCGGCGCTTGCCGTAACGAAAAGCTTCGCCACCGCGTCGGGACAGATCACCGTGCCGATGTCGCGGCCGTCCAGAACCGCACCGCCTGCGCGGCTGGCGAAGGCGCGTTGAAAATCGACCAGCGCCGCACGCACCTCGGGGATGGCGGCGACCTTGGATGCCGCCTGCGCCACGTCGGCCCCGCGCAACGCATCGGGATCGCTGACGTCCTCGGACGTCAGCGCCGCCGCGGCGGCCTCGGGCGTTTCGCCCTCCAGCATCCGCCTGCCCACCGCGCGATAAAGCAGCCCGGTGTCGAGATGCGCCAGCCCGAAATGCGCAGCGACCGCGCGGCTGATCGTGCCCTTCCCACTGGCGGCGGGCCCATCGATGGCGACCGTGAAACTCATGCGGCCCGTTGAACCAGAGCCCGCCCCGGGCGGCAAGGGGCAGGGGCCGGGCGATCCGCGTTCCGCGTTCTCACCCCCGGTTCGTCCGGTCGAGATGGGCGCCAAGCGCGCGCATCAGCGGCTCGAAGACCGGAAAGGAGGTGGCAATCGGGCCCGCGTCGTCCACGCCGACAGGCTTTTGCGACGCGAGACCGAGGCAGAGGAAGGACATGGCAATGCGGTGGTCGAGATGGGTGGCACAGGTGGCCCCGCCGGGAACGCCGGCGGGCCCCCGCCCCTCGACGATCCACCAGTCCGGCCCGTCCTCGACCGTCACGCCGCAGGCGCGCAGGCCATCGGCCATCGCCGCGATCCGGTCGCTTTCCTTCACGCGCAGCTCCTTGACTCCGCGCATCTCCGTGCGGCCCTCGGCGCAGGCCGCGACGACGGACAGGATCGGGTATTCGTCGATCATCGACGCGGCACGTTCGGGGGGCACCTCGATGCCCTTCATGTCCGGCGAAAACCGCGCGCGCAGGTCGGCCACGGGCTCCCCCCCTTCCTCGCGTTCGTTCTCGTAGGTCAGGTCCGCGCCCATCTCGCGCAGGGTCTGGAACAGCCCCGCGCGCGTCGGGTTCAGGCCGATATTGGGCACCAGCACGTCGGACGCTTCCGTGATGAGCGCGGCGCAGACCGGGAAGGCGGCCGAGGACGGATCACGCGGCACGGCGATGGTCTGCGGGCGCAATTCAGGGCGGCCGACGAGGGTGATGACCCGGCCCTCCGCCGTCACCTCGGTCGAGATTTCAGCGCCGAAGCCCGCCAGCATCCGCTCGGTATGGTCGCGCGTGGCCTCGGCCTCGATCACGACCGTCTCGCCGGGGGCGTTCAGGCCCGCCAGCAGAACCGCCGATTTCACCTGCGCCGACGGCACGGGCAGCGTGTAGCGCACCGGCAGCGGGTCGGCCGCGCCCACCAGCGTCATCGGAAGGCGTCCGCCCGCGCGGCCCACGGCCTGCGTCCCGAAAAGCGCAAGCGGGTCGGTCACACGCGCCATGGGGCGGCCCCGCAGGCTGGCGTCGCCGGTGAAGGTCACAGTGATCGGCGTCGTGGCCATCGCGCCCATGATCAGGCGCACGCCGGTGCCGGAATTGCCGCAGTCGATCACGTCATCGGGTTCGCCGAACCCGCCGACACCGACACCGTGGATCGACCACTCGCCCGGACCGTGCTGCGTCACCTCGGCCCCGAAGACCGCCATGGCGCGGGCGGTATCCAGCACGTCCTGGCCCTCCAGCAGCCCGGTGATACGGGTCTCGCCCACCGACAACGCGCCAAGGATCAGGCTGCGGTGCGAGATCGACTTGTCGCCGGGGATGCGGGCCGTGCCCTTCAGCGGCGGCCCCTTGCGGGCGGTCATCGGTACCGGATCGCCATGGCCGGACATGAGCCGCCCTCCTTCTGCACGTCGCCTGTCTCGTTCGGAGCGCGTGATAGTCGCGGACGCGGATGGCGTCCACTCCCCATGGGCGCCCTACCTGCGCCGGAAGGTCAGGTAATGCGGCACGCGCCCCTCGCGCAGCGCCTTCTGCTCGTAACGGGTCGAGATCCAGTCGCCCCACGGCTCCCGCCAGTCGGCAGGCCCCTCGGCCAGCCAGTCGAAGCCGTGGCGCGGCACCTCCTGCAGGGTCTGGCGCACGTAGTCGGGAATGTCGGTCGCCACGCGGAACTCCGCCCCCGGTTTCGTCACGCGCGCCAGAGGCTCCAGATGCTCCGACGTCACGAAGCGGCGGCGGTGGTGCCGCGTCTTGGGCCATGGGTCGGGATAGAGCAAAAAGACCTTCGCCACCGAGGCGTCCGGCAGCACGTCGAAGAGATCGCGCACATCGCCCGGATATACGCGCAGGTTGCTGACGCCGGAGGTCCGGATCTTGCCCAGAAGCATGGCGACGCCGTTGATGTAGGGCTCGCATCCGATCAGCCCCTTGTCGGGGTTGTGCGCAGCCTGATGCACCATGTGCTCGCCGCCGCCAAAGCCGATCTCCAGCCACAGCGCGCGCCCGCCGAAAAGCGTGTCGAGGTCGAGCGGACGCCGCTCGGGGTTGTCCTCCCACGTGACCGGGCCCGGAGACAGGCCGGCGAGGTCCTCCTCCAGATAGACCTCCTGGCTGTCGCGCAGGTGCTTGCCCTTGCGACGGCCGTAGAAGTTGCGGTGCGGGCGCCCGGAGGGATGATCGTTCGTCTGCGTCATGGCGGCGGTACCTACTGCGCCGGACGGGAGTTAGCAACGTGGCGGACGGCGCGAAATTCGGGCAAGGATGGACACCGATGCTGCAAGTGATCCTCCCCATCCTGTCCACGGTCCTGGTGGCCGTCGCGCTCTGGTCCGCCTGGCACGCGGCCAAGACCTCGCGCACGCCGCAGGCAGCGGTGGGCTGGGTCGTGTTCCTTCTGGCCGCGCCCTATCTGGCCGTCGTGGTCTACGCGTTTCTCGGGCCGCATCGCTACGCGTCCCGCGCGCGGGCGCGCCGCGAAAGCCGGGCACTGTTCGAGGACCACCGCAGCGACTGGCCCGACGCCGCCCATAACGATCCGCTCGCCATCAACCTGCGCCCCTTCGAATCCGTCGCGGGCCTGCCGGTGGTGCGCGGCAACAGCGGGCGCATCCTGATCGACGGACAGGAGACGTTCGACGCGCTTTTCGAGGTGATCGACGCGGCCGAACACTACCTTCTGGTGCAGTTCTACATCTATCGCGACGACGGTCTCGGCCGGGAGGTGGCGGACCGGCTGATGGCAGCGGCCCGGCGCGGCGTGCGGGTCTGGCTGGCCTATGACGTGTTCCGCCCGATCAGCCTGCGCCCCCGGCTGCTGCGAGAGATGGCGGAAGCCGGCATCCGGATCACCCATTCCCGCAGCGGCGGCCCCGTCGTGCGGCGGTTTCAGGTCAATTTCCGCAACCACCGCAAGGCGTTGATCGCCGACGGGCGCGTGGGGTTCCTGGGCGGGCTGAACGTGGGCGACGAATACATGGGCCGCAGCCCCAGCTTCGGTCCGTGGCGCGACACCTTCCTGCGGATCGAGGGCCCCATGGTCACGCAGCTGCAGCTTATCTTCGCCGAGGACTGGCACTGGGTCACGGGAGAGGCGTTGCGCGACACGCTGGAATGGAGTTCGGCATCGGAGGCAGGCGATCTGGACGGCCTGATCGTGGCCACGGGTCCCGTCGACGCCGAGGATACCGGCAGCACCATGATCTATGCGACGCTGGCCGCGGCGCACGAACGGATCTGGATCTCGACACCCTATCTGGTGCCGGACCTGCCATCTCTCACGGCGCTGAAACACGCGGCGTCGCAGGGCAAGGAGGTTCGCATCCTCATTCCGGACAGCATCGACCACTACCTGCCATGGCTCGCGGCCTTCGCCTATTTCGACGAGCTGATGGAGGCCGGTGTCGAGATCTGGCGCTACCGCGAGGGCTTTCTGCATCAGAAGGCCTTCCTGATCGATGACCGGGTCGCGGCGATCGGGACGCACAACCTCGACCAGCGGTCCTCGCAACTCAATTTCGAGACCACGGCCTATTTCTTCGAACGCGATCCCTGCAACAAGCTGGAACGTGTTTTCGAGGCCGATTTTGCCCGGTCGGTGAAGCTGGAAAAGACGCTGGCCGAGCAACCCCTGTGGCTGCGCATCGCCGCCCCTGTCGCGCGGCTGATGGCGCCTGTATTGTGAGCGGACCATGAGGATCGTCAGCTACAACATCCGCAAGGCCGTTGGCCTCGACGGACGGCGCGACCCGGAACGCGTGCAGAAGGTCCTGCTGGCCAGCAAGGCAGACGTGCTGGTGCTGCAGGAGGCCGACCGGCGCGTGCCGCCACGGCGCTCGGCCTTGCCCAAGACGATCCTCGAGGCCGAAACACCCTATCGCGTGGCCGATGTGGCGGTGACCGATGTAAGCCTCGGCTGGCATGGCAACGCGGTCCTCGTGCACCGCGATCTCGACATCCGCGCAACCGCGCGCCTGCCCCTGCCGGGGCTGGAGCCGCGCGGCGCTATCCGCGTCGATATCGAGGGGGAATTCGGCGTTGTCACGGTCATCGGCGCGCATCTTGGGTTGCTGCGCAGGTGGCGCCGGCGCCAGATGCACGCGCTTTGCGAGCATCTCGAAAAAGCGGAGCGTAACCGGGCCCTCATCGCCGGGGATTTCAACGAATGGTCGGTGCGGTCGGGCTTCGAGCCGCTCGGCCCGGATTTCGACGTGATCGCGCCGGGGCGGAGCTTTCACGCGTCCTATCCCGTGGCGTCGCTTGACCGGTTCGCCCACGGCCACGGTCTGAAACTGACCGAAACCGGTGTCATCAAGGAGGGTGCGGCGCGGCATGCCTCCGACCATCTGCCGGTCTGGGCAAAGGTCGCGCCGGCCTGAAGACCGGCGCGATCCGGTGTCTCAGACCTCGGCCTTGAGCGCGGCGGCGAGATCCGTGCGTTCCCAGGAGAAACCTCCATCGGCCTCCGGCTCCCGGCCGAAATGGCCATAGGCCGCCGTGCGCTGGTAGATCGGGCGGTTGAGCTGCAGATGCGTGCGGATACCGCGCGGCGTCAGGTCCATGGCCTTGCCGATGGCCGCCTCGATCGCTTCCTCCGGAACCACGGCGGTGCCATGCGTGTCGGCATAGATCGACAGCGGCTCGGCCACACCGATCGCGTAGGAAAGCTGGATCGTACAGCGTTTCGCCAGACCCGCAGCCACCACGTTCTTCGCCAGGTAGCGCGCGGCATAGGCGGCCGAACGGTCCACCTTGGTCGGGTCCTTGCCCGAGAACGCGCCGCCGCCATGGGGCGCGGCGCCGCCATAGGTGTCGACGATGATCTTGCGCCCCGTCAGGCCCGCATCCCCGTCCGGGCCGCCGATGACGAACTTGCCGGTCGGGTTGACCCACCATTTCGTCGCCTCGGTGATCCAGCCCGAGGGCAGGACCTCGCGGATGTAGGGCTCCACCACGGCACGCACGTCGTCCGAGGTCATGTCCTCGTCGAGATGCTGCGTCGACAGAACGATCGAGGTCACGTCGACGGGCCGGCCACCCTCGTAGCGCACGGTCAGCTGGCTTTTCGCGTCGGGGCCCAGCGTCGGCTCCGCGCCCGATTTGCGCACCTCGGCCAGCCGGCGGAGGATCGCGTGGGAATACTGGATCGGTGCCGGCATGAGTTCGGGCGTCTCGTCGACGGCATAGCCGAACATGATCCCCTGGTCGCCCGCGCCCTCGGCCTCGCCGGCGACGCCTTGCGCGATATGGGCGGACTGCTCGTGCAGGAAGTTCAGCACGTGGCAGGTGTTCCAGTGGAACTTGTCCTGCTCGTATCCGATGTCCTTGATGCAGTCGCGTGCGATCTCGGCGATGCGGCCCATGTAGTTCTTGAGCTTGTCCTGATCGCTTAGGCCGACCTCGCCGCCGATCACGACCATGCCGGTGGTGGCGAATGTCTCGCAGGCCACGCGGGCATCGGGTTCTTCCGCGAGAAACGCGTCGAGAACGGCATCGGAAATGCGGTCGCAGACCTTGTCGGGGTGACCTTCCGAAACGGACTCGGAGGTAAAGAGGTAGTTTTCTCGCGCCATGGGGAGTGCTCCATTATGTGGTTGTCCCCACGCCAGGAAGCCGTTGTGGGGTCGCGACGACTTACGCCGTGGCGAGGCCGGGTTCAATGGCCCTTTTTTAAACGGTCCCGAAGCACGATACCGCCGACCAGGACCAGGGCCAGCAACAGGGCCGGAAGATCGCCCGTCCTTGCATAGAGTGTCGGCGGCAGCGGCGGGGGCAGAGGCGTATCGAGATACCCGGCCTCCCCCAGGGGCAAGGCGTCGAGCACCCGGCCGCGCGCGTCGATGACGGCCGACACGCCCGTGTTGGCGGCCCGCAACACCGGCAGCCCCTGCTCGGCGGCGCGCAGACGGGCCAGCGCCAGATGCTGCCAAGGGCCCGAGAAGGTGCCGAACCACGCGTCGTTGGTCACATGCACCATCCAGTCCGGCCGGGAGCCGAGCGCGCGGATGTAGCCGGGAAAGATCGCCTCGTAGCAGATCATCGGGAACGCGCGACCCAGAACCGGCCCAAGGTCCAGCTCACTCGGCCCGTTCCCCGGGCCATAGCCACCGGGCAGCACGGCGGCCAGCGCGGCGATGCCCATGCGGTTCGCAACGCCCTCGAAGGGCAGGTATTCCCCGAACGGCACGAGGTGATGCTTGTCGTAGACGGAGGCGAGCGCCCCGCCGCCATCGACCAGCGCGAGGCTGTTGCGCGCGGCAAAACCCTCCACCCGCTGCGCCCCGATCAGGACGGGCGCGCCGCCGGCCGCAACCGACAGCTGCACCCGCGCGGCGTCGGACCGCTCCAGCAAGACCGGAAGGCTGGTCTCGGGCCAGACGATAAGGTCGGGGGGGCCGAGGTCCGGGTCCGGCGCACGCGCGGTCAGGTCGCGGCCACGCTGCCAGAACACCGGGATCATGTCCTGACGCCATTTCAGGTGCTGCGGCGCGTTGGGCTGGATCAGGCGGATGACCGGGGCCTGTGTATTCGCGACAGGCGCGGGCGTTTGCGGGACGGCATAGGGCACGAAGAGAACGCCAAGCGAAACAAAGGCGACGGGCCACGCGCGGGGCAGGATCACCGAGCACGCCCAGAGCGCCGCGACCCCCGTGACCAGCAGCGTCATTCCATGCGCTCCGGTGACCCCGGACAGGAACAGCCATGGCGTATCGATCAGGGCGTGGCCGGGCAAAGCCCAAGGAAACCCGGTGAACACCGTCCCGCGCGCCGCCTCGGCCAGCGTCAGGAGCGGCGCGAAGGCGGCTGCCCGGGCAAGGGGCGCCCGCAGCATCCGCGCAGTGACCCAACCGGCCGCCGCCCAGAACAGGGCGAGCCCCGCGGCGAACAGCACCAGCGCGAAGGGCGCCATCCAGCCATGGCGCGCGACATCGACGAGGAAGGGCTCCACGATCCAGTGCAGCGTCAGGGCGAAATACCCGAAGCCCGCCGCGAAGCCACGACGCGAGGCGCCGCGCGGGTCCGGCGCAACGGCCACCAGCCACGTGACGGCGGCAAGGCCCATCGGCGTCGCCAGCCACAGGTCGAAGGGCGCCTGTCCAAGGCCCGCGATGGCGCCCGCCAGTGCAGCCAGCGCCGGGGCGCGCCATCCGCTCGGGCCGGCCAGCGCAATGGCTGGACCGCGCCCGTCGGTCATGAACTGCCCGAGGATTTCGGTGCACGCACCCTGAGCCGCTTGATGCGGCGGGGATCAGCGTCGATCACCTCGAACTCGACGCCGGAGGGATGGGGCACGACCTCGCCGCGCGCGGGCACGCGGCCCGTCAGCAGGAAGACGAGGCCACCCAGCGTGTCGACCTCTTCCTCGTCGTCGATGCCCGACAGGTCGATGCCGATGTCCGCCTCGAATTCATCGAGCGGCGTGCGCGCGAGCGCGAGCCAGGACCCTTCCCCCTCGCGCTGAAACGGGCTGGCTTCCTCGACGTCGTGTTCGTCCTCGATCTCGCCGATGACCTGTTCGATGAGGTCCTCGATGGTTACAAGCCCGTCGACGCCACCATATTCGTCGATCACCAGCGCCATATGGGTGCGATCCGTCTGCATCTTGGTCAGAAGAACCCCGATCGGCATGGAGGGCGGCGCGTATAGCAACGGCCGCAGCGTGGTGCGCAGCGTGAAACCAGCCGGCGCCTCCTGAAAGCCGTAGCGCAGGGCGATGTCCTTGAGATGCACCAGCCCCACGGGCACGTCGAGCGTGCCGTCATAGACCGGCAGACGCGTCAGGCCGCTGCTACGGAAAGTCTCAAGCAATTCCGGCAAGGTGATATCGCAGGAGACCGAGACGATCTCGGCGCGGGGGATGGCGACATCCTCCACGCGCAACCGTCGCAGGTTCGACAGGCCGACAGGCCGCGCGCCATTGCCGTTCGGGCCATCCTTCGGATAGCCCGTGCCGTTCACGCTGTCCGTGTCGTCCTCCGGGGCGGACCAGAAAAAACGGGTGAAAAAACCGGGCCTCTGGCCGGGACTCTCTTCCTCGTCGTCTTGCGCGCGTTGCGCCGCGTCAGACGAGGGATCGGGGTTCGAGCTCATCGCTCCTTTCCAACACGAAAAACCGGGCTCAATGCTCCCGTTGCGGTCAATATGGGTCAGGGACCCCCAGTCTTGCAAGGATGCGCGTCTCCAGACCCTCCATTAGTTCCGCATCCGGCCCGGTTTCGTGATCGAAACCCAACAGGTGCAGCAGCCCGTGGACCAGAAGATGGGTCACGTGATCGTCGAATGTCTTGCCCGCCTCGGCGGCCTCCCGCGCACAGGTCTCATAGGCCAGCGCGATATCGCCCAACTCCAGAGGCGGTCCCACGGGGTTTGGCGCGTGCAGATGCGGCATTTCGCCGGGCGTCGCCGCCGCCCGTTCCTCGGACGGCCAGGACAACACGTTGGTGGGCGCGGCTTTGCCCCGGAACTCGGCGTTCAGGCCCGCGATCCGCGCGTCGTCGCAGGCCAGAAGGCTGACGGCGAACTGGTCGGGCTCGAGGCCAAGCTCGTCCAGCGCGGCGGCGACGGCGTGCTCGGCCAGTGCCTCGAACTGCGCCTCCTGCCAGTCTCCGCCCTCGATCAGGAGATCAACCTCCATGCGCCGCACGACCCGGCTTCAGGCGATCGCGCCGCGCGGCATCAAGACCCCGCATCCGCGTCATAGGCCTCGATCACCTTGGCGACCATCGGATGCCGGACCACGTCCTTGGACGTGAAATAGTTGAAGCTGATCCCGCCGATACCCTCGAGAATGCGCTCTGCCTCGATCAATCCCGAAGGCTGGCCGCGCGGCAGGTCCACCTGCGACCGGTCGCCGGTGATCACCATGCGGCTGCCCTGCCCGAGGCGCGTGAGGAACATCTTCATCTGCATCGAGGTCGCGTTCTGCGCCTCGTCCAGCACCACGTAGGCGTTCGAAAGCGTCCGGCCGCGCATGAAGGCCAATGGCGCGATTTCGATCGTCTTTTCCTCGATCAGCTTGGCCAGCTGCTTGCCCGGCAGGAAATCTTGCAGCGCGTCATAAAGCGGCTGCATGTAGGGATCGACCTTTTCCTTCATGTCGCCGGGCAGAAAGCCGAGCCGTTCGCCCGCCTCGACCGCCGGGCGGCTGAGGATGATCTTGTCCACATGGCCGTTGATCATCTGGTTCACGGCCACCGCCACGGCGAGGTAGGTCTTGCCGGTTCCCGCGGGGCCGATGCCGAAGGCCAGCTCGTGGGTGAAGAGCTTGCGCACATACTCCGCCTGCGCGGCCGTGCGGGGCTCGACTGTCTTTTTCCGTGTGCCGATCTCCAGCGCTCCCGCGCCGAACATCTCCATCTGGTCGCCCCGGCGTGCGCCGGTATCCTCGCTGCGGACCCCCATGCGGACGGCCGCGTCGATATCGCCGGGCTCGATGCTCTTGCCGGCCTCGAGCCGCGCATAGAGCGCCTCGATCACCTCGGCGGCTTCGGCCCTCGCCTCGCCCAGGAGCGCCAGCTCGTTGCCTCTTCGCAGGATATGCACCGACAACAGGTGCTCGATCTGCGCGAGATTGCGGTCGAATTCTCCGCAAAGCTCGATCAACAGTCGGTTGTCGGGAAATTGGAGCAGCAATTCCAACGGCAGATCGGACGGCGTCTCGGCGGTGGTTTCCGGCAGAGTGGTGATCGCCAAGATGGGCTCCCGGGTTAGGCGCTTGGGTCAGGCCGATGTTGGCAAGCCCGCAGGCGCAACGCAACAAATTGTGTTGGATGTCACGAATAATTCTTGATGCTGTGGTGAGCGTCCGTGGGCTCGAGCTTCATCGCAGCACACCGGCAAGCGAGTTCGGCCCGCTCTCCACGATCTCGACCGGCGCGATCCGGCCAGACAGGTCGGACGGCCCCTGAACGTGGACCGCGTGAAGATATTCCGATTTTCCAACCATCTGGCCAGCCATCCGCCCCGGTTTCTCGAACAGGACCGACACGGTGCGTCCCACCATGGCGTCCTGCGCCGCGCGCTGTTGCGACGTCAAAAGCGCCTGAAGCCGCTGCAGCCGGTCGTCGGCCTCGGCGGGGTCGACCTGCACGCGTTCTGCGGCGGGCGTGCCGGGACGGGGCGAATACCTGAAGGAATAGGCGCTGGCGTAGCCGACTTCCTCGACCAGATCGAGCGTGGCTCGGAAATCTTCCTCGGTTTCGCCGGGGAAGCCCACGATGAAATCGCCCGACAGCGCGAGGTCGGGGCGCGCCGCGCGAATGCGCTCGATCAGGCGGATGTAGCTTTCGGCGGTGTGCTTGCGGTTCATCGCCTTGAGCACGCGGTCGGACCCGGCCTGCACGGGCAGGTGCAGGTAGGGCATCAGCTTTTCGCAATCCCCATGGGCCGCTATCAGGTCATCCTCCATGTCGTTGGGGTGCGAGGTGGTGAAGCGGATGCGCTCCAGCCCGTCGATTTCGGCCATGCTGCGGATCAGGCGCGCCAGACCCCATTCGGCGCCGTCCTCGCCCGCGCCGTGATAGGCGTTCACGTTCTGGCCCAGAAGCGTGATCTCGCGCACGCCGCGCTCCACCAGATCGCGCGCCTCGCGCATCAGGCGGTCGACCGGGCGCGACACCTCGGCGCCGCGCGTATAGGGCACCACGCAGAAGGAACAGAACTTGTCGCAGCCTTCCTGCACGGTCAGGAACGCGGTCGGCCCGCGCCGCACCTTTCGATCCCTGGGCAGGTGGACGAACTTGTCCTCCTCGGGAAAGTCCGTATCCAGCGCCTTTTCGCCCCGGCCCAGTGCCTCCATCATCTTCGGCAGACGGTGGTAGGTCTGCGGCCCCACGACGAGGTCGACCATGGGCTGGCGCCGCATGATCTCTTCGCCCTCGGCCTGCGCGACGCAACCTGCCACGCCGATCTTGAGATCGGGGTTCGCTTCGCGCAGCGGTTTGAAGCGGCCAAGCTCGGAATAGACCTTCTCCGCCGCCTTTTCGCGGATGTGGCAGGTGTTGAGCAGGATCATGTCCGCGCCCTCGGGCGTGTCGACCTGCTCATACCCCTCCGCGACCAGCGCCTCGGCCATGCGCTCGCTGTCGTAGACGTTCATCTGACAGCCATAGGTCTTGACGTAGAGTTTCTTCGTCCCGGTCATGGCGCGCCCGCGTGGTTGCTGAAAAACTGCTTCAGGGAGTGTTGATCCCGGGCATGTATAGCAGGCACGGCATCGGTTCAATGTGCGCGGTCCCGTCAGGCGGCGATTGCAAATCGGTTCGGACAGGGCCACTCTGAGCACATACGGGCAGAAAACAAAGATGCAGTACGACAGCCTCGCCGCATTCCGGGCCGACCGGACCGATTTCGGAAAGGGCCCCTTCGCCGTCGTGATCTGCGAGGACCGGACGGAGATCGGCAGCACGATCGACCACGTCCTCGGACTGGGGTTTCGCGCGGTGTTCATGGTCGCCCCTCCGGATATCGGCGACGCGGAGATGGCCGCACGTGGCGACGCGCCGCTTCACTGGGTCCGGGAACCCGCGCGCCGTCCCGATATCGCGCAAGACGTCGTGAACGCGCTGATCGACAAGGTGCCGGGCCAGTGGCTGCATTACTGCTACAACGGAGAATACCTGTTCTACCCGTTCTGCGAGGACCGCACCGTCGGCGAGATGACCACATGGGTCATGGAAGAACGCCGCCATGCCGTCCTGACCTTCGTGATCGACCTCTATGCCGGGGATCTCGGCCGGTTTCCCGACGCGGTGTCCGTCAACACCGCCCTGTTCGATTCCTCCGGCTACTACGCCGAGACCCGCAAACGCGATGATGACGCGATGCGCGACCGTCAGTTGGATTTCTACGGCGGGCTGCGCTGGCGCTTCGAAGAGCATGTGGCGAAATCCAAGCGCAGGATCGACCGGATCGGCCTGTTCCAGGCGCGGCCGGGCTTGCGCCTGAGGCCGGATCACACACTCAGCGACGAGGAAATGAACACCTATGCCTGCCCGTGGCACCATTCGCTGACCGGCGCGATCTGTTCCTTCCGCGTGGCCAAGGCGCTCAGGACCAATCCGGGCTCGCGTCACGACATCGCGGATTTCCGCTGGCACAAGTCCGAGCGGTTCAACTGGTCATCGTTCCAGCTGATGGAACTGGGGCTGATGGAGCCGGGGCAATGGTTCTGATCCCGTGACAGCCCCCGGCGCATTTCGCGACCCGCCGATCCTCGCGCTGATGCTGTCCGAGACGGTGATATGGGCCGCGATCTTCTACAGCTTTCCCGCCCTCGTGCTACACTGGCAGGCCGAGTTCGGCTGGTCCGCGACGCCCGCCATGGGCGCATTCAGCCTGGCACTCGGCGTTCAAGGGCTGGCGGCCCCCCACATGGGCCGCATCATCGACCGTGGCGGGGCGCCGTTCGCGATGACTTTCGGCACGGTGGGGGCGCTCCTGGGCCTCGGGGCGCTGACCCAGATCGCGACGCTCTGGCAGTTCTACGCGGTCTGGGCGTGGCTTGGCCTGATGATGGCCGCGACGCTCTATGACGCGACGTTTTCCATCGTCACCCGCGCCCGTGGGCCGCGCGCGCGATCCGCCATCACCGCGATCACGCTGGCGGCGGGCTTCGCCTCGACCCTGACCTATCCGCTGACGGCGGCGGTCACGGCAACAGGCGGCTGGCGCGCGGCGATCTGGGTGCTGGCCGGGATGGTCCTGATCATCGTCCTGCCGCTCCACCGCCTCGCCTCCGCGCGGCTCGAGGCCGAGGCGCTGGGCCGTGACCCCGGCACCGTGGCGCCGCGGCCCACGACCCGCGCGATGGGGCGGCCCGGGTTCTGGCCGGTCGGGCTGGGCTTCGCGCTGACGGCGCTGGGTGCGGCGATCCTGCTGACCAACCTGTTGCCGCTGATGAAAGCGCTCGGCGTGCCGGGCGATCTGGCCATCCTCGCGGCCTCGGTGATCGGGCCGGCGCAGGTCGTGGGCCGCATCGTCCTGACGCTGGCGGGCGCCCGCGCCGCGGCGCGGGCCGTGACGCTGGGCGCGTTCCTCTTCGTCTCCGGCGCGGCACTTGCCATGGGTGCCGCGGCCGCGCTTCCCGCGCTGGTGCTGGTCTTTGCCGTCGCGCTCGGCGTGGGCAACGGCGTCATCTCGATCCTGCGCCCGGTCGTCATCCGCGAGGTGATGGGCGAGGCCGGTTTCGGCGAAAGCGCCGGGGCGGTGGCGCGCCTGTCTCTGTTTGCCTTCGCGATGGCGCCGGGCCTTGGCGCGGTGCTGGCAGATGCCGCCGGCCACGGCGCCGTTCTCGTCCTCTGCGCGCTGGCCCCGCTGGCCGGTGCGATGCTGCTCAGGCGCCTGCCCGCATGAAGAAAGGGCGGCCCCGCAGGACCGCCCCCAAATTGCAGCGACGCGACGCCGGATCAGGCGGTTTCCGCCTCGATCGCCTTGGTGTCGCCGCGCGAGATCTCGATCTGCCGCGGCTTCAGCGCCTCGGGCACCTCGCGCACGAGGTCGACATGCAGCATGCCGTTTTCATGGGAGGCACCGGTCACGCGGACATGGTCGGCCAGCTGAAAGCGTTTCTCGAAGGCGCGCGTGGCGATGCCACGATGCAGGTAGCTGCGCTCGGCCTCGTCCCGTTCCTTGCGGGCGGACACGACAAGCTCCGTCTCGCGCTGCTCGACCGACAGTTCCGCGTCGGTGAAGCCCGCGACAGCGATCGAGATGCGATAGGCATCCTCGGCCGTCTTCTCGATGTTGTAGGGGGGATAGGTGCTGGGCGCGCTGTCCTGCGTCATGACGCGGTCCAGTAGGTCGGCCATCCGGTCGAAACCGACGGTGGCACGGTAGAGCGGTGAAAGATCGTAGGTTCGCATGGGTCATCCTCCATTGAGCGATAACGATGTGTGGAGCGGCCCCGACCACCGGGCGCCGTCCAGTTGGATGCGCCGACCCTTGCTGGCATCGGCGCAAGAGTTAGGTGGGCAACGGGATTCCGCGTTTCAAGACCCCCCATACCACACCGAAAACGTCTTGGATCAGGGCCTTAGGAACCGAGCGCCCAGCCGCGAACGACCGCCATCCGCGTCGCGCGGCGACAGGAGGCCGGTTCCCGTGCCCGACATCCCACCGGGTCGCGCCCCGCGATCCATCTGGTCGAGAAGCCCCGCGAAGGGGCCGTCAAGGGCCACGGCCATGGACACGTCGCGCCCGGTCCTGTCCGTCGCCGTGGCCGATATCACCGCCACGATCTCGGGGCCGTCCGGCGTCATTCGCATCACCGGCGCGCCCGAACTGCCCTGGTTCACGTTGCACGACAGCATCCGCACGGCGGCATGGCTTTCGAGGACGAGGCACCCCTCCTCGATCGAGGCGATCGCCTCGCGGTCCGCGCCGTAGGACACGACCGTGACCGCATCGCCCTGCCCGGCACGGCGTCCGGTGCCGATGGGTGCGATGCCGTTCGACCGGATCGGAAGCTCCAGTTCCAAAAGCGCCATGTCCTGCGAGATCCCGTCGAAATCGGGCGACAGGTCGAAGGTATAGGCCTCCGGCACGAAGGATCTGCGAACGCCCCTCAACGCCTCGGGGCGGCCGTTGCGCAGGCCCGACTGGAATGTCAGCGCGTCATCGGCAATGCGCGCGGCGGTCTCGGCGTGGAACAGGCAATGCGCGGCCGTCAGCACCAGCCGCTCCGAGATCAGCGTCGCCGAACAGAAGGAATGCCCGGTATCGAGACGCCCCACCCCTGTCCACGGCTGGGCGGCATCGGCGCTGGCCAGAGGGCGCAAACCGCCCAGCGCGCCGGCCCGCTGTTCGCTGGGAAGGCTTTGCGCCACCAACGGCCCGGCCATGGCGCTCAGCATAAGCGCAAGGGACAACAGTCTCATGGGGGCCTCCGGTCAGCAGGTACCAGTCGGACCTAGATGGCGCAGATGGCCGAATTTGGACGCAGATGTGCCCGACCCGGGGTCCAGGGGCATGCCTCAGCGCAGGATCGGCACCGGCAACTCACGCTTTCCCGGCGCGTCGAGCGCGGGCGGCCGCGGCCCGCCCGTGGCCCAGTCCAACAGCTCGACCGTATGCACGATGGGGATGCCGGTGCCCGACCCGATCTGCATCATGCAGCCGATATTGCCGGCGGCGATGATGTCGGGCCGCGTCATCTCCAGCGTCTCGACCTTGCGCGCCTTGAGTTGGCCGGAAATCTCGGGCTGCATCAGGTTGTAGGTGCCCGCCGAACCACAGCAGAGGTGACTGTCCACCGGCTCGCTCACCTTGAACCCCGCGCGCTTCAGCAGGTCCTTCGGGTAGGTCTTGATCTGCTGGCCGTGCTGAAGCGAACAGGCCGCGTGATAGGCGATCTTCAGCCCCTTGGGCGCGCCCTCGGGCAGGTCGAGCTTCATCAACACCTCCGAGACGTCCATGGCGATCTCGCTGACCGCCTTCGCCTCGCCGGCCAGCGCCTCGTTGCGGAACATGTGGCCGTAATCCTTCACCGTCGTGCCGCAACCGGAGGTGTTGATGACCACCGCATCGAGCCCCTCGCCCGTCATCTCGCGGTGCCAGGCTTGGATGTTCTTCGCCGCCGTGGCGTGGCTCTCTTGCGTCTTGCCCATGTGATGGGTCAGCGCCCCGCAGCAGCCTTGGCCTTCCGCGATCACCACGTCGCAACCCAGCCGCGTCAGAAGTCGGATCGTGGCATCATTGATATCGGTGTTCAGCGCCCGCTGCGCGCACCCCGTCATCAGCGCCACGCGCATCTTGCGTTCGCCCTCGGCCGGAAAGACCTGCGGGTCGTCGTTGCGGCTGACCGGCGGGATCTGCTTCGGCGCCATGGCCAGCATCGCCTTCAGCCGCGCATCGGGCATCAGGAAGGCGAAAGGCCGCCCGATCTTGGCCCCCAGAAGGGCCACCCGGAACCGCATCGGGTAGGGCAGGATCCGCGCCAGTGTCCAGCGCAGCATCCGCTCGAAAAGCGGTCTTCGGTAGGTCTGCTCGATATACTCCCGCGCGTGGTCCACGAGATGCATGTAATGCACCCCCGAGGGGCAGGTCGTCATGCAGGCGAGGCAGGAGAGGCATCGGTCGATATGCTTGACGGTCTTTTCGTCGGCGGGCCGCCCCTTCTCCAGCATATCTTTTATAAGATATATCCGCCCACGCGGACTGTCGAGCTCATCCCCAAGCACCTGGTAGGTCGGGCAGGTCGCCGTGCAGAACCCGCAATGCACGCAGGTCCTCAGAACCTCGTTCGACC
>CAZOBK010000063.1:0-17876 GCA_964578115.1 uncultured Roseicyclus sp.
GCGCCGACATCCGGTATCGCCTCGGCCTCGCCGACCCGCGCGGGGATGCCCAGAACGTCGCATCCAAGCACCGGGTCCTGCGCCACGCCATCCTGCAGCGGCTCGCCTGCCAGAACGGCGGTCAGCCCCGGGCTGCTGAAGCCGGCATTCACCGAAAGGGTCCGCTTGCGCGTATCGGCGTCGATGACCAGTGTGCGGAACCCGCGCGCCGCGAACTGCCGCGCCATCGACAGGACGGCCGAGGTCTTGCCGTCGCCGCTATGGGGGGAGACGATGGCGAACACATGCGGTCCGTCGCCCACCCGCGAGATCATCAGCCGGGTCAGCAGGGTCTCGACGGCCTCGGTGAAATGCGCCGCGCGCGGGCCGACCAGACCCCGCATCTCCGAGCGGCGCTGGGAAAACGGAACGCGCGGCAGCGCGCCCAGAACCGGTAATCGCGTCAGGCGCGAGAGCATCCGGATCGACCTGATGCCCTTGCGCGTGGTCTCGCGCAGGAACACGCCGACCAGCCCGAGGAACAGCCCGACCACCGCGCCGACGACGAGGATGCGTGTCTGCCGCGGGGCGGCGGGGCTGAGCGGCAGCATGGCCGAGGACAGGATACGGCTGTCGGCGCGGTGCAGACCCTCCTGCGCGATGGTCTCCTGCAGGCGCGTCAGCAGGTATCGGTGGAGCGTGCGAATGGCCTCTGCCTCGCTGACCAGTCGCTCGCGGCGAACGATGGTGTCCGTGGTCGCCCCATTGGGGCCAAAGCGAAAATCATCGACCTGGGTCTGCACCTCCAGAAGCTCGCTCTGCAGTTCCGAAACGCGGTTGCGCAGCCAGTCCGCCGCGCGCCGGCTTTCGGCAATCTTTCTTTCGACCTGTTCGGCGATATAGGTCTCGACGATCGTATTCGCGATATCCATCGACTTGCCCGAATCGGACGTGGTCACGGAAATCTCGAAGATCAGGCTTTCCGGCAGGTTCCGCACCTCCACCGCGCCCAGCAGATTGCGCAGGGCAATCTCGCGCGCCATCTGCGCTTCGCGCGCGTCGGGCCGTCCGTCCCGGGGGACCACAGGCATCGGATTGAACTCCGGGTCCTGATCGAGCGCCATCTCGTCGACCACGCGGCCCATCAGGTCGATACCCCTCAGAACCCCTATCTGCGTATTCAGCGAGGACGTGTCGCGCGACAGCTGCCCGGTGCTTTCATCGAAGCTGATGAAAGCCCGTTCGCCGGTTTCCAGCACGATCGAGGCCGCCGCGCGGTAGGTCGGCGTCGCGACGTTGAACGCATAGTGATAGGCGAGCGCAAGGCAGGCGGCCGTCGCCAAAAGGACGATCCACCAGCCCCGACCGATCGCGGCGAAGATCGCGCCCATACGGATGAGGTCGGTCTCCCCGGAGGCCTCAGCCGGCCCCGCGTCACGCGCGGGTGCGAAGATCGACGCTTGATCATTCACCAGGGACGTCCTTTCCCGCAAGAGGCAGGCGGCCCGGACCAGCAAGCAGCTTCTCATAAAGCGCAACATGGCGGGCGACCGTGTGGGCCATGTCGTAGCGCTCGACGAAACGGTTCGGCCGGCGCGGAAGGTCCACCAGTTCCGCCATGGCCGCGCCGATGGACCTGGGGTCTTCAGGGTCGAAGCGCAGTGCGCCATCGCCCGCCACCTCGCGCAGCGTCTCGATATCCGACACGGCGACCGGAAGCCCTGCGGCCATCGCCTCGACCAGCGCATTGCAGAAGCCCTCGAACTCCGAGGGCATGACGAAGGCGTCCCATTGCCCGAGCCTCTCGTAGACCGCCTCCCGCGTGAGCGCACCGGTGAACGTGACAGCCTCCGCGACCCCGGCCGCATGGGCGGTCTGCGCGAGATCGTCCATCAGCGGGCCGTTGCCCACGATCTCGAGCCGTAGGTCCCGCCCGGTCGCAGCCCTTGCGACCGCAAGCCCGTCGATCATGCGGGCCTGGTTCTTCTGCGAGACAAGCCGCCCGACATGGCCGATCCGGACCACGCGATCCGCGTGCGAAGCTCCCACGGCATTCGACCGGACGCGGCGGAGGTCCAGACCGTTGTGGATGCGCAGTGCCCGGGTTCCGGCAAGCCATCGTTCGATCCGCGAAAACGAGGCCAGCGTCGCATCAGAATTGCACACGATCGCCCGCAGAAGCGGATAGAGGATCAGGTTGACCGCACCCTGGTGCCAGCGTTGTCCCCTGTGATCGTTGTGTTCCGTCTTGACGAGAATGGGAACCGGCCGGACCGTCAGCGCGACCAGCGCGCACCAAAAGGCGGAGACGGCGTGGTGCACATGCACGATGTCGGGGGAATGCGACGCCACGAGGTTGCGCAACCGGACCACGGCGGCGATGTCGAACGGACCCGTCGCGCCGAGGATCGCCACCTCGCGCCGGTCATGGTCGACGGGATGATCGCCCCGCGCGTAGAACCCGGCCACGATGGAACCCGGATCGCGTTTCCGGAGCGAAAGCGCGAGTTCGAGCGGAATGGATTGCGAGTCCGCGACGCTGACGAGATGCAGGATTTTCAAGACATTTTTTCGGCGTTCGAATTGAATTGATGCCGCGGGGCATGGGTCATTTCTGGGTGTCGGTTCATTAAGAAACGGTTAACGCCGCCCCGCGTATCATGAGCCCGCAGACCGCACCTTTCGTCGCGCGGGCCGTGGAACGCGTTCCCGTGCCAGCCGATGGCTATTCTCGACCAACCGCAAAGGCCCCCGCTTGACCGTTTCGGCAAAATACCTCGCCATCGTCCTGCTGGGCCTCATCTGCGGCCTGATCTTTTATGGGCAGGACCTTCGCCTCGGTGTACGGATCCGCGTCTTCGACATCGGGCTGCTCGCCGTGACTGCGGCCTTCGCATGGCACGCGCTCACCCGGGGCGTGGCGCGACAGACGGCGCCATTCGTGATCGTCTTCGGGGCCTTCGTTCTCTACATGACCTGCAACGCGCTTCTGCAGGGCACGACCGGCACGGCGGTCAAGGAACTGGCGCAGATGGCGCTATTCGGCGCGTTCTTCCTCGCGCTGGCGCAGTTTCTGGATGACCAGCGCGGTCTTTCGACCTTCCTTGCGGTCATGCTCGTCACGCTCTGGGCGCTGGCGCTGCAGAACGCAGCGTTCCATATCTCGGCGGGCTCATTCGCCGGCTGGAAAACCCTGGGCGACCAGAAACTCACCCACAGCATGATCGTCCTGATGATGGCGATCGTGACGATCTCGCCCCTCCGCCCAAGGGGGTGGTGGTGGATCGCGCTGCTGATCGCGGCGGTCGTGATGCTGTTCCTGTCGGGCGAGCGGAAAGGCTGGGTGGCCACGGCGCTGGCGGTATTCGTGGCGCTGGTGATCTCGGATCAGGGCGGCATCGGCCGGCGCGCGATGCGCCGCACGCTGGGCGTGGCCCTCTCGGCCGCCGGGCTCATCGCCATCGCCGCCATCCTGGCGCCCTTCGTGCCCTATCTCGAAAAGCAGCTCTTCAGCTCGATGGATTTCGTGACCCTGCTGCTGTCGGACGAGGCAGGCCGCGGCACCGGGACCACCACGGAATCGAACCGCAACCGGCTGGCGATGATCGAGATCGCGATCCAGCAGATGCGCGAGCATCCGGTTTTCGGCATCGGCCCGGAGGCTTTCCGCAGCGACGCGCTGGCCCGTGGGTTCCTGCCGATTCCGGCCGGCGACATCGCCACGGGACCGCATAACGAACTGCTTCGCGTCGGCGCGGAACTCGGGTTCGTGGGGCTCACGCTCTACCTGCTCGCGCATGGCGTGGTGTTGTTCCGGGCCCTGGTGCTGGTCGCCGCCATGCCGAGCTTCGATGACGCGGAACGGCTGCGCATACGCCTCGGGTTCGCGTTCTTCATCTATGGCTTCATCGTCAATCTATTCCTCGCGGGTGGCGGTTTGAACACGTTCTTCGTAATGCTGCCTGCTGCCCTTCTGTTTTCCGTGCCGCTGCCGGATCCGAGGCCCGCTGCGGTGCTCCGGCCTCCGGCCCCGCGTCCGATGGCCTAGGTCGTGCGGATGTTCCGGGGACGGGTCGAATTCGAAAGCCTGCGCGGGGCGCTGACCGGGAACATCGTCGGACGCCTCGTGCAGATTGTCGCGCTCCTGCTCTCGGCGGTGGTGCTGGCGCGGCTTCTCGGTCCTGCGGGGCTGGGCCTTGTCGCAATTGCCGCGGCCACGGTTCGGCTTGCGACCATTCCCATCGAGGAAGGCGCGGCCAAGCTCTGCGAACGGGAGATCGCGGGCGCCATCGGGAAGGCGGACAGGGTGCAGGCAAGCGCAGCACTCCGCTTCGGCGCGCTGGCGACCATCGCCTTTGGAGCCATCGGTGCCCTTGCCGTCTGGGCCCTCGGGCCGATCGGTCGGGAGGACGGCCTGCTGCCCGCGGCACTCGGGCTGCTCGGCGCCAATGCCGTCACCGCGACGCTGCGCGGGGTCCTGCGCGGCGAGGGTCAGACCACGCGGGCCATCGCCATCACCAATGCGCAGTCATTCCTCGCGCCGCTTCTCTACCTTCTGTGGGCGGCGGGTGGCGGAAGCTTCACACCCGACGTGGCGCTCTGGCTTCAGGCAGCCAGCAAGATCGCATTATTGCCGGTCCTGATCCTTCTCATCCACCGCTGCTGGCGGCTGGTGGGGGACGGTGCGGCGGGCACGGTCACCCGGTCGGGATGGTTGGGCGAGTCCCTGCAATTTGCGCTCCTCGGGCTGATCACCGTGGCGCTGGCCGAGCTTGGCACGGTCATGTTGGGCTATCTCTCGACCCCCGAGCAGGCGGGCCTTTTCCGCATCGCCTCCCGCGCGTTCCTGCTCGCGGGTTTCGTGACGCTGGCGGCGCAGCAGGCCTACGGGCCGCGCATCGCCAGGGATTGGCAGGCCGGCAACCGCGCGGCGCTGGAGCTGCCCTCCCGCATGATGAGCGTCGCGGCGCTGGCCGGCGCGATTGCGGCGCTGATCGGCTTCGCGCTGCTGGGCCGCTGGCTGCTGACCGTCGCCTTCGGCCCCGCGTTCGAAGCGGCGTTCCTGCCCGCCCTGATCATGGTCGCTGGCTCGGTGTCGGCAAGCTTCGGCGCCCTGTCGCCGCGTCTACTGAAGATGACGGGCGAGCAGCGGATCGTCTTTCGAGCCGCGCTTCTTGCGCTGGCCATCGCGACCGTGCTCAACCTTGCGCTCATCCCGCACTACGGGGCGACCGGCTGCGCCGTAGCCTCGGCCGTGGCCGTGACAGTGGGGCGCGCGGTGATGAACCATGGCGTGCGGCGGCATCTCGGGTTCTCGGCCTTGCCGGACCGAGCCAGCGCCCGGGCCCTCCTGCGGCGCCTCGTGCGGCAGACGCCCTCTTAGCGCTGGCCCAGAAGGGTCGCGCGCCGTCTGAGCCTGACATGCTTGATCCACCGCCGCCGGATCGGGTTGTGAACCAGCCACGTCCCGACCCGTTCGAAACGCCCTTGCGGCTCTGGGGCAGCGAACCCGCGCGGATAGCCCAGAAGGGCGAGCGCCGGACCGGCGAGGCTTTCGAAGACCTCCTGCTCGCGCGCAGACAGCGCCGTCTTCCACGCCTCGGCCCGCGCCGGGTCGGGTCTGCGCCCGACGAAACGGTGCTGCGCGCGGGTGTAGTCGACCACCTGAAGGGCGCGCGACGTCGGCATGGCTTCGGAATACTCGAGACCTAACGCGTCGCAGAGCCGGCGAAGCGCCGACTCCGGCTCTGCCAGCACATCCTCGAAACGCACCGTCACCGCCTTCGCGCTCAGCAGGCGTTCTGCCGCGAAACCCTCGGCGATGCGGGCCAGCCACCACTCCGCCAGCGCGGCGGCATCGCGGGGACCCCAGTCGACCGCCTTCATCGAGGCGGCGACCCCCCTTCCGTCCCGCAGAACATGCACGCCACGGATATCGAAACCGGACGTCGCGAGCGTGGGGATCGCGCGAAGATGCTCCGGTGTATGGTCGATCCAGACACGCGCGTCGGGTTTGCCCATCTGCCGCGCGTGATCCGAGACGATCCTGCCGAGGATGGCCGCGCACATGGCGGCGCCGGACATGGGGAGACCGGATCGGGTGCGTGTGAGGTCCGGCCATGTCTCGGGCATGGGCGCGTCCCATATACGGAAGCGCCAGTGCCCCGCGATGAACGCGATGATCTCCCGCGGATCGGACGGCAGCGTTCCTGATGCGATCGCGGCCAGCGCCTCGCTCGCGAATTGCGCCTCGGGTGTGACGATCGCGTCCTCCGCCGCGCCCAGCGCGTTGCCCACCAGAGTCGTTCCGCTGCGCGGGCAGCCACCGACGACGATCCAGCGCTCGATCATGGGCTTGCACCAATGCGGCTGGGCACTGTGCGGTCACGGCGCATGCAACACGGCCGCCGGTTCGGGGGGTTGGGGTGCGGCCAGGGGAAACCGGTCGCTCCATGGCGGATCGAACCCGTGGTCTGTCGACAGGCGCGCGACGTCGTCGCGGAAGCAGGCCACCAGCGCCATGCGCTCGGCCTGCGTCATCGAAAGGTTCGGGGCTTCGGTGCGGTTGGCCCGTCGCAGAAGGTCATACAACCCCGCGGCCTTCATACGTTGCGCGAGACCACGGGTCGGCGGGAAGTGCCGGAGCGCGCGGGCGCCGGCGACCGAGGCGTTGTGCAGCGCAGCACTTCGATAGCCGGTCGCGGCGTTGCGGCGCGCCTCCGGCCCTGCCTCCAGCAGCGGTGCGGCATCCACACCGAGCCACGCGGCGATCCGGGCGAGCGCGGCGTGCGGCTGCGCCATCACCTGCTCGAAGAAAAGGATCAGGAACCGCTCCCTCGGGAAGAGCGCGAACCAGCGGTCGAGTTGCGCGGCGTAGTGACACCGGCCGACGATGTTCGCATCCCGGCGGTCGATCAGGGTACCCAGATCCTCCGCGACGTGGCCCTTGGCGCGGGCCATGCGGTAATGCGACCAGGCGCGGTCCACCGGATCGCGCAGGAGCACGATGAACCGCGCCTGCGGCAATGTCCGGCGGATGCGGCCAGGTGCTGCTGGATCGCAAAGGTAGAGCGGCGTCGCCTCGCCAACCAGCTTGCCCTTCTCCGCCGCCTCGAATTGGCGCTCGTACCATCGAAGCCCGCGCCTTGCGAAATTGTCGATCTCGCGTCCGTTTGAATCGAAGCGATTGAAGAAGTGGAGTTCCTTGGCATCTGGCAGGAACAGGTCCGGATGGGCGCGCAACACGTCGTGAAGCCATGTCGTGCCGGCCTTTTCCGCGCCGATGATCAGGAAATCGGGACGCAACGTCCAAACCCTCGTTTCTGTCCGACCCGGGTCGGAGCGGTGGCGCGAAACGCCAGCGTCGCCCGCGCAATCGCTAATGCAATCGGACCGTAGCGCCGAAGCGTAAACCATTTCTTAAGTAACGAAGCGAATAACCGGGAATTGACACATCCCAAGGTTGATCCATGCCGCCCCGTATCCTCTACATCGCCGGTTACAGCAGAAGCGGCTCGACGCTGCTGGACATGGCGCTCGACAGCAGTGGGCGGATCGCCTCGACCGGGGAGTTGACCTACCTGCAGGACGATGCGGCGGCACCCGACCGCCTCTGCACATGCGGTGCGGCCTACGGCTCCTGTTCTCGTTACGCGGACTGGCTGGCCAGACGCCCTGCAGGCGAAGGGAACCAAGTGCGCAGGATCGAGCACCGGGGCAATCTGCGCAGGTTGCTCGCAGGATCGGTCGCGGCGGAGGAGGCGCGCGCCTACAGCGCCTATGCCCGAAGTCTCTTCGGACATATCGGCACGGCGACAGGCGCCGAGATTGTCGTCGACAGCTCGAAATCCGCGCGCGACGCGGCGGGGAGGCCCCTGGCGTTGAGCCTGTTGGCGGGGCTGGACGTGCGCATCCTGCATCTCACCCGGGATCCGCGGCACACCGTGCAGTCCTATGTCACACGCGGGTCGAACTGGGTTCTGGAGGGCCACCGCACGCGCCGTCCGCTCGAGACATGGCGGCCGATCCTCGGCTGGACCATGGCCAACCGGATCGCGCGCCGTCTTGGCCGCGAGATCGGCGCGGAGCGCTATCTGCACCTGAAATTCGAGGACGTCTTGGCCGATCCCGCCTCTGCGCTAGGGCGGATCGGGGCCTTCGCGGGCATCGACCTCGGCAATGCGATCGAACACGTCGCGGCCTCCCGTGCTTTCGTCGCCGGGCACATGGTGGGCGGCAACCGCGCACGCCTGCGGCCGCAAACCATCCGGCCCGACACCGGCGCCCCTGTCCGCCTCCCGCAGGCCCATTCGCTTTGCCTGAACGTGGTCGCGCGCCCGCTGGCGAAGGAGCTTGGCTATGGCTGACGGTGCAAACCGACGCCCCTTGCGCGTCGTCATGCTGATCAACCTCTTCATGCCCGAGGTTTTCGCCGGGGGAGAGCAGCAATGCCTGCGCCTGTCCCGCGCCCTTCTGGCGCGCGGGGTGGAACCCGTCATCCTCACCAGCCGGTCGCGCCCGGAAACCCCTGCCCTCGAGGTGATGCAGGGCGTCGAGGTTCATCGCCTCTGGTCCCCGGTGGAGCCGCAGAAGGGCGGCCGCCATATCGGCGCATCGCTTGCGTGGATGCGGAAGGTCGGCCGGTGGATCCACGCGCGGCGCGACCGGATCGACCTGATCCATTGTCACCATGCCAAGCTCAACGCCTGGATCGGGGTGCGCGCGGCCCGGCGCATCGGCGTGCCCTGCATCGTCAAGCTCGGCTCGGCCGGTCCGAATTTCGATTTCCGGAGCCTAGAGAAGAAACGGTTCCTCTACGGCAGGCTTGCCGCACGGGAGGTCCGCGACGGCGCCAGCGCCTTCATCGGCACCAGCGCCCAGATGATGGGCGATCTGCGCGGCTACGGGATCGGCCCGGAAAGACTTTGGCACATTTCCAACGGGGTGGAGCTATCCGACACCGGTAGGGACGAGGGTCCGAGCCTCCGGTCGATGACCCTGCACGGGGGCGGTGAGCGGCTGGTCGTTTTCGCCGGGCGCATGGAACGGCAGAAGAATGTCGATACGCTTCTCCGGGCCTTCGCCATGGTGGCGGCGCAACATATCCGCGCGCGCCTCGTCCTCCTGGGTGACGGCGCGTGCCTCGATGCGCATCGGCGGCTTGCGGATACGCTCGGACTGGGCGCGCATGTCCGGTTCGCGGGCCGTGTCGATACGGTCGGAACCTATCTGGATGCGGCCGATCTCTTCGTGCTGCCCGCCCGGGCGGAGGGCATGTCAAACGCGCTTCTCGAGGCGATGGCCCATGGCGTGCCGCAGGTCGTGTCCGCCGTCTCGGGCAACACCGATCTGGTGATCGATGGCCATACGGGCTGGCTCTATGCGCCACCCGAAGATGCGGGCGCGCTCGCCCATGCGTTGGCCGAGGCGCTGGCCTGCCCGCCCGAAAGGCTCGCCGCCATGGCGCGGGCCAGCCGGGAAAGGGTGCGCTCGGGGTTTTCAATGGATGCCGTCGCCGACCGTCACGCCGTGCTCTACCGATCCCTGACAGCCGCAGGTGATGCCTATGCCGATGTCGCTTGAGGCGCCGATCGAAATCTCGGTCGTCGTGATCTGCTACAATCAGGAACGCACCGTCGGGGCGGCGCTGGACAGCGTTCTGACCCAGACGGCGCGCGATCGGATCGGCGAGATCTTCGTCGTCGACGATTGCTCGACAGATGGCACGCTGGCGGTGGCCAGGGCCATGTCCGCGCGACACCCAGGGATCACCGTGATCGCGCGGCAGGCCAACAGCGGCGGCTGCGCGGCTCCGCGCAACGACGGCATCCTGCGGGCGACTGGAAGCCACGTGGCGCTGCTTGATGGCGACGACATCTGGCATCCGAACAAGATCGCGACGCAGATCGCCGCGCTCGAGGCCTGTCCCGGTATCGGTCTCCTCTATTCGGACTACGTGACGTTCGACGCCGTGACCGGG
Source organism: uncultured Roseicyclus sp. (assembly GCA_964578115.1). Lineage (GTDB taxonomy): Bacteria > Pseudomonadota > Alphaproteobacteria > Rhodobacterales > Rhodobacteraceae > Roseibacterium. Next base: position 9,959 of record CAZOBK010000063.1, read on the forward strand.
ACCGAAACGAAAGGCGCCGCCAATCACTACACGGCCACGGATGCCGATCAGCTGCGCCGCTTCTTCATCCATGGCGGGCCGGTCATGCCCTCCTGCGCGGTCCTCAGCCGGGCCGCGATCGAGGCGGCGGGGCTGTTCGATACGACCATGCCCTTCAACGAGGATTCGGAGTACTGGCTGCGCGTCGCCGCCGTGGCGCCGATCCATCATCAGCCGCTGCCGCTTCTGCGCAAGCGGACGTGGTACGGCAGCCTCGGCTCGGAAAAATTCGGGCTGGAAAATCTCGCCTGCAAGGCGGAGATCACGCGGCGGATGGTGCGCCTCGTGCCGGGGCTGGCCGATGCGGTGCCGGCGCGCGAGGCGCGGATCGCCTACAAGACGGCGCTGCATTTCTTCGCCGGTGGCGACAGTATGGCGGCGCGGCGGCAGCTTCGGCGATGTCTGGAGCTCGACCCGACGCTGGGCAAGGCGCGGCTTGCGCTGGCGCTGTCCTACATAGCCTCCGATCCCGGCGCGGCGCTGCAGCGCGCGCGCGGCATATGGGCCCGGCGCCCCCTGTCGCTGCGCTGATGCGCCGGGCGCCCCCCCGCCCCGGCGAGCGCCCGCTGCGGGTGGTGCATGTCATGACCTCGCTCCTGTCGGGCGGCGCGGAGGAGAACACGCTGGCGACCTGCCGCGGACAGCTCGCGCGCGGCTATGAGGTTTGGCTCATCCATGGGAATGACACGGATCCCGCGACCCTCGCCAACGTTGCCCCCGGGGTTCGGCGGCTGGCAGAACCACGGCTACGGCGCGAGATCAGGCTGGCCTCCGATCTCGCGACGCTCACGTCGCTGGCCCGCACGCTCCGGCGGATCGCGCCTGACGTGGTGCATACCCACCAGTCGAAGGCCGGGGTTCTGGGCCGGTTGGCGGCATGGCGCGCCGGTGTGCCGGTGATCCTGCACAGTGTGCATATACTGCCTTTCCTGAACGTCTCGCGGCCAAGGCGGGTGCTCTATCTTGCGCTCGAACGGCTCGTCGCGCCCGTCACCGACGGTTTCATCTCGGTGGCGCAGGGCATGCATGACGCCAATCTCGCCGCCGGCCTTGGCACGGAGAAAAGCAACCACGTGGTCTATTCCGGCATGGACCTCGGGCGGTTTCGCGGGGCCATGCCGCCGCCCGAGGCGCCAGAGGGCCAGATGATCGCCTTCGTGGCGGCATTGGAGCCACGCAAGCGCCACGCGGCCTTCCTCGAGGTCTTTGCGGAACTGGCACGGGATCGGCCAGGCCTGAACCTCTGCCTGTTCGGCGCGGGACCCCAGGACGCCGCCCTGCGGGCAAAGGCGCGAGGTCTCGGCCTTGGCGCGCGTGTGCGGTTCATGGGCTTTCGTGCCGACGTGGAGCGCTGGATCGCGGCGGCCGATCTTTGTGTTCTGCCGTCCATGCGGGAGGGCCTGCCCCGGGTCGTGGTCCAGTATGTCGCCGCCGGCAAGCCGGTCGTCGTCACCCATCTGGAGGGCATCGAGGAAATCGTGGAGGACGGCGTGAACGGCTTCGTGATCGGGCGCGACGATTTCGCAGCCATGCGGCGCGCCCTCGCCCGCCTGCTCGACGAGCCGGCGCTGGCCGCCGCGATGTCAGACGCGGCGCGGGCCCGCGACCTGTCGCGCTGGTCGGTTGACCTGATGGAACCGGCGATCGACGGGATCCTGCAGGGCGTCCTTTGGCGAAAGACAGAGGCGCCAGCCATCGAGCAAAGCCCATCGGCGCCCGGTCGCGAGGCACGCGGCCGCGTCGGATCGTCCGTACCACAGCGCAACTAGCGCTACCCTGACACCGCCTGTTCGCGCGCGACACCTGCGCCTTCTGTCCTTCCCGGCCGCATCCGGGCATGGGCCCACGTCCGCTGCGCCGCCGTGACCACGGCCCAGAGCAGGACCGGACCGGCAAGACCTGCCGCGAACTGCAGGCTCTGAAGCGCGAGCGGCTGCAGATGCGCGCCAAGAAGGTTCCGGACGGCCAGCAGGAACGCGTAGTGCAGGAAGAAAATAAACAGCACAGCCTGACCGATCAGCAGGACGGGGTGCGCAAGAAGACGGGGCAGATGCAGCACAGGCGCCCAGATCAGCAGCACCGTCGCCGGGATCGCGACCCAGACGCGCGCCTCGGCCCCCGGAACGCCGAGCCCGAGGAACATCACCAGCATCAGCGGCACGCAACAGGCGGTCAGGAGCGCGCGGTCCGCGCCGCTGGCCTCGCGCGCACAGAGAACGGCCCAGAAGAGCCAGCCCAGCACGAAGTTCCATGCGTGCAGATGCGGAAGCTTGTCGGCGATGTGGTCGGTGTCGACCGCGATCTGTGCCGCCGCCGCCAGCGCCACCGCGCCCGCGAGCCATGCCACCGCGCCGGCGACAGGCGCATGGCGGAGCCTCTGCAGCATGCCGGGCAGCGCGAGAAGGGCCACGATACCCAACAGCATCTGCAGCATGACCTGCGTGTACCAGATCGGAAATTTCGAGACGCGTTCCGTCGTGAACCAGTTGCCGACCATGAGGAGTTCGGCGGGCTCGAACCGTCCGAATACCGCGAACCAGAACAGGCACAACACGACCGACCAGACCGCCAGCGGGCGGGCGAAGCGCAAGGTCGTGGCGACGAGCGACGCGCGGTCCCGCCCCCCGAAGCAGAGCTGCGCGAAGGCGATGCCGGAAATGAGAAACAGAAGGTTCAGGCCGCCATGGACCGGCGCCGCGAAGGCGTGATTGGCCACGACCGCAGTAATGCCAAAGGCCCGCAGCCCGTCGCGGGTGTCGATCTCACGGCTGGGGCGCGTGCTAGACAAAGGCCGCCTCCCTGAGATGCTCGAGCTCGAGCACCGTCATCTCGTCCCAGCCCTCGGGCACCGCTCCGAGGCATTCCTCCAACAACAGGAGAACCTGCATGTAGCTCAAGGAATCGCCCGCCGCCTCGCGGAAGGTCATGGTCCGGTCGCGCACGCGGGCTCCAAGAACCGCGCGGTAAGCCTCGAGCACCGTGGCGGGCTTTCGCGCGCGGCCGGTCAGGATCCCGACGAGTTCCCGCAGAAACACCCTTGGCAGGCTGGGCGGCGCATCGGGCGTGGCATGGGCAGCAAGGAGTGCCCTGTAGTCGATCTTGCCACTGGCAAGGCGCGGGACGGTCCGGTTTTCGACGATCACGAAGGCCGCAGGCGGCAGGGCCAGCTCCGCCGAAAGGCAGGAAACAAGCGCCTCCCTTTCGGCAAGGGACACGCCGACGCTCACCACGATCCGGTCGTCTGTTCCGGTGACGGCGACCTCAGGGTACGAGGGTCCGAGTGATTGTTCGATATCGTCCAGCGACACGCGGATGCCATAAGGTTTTACGAAGCGGGAGGTGCGCCCGTCGATATAGAAGAGGCCGCGCACGTCGAAATGGGCGATATCGCCGGTCCTCAGCGCGGGAATGGCCTCGGTGAATGCCAGATCCTCGCGGCTCTCGGCATAGCCCACCATGACGTTGGGACCTTCGTAGACCAGCTCTCCCGAGACACCCGGCTCGGTTAAGGGCTGCCCCGCTTCGTCCACGAGCGACAGCCGCCCGCCCGGGATCGCCTTCCCGATCGATCCGGGCGCCTTTGCGGCGAGGTCGGGGGGAAGCCAGCTCATCCGGGGGGCGGCCTCGGTCTGGCCGTACATGACGCAGAAGTCGACGCCATGGGGCGTGCCCGCCTGCGCGAAGGCGCGCACGAGGTCGGGGGCTAGCCGCCCGCCTGCCTGGGTCAGAAGCCGCAGGGACGGGACCGCCCCCGGGTCGAAGCCCGTGCGGTGCAGCAACTCGAAGCTGAAGGGCACGCCCGCGACGTTCGTCACCCCCTCGCCACGAGCGAGCGCCCAGAACCGGGGACTGTCCATACCGAGATCGGTCACCACGAGGCCGGCGCCCGACGCGAGATGTGTGTTCACGACCGACATGCCGTAGGAATAGAAGAGCTTGAGCGAGGTGATCCCGGTATCCGCGCCGCCCAGCCCGAGATAGGAGACGATGGCCCCGGTATTCGCCGCGATGTTGGCGTGGCTCAGTTTGACGAGCTTCGGCGTGCCGGTGGAACCGGAGGTGGACAGAAGGATCGCGATGTCCTTGTGGATACCCTGCCCGGTGCCTGCGACGCGGATCGGCTGCTCTGCCGCAGGGTCGATCACCAGGTCGGGGCGGTAGCGCGCGATCAGCCGCGCATTGGCCTCCGACCTGGCGGGGTCAAGCAGATGCACCGCGTAGCCGCGCCGAACCGCGCCGATATAAGCAAGGATCGCGTGGGCCGTCATATGCCCGTGGACGAAGGCAAGGCCCGTCTGTGGCAGGTCCGTATCGGCAAAGAGCGCATCGGCCACCGCCGCCGCCTCGGCATAGCTCCAGCGCCGGGTGCCTTCGACGAGGCAGGTGCGGTCGCCATGCCGTTCGATATCCGCGAAGATCGAATGCACCGCGCCTCCTTGCGTTGCAGTTCCGGGTGACGAGAGGGCCGGTCGCTTACCGGAATGGATGCGACGATCCCGAGGCGGACCCGCCCTCTCGTCTTGTGCGGGACAACGCTCCGTCCGCCTCCCGGATCGAGACCGGTGGCCACACCGCGCGGCCCCGGCGGCTTCATGAGGCAAGAGCTTGGTTAATTTAACGTAAACCTGGTGCAACATCCGGCCGACATGCGACCGGGCCGCATGGAACAGGGATGACCTGTGCGCTTGCCGCGATGTGCGCATTTCGCTGCGTATAAAGGGCAGTGATCGTTCACAGTGAGATAAACCGTTGCGCTACTTCAATCCGCCACGGAATGTATTTCCCCCAATTAACCCTTCCTTAATCGATCCGGGAGTTTAATCGAATTGGGGATAGCGAGCGGGAGAATTTAACCTTTTAGTCGGACCCGGTCGGAACTCATGCTCACACTCCCGGATATTGCTCCATTTTCTCATTCTGGGTCAAATAGATACCCGGTGGGCGGCGCCCTCAAACGTGTCTTTGATATTGCCTTCTCAATTTTCGCGATAGCCGCCTCTGCACCGTTAATGTTCATCATATTTCTGTTAATAAAGATGAACAGTCCAGGACCAGCCTTTTATGTCCACCGCAGGATCGGGTGCGAAGGCCGTCAATTCGGCTGCATCAAGTTCCGGACGATGCATGCGGACAGTGACGCGAGGCTGCGCGCGTTGCTGGCGTGCGACCCGACGGCGGCAAGGGAATACGCCGCTGAAGCCAAGCTGAGGAACGACCCGCGCATCATCGCGGGCATCGGCACCGTCTTGCGAAAGACCAGCCTCGACGAGGTGCCGCAGTTCTTCAACGTGCTGAAGGGCGACATGAGCGTCATCGGCCCACGCCCTGTCACGCAAGAGGAGCTCGACCGCCATTACGGCGCCAGCGCCCCGGACGTGTTGAGCGCGCGGCCGGGTATTTCCGGGCTGTGGCAGGTGTCGGGCCGCAGCGGCCTGAGCTATGCGGAGCGTGTGCGGCTCGACCTCGACTACGTGCGCGACTGGGGGTTCATGAGGGACGTCGCGATCCTGCTCCGCACGGTCGTGGTCGTGATCCTTGGCCGGGGTGCCTGCTGAGATGCCCGCGCCGCGCGATCAGGCCGAGCGGCGATAGACGAACTCGGGCAGGACGACGGGCCATTCCTCGCGCGGCGGTATCCCGAAACCGTCATCCTTCGTCGGGTCATGCCGGCCGGCGATCAGCCATGCGATGCGGGCCTCGTCGCAGACATACCCCTCGGGCGGGGCGAAGTCGTTTCTCATCCGGCCGATCACGGCGCCATCTCCGTCTTTCAGGACCCAACGTTGCCGCTGATCTCGATGTTCCCTGACAAGACGGATGCGATCCCCGGTATTCGCGGCCTCCAACGCAGGGAACCAAGCGCCCCTCTCGGTCAGCCATGCGCCGAAGCTGAAATGGACGTCACGGGCGGTGGCCAGCCGATAGAGCCTTTCGGTCACCTCCGACGGGGCGTCGGGCACCACGCCGCGCCGGCGCAGCAAGGCGTCGGGCAAGGCGTCGGCACCGAGAAACGCATGCGGCACCTGCCCCTCGATGATCGACAGGGACCGGCGGGCGCGCGTCATCGCGACGTAGAAAAGGCGGCGCTGCTCGTCCGGGTCGGTGTTGGGGCGAGGGCGCCACGCATCGTCGAGCACCACGACATGGTCGAACTCCAGCCCCTTGGCGGAATGGGCGGTGGTCAGGACGAGGCCCTCCCCCACGCCGCCGAACTCCCGGCCCCAGTCGGCGATCCAGCCCAGCGCGTCCCGTGTCGCGATCTCGGGCGCGCCGAATTCCACTTCCATAGCCGCGACGAGATCGCGGAGGCACTGCCAGATCGGCCCCTCGCCCCGGGATCCGAGCCAGTCGCGGACCGCCGCGACCGGGACCATGGGCGAGGACCGCTGCTCCAGCCATCGGGAGAGCATGCGAAATTCGACGAGCTCGGAGATTTGCGGACGCCCCCTTGCCTCGCGCCGGTCGCTGACGGGGATGCCCTCGGCCTCGCAATAGCTGCGCACCGGATCGAGGGCGGCCCAAGTGTGGGCGATCACCGCCGTCCGCCCACAGGACCAGCCATCAAGCAGGCCCGAGAGGCGGCGCAGCTCCGACACGGCGGCCAACGCCTGATCCCGCGGCGTGACAAGCCCCGTGAGCACATGCACTCGCCCCTGCCCGACCGGGTCGCGATCCGCGACAATGCCGCCTGCGGGAAGGCTCGCGCGCGCGGTGTCGATGCGGATCGGATGGTCGGTCTTCATCCTGTCGCGGCCCGGCCCGATCACGTGGTTCGCGGCGTCGATGATGTGCCGGCTCGAGCGGTAGTTCTGCGTGAGATAGGTCGGGCGGGCGCGGAAATCGTCGTGGAAGCGGCGGATGAACTCGACCGAGGCGCCGTTGAAGCCGTAGATCGCCTGATCGTCGTCGCCGACCGCGAACAGCGTGCGGCGGCTGTCGGGATCGCTGCGGGCAAGACCGGCGATGCCCGAGATCAGCGCGTATTCGTCGGGGCCGATATCCTGGTATTCGTCGACGAGGATCCAGCGATAGCCTTCCAGCAGGCTTTCCTTGGCGGCGGCATCGTCCTGCATCATCCTGACGGCGCCGCGCAGGATCGACCGGAAATCCTCTCCCTGCGGGCGTTCTCCCTTCAGGCTCCGCCCCGTCAGCCAGAGCGCCAGACCGTGGCAGGTGCGCACCGTCACCCCACGCGCCGTGTCACCGACAAGCGCGCGAAGCCGCGTTCGGATTTCGTGGGCGGCGTGCTGGTTGTAGGCCAGCGCAAGGATGCCCGACGGGTCCTCGCGCTTGACCGAAAGAAGGTAGGCGATGCGATGGACCAGAACCCGCGTCTTGCCGGAGCCGGGGCCAGCGAGCACCAGCACGTTCGATTCCTGCCGGTCGTCGGAGACGATCTCGATCTGGTCGGGCGCCTTCAGGTCATCGACGATCTGTGCATAAAGTGCAGGGCGGACCGGACGCTCCGTCTCTGGCAGCTTCATGTCCGGCAGCCAGCGCGACACGAAGGGCCGTGTCTCCATCGCGAAGTAATCCCGGACGAGCGTCTGCGCCTCATCGGTGTCGCCCAGCGCCAGCTCGCCGTATCGGGACATGATATGCACCTGGCGCGTCAGCTCGGTGTAGTGGTCGGCCAGCGGCCTGAAATCGGCCTCGGTGAAGCTGCGCGTGTCCTCCGTCAGCCGCACGGTGATCGCGGGCGCGAACAGGAAGAGGCCGGAGCCCACGAAAAGCACATCGAGCGCATGCATCCACAAAAGCGCCCGGTCCACATGGCGCGGCGTCAGCCCCGGGATGCGGGAGCGGATGTCGAGATCCTGCTCCAGCAGATCGTAAAGCTCGGTCAGCGCGACGGGCACGGGCAGGGCCGCGCCGCGGG
>CAZOBK010000064.1:0-17823 GCA_964578115.1 uncultured Roseicyclus sp.
GCGATGTCGGCCGATGCTACGCCAGCAGTTGCCACAAGGGCAGTCGTAGCGAAGATACTGCAATTGTCTTTTTGGCCGTTGAACGGCATCCACTAAATGGAACGAAGACTTCCAAAGATACATGTATTCAACTACAGAAGATAACATTATATCCAAATAATGCCGGAAACGATTGGTCCGCATATCCTTCGATTCGGATCGATTCACCGCTGAGCATTCCATCAGAGGAGGCTGATCCATTTTCCCGCTCGACTCGGACGAAATGCAGGATCCGAACCCGCCTGAACACCCCGGAATCCTGTCACAGCTTTTGGCAGGTTCTCCAGCGGCATCAGACCAAGGAACACCAATGGAGGACGACATGGCTTTAGCCGATGGCAATGCGGAAAGCGATCTGGCGCTCAACTCGGTCGAGCGCGGATTCTCGTTCTGTGAGCCGGCCGAGACGCTCAACGCGTTCTTCGACGACCACTATTATCCGCACTGTTCGGCGACGACGCGCGGCCACAGGCACACGCTTCTGACCTATGACAAGCACCTGCGCGACACGCTTGGGCTGATGCGGTGGGAGGATATGACGCCGCTGGCGCTGAACGCGTGGCTGCGCCGGCAGGTGGCGCAGAAGCTCAAGAGCACGACGATCAACAAGCACATCTTCCTGGTGAACCGTCTTTTGCGGACCGTGCGCGACTGGGGGGCGCTGCCCGAGGGCGTGCGTCCACCGCCCATGATGCGCAAACTGCCTACCGGGGATTATCGCCAGAGGTTCCTGTCGCAAGACGAGATCGGGCGCCTGCTCGCCGCGTGCGACCGCATCGACCATCCTTACCTGTCGCTCTTCATCCGCTTCCTTCTGCTGACCGGGGCGCGCAAGGGCGAGGCGCGGACGTCGAAATGGCGCGACATGGAGTTCGCAACGGGGCTCTGGCGCGTTCCGATGACGAAGAACGGCCGCTCGCGTCGGGTCATGCTGAGCGAGGCGGCGATCGATGTCCTGCGCCGAACCGAAACCCGGGCACGCGACCTGGCGCAGCCGACCGGCCCGGACGACTATATCTTCCAGAACCCGCGCACCGGCACCTGCTACAACAGCTTCCACATCGCCTACTTCAAGGCCCGCGACGCGGCGGGTCTCGCGGATGTCCGAATACACGACCTGCGGCACACCTATGCGAGCCTGCTGATCAACAACGGCGTCAGCCTTTACGAAGTGCAGGAGTTGCTCGGCCACTCGTCGTCCGCGATGACACAGCGCTATGCCCACCTGCAACCGAACCAGCTTCGCAGCAGGACGGAAATCGTCAGCCGGCTGGTGGGCGATGGCTTGTTGTCGTGAAGCGGAGAGGTGGTGAGCCCGGAAGGATTCGAACCTTCGACCAATTGATTAAAAGTCAACTGCTCTACCACTGAGCTACGGGCCCGCTCAGGCGGGCTACCTACGCAGGCCGGAAAGATGCGTCAAGGGGAAACCGGGCGCACTTTGCAGGCGCGGGCGGCCCGTGTATACGCCCGCCCATGTCGGACGTCGCACGCCATTCCGGCCTGCCCTTCACGAAGATGCATGGGCTGGGCAACGATTTCGTCGTGATCGACGCGCGCGTCACCGCGTGCGCGGTGACGCCGGCGCTTGCGCGCGCGGTGGCGGATCGTCATCGGGGCGTGGGCTTCGACCAGCTTGCCGTGATCGAACCGGATCCCGAGGCCGATCTGCGCCTGACCTTCTACAACGCCGACGGGTCGCTCTCGGCGGCCTGCGGCAACGCCACGCGCTGCATCGCACGCCGCGAGATGGAGGTGCGGGGGTGCACCGAACTGACGCTGCGGACGGATCGCGGCATGCTGCAGGCGCGCGACGCGGGCGGCGGCCTGACCTCGGTCAACATGGGTCATCCGCTGACCGACTGGGCCGACATCCCGCTGGCCGAGGCCGCCGACACGCTGCACCTGCCCATCGCGGGCGATCCGGTCGCGACCTCCATGGGCAACCCGCATTGCACTTTCTTCGTCGCGGATGCAGATGCCGTTGACCTCGAGACCCGCGGCGCGGAGATGGAGATGCATCCCCTTTTCCCCGAACGCACCAACGTGCAGTTCGTGAGCGTGATCGCCCCCGACCACCTGCGCATGCGCGTCTGGGAACGGGGCACGGGGGTGACGCTGGCCTCGGGCTCGTCCTCCTGCGCCGTGGCCGTGGCCGCCGCGCGGCATGGGCTGACCGGGCGCGCCGTGCGTCTGACGCTCGACGGCGGCGAGATCTCGGTGGACTGGCGGGAGACCGGGGTCTGGATGACAGGGCCCACGGCGCATGTCTTTTCCGGCGTGCTGACCGCCGAGTTCCTTGGGGGCCTCTAGATGGACCGCCGCGCGCCCGTGTTCCACACTCTCGGCTGCCGCCTGAACGCCTACGAGACCGAGGCGATGCGGGAGCTTTCCGCCGCCGCCGGCATCGAGGACGCCGTCGTCATCAACACCTGCGCCGTGACGGCCGAGGCCGTGCGCAAGGCCCGGCAGGAGATCCGCAAACTCCGCCGCGCTAACCCGAACGCGAGGCTCATCGTAACCGGCTGCGCCGCGCAGACCGAGCCCGAGACCTTCCGCGACATGGGCGAGGTCGACCTGGTGATCGGCAACACCGAAAAGATGCAGCCCGGGACATGGACAGCGATCGCCGCCGACTTCATCGGCGAGACCGAGAAGGTACAGGTCGACGACATCATGTCCGTCACCGAGACCGCCGGCCACCTGATCGACGGGTTCGGCAGCCGCGCGCGCGCCTATGTTCAGGTGCAGAACGGCTGCGACCACCGCTGCACCTTCTGCATCATTCCCTTTGGCCGGGGAAACTCCCGCTCCGTTCCGGCGGGTGTCGTGGTGGATCAGATCAGGCGGCTGGTGGATCGCGGCTATAACGAGGTGGTGCTGACGGGCGTGGACCTGACCAGTTGGGGCGGCGACCTGCCGGGCACACCGCGTCTGGGCGATCTGGTGATGCGCATCCTTCGGCTGGTGCCGGACCTGCCGCGCCTCCGGATCAGTTCGATCGACTCGATCGAGGCCGACGAGAACCTGATGCTGGCCATCGCCACAGAACCCCGCCTGATGCCCCATCTGCACCTGTCGCTTCAGCATGGCCATGACCTGATCCTGAAGCGGATGAAGCGGCGGCACCTGCGCGACGACGCCATCGCCTTCTGCGAGGAGGCGCGGCGGCTCAGGCCCGACATGACCTTCGGCGCCGACATCATCGCGGGTTTCCCGACGGAGACGGAGGACCACTTCGCCGCCTCGCTGAATCTTGTCGATGCCTGCGACCTGACGTGGCTGCACGTCTTCCCCTATTCACCCCGCCCGGGCACGCCGGCCGCGAAGATGCCGCCGGTCGATGGTGCCGCGATCAAGAACCGCGCGAAGCGCCTGCGCGCTGCGGGTCAACAGGCCGTCGAGCGGCATCTATCGGCGCAAGTCGGGCGCAGCCATCGCGTTTTGATGGAAAACCCGCACATGGGGCGCACCGCGCAATTCGCCGAGGTGATCTTCGACAGCGATCAGCCCGAGGGCCGGATCGTCGAGGCGGTGGTCACCGGGCAGCGGGACGGACAGCTTCTGGCACGGCCGGCCTGAGCCGCACCAGCGCGCCTATCCCCGTTTTCTGACCGAAGCGCTTTGTTGAAGGACGACCCATGCACCCCAACCCGGCCTTTCGCGGCGAGCCGACCCGGGCCAACCTCGCCTTCGCCCGCGAGCGCGGCTTCGGCACGCTCTGCCTGAACGGGCCGGAGGGGCCGATGATCGCCCATGTGCCTTTCGTCCTGAACGCGGAGGGGACCGAAGCGGAAATGCATCTTGTCCGGTCCAACCCCATCGTCCGCGCGGTGAAAGACGCCACACCGGCCGTGATCGCCATCATTGGCCCGGACGGCTATGTCTCGCCCGACTGGTACGAGACGCCCGACCAGGTGCCGACGTGGAACTACGTCGCCGTGCATCTCCGCGGAGCGCTGTCACCCGCCGCACCGGACGGGTTGCGCGCGCATCTCGACAGGGTCTCTACCGAGTTCGAGGCACGTCTGCCCAAGACGCCATGGACCACCGACAAGATGACACCCGAGGTGATGGACCGGATGATGCGGCAGATCCTGCCGTTCCGCTTTGCCGTCACCGGTGTTCAGGGCACGTGGAAACTCAACCAGAACAAGACCGAAGCGGCGCGGATGGGCGCGGCGACGGCCATCGCCTCCTCTGGCATAGGCCAGGAGCTGACCGACCTGGCCGACCTGATGCGCAATGGCGGACCGCGCGCGGAAATGGACAAGCGCTGAGCGCTTGCTTACATCTCTCACAACGCGCAACCGGACAGGACACCCGACATGGCCCTCCCTCTCGCCCCAATCGCCGGCCTCGCCCTTCGCTATGCCGCCGTCGCAGGCACGGCCTACCTCGTGACCCGGCGGCTGGAACGCGGACGCCTGTCGCAGCCGGTCGAGGACGAGATGGACGACACACCCGAAGGCATGACGGCACGGCGCGAGAAGGGGCAGATGAACGCAACCGCGCGCCTGCGTCGGGTGGTGCGGTTCGGCCATTTCGGCCCGGGTGTGTCGGTCGATGCGACGATCCTCGGCCGTCTGAAGATGGAACGCGTCTGATGCTGCAGCTTCTGGGATCCGGTGCGTCACCCTTCGTGCGAAAGACCCGCGTTCTGCTGGCCGAGGCCGGTCTGGACGATGTCACCTATGTGGAGGTCGCCGCCTCCCCCATGGGCGGCGAGGACCGGGTCAATTCCGCCAATCCGCTCGGCAAGATCCCGTCGCTGGTGCGCAACGACGGGCCGACGATCTACGACAGCAACGTCATCTGCCGCTTTCTCGACCACCATGCAGGCGGCCATTTCTACCCCGAGGCGCGGCTCTGGGAGGTCCTGACGCTGGAGGCCACGGCCGACGGCATCATGGAGGCCGCGCTCAGCATCGTCTATGAAAAGCGCTTCCGCCCGCCCGAGCTGTGGTGGCCCGAGTGGCACGAGGCGCAATGGACCAAGGTTGCACGCGCGCTGGATGCCATCGAGCGCAGCTGGCTGAGCCATCTGGAGGGTCCCATTCACATGGGTCAGATCGCGGTGGCCTGCGCGCTGGGGTATCTCGACCTGCGGTTTCCGGATCGCGACTGGCGCGCAGGGCGTCCGGGGCTCGCGGCATGGCAGGCAGGTTTCGCCGCTCGCCCGTCGATGACAGCGACGGCGCCGCCCGCGTCATGAGGATACGGATCGCGGGGGACGATGCTTCCCGGCAGGCCGCCTTCGATATCCGCAGGCGGGTCTTCATCGAGGAACAGGACATCCCGGAGGCCGAGGAATGGGACGACGCGGATGCGACGTGCACCCATTTTCTTGCCACGGATGGCGACCGGCCCGCAGGAACAGCCCGCCTGATTGCCGCGGACCGCATCGCCAAGATCGGCCGCGTCGCGGTGCTGCCGGAGTTTCGCGGCACCGGTTTGGGTCGTGGGCTGATGCTCCATATACTCGATCATGCCCGCGCGCGGGGCTTCACCGCCTCGGTCATCGAGGCGCAGGTCTACGCGATCCCCTTTTACGCCCGGCTGGGCTATGTCGCGGAGGGACCGGAATACGACGATGGCTCCGGGATCATGCATCGCGTGATGCGACTAGCGCTGCATGGCGTGCCGGCGGACGAGAACCAGGATCGGCGCACCCGGGGTTCTCCGGGCAGTCTGCAAGCGTAGCTTGCGCCCCACCCGACCGGTTCACGTCACGGTCGACCACACGACCGGAAAAACCCGGAAAACCGCTGCTCCTGCGACATTTCGGCTCTGCTGCGCGCGTTTGTCCAGTAGACGCCTATCTTCACCGGTCATAGACACCGCTGCAGCCGGGTTGCGAGCTTTTTCGCGCAACCGTTGTTCTGTTGTCCGGTCCGGCCGCGCCCGGACCCAGCTAAGGGGGACGCGAAACCGTGTCACACGCAGAAGACCCATCGGGCACCCGCCGCGATTTTCTGTATTACGCAACCGCCGGTACCGGGGTTGTCGTCACAGGCGCGGCGGTCTGGCCCCTCGTCAACCAGATGAACCCCTCCGCCGACGTGCAGGCCGCAAGCCAGATGCGCGTCGACGTGTCGGGCGTCGAGGTCGGCACGCAGCTGACCGTCCTGTTCCTCGGCAAGCCGGTCTTCATCCGGCATCGCTCGGAAGAGGAAATCGCGGAGGCCCGCACCGTCGACCTGTCGGACCTGCCGGACCGCATCGCGCGCAATCCTAACATCGAGGGCACGGCGGATGCCAGCGACGAGAACCGCTCCTTGGCCGATTTTGCGGGCGAGAACACCGGCGAATGGCTGGTCCAGATCGGCGTCTGCACGCATCTTGGCTGTGTTCCGATCGGTGACGGAGCGGGCGACTTCAACGGCTGGTTCTGCCCGTGCCACGGCTCGCATTACGACAACGCCGGCCGCATCCGCCGCGGCCCGGCCCCCGAGAATCTCCACATTCCAGTTGCGGAATTCGTGGACGAAACCACGATCCTGCTCGGCTAAAGGAAGGAAACGCGCATGTCCGGTATTCCTCACGACCATTACGAGCCGAAGTCAGCCTGGGAAAAGGGTCTGGCCAAACGGCTGCCGATCGTCGGTCTGCTCTATGACACGATCATGATCCCGACGCCCAAGAACCTCAACTGGATGTGGATCTGGGGCATCGTACTGACCTTCACGCTGGTTCTTCAGATCGTCACCGGCATCATCCTGGTGATGCACTACACCGCGCATGTCGACATGGCCTTCGCCTCGGTCGAGCACATCATGCGCAACGTGAACGGGGGTTGGGCGATCCGCTATGTCCACCAGAACGGCGCATCGCTGTTCTTCGTGGCGGTCTACCTGCACATCTTCCGCGGTCTCTATTACGGGTCCTACAAGGCCCCGCGCGAGATCACGTGGATCATCGGCATGCTCATCTACGTGCTGATGATGGGCACGGCGTTCATGGGCTACGTTCTTCCCTGGGGTCAGATGTCCTTCTGGGGCGCGACGGTGATCACCGGCCTGTTCGGCGCCATCCCCTTCGTGGGCGACGCGATCCAGACCTGGCTTCTGGGCGGACCGGCGGTGGACAATGCCACGCTGAACCGTTTCCTCAGCCTGCATTACCTGCTGCCTTTCGTCATCCTGGGCATGGTGATCCTGCATATCTGGGCCTTCCACACCACGGGCAACAACAACCCGACCGGTGTCGAGGTTCGCCGCAGCTCCAAGAAGGAGGCCGAGGCCGACACCCTGCCCTTCTGGCCCTATTTCGTGATCAAGGACCTCTTCGCGCTTGCCGTAATCCTGGCGGTCTTCTTCGCGATCGTGGGCTTCATGCCGAACTACCTCGGCCACCCCGACAACTACATCGAGGCCAATCCGCTGGTGACGCCGGCCCACATCGTGCCCGAATGGTACTTCCTGCCGTTCTACGCGATCCTGCGCGCCTTCGACGGGGATGTCTGGGTCGTGATCCTCACCAGCTTCCTGACCGGCGGCATCGTCGACGCCAAGTTCTTCGGCGTGCTGGCAATGTTCGGGTCCATCGTGGTGATGGCCCTGGCGCCCTGGCTCGACACCTCGTCGGTCCGGTCCGGCCGTTACCGCCCGATGTTCAAGTGGTGGTTCTGGCTCTTCATCGTGAACTTCTTCGTTCTGATGTGGGCGGGCGCGATGCCGGCGGAAGGCATCTATCCCTACATCGCCCTGATCGGCTCGGCCTACTGGTTCGCCTACTTCCTGATCATCCTGCCGCTGCTTGGCGTGATCGAGAAGCCGCTGCCGCAGCCGGCCACGATCGAGGAAGACTTCAAGGAACACTACGGCAAGTCCGACAGCGGCGAGGGCGGCGCGACCGCACCCACCGCATCGCCGGCCGAGTGAGGAAAAGGACGACATGAGCATGTTCAGAAAACTTGCCATCAGCGCAGCCACCGCAGCCGCGGTCGCCCTCCCCTCGGGGGCGGCGCTCGCCGCGGGCGGCGCCGGCTACGTCGAGGATTACAGCTTCTCGTTCGAGGGTCCGTTCGGCCGGTTCGACCAGAACCAGCTGCAGCGCGGCCTGCAGGTCTACACCGAGGTCTGCATGTCCTGCCACGGCCTGCAATACGTGCCGCTCAGGACGCTCTCGGACGAGGGCGGCCCCGGCCTGACCGAGGAAGAGGTCCGCGCCTATATCGAGATGAACTTCATCGAGGTCTACGACCCCGAGATCGACGACTGGCGGTCGGCCACGCCGAACGACCACTTCCCCGGTTCCAGCCTCGAAAACGCACCGGACCTCAGCCTGATGACCAAGGCGCGTGCTGGCTTCTCCGGGCCCTACGGCCTGGGCCTCAACCCGCTGTTCCGGGGCATTGGCGGTCCGGAATACGTCGCTTCGCTTCTGACCCATTACACGGGCGAGGATATGGAGCAGTTCGGCACCATTTTCTACCAGAACGAGACCTTCTCGTCCGAGTGGATCGCCATGGCTCCTCCGCTCTGGGAGGACGGAGTGGTCTATAACGACGGCACGCCCGCCACGGTTGAGCAGCAGGCCCAGGACGTCGCGGCCTTCCTGACGTGGACCGCGGAGCCCAAGCTGATGGCGCGCAAGCAGATGGGTTTCACCGCCGTCATCATGCTCGGCATCCTTTCGGTGCTGCTCTACCTGACCAACAAGCGGATCTGGGCCCCGGTCAAGGCCCGCGTCAAGGGCGAGACGCCGGCGGAGTAAGCACCGCCGACAACCTGAACGATTTCGTGAAACGCGCCCTCTTTCGGGGCGCGTTTTTCGTTTCTCAGAGCCAGTCGCGGAGCGCGTCGGGCGGATCGTCCCGCAAGCCCTCGACGGGGCGGTCCAGCACGACGCGCCCCTCCTGCAGAAGCCAGATGCGGTCACAGGATCGTTCCGCATCTCGCAGGTCATGGGTGGCCATGACATAGGTGAGGGCACGCTCGTGCCAGAGCGCCGTCAGCAGCCGCACCATCTCGGTCCGCAAGCCGGGGTCGAGCGCGGCGAAAGGCTCGTCGAGCAGTACCACGGGCCGGTCCTGCAACAGAAGCCGCGCCAGCGCCGCGCGCCCCTGCTGTCCGCCCGACAGCTCCCCCGGCCTGCGCGCGCCCATCCCCGCCAGACCCACATCCGAAAGCGTCTCTTCGATCCGCGCGGCCTGATCATCCGTGAGGCGCAGATCGCTGCGCAGGGCGAGGCCGACATTCTGCGTCACGGTCAGATGCGGAAACAGGTTGCCGTCCTGAAACAGGATCGACATCGGGCGGTTGGCGGGCGGCAAACGGGTCAGGTCGCGCCCCTCCCACGTGATGCGGCCCGCCTCGGGCACCAGGAACCCGGCAAGAAGGGACAGAAGCGTGCTCTTTCCGCTGCCCGACGGGCCGAGGACGGCCACGCGCTGCCCGCGCGGCACCTGCGCATCGACGCGCAAGTGGAACACGCCCAGCTTAAGCTCGATCTCTTCAAGCCCGAGCATCCACGCGCCCCCCTCGGTCGAACATCCAGAACATCCCCAGCGCAAGCAGCATAAGCAGAACCGCCGCACCCTCGGCGTCATCCGTGCGGTAGGAGCCCATCAGCCGGTACATCTCCATCGGCAGGGTCGCGGCGCCCGGCGCCGAGAAAAGTGCGATAACCCCGAGATCGCCCATCGAGAACGCCGCCGCCAGCCCCGCGCCGAAGCCCAGCGGCCGGCGCAGTCGCGGGAAGATGGCCAGCCGCAGCCGCGCCCAACCCGTCAGGCCCAGCGCATCGGCCAGCCGCCCCTGCGTCGCCTCGGCGCGGCGCACCTCGGGGATAAGCGCGCGCAGGATGAAGGGCAGCGCGACCAGCGCATTGACGCACCCGGTGACCGGCAGGGCCAGCGCCACGGGGTCCGCGACCGGAAAAAGGATCAGGAACAGCCCCGTCCCCATCACCAGCGGCGAGACGGAGATCGAGAGAGCGGCAAGTGTTTCCACCCAGCCCCGGCCGCGCGCGGCAAAGAGCGCGACCGGAACGGCCAGGCCGACGGCAAGCGCGGTCGAGCCCAGCGCCACGAGGATCGAGCGAAGCGCGGCCTCCCAGACGAGGGCGGGCATGCCAAAGACTGCGGCGGACCCCTCAAGCAGCACCGCGCCAAGCGGCAGAAGCAGGAAGGCACCTGCACCGGTGATGGCCAGGCCATCCACGACACGGCCACGCTGCGTGTCGCCCGGCCAGTCCAGCGGCGGACGGTCGAGGCCCCCCCCGCCCATGTCACCGCCCCGCATCAGCGTCAGGGCAATAAGACCCGCCGCGACGCAGATCCCCGCCTGGATCAGGCCCAGCAGCGCCGCGCGGCCGAGATCGAACTCGAACCGGAACGCCTGGTAGATCGCAAGCTCCACCGTCGTGGCGCGCGGGCCACCGCCAAGGATCAGCGCGACCGCGAAACTGGTGGTGCAGATCAGGAAGATGATCATGAAGGCCCCCGGCAGCACGGCGCGCAGGATCGGACGCTCGAAATGCCGCCGCATGTCGGCGTCGGAAAACCCCAGCGATGCGGCCAGCCGGATACGCTCGGAGGGTACCGACAACCACGCCTGCAGGATCAGCCGCACGGCAAGCGGGAGGTTCAGAAACGCATGGGCCAGGACGATGCCGGTCAGCCCGTAGATCGAGATCGTGCCGGCCCCCACGGCCTCGAGCCCCGCGTTCAGCCATCCCGCCCGCCCGAATATCGCCAGAAGCCCGAGGACCGCGACGATCACCGGCAGGATGAAGGGCGCGCCCATGAGCGCCACGAAGAGGCGACGACCCGCGAAGCGCCGGCGCGCAAGCGCCCGCGCCACGGGGATCGCGCCCAGCACGCTGACCAGCGCCGAAAGCGCCGCCTGCAGCAGCGTGAAGCGGATCGCCGCGAGATCGGCCGCGCCAAGCCGCCCCGGTCCCTCCGCCGCCAACGCGACGGCCAGAAGCGGACCCAACACGGCAAGAAGGACGAGTGCGGTCAATGCCGCGCCCGTCCATGCCATGGGGCTCAGCGGCTGAGTGCGGTCTGCCATGTCTCGATGGCGTCGGCGCGGATCGCGGCGGCCTCCTCCGGGCTCAGGATCAGCGCCCGCTCGGGCACAATGAGCGTGTCGAACCCATCGGGCAACGCCTCTGCCGGAAGCGCTGCCGGGTACATCCAGTTCGTCGTCGGGATCACGGACTGGAACGCCTCGGTCAGCATGAATTCGAGGAACTCGCGCGCCAGTTCCGGCTGGTCGGAGCCTTCGAGGATGCCGGCCACCTCGATCTGCATGTAATGCCCTTCCGCGAAGGGCGCGGCGACCTTCGTGGGGTCGTCCTCGGCGATCAGGTGATAGGCGGGGGATGTCGTGTAGGACAGCACCATGTCCGCCTCGCCGTCGAGGAACAGACCATATGCGTCGGACCAGCCGGGGGTGACGGTGACGATATTGTCGGCGAGTGCTTCCCAGATCTCGCCCGCGCGGTCGCCATAGGCCTGCTCCACCCACATCACCAGGCCTAGGCCTGGCGTGGACGACCTCGGGTCCTGGATGACGATGGAGACGTCGGAGGCCGCGAGCGCCTCGAAATCCCCCGGCACGTTTTCGAGGTTCGTGTCATGGACGAAGGCGAAATACCCCCAGTCGAAGGGCAGGAACAGCGGGTCCTCCCACGCGACAGGCAGGGTCAGGCCCTGGGGCGTGATCCCGTGCGGCGCGAAAAGCCCCGTCTCCGCCGCCGCCGCCGTCAGGTTCGTGTCGAGGCCGAGGACAACGTCCGCCTCGGACCGCGCGCCCTCCAGCCGGATACGCGACAAAAGCGCCGCGCCGTCGCCCGCGCCCACGAATTGCAGGTCGCAGCCGCAGGTTTCCTCGAACGCGGCCTCGACGGCCGGGCCGGGGCCCCATTCGGGGATGAAACTGTCATAGGTATAGACCGTGAGAACGGGGGCCTGCGCGAAGGCAGCGCCCGAAACCAGGGTCAATCCCGCTGCAAGTATGGTGTGTCTCATGTTCACTCCTCCATGCGACGGGCGAAGTGAAGCCGAGACCTTGTGTGCATCTGCGTGGCACGTCCCGAAACCTTCCCTCCGCCGGTCCTAACCGGTTCAGGTTCAACGGGTTCACGCATCGTCCTGCGCATCTCAGGCCACGTCCGGCCACCCCGAGGTGTTTCAAGACCTATGCCAGCGAAACGACGGCGGCAAGAGGCGACATGGCTTGGCATTCCGCGCCAGTGGCGATAACCCCGGGAAAGGAAACGAAAGACGGATGCCATGTCCTTCAACACCTTCGGCCACCTCTTCCGCGTGACGACATGGGGCGAAAGCCATGGGCCCGCCCTTGGCGCGACCGTGGATGGCTGCCCGCCCGGCATGCCGGTGACAGCCGAGGCGATCCAGCACTGGTTGGACCGGCGCAAGCCCGGGCAGAACAAGTACACCACCCAGCGGCGCGAGCCCGATACCGTCGAAATCCTGTCCGGCGTGTTCGAGGGGCAGTCCACCGGGCATCCCATCCAACTGATGATCCGCAACACCGATCAACGCTCCAAGGACTACGGCGACATCGCCGAAAAGTTCCGCCCGGGGCATGCCGATATCACCTACTGGCAGAAATACGGCATCCGCGACTATCGCGGCGGCGGGCGGTCCTCGGCCCGCGAAACCGCCGCGCGGGTGGCCGCCGGCGGCGTGGCGCGCGCCGCGCTGGCCGAACTGTGCCCGCAGGTGAAGATCACCGGCTACATGGTGCAGATGGGCCCGCA
Source organism: uncultured Roseicyclus sp. (assembly GCA_964578115.1). GTDB lineage: Bacteria > Pseudomonadota > Alphaproteobacteria > Rhodobacterales > Rhodobacteraceae > Roseibacterium. Next base: position 12,778 of record CAZOBK010000064.1, read on the forward strand.
CGGGATCGACCGCGACCGCTTCGACCGTGACGAGATCGAGCGCAACCCGTTCTGGACGCCGGATGCGACCGCCGCCGCCGAGTGGGCCGAGTATCTCGACACCCTGCGCAAGTCGGGCGACAGCGTCGGTGCCATCATCGAGGTGACGGCGCAGGGCGTGCCCGCGGGCCTCGGCGCGCCGATCTATGGCAAGCTCGACACCGATCTGGCGGCCGCCGCCATGTCGATCAACGCCGTCAAGGGCGTCGAGATCGGCGACGGCATGGCGACCGCCGCGCTGACCGGCAGCCAGAACGCCGACGAGATCGCCATGGGCGAGAATGGCCCGGTCTATGCCTCGAACCATGCCGGCGGCATCCTCGGCGGTATCTCGACCGGGCAGGACATCGTGCTGCGATTCGCGGTCAAACCCACCTCGTCCATCCTGACCCCGCGCAAGACCATCACCAAGTCGGGCGAGGCCACCGAGATCGTCACCAAGGGCCGCCACGACCCCTGCGTCGGCATCCGCGCCGTGCCCGTGGGCGAGGCGATGATGGCCTGCGTGCTGCTCGATCACCTGCTGCTGCATCGCGGGCATGTGGGCGAAAACCGCGGACGGATCGGGTAAGCGGATCTCTGCCGAGGCCGCAATGCAGCCGCGCACCGATCACACCTGTCTCAAAATCTCGCCGCAATCGATGCCGATGCTTTTCTTTGAAACGTACTCGATTGGAGCGCGCCAAAGGTGTTCGCGACATTCTGCCAGAGCGAAGACGGTGCGATCACCGTCGACTGGACGGTGCTGACCGGCACGCTGGTGGGCCTCGGGCTGGCCGGCGCCGCGCTTGTGGCCAATGGAGTGTCGTCCCTGTCGACCGAGGTTGCGACCACGCTCACGGGCGTCATCGACGAGACGGCGAACGCGCTTTACTCAAGCGGGTTCGACATGGGCGCGCCGGGCTGGCTCAACGGCGTGGTCAGCAATGAGTCCGGCTTCGGTTCGGTCCTCGGGCCATATGGCGGCACGAATGGCGCCGAAGCCGTCCAATCCACCTTCGAGATCCCGGAAGGGACCTCGGTGGCAAGCTTCACATTCGACATGATTGCCATCGACAGCTGGGACAACGAGGACTTCATCGTCTTCGTCGATGGCGAACCTGCGGCGCGTCTGAACTTCCAGCACAGCACCGATGGCGTCACCGGCGAATGGGTCAGCGACAACCCCGACTACACGTTCGAGGTGCTCGACACCGGGCCGCGTGAACACAGCGGCTACAATGCCGGCTGGCCCGACCAGCAGGCGTCCGTCCAGCTCGACATCGCGAACCCGGGTCAGACAGTGACCCTCGGCTTCGGATCGACCCTCGATCAGGGAATCGGCGACGAATCCTTCGCCGTGGACAACGTCTCGCTCACGGCCAACTAAGGCGGCGAAACGGCGGACTGTCGCGTGGGCGGGGCCAGTCTTGGCCCACGGTGAGGGCTGGTTCCTCGCCCGCCACAATGCTGCCATTCTTCCCTGCATTTGCCATTTTCTTGCCATATTTGACCTGAAATACGGCGGAACTGGGGAAGAATTAAGGATGTCTGATGGACACGCCGCATATTTCAAGCGCGTCCACTCACCATTTTTCGGTGGATTGGTCGCTTATCGCAATGACAGCCGTGGCCGTGGCGCTTCTGGTCGTCACCACGGTCAGAACGGGCCCGGCGCCAGAGCCGGGAACGCCCGCCCGCTCGGGCGGGCTGGAGGTTCTGCAGGCGGATGACACGCTTATCGCGTTCGAGGATTTCAGCTTCGGCGCGCAAGGCTGGACCACGACGGCGGCCCGGGCCGCCTCTGGCTCGCGGGGCGTCTACGGGCCCTTCGACATGGGCGCCGTCGCCAAACGCTTCGATCTGCCATCGGAAACGGCACAGGTCCGGGTGGCCTTCGACCTGCATTTGCCACAAAACGCTACCGGCGAAGGGTTCTCCGTTCTGGTCAATGGCGAGCGCGTGATCGCGGAGATGACACCGTTGAACACGTCGAACGCCGTGATCCGGCAGCGAGGCGAGGCTGGCGATTACGCCGTCTGGATCATGCTCGACCAGCCCGGCGATGCCCTGTCGCTGGAGGTCGAAGCGATGCCCGGCCCCAACGCGGCCTGGGCGATCGACAACGTATCGGTCATCGCCTCGGCCGGGACATCCTAGACCAGCGCCAGATTCATCAGCGCCTGAATGCTGTCCCGCCGCGTGTCGGCGACCACGGTGCCGAGGATCTCGTCGCCCCGCATGAGGATCAGCGTGGACCGCCGCTGTACGCCGAGGCTGCGGGCGTAATCGGACCGACCATGGGTGTCCCAATCCATGCGGATGAAGGTGATCGCCGCGTCATAGGCCGGGTTCGCACCACGCAGGTCTTCCATCGCGCGGCTCTGCGCCCGACAGGTGCCGCACCATGGTGCGAAGACGTCGAGGAGCACGGTTTCGCCCGCCGCCAGACGCTCCTGCGGGAGGCCCGGGGAATAGGTCAGCATATCCGCGGCCCGTGCGGTCATCGGAGCGAGGGCCAGCATCGAGGCCCCGAGAAAAACTTCGCGTCGTGTCATGTCATCCTCCTGCAAGCGGGGTCAAAGCGCGACCGACAGATCCTGCAGCCAGATCGGCAAGCGATCCAGCAGCCAGATTTCGGCCATGTGGTGCCAGCGCAGCAGGATCGCCACGCCGATGAAAAGGAATACGGCGCCGAGGATCGCGCGCGATTTCTGCGCGAACTGCCGCAACGCGCCCATGCGGGACTGAAAGAAGGACCGCGCGCCATAACCCAGTGCCACCATCACGGTGCCGATGCCCAGCGCGAAGGCCACCATGATCAGGAAGGCGCGAAAAAGCTCCTCCCCTTGGCTGGCCAGCGCGATGGCCCCGCCCAGCGTCGGGCCGACACAGGGGCTCCAGATCGCGCCCAAGAGCATGCCGCCAAGGAACTGTCCCTGCCAGCCCCGCGTCTCCAGTCCCGTCATGCCGCCATCCGCGCGTTCCGACACGCCCGCCGTTGCCAGCGCGAATTGCGACGACAGGCGTGGCACCATCAGGACAAGCCCGAAGACGATCATCAGAACGGCCCCGGCCTGCGCCACCATCTCGGGCGTCAGCCCCACGAGGTGCCCGGCCGCGATGACCCCGAAGCCGAGCGTCACGAAGGCAAGGCCCATGCCCCCGGCCAGTGCCAGCGGTCCAAAGCGGCTGGCCTGCATGGAGCCAGCCAGAACGATCGGCAGCACCGGCAGAACGCAGGGATTGATCAGCGTCAGAAGACCCGCGCCATATGCGAAGAGCAGTTCCATCGCCCTTACCTGCGGCAACACCCTCCGCTTGTCACCCAACGAGGCCGTGAGGTGCCCGTGTGCCAGCTGTCAGGAGCGCACGCGCGACCTTTGCACCACAAGGATGCCGACCGTGATGACGAGCACGCCCGCCGCGTCCCACCAGGACAGCCGTTCCCCCAGCAGCGCAGCGGCGATGGCCACCCCGAAGACCGGGTTGAGGAAATGAAAGGTCGCAGCCCGCGTCGATCCGATCCGTCCCACCAGCTTGAACCAGATGAATGTCGCCGTCAGGCCCGGCATCAGCGTTGTATAGGTGAAGGCGGCGATCAGCTCCCATGACCAGTCGATGACGAGCGTTTCCAGAATCAGCGCCGGCGGCAGCAGCGCGACGGACCCCACCATGAGTTGCAGCCCGACGACCATCAGCAGGTTCGCGCCGTCCGAGCTTGCGCTCTTGACGGTCAGCGTGGCGACGCTCAGCGCCACCACGCCCAACACGCACATCACGACACCGGGGAGATCCGCGCCGCCGCCGAACCGGTCCGCCATGATGATCGCAACGCCCGCGAAGCCCGCGATCAGGCCCACGACTCCCATCACCGGCAGGCGATCCCGAAAGACGCCCCAGTTCGCGGCGGCCACCAGCAGCGGCATCACCGAGGCGATGATGGCCGCCAGCGAGGCCTCGACCGTCTGCATCCCGACGAAGTTGAGACCGAGATAGAGCGCGTTCTGGCAGATGCCGAAGATCAGCACCGCCCGCCATTGTCCACGCGACAGGCGAAACGATTGTCCCAGCGCCAGTGCGATGCCAATGCCAAGCAGGCCCGACAGGAAGAACCGGAACGACAGCGCCATCAACGGCGGAGCCGCCTCGACGATGATACGGGCCGAGGTGAAGGCAGAAGACCAGATGAGGGCGAAAATCAGCCCAAGCAGTATCGCGCGAAGATCCATTGCCGCCCCGAAAAGAGAAAGGGCCGCGCCCTTCGACCGGGCACGACCCTTTCACGATTGTATCGGGACGGCAATCAGCCGTTGACGCTGTCCTTCAGGGCCTTGGCGATTGTCACCTTGACCTGCTTGTCAGCCTCTTTCTTGATCTGCTCGCCCGTGGCCGGGTTGCGCACCATGCGCTCGGGGCGCTCGCGGCAGTAGACCTTGCCGATGCCGGGGATCGTCACGGCGCCGCCGTCGGCGACTTCCTTGGTCACGATCGCGGTGATCGCGTCGATCGCTGCACCGGCGGTTTTCTTGTCGCTGCCCATCTCGTCGGCCAGGGCGGCGACAAGTTGCGTCTTGGTCATGGGTTTCTGTGCCATGTCGGTTCTTCTCCTGATACTGCCCGAGCCCTTGAGCCCGTTGGCTCGAAAATAACCGAATATTGTAGGCACACACAACGCCTCGCGTGCGCTGGGGGCGTAAAAACAGGGTTTTTGGCAGGTTTTTTTGCCGATTTCCGGCGATCAGAGGAACGCGGTCTCCTCGAAGGACCGCAATTTCCGGCTGTGAAGGCGTTCCAGCGGCATGTCGCGCAGCTTTTCCATGGCGCGGATTCCAATCAGAAGATGCCGCGAGACCTGTTTCTTGTAGAAGGACGAGGCCATGCCGGGCAGCTTCAATTCACCGTGGAGCGGCTTGTCCGAGACGCACAGAAGCGTGCCATAGGGCACCCGGAAGCGGAACCCGTTGGCGGCAATCGTGGCGCTTTCCATGTCGAGCGCGATGGCACGGCTCTGGCTTAGCCGCTGCA
>CAZOBK010000065.1:0-17813 GCA_964578115.1 uncultured Roseicyclus sp.
ACATGGCGAAGAAGAGCGCGAGCAGCTGGCTGACGCCGGCGAGGTCGAGCAGCACGGAAGAGAAGCGCGCGCCGACGCCGGTGAGCGAAATGACCCCGACGATGATGCCCGCGCAGGCGCAGACCGCGATGATCTGGATCGACATGACCCCGGCCAGTTCCAGCGCGCGCAGCATGCCCCTGAGGCCGAGGCCGATCTCCGTTCCGCCGGCGATCTCGCGCAAAGAGATATAGGCGAAGGTCACCACCACCACGAGTGCCGCGATCAGCGCGAGGTTGGTGATTGCAGCGGGCGCCGCCGCCCCGGGCGCGACCGCCGGCAACAGCATGTAGAGCAGGAAAAGCGCGACCGACAGGGCCGCGATGGTCAGCACCAGGAGCCTTTGCAGCGTCCAGCGCCCGCCCGTGTAGAGCGAGAAGTGCTCGGGCCGGGCCCAGCTGACCACGACGGCGGCGACGGTGGCCAGCGTGCCGGCGCGGATCACCGAGTAGCCCATGAACAGCGCTGCGATCAGGATCACGATGGGCAGGAACAGGAAGACCTTGCGCGCCATCTCGCGGAACTTCGGCAACTCGTCCTCGCGCATGCCGCGCATGCCGAGCTTGGCGGCCTCGAAATCCACCATGAAGTAGATCGACACGAAATAGAGGATCGCGGGGATGATCGCGGCGATGGCGATCTCCTGGTACGGTATGCCGGTGATCTCCGCCATGATGAAAGCGCCCGCGCCCATGATCGGCGGCATGATCTGTCCGCCGGTCGAGGCCGCGGCCTCGATGGCGCCAGCGGTCTTCTTCTGATAGCCGACCTTCTTCATCAAGGGGATCGTGAGGGAGCCCGTGGCCACCACGTTGCCCGCGGAGGTGCCGTTGATCATGCCCATCAATCCGCTGGCGAAGATCGCCACCTTGGCGGGGCCGCCGCGCGCGCGGCCCGCCGCGGCGAAGGCGAAGTTGACGAAATAGTCGCCCACCTTCGAGGCCTGCAGGAAGGCCGCGAAGATGATGAAGAGGATGATGTAGGTCGAGGAGACGGCGGTGGTCGGCCCGAGGATGCCGGCGTCGGAATAGACATGGCCGAAGAAGCGTTGCCAGGTATAGGGGTTCTGTACCGCGAGAATGCCGGGCAGCAGGTGCGCGGTGAACGTGTAGACGAGGAAGATGCCGGTGATGACCACGAGCGCGAGGCCCGCCACGCGGCGGGTGAGTTCAAGGATCATGGCCGATCCCGCGGTGGCCGCGAAGGCCACGCCGATGGGCACGAAGGGCGTGCCGACGGAGTTGCGCGCGGCGGTTCCGTAGATCGCCACGAGATAGATCGCCACGACGATCGCGCAGAGCGCGAGCACGATGTCGGAGGCCGCGAAAAGCTCGCGCCCACGGCGCTCGACCCAGCCGGTCGCGATGGCGCCCAGCGTGGCGATCAGCAGTGGCACGCCGAACCGCCACACCTCCGTCTGGTAGATTTCCGTCCCGGGGAAGGCGGCCCATGTGGTCAGCCCTCCCATCTCGGGCAGGTCTCCGGAATTGATCGTGTTCACGAAGCCAATGGCCGTGGCCCCGGCCACCAGCGCCGGAACGACGAGCGCCGCGGCGATAAGAGAGACCAGGCGCGTGTCCTTGTGGGGCCGGTCGGGATGGAAGGTATGGGCCGAGAACAGCAGGAAGCCCAACCCCAGCGCGCCGGCGATATGGACGATGCGGAAGTTCCACGTTTCCATGGGAAACTGCGGCAGAAGGGGGATCTCGATCCCCGTCCAGTCCGAGATCGACACACCATTGAGTGCCAGCATGTGGAAGGCGGCATAGACCGTGGCGAGCGTGGCGACCACGAGATAGGCGCGCCCGGTGAACAGACGGCGGTTGCCCTCGATCGGATCCTCGTCAACACCCTCGGCAAGGACCTGTTCCTTCACATCGGTGGCGGTCGTGTCGGTGCTCATGGTCATGTCCCCCGGCCCCTCGTCGGGCATTCTTTTACAAGACCGCGCCCGGCAGAGGGGCGCGGTCCGTTTTCATGGCCCGCACGATGCGGGCGCGTGTCAGCCTACATGGACGAGTGGATCATGTCGTCCGGTATGTCCGCGCCGGCGTTCTCCTCGAACCAGCGGGCGGCACCGGGATGCCACATCAGAACACCGTTCTTGTCCCAGTTCTCGGGCAGGGTGGAGCGTGCCGCGCGGTGGATGTTCACCATGCGCTCGTTGTCTGCCATCACCACGTCGACGACGGCGTGGACGAAACTCTCGGGCAGGTCGCAATTGGCGATGGCGAAGTTCCACATCGACACCGAGCGCGCCGGCTCTTCCAGCGTCTCGTAGGTATCCGCCGAAATCTGGAACTCCGATACCGGGAAGGCCTCGAGGATCTGGGCCTGTTCCTCCTCGGTGAACTCGATGATGTTCACGTCGGTCTGCACCTCGAGCTGGCTGACGGCAGGAACCGGAACGCCCGCGGCGAAGGCGATGACGTCCAGAAGCCCGTCCTGCAGCTGCCCGCCGAGGTCCGACCAGCCGCCGTTGCGGCGCTCGAAATTGACGCCGAGTTCTTCCATCATGCGCGGAAAGTAGGTGTCCGAGGTGGAACCCGCCGGGCCGAAGCCGATGCGCGCACCGTCGGGGATGTCGGAGATCGACGTGATCCCCGAGGAGCTGAGCGCGGTCACGGAAAACGGCGTCTGGTACATCGGGAACATCGCACAGGCATTGGTCATCTGCAGACCCGGCGCGATCGGGTTGGTGCCCTGAAGCGATTCCGCCGCGGGGCCCATCGTGGTCATGCCGAACTGCGCCTCGCCGGTATGCACCAGCGCCATGTTCTGCATCGGCCCGCCGGTCACTTCACCGCCGCCCGAAAGGCCCAGCTCTTCGGCGACGAGGTTCGCCCAACCCGAGCCATAGGCGAAATAGGTGCCGCCCTGCGATGCGGTGCCAACGGTGAAGCTTTCGGGCCAGCCCTCGCGGTTCTCCTGCGCGAAAACGGCCGAGGCCGTCAGGGCGGTCGTGGCCGCCAACGCGGCGATCTTGGTCAGTGTCATCGGGTAATTCTCCCTTGGTTTGGTCCGCCGGTCACCGGCGCAAGGGACGGAACGGCGCTTGCCGGTCATCGGGCCCTTGGCCCGCGTCTCCTCCCCCGCCGATGCGGCCTGTGCCCGGACAGGGCTCCCTCCCTGTCCGTCGCGGGCTGAATGCAGCCAATGCGGCATGTCATGCAACCGCTGCAAGGCGGGTTTGCGCCAACGGACCGGGATTGTGGGACGCGATGGGTCGAATCATGCCCAAAAGCAGGTGTGGGTGTTTCGGTTTCGACCCGTGGGGCGTCGCCCCCTAATCCGACCGGTAGTCCGACCGGTCGAGGCCGTACCGCTGCATCTTTTCGTAAAGCGCCTTGCGGCTCAGCCCGAGCGCCTCGTAGGTCGCCTTGAGGCTGCCACCATGGGCCGCGAGGGCCGCCGCGATCAGCGCCTTTTCATGGGCCGCCATGCGTTCGGACAGGGCACTCGGCGCCACAGCTTGTCCGCCATCGACCGCGTCGTCGATGTCGAGCCCAAGCGCCATGCGTTCGGCGGCGTTGCGCAACTCGCGCACATGGCCGGGCCAGTCGCGGGCAGCGAGAGCGCCAAGCGCGTCGTTCGAGACCTCCGGCACCTGTCGGCCGGCGCGGCGGCAGGCGTCGGTCAGGAGCCTCAGGAACAGAAGCGGGATGTCCTCTCGGCGTTCGTCGAGCCCCGGCATTCGGATGGTCACCACGTTCAGCCGGTAGAGCAGATCGGCGCGGAAGTGTCCTTCCGCAGCTGCTGAGCCGAGGTCGCGCTTGGAGGCGGCGACGAAGCGCAGGTCGAGGGCCACAGCCTCGTTCGAGCCCAGCCGCGTCACCTCTCTGTTCTGCACAACGTGCAGAAGCTTGGCCTGCAGGGCCATGGGCAGGCTGTCGATCTCATCGAGAAAGACGGTGCCGCCGCGGGCGTGTTCGAACTTGCCGTATCGGGGCCGTGTGGCGCCCGGGAAGGCGCCGCTTTCATGGCCGAAGAGCTCGCTTTCGATCAGGTCCGCGGGCAGGGCGGCGCAGTTGATCTGGACGAAGGGCCGCTCGGCCCGGTCGCCCGCCTCGTGCAAGGCACGGGCGGCCAGTTCCTTGCCGGTGCCGGTCGGCCCCTCTATCAGCACGTCGGCATCCGTCGCGGCGACCGCGCGCAGGTGACGCCGCAGCGCGCGCATGGGCGCGCTCTGGCCATGCAGACGCGCCGCGATCGGGTCGTCGGCCTCCGCATCGCCCGCCGCCGCCGCGCGGAGCGCGCGGTTCTCAAGCGTCAGCCGCCGTTTATCGAGGGCGCGGCGCACGGTTTCGACCAGCCGCGCGGGCGCATAGGGTTTCTCGATGAAATCATAGGCGCCCGCGCGCATCGACCGGACCGCAAGCTCCACGTCTCCGTGGCCCGTGACAAGGATCACCGGCAGGTCCGGGTCGCGCGCCAGCGCTTCTTGCATCAGCGCTATACCGTGCGTGCCGGGCATCCGTATATCGGTGACCAGAACACCGGAAAAGGTCGTGCTCAGATGCGGCAGCGCCTCCGCCGCCCCGGCGCAGAGGCAGGTCTCGAGATCGTCGAGCGCCAGCGCCTGACCCGCTGCCGCGCGCAAATCCTCCTCGTCATCGACGAAGAGCACCGGGCCGAGGCCATGTCCGGCCGTGGTGGTGTGATCGTTCATTCCGCAGCGAGCCCCGTGTCGGACCCCGTGTCGGACCCCGTGCCCCGTCCGGAGGTGACGGGTCCCGGCATCCGGCGCAGGGTCACGGTGAACACCGCGCCGCCATCGGCTGCGTTGGCCGCCGAAAGCGTGCCGTCGAAATCGCGGATGATATTGTAGGAGATCGACAGGCCCAGCCCCATGCCATTGCCCGGATCCTTGGTGGTGAAGAACGGGTCGAAGGCCTGTGCCAGCGCCGCCTCCGAGAGGCCGGGGCCCCGGTCGCGGACCGAGATGGCACAGGTTCCGTCGCCTGGCGTGCCGTCGGTTTCCACGGTGATCCCGATCTCCTTGACCTCTCGGCGGTCCATGGCGTCGAGCGCGTTCGAGATCAGGTTCACGATCACCTGCTGCAACCGCACGCGCCCGCCCTTGACCCAGAGGTCGGGTCCGGGGGCCGTATAGTCGATCCGCGCCGCGGTGGCCTTGAGCTTCGGCGCCATCAGCTCGAGCGCGTCGTCGATCACCGTGGCGACGGGGATGGGGCCGGTCTTGTCCTGCGGACGACGCGCGAAGTTGCGCAGATGCTTCGAGATTGCGGCCATCCGGTCGGCCATGGCCGAGATCCGGCCCACATTGTCCCGCGCCTCGGCCACGCGGCCGCGTTCAAGAAAGGTGCCGGCATTGTCGGCGTAGGCCTTCACCGCCGCCAGCGGCTGGTTGAACTCGTGGCTGAGCGCCGCCGACATCTGGCCAAGTGCTGCAAGCTTGCCCGCCTGCACCAGCTCGGCCTGGGTGCGGCGCAGGCGCGCCTCGGTGGCGCGGCGCTCCTCCACCTCGTCCCGCAGGAGCGCGTTGGCGGCGTCGAGATCCCGCGTGCGGTCCTGAACGCGGAGTTCCAGCTCGGCTCGGGCACTGCGCTGCCGCTCGATCCGTTCCATCAGCTGCGCACGCCGCTGCAGCGCCACGGCCGCCAGAAGCGCGCCGACCGCGACAAGCAGCACCGCGATCCCCAGCGCCGTCCAGGCCTGCGCCATGGCAGGCGCCGTGGGCGTCAGGATCGACACACGCCAGGCGGGCGCCGCGATCAACATGGTCTGGGACACGAACTCTTCCGCTGCGCCATCCGTGCCGGTCACGGTGAGCAGGTCCATCGCGCCGGTCAGCTGCGCCCGGCGTGCATTGAGCGGCGCAAGCGTGCCCGGCGGGTATTGCCGCGTCCGGGCGATGGTCTCGATGGCAGGTTCGGGCACCGGGCCCAAGGTGCGGAAATGCCAATCCGCCCGGTCCGACAGGAACACCACGTTGCTGGTATCGGTGACGACAATGGTGCTTTCGGCGTTGGCCCATGTCTCCTCGAACCGGTCGAGGGTGATCTTGACCGCCACCACGCCCAGAAGCTCGGTCCGGTCGATCACCGGTGCGGCGAAGAAGTATCCGCGCTGGTTCGACGTGGTGCCGAGCGCATGGAACCGCCCCAGCCCCTCGGAGATGGCGTCGGTGAAATAGGGTCGGAACTCGAAGGACCGCCCAAGGAAAGACCAGTCCGAGCGGTAGTTGGAGGTGGCCACCGTGCGGCCCTGCAGATCCATCACGTAGATGTCCGACACGTCGAGCGACAGGGCGCTCTGGCGCAGAAGCTCGTTGGTGAAGGGCACGAGGCCCTCGTTCGCGGGGTCGCGCAGAAGCTGCGCGAGGATCGGACGCTCGGCGATCAGGGCGGGCAGCGCTTCGGTACGTTCCAGCGCGCCGCGCAACACCTCGGTGGCCAGCCGCAGCGTGGCGGTGTCGGCCTGTCCCGCGCGCAGGAGGTAATGCGCCTCCAGCCTCGGCTGAACGAAAGCCGCCACCGCCACGGCCAGCGCAAGCACGGCCCAAAGCCCGAGCCGCCGGCCAGCGCCCCGAGGAGAGGGGGCTGCTACCCCGGGGGCGCCCATGTGTGTGTCCCTGTCCATCGCGGGCGGAGTATGGCCGGGCGCGGCGGTTCTTTCCAGAGCGCGCGCAACCGGCAGCCGCGCCAAGCTTTCTCTGGCGGCGCGCCTGCGTCCGGGGCTATCGTCCGGAGGCAGGTCGCCATCCGGAGGAGACAAGATGACCAGACCGAGCGAGAGCATGACAGCGGCGATGGCGCTGGTTTTCTCCGGCACCGCCGCCATGGCGCAGGCGCCCGCCTGCGGGGGGCTGGGGGCGGAGGCCGATTGGATCGCAGGCGGTCAGGCAGCGTCCGATATCGCCACGGCGGATGATGCCCTGACGCGCGCGGCGCAGGAGGTGCCGAGGAACGGGGAGGTCGTGACGCTCTTCTCGCTCGGCGCGGCCGGGACGGTGCGGCTCGAGGCGCGCGCCGGTGCAATGGGCGGCGATCCGGTGCTGGAGCTTTACGACGCGTCCGGCACGATGATCGTGACCGATGACGATTCCGGCGGTCTGCTGGACGCCCGCGCCGAGACTGAGTTGCCCGCAGGCGACTACTGCGTGCTTGTGCGCGGCTTTGCCGACAGCGCACTCACCGCCGACATCCGCGTGGGTCGGCTGGAGCACGCGGCCCTGACCGAAGGCCTGCGCGGCGGGTTCTTCGACCCCGACGGAGGCGCGGAAGGCCCTGACTTCGTCGGCATTCAGCCCTGCCTGCCCACGACCGAGGCCACCCCGTTGACACGCGGCCCGATCGATGCCGCCCTCGCGCAGGGCGGGGCGCAGGCCACGGCTACGGTGACCGGCACGCCCTATTACCGCTTCACGCTCGGGACGCCGCAGGCCGTGTCGCTGCGCGCGGGCAACCCGGCGGCCGATCCCTATATCTACCTTTTCGACGGCACCGGGGCGCTGATCGCGGAGAATGACGACCACGACAGCCTGAATTCGCGAATCGACATCACCTCGCCGCTTGCCGCCGGCACCTATTGCGTGGGTATGCGGGCGCTGGCCGATCCCGATCTGCCCGTCACACTCTCGGTGCTGCCCTTCGACGCCGAGGCCGCCGCCACCGAGCTTGTCGTCTCCGGCGAGGCGGCGCCCCCGCTCGACGGGTCATGGCCGGTGCGCGCGATGGGGTCTCTGCCGCCGGTCACGGTGCGCGATCTCCGCATCTCGGGCACACGCGCCGAATGGTTGTCCTTCGAGATTGCCGCACCCACGGTCCTGCTGATCGACGCGGTGGAGGTGACCGATTCCGATCCGCTGATGATCCTCTATGACGCGGGCGGGGCCGAGATCGCCTTCAACGACGATGCCAACGGCACGCTGAACAGCCAGATTCTTATGCGGCTCGATCCCGGTCTCTATCTTCTGGCCGTGCGCCAGTATTCCGACGCGAACCATGGCACGATCCGGCTGACGACGGAACGTTTCGTGCGCGCGACCGACTAGGCCTCAGGCCGCGTCCAGCGCCGCGACGATGGCGCCGAAATCCGACGCTTTGAGCGAGGCGCCGCCCACAAGGGCACCGTCGACGTTGGAAACGGCGAAGATCTCGGTCGCGTTTCCGGGCTTGACCGACCCGCCGTAGAGCAGCCGCACCGATCGGCCAACGCCGTCGCCGAAGCGCGCCACGAGCCGTGCGCGGATGAAATCATGCACCTCGCCGATCTGGTCGGTGGTGGGTGTCCGCCCGGTGCCGATGGCCCAGACGGGCTCGTAGGCGATCACGAGGCTCTCGCCGGTCACGAGGTCGGGAACGGAGCCTGCCAGCTGTCCCGAGATGATGTCGAGCGTGTTCGACGCGTCGCGCTCCGTCTCGGTCTCGCCGACGCAGACGATGATCCTGAGCCCCGCCTCCAGCGCGGCGCGGGCCTGCGCTCGCACGTCTTCGTTGCATTCGCAATGATCGGCGCGGCGCTCGGAATGGCCGACGATGACATAGGTCGCGCCAGCATCCGCCAGCATCGCGGCCGACAGATCACCGGTATGCGCGCCGCTTGCCTCCGGATGACAGGCTTGCGCGCCGATGGCCACCGGGCCGCCCGCCGCGCGCGCCGCCATGGGCGCGATCAGGGTCGCGGGCGGGCAGATCAGGACCTCGGAGCGCGGATCGGGATGCTGGGCGGCCAGCGCGTCGACCTCGGCAAGATCGGCGGTCAGCCCGTTCATCTTCCAGTTTCCGGCGGCCAGTTTGACGCGCATCGCGATACTCCTTGCTGGGGCGGATCGTCACGCGTTCCGGCATGGCAAGGAAGGCCGCGCCCGTCAACTGCCCGTCGGATATGGCCTTCGCCGGGCGACCGGCACACTGATTTACGCCGTCAATCAGGCGCGGCCCCTTTACCGTGGCGCGGTAATCCTTATATAATCGCTCGGAAATCAGGCAACGACGCCAACAGGCAAAGGCTCCGATCCAATGTCCCAGACCCCCGAGATGATGGAAGGCGCGCCGCTCATCCGGCCGTCAAGCACCGACCATCCGCTCTATGATACCATCGTGGAGGCCTGCCGGTCGGTCTACGACCCCGAGATTCCGGTCAATATCTTCGATCTCGGGCTGGTCTACACGATCGATATCGCCGACGACAACGCGGTGACGGTCATCATGACGCTGACCGCGCCGGGATGTCCCGTCGCCGGCGAGATGCCCGGCTGGGTCGCTGACGCGATCGAGCCGCTGGAGGGCGTGAAACACGTCGACGTGGAGCTGACCTGGGATCCGCCCTGGGGCATGGACATGATGTCTGACGAGGCGCGGCTGGAACTCGGGTTCATGTGATCGCCCGTGGCGGCGGGCATGGCCGAGACGATCGTCGCACTGTTCCTTGCGCATGTGCTGGCCGATTATGTTCTGCAGACACGCTGGATGGTGGACACGAAGCGCGGCGCGGGATTCGCGGCGCATATTTCCGTCGTGTTTGTCACCGCGATGCTGTGCCTGGGGCAGATTTCGGTTGCCGTGATCCTCGTGACGTTCGTCCATCTGCTGATCGATGCGGCCAAGACCATGCTCATGCCGGACCGGCTGTGGAGTTATCTCGCCGATCAGGGGATGCACATCCTGTCGATCGTGGGCGTGGCCGCGCTTTTCCCCGGCGCGTGGCAGGCCGGTCTCTGGGCCGATGCCGTGTCTCCCGGGGCGCCAGAAATCCTTGCGATGATCGCGGGGTTCGTCTTCGCCATCCGGGCGGGACATTTCGCCATCGCCGTCTACATCGCCGCGCCGCCGGAGCCCGGCGCGACCGGCATGACCGCGCAGCGTGCGGCGCTGACCGGCGGGCTGGAGCGTGCGGCGGTCTTCGTGGCGGTGCTGGGCGGGGTTCCGGTGCTCGCATTCGCGGTGCTTGCCGTGAAGGCGGGTCTGTGGTGGTCACGAGGCGGCGCGTCCGCCCCCGGTCGGGAGAGGGCAGTCGCCGCCACGCTGGCCAGTTTCGCCTGGGCGCTTGCCGTGGCCTACGCCACGCGCGCGCTGATTGCGATGCTGTGACGCGACAGACCTTGAGCCAGGGGCCCCGCGTCCCTACACTGTAAGTGCAGAGGAAAGGACAAGCCCATGTTCGGAATTCCCGGCAAACAGGCCGTCAGCATCACCCCGGCGGCCGCCGCACAGATCGCGAAGCTCATGGCGCGCGACGACACGCAGGGCTTGCGCATCGGCGTCAAGAAGGGCGGCTGCGCGGGCATGGAATACACCATGGATTACGTGACCGAGGTCGACCCCAACGACGAGGTGGTCGAACAGGACGGGGCGCGGATCATGATCGCGCCGATGGCGCAGATGTTCCTCTTCGGCACCGAGATCGACTATGAGACCTCGCTGCTGGAATCCGGCTTCAGGTTCCGCAATCCCAACGTGGCCGATGCCTGCGGATGCGGCGAGTCGATCAAGTTCAAGGATGTCGAGGAACTCGAGGCCGAGCGCGCCGGACGAGACTGACATGGCCGTCTCGCCGGGCGAGATTGACCGCGCGGTCGATCTTTTCTCCGGTTTGGGCGATATCACGACGCGCAAGATGATGGGTGGCCTCTGCCTCTATCACGAGGGCACGATCTTCGCGATCCTGATGGCGGATGGTGAGCTGTTCCTTAAGGGGCAGGGTGCCTTCGCGGCCGAGCTCGAGGCCGCCGGCTGCACGCAGTGGTCCTACCAGCACAAGGGCAGGGACATGCCCACACGCATGGCCTACTGGACCATGCCCGAGGAGGCGGTCGATGACCCGGACCTCGCCTGCGACTGGGCAAGGCGCGCGCTTGCGCATCTTTGAGCGGCGGGGCTTGCCGCGCTGCGCGAAACAGGCCAAGGGGTCGGCATGACCGACCGTTTTTCCTTTACGCTCAACGCCACCTCGGGCAAGGCGCGAGGCGGCCTCATCGCGACGCCAAGGGGCGAGATCCGCACCCCCGCTTTCATGCCAGTGGGCACCGCCGGCACCGTCAAGGCCATGCTGCCCGAAAACGTGGCGGCGACCGGCGCCGACATCCTCCTTGGCAATACCTACCACCTTATGCTGCGCCCGTCGGCCGAGCGCATCGCGCGTTTGGGCGGGCTGCACCGGTTCATGAACTGGTCGGGCCCGATCCTGACCGACTCGGGCGGATTTCAGGTGATGAGCCTGGCCGAGCTGCGCAAGCTGACCGAGGAGGGGGTCACGTTTCGCTCCCATGTCGACGGCTCGCGCCACATGCTGAGCCCGGAACGCTCAATGGAGATCCAGCGTCTTCTGGGCTCGGACATCGTGATGTGTTTCGACGAATGCCCCGCGCTGCCGGCCTCCGACGAGGAAGTGGCGCGCGCCATGCGGCTGTCGATGCGATGGGCGGAGCGGTCGAAGGCGGCCTTTGGCGACCGGCCCGGGCACGCGCTCTTCGGTATCCAGCAGGGCGGCGTGACGCGGGAGCTTCGCGCCGAAAGCGCCGAAAAGCTTCGCGAGATCGGCTTCGACGGCTACGCGGTCGGTGGCCTTGCCGTGGGCGAGGGGCAGGAGGCGATGTTCGGCGTGCTCGACTACGCGCCCGACATGCTCCCCGAGGATCGCCCCCGCTACCTGATGGGCGTGGGCAAGCCGGACGACATCGTGGGGGCCGTGGCGCGCGGCATCGACATGATGGATTGCGTGCTGCCCTCGCGCTCGGGGCGGACCGGGCAGGCCTTTACCCGGCGCGGCGTGGTCAACATCAAGAACGCGCGCCATGCCGACGATCCAAGGCCTCTGGATGAGGATTGCACCTGTCCCGCCTGCCGGGGTTACAGCCGCGCCTATCTCCACCACGTGTTCCGCGCGGGCGAGATCATCGCGTCCATGCTGCTGACCTGGCACAACCTTCATTATTACCAGGAGCTCATGGCCGGCATGCGGGAGGCGATCGCGCAAGACCGCTTCGCCGAGTTCGAGGTCGGGTTCCATGCGGCGCGGGCCGAGGGCGATATTCCACCGCTTTGAGGGTCTTTTTCCTGCAGGAAAACGCCGTTTTTCCGTCTCCTGAAAAGAAAGGCCCGCCGGCGGGTGAACGACCGGCGGGCCAAGTCGGGCGGGACCAGGGGTGACCTGCCCGTAACAGGGTAGATGTCCCGGACGGATGCGGTGGTGGCCGAAATGCGACCCTCTGGCACCGGTTCCTCGCTACGCCCGGCAAAATGGCCGGTATCTCGTTGCTCAAGGCACCTCGGACCCACCACACCCGTGAGACATCTATAGTTTGCAAGTGAAATGATTGTGAATGTTTGATACAGATCAATCCGAGTGCGCTCCCACCAGAAAAACCTGTGGGTAGCCGCAGCGGGCTGCCGGCTACCGGCCAGTTCGCCATTGTTCCCGCGTGACATGGCGGGCACAGTGCCTCCTGGGCGCGTGCCATCGCGGGCAGCGGTTGAAACCTGCACCCAAGCGCCCCAAGTTTCTTACCCATAAGGGGAGGCCCGTGTGGCTGCCGTATGAACGGGGCCCGAGGTTTCCTGCCAAGACATCGAGGAAGGCATCATGCCACAGAGCAACGTCACCTATCCGGTTCTGCCGCTGCGCGACATCGTGGTTTTTCCCCACATGATCGTGCCGCTTTTCGTGGGCCGGGAAAAATCCGTCCGCGCCCTCGAGGAGGTGATGCAGGACGACAAGCAGATTCTCCTGTCGAGCCAGCTCGACCCGGCCGTCGACGACCCCACCCATGACGGCATCTATCGCCATGGCGTGCTGGCCAACGTGCTGCAGCTTCTGAAACTGCCCGACGGCACCGTGAAGGTGCTGGTGGAAGGCCGCGCGCGCGTGGTCATCGAGGAATTCGTCGACAATGACGCCTTCTTCGAGGCGACCGCGACGGAGCTGGAGGAGGAAGAAGGCGATCCGGAGGCCATCGCGGCGCTCACGCGGTCGGTCGCCGAGGAGTTCGAGAAATACGCCAAGGTCAGGAAGAACGTCCCCGAGGACGCGTTGACCTCCGTGTCGGAAACCACCGACCCGGCCAAGCTGGCCGACCTCGTGTCGGGACATCTGGGTATCGAGGTGGCGCAGAAGCAGGACCTTCTGGAAACGCTCGACATCTCCAAGCGGCTCGAGAAGGTCTATGGCCTGATGCAGGGCGAAATGTCGGTGCTGCAGGTCGAGAAGAAGATCAAGACGCGCGTGAAGTCCCAGATGGAGCGCACGCAGCGCGAGTATTACCTGAACGAACAGATGAAGGCGATCCAGCGCGAGCTGGGTGATGGCGAGGATGGCGGCGAGGTTGCCGAGCTCGAGGAACGGATCGAGGCCACGAAGCTGTCGAAGGAGGCACGCGAAAAGGCGGATGCCGAGCTGAAAAAGCTCAAGTCCATGTCGCCCATGTCCGCCGAGGCGACCGTGGTGCGCAACTATCTCGACTGGATGCTGTCGATCCCGTGGGGCGTGAAATCGCGCACCAAGAAGGATCTGGGCCGCGCGCAGGACGTGCTCGACGACGACCACTACGGCCTCGAGAAGGTCAAGGAACGGATCGTCGAATACCTCGCCGTGCAACAGCGTTCGAAGAAGCTGAAGGGGCCGATCCTGTGCCTCGTCGGTCCTCCGGGCGTGGGCAAGACCAGCCTTGGCAAATCGGTCGCGCGGGCAACGGGGCGCGAGTTCATCCGCATCAGCCTCGGCGGTGTGCGTGACGAATCCGAGATCCGTGGCCACAGACGGACCTATATCGGCTCGATGCCCGGCAAGATCATCCAGGCGCTGAAGAAGGCCAAGACGACGAACCCGCTGATCCTGCTCGACGAAATCGACAAGATGGGCCAGGACTTCCGGGGCGACCCGGCCTCGGCCATGCTCGAGGTGCTCGACCCGGAACAGAACTCGACCTTCTCAGACCATTACCTCGAGGTGGAATACGACCTCTCGAACGTGATGTTCATCACCACGGCGAACTCCTACAACATGCCGGGCCCGCTTCTGGACCGGATGGAGATCATCCCGCTTGCGGGCTACACCGAGGACGAGAAGCGCGAGATCGCCAAGCGGCATCTCCTGCCCAAGCAGATCAAGAACCACGGTCTGAAGGACAAGGAGTTCCGCCTGACGGATGCGGCGTTGCTGGACGTGATCCGCTACTACACCCGCGAGGCGGGCGTGCGGAACCTCGAGCGGGAACTGGCCAGGATCGCGCGCAAGGCACTGACCAAGATCCTCAAGAAGGAGGTCGAGACCGTCGAGGTCACGCCAGACAATCTCGAGGAGATGCTGGGCGTGCGCCGCTTCAAGTACGGTCTTGCCGAGAAGGAGGACCAGATCGGCGTCGTCACGGGGCTGGCCTGGACGTCCGTGGGCGGTGACCTTCTGTCGATCGAGGCGTTGCGCCTGCCGGGCAAGGGCCGGATGAAGACAACCGGCACGCTGGGCGACGTGATGAAGGAGTCGATCGATGCGGCCGCGTCCTACGTGCGCTCCATCGCACCCCGGATCGGCGTCAAGCCGCCGCGGCTCGACCGCTGGGACATCCACGTGCACGTGCCAGAGGGCGCGACGCCCAAGGACGGGCCGAGCGCGGGTATCGCCATGGTGACCTCGATCGTCTCGGTGCTGACGCAGACGCCGGTCCGAAAGGACATCGCGATGACCGGCGAGGTGACGCTTCGCGGCAATGTCCTGCCGATCGGCGGCCTCAAGGAGAAGCTTCTCGCTGCGCTGCGCGGCGGGATCACGACCGTGCTTATCCCGCAGGACAATGAAAAGGACCTGACCGAGATCCCCGACAACGTGAAGCACGGGCTGACAATCATCCCCGTGTCGCACGTGAGCGAGGTTCTGGAGGCGGCGCTGGTGTCCAAGCCCGAAGCCATCGACTGGGACGAGGAGGCCGAGGAGGCCGCCGCGGCCCAGACGAAGCTGGAGGGTGGCGGCGAGGGCGCGATCGCCCACTGACGCCACAGCTCATTATGCAGGAAACCCGCCGCGGAATATCGCGGCGGGTTTCTTTTTGCGGGGACGTGGCGCGTCGGCGGTCTTGGGCTCCGCGCGACAGACGCGCCCGACCCGCCGCGGTCAGCCGTGGGTGACGGCAGCCACCATGATCAGGAACAGGATCGGCACGAGGATGCCGCCGTTCGAGGCCGAGGTGTCCTCGATGATGACGGCGGGCTCCATGGCGGGCGCGATGCCGCCGGCCTGGACCGGTCCGGAGAAGGTTGCAGTGACGAGGGCGAGGCTGAGTGCGGTTGCGGCAGCAATACGTTTCATGGGGTAAATCCTTGGCAGCTTGCGTGGCGACATGACCGGGGAGCCAGCAGACGACCCCCGACGTCTTGGACAGGATTCTCCAATGCGGGGCTGTGCACAACATGTCGGCGAAGAATTGCCGACGCTGAGTCACTGATTTGCCACGCCCGCGCCGCGTTGCGTGTCCGTAAGGGCACGCTTTTCCCGAAATGGCAAATGCCGCATTGTGCGGTGCCTTGAACGGATCGACCGGAGCGGAACCCTGTGGATAAGTCTGGGGAGACCGATTCCCTTGACCCGTCCCGAGGCCCGAATATGCGTGCGATCACACGTCGATCCCTTCTGTTGAGCGCTGGCGCCGGACTGGCCGCTCCTTTCGTGGCGGGCCGCGCCGTGGCCATGCCATTCGTCGAGGCGAGCTTTCCGCGCCGTGGCGACATTACAACAGGTATGCAGGCGACGGTGACACGCATCGCCATGGAGCAGCCCCTGGTCGCGCTGACTTTCGATGATGGCCCGCACCCGACGCTCACGCCGCAGTTGCTGGATTTCCTTGCGGTCAACAATATCCGCGCGACCTTCTACCTGATCGGCAGCCGCGTGGCGCGCCATCCGCAATTGGCCGCGCGCATTGCCACCGAAGGGCACGAGATCGGCAACCATACGTGGTCTCACCCCAGTCTCTTCGGCCATTCCGACGCGTCGGCCCTGTCGCAGATCGACCGCGCCAGCGAGGCGGTGCTGCAGGCCACCGGACGCCTGCCCGTGACCATGCGCCCGCCCTACGGCAATTTCCATCCGCGCCAGCGGCTGATGCTGCACCAGATGCGCGGCATGCCCACGGTGCTGTGGTCCGTCGACCCCGAGGACTGGCGCCGCCCGGGCAGTTCCATCGTCGCCAACCGCATCGTCAGCGGCAGCCATCCCGGCGCCGTGGTGCTGGCCCATGACATTCACGGACCGACAGTCCGTGCGATGCCGGCGACCGTGGCGGGCCTGCATGCGCGCGGCTTCCGCTTCGTGACCGTGTCCGAGCTTATCGGCTGGCCACGCTGGGACCAGCGACGCCTGCGCGCCTCGGCACCGGGACAGCGCAGCTAAACGACGCGCAGCGAACGATTTTTGGGCCGGACTGGATTGCGTCGGCCTGTTGCGTTACGCTGCGTTAAAAGCGGAAAAAAAACGAAAACCGCATTCCGAGGATCGGAGCAGGACAATGACGACACGCACGAAGACCACTGCGGCCGGAAAGCCGGCGGCGACCGCCACGCGCGGTGCATCGGCCGCCAAGGCCAAGACCCCGGCCGCGCGCAAGACTGTGAAACCGCCGGTGCCAAAGGCGGCACACCCCGCGCTCGCGCCGGCACCCGCGCCCGAACCCGTCGTGACCGAACGCGCCCGGCGTGGCGATCTTCTGGACGCGCTGGCCGAACGCAGCCCGATGCGGCGCGCGGACCTCAAGGTGATGATGGAACTTGTGCTGGAGGAGATGGGCAAGCTGATCGACGACGGCGACGAGATCGTTCTTCCTCCTCTGGGCAAGCTTACCGTCAAGAAGCGCGTGGAACGGCCCGGCGGCGACATGCTGACCATCAAGCTCAAGCGTCTGACGCCCGAGCGCCCCGAGAACTGAGGCCTCCCTTGGCCGCCAGCGCGCGCGTGCGACATCCGTTCCGAAGCCCCTTGCGAAGCGCGCATCTGATGGCTAAACCGCGCCCACCCGGCGGGTGATTAGCTCAGTGGTAGAGCGCTTCGTTCACATCGAAGATGTCGGGGGTTCAAATCCCTCATCACCCACCAACCCCTCCGCCGCTTTGCCCGGCACTCGTGAACGCTGGCGGCCATGTGCAGGCACTATCCCACCCTCTACATCCTCCGCCACGGCGAGACCGAATGGAACCGCTCCGGCCGGCTACAGGGGCATCTGGATTCGCCGCTGACCGCGCTTGGCCGGCGGCAGGCCGGGGCGCAGAACGCCATCCTGACGCGCCACGCGCCCGTCGATGCCGTGGCGATCAGCAGCGACAGCGAACGCTCCGTGACGACCGCGCGGCGCGCGCTCGAAGGGCTCGACATGCCGCTGGTGCTGGACGCGCGTCTGCGGGAAGTGGCGCTTGGCCGGTGGCAGGGGATGACCCTGGCCGAGATCCGGCACGACTGGGCGGGGGTGATCGGGGACCGCGATCCGTTCGAGTGGAAATTCGATGCGCCCGGCGGCGAGAGCCTTGACGATCTCGCGGCGCGCGCCGGCGCCGTGCTGGACGAGCTGAGCGGCCCCACCGTGATCGTCACCCATGGCCTGACATCCCGCGTCCTGCGCTGCCTCGCGCTCGGCCGTCCGCCGTCGGATCTCGGCAAGCTGCCGGGCGGGCAGGGGGTCGTGCATGTGGTCGAGGATGGCACAGCGCGGGTTCTGAGCGCCTGAGCTGTCGCCTTCGCCCTTGCCAGAGAAATACCGGCGGTCTAAGACGCGGCCCGGCGGGTGATTAGCTCAGTTGGTAGAGCGCTTCGTTTACACCGAAGATGTCGGCGGT
>CAZOBK010000066.1:0-17036 GCA_964578115.1 uncultured Roseicyclus sp.
CCGTTGCCGAGGGCGATTTCGTCCAGAAGGGCGACTACATCATGGACGGCAACCCCGCCCCGCACGACATCCTGCGGATCATGGGGATCGAGGCGCTGGCCGGCTACCTGATCGACGAGGTGCAGGACGTCTACCGACTGCAGGGCGTGAAGATCAACGACAAGCACATCGAGGTGATCGTTCGCCAGATGCTCCAGAAATGGGAGATCCGCGACAGCGGGGAGACCACGCTTCTGAAGGGCGAGCATGTCGACAAGGCCGAGTTCGATGCCGCGAACGAAAAGGCGATCTCCAAGGGTGGGCGTCCCGCGCAGGGCGAACCGATCCTTCTGGGCATCACCAAGGCGTCGTTGCAGACCCGGTCCTTCATCTCCGCCGCGTCCTTCCAGGAGACGACGCGCGTGCTGACCGAGGCTTCGGTGCAGGGCAAGCGCGACAAGCTTGTCGGCCTGAAGGAGAATGTCATCGTTGGTCGCCTGATCCCGGCCGGGACGGGCGGTGCGACGCAGCGCGTGCGCCGCATCGCAACCGAGCGGGACAACAAGGTCATCGAGGAGGCCCGCGCCGAGGCCGAAGCGGCCGCGGCACTGGCTGCCCCCGAGACGGTCTTCGCCGAGGATGCGCCGACCGGCACGGACGACACCTCGGTCGAGTAAAACCTGCCTCTCAGGACAAAGCCCCCCCCGAGCGATCGGCGGGGGGCTTTCTTTTGCCGTCGTGCCAAGTGAGCGGCTCCTTGTGTCCCCCGTTCGTTCGTTTTGCGCGTTCGGGGATGGCGCCAGGCCCGCGACGGGCTACTCTCCTTGCCGCAAAGCGACATCCGACCTGAAGAGGAGGTAGCCCCATGTCTGACCAGACCACCGCGATGATCGTCAACATCACCGGCCGCGTGCAGGGTGTCGGCTTTCGTGCATGGACCAAGTCCGAGGCCGAGGCACGCGGCCTGTCGGGCTGGGTCCGGAACGAGCCCGACGGCAGCGTATCGGCGCTGATCGAAGGGTCGGGCGCCCATGTCGCGACGATGCTCAAGGCGCTCGAAAAAGGGCCGCGCGCCGCTCGGGTCGAGGATGTGCGCGCGATCGCGGGCGCGGAAACGGAGACGCCGGGCTTCCGCGTTCTCGACGAAGGGTAGGGATTCCCCCGGCTGTCCGCCTGTTCTACGCTGACGTGCGAAGGGGGCGGCCATGGCACGGCGACCGGACAATCAGATCGTGGGCGTGTGCCGGTTCTCCTATCCGGCCACGGGCGGCTTCAGGCTCTCCGCCGCGGGCCAGGACGCCATCGTCGACGCGCTTTACGCGCCCGAACGCCTGCACCGCCGCTTTGCCTATTTCGAAGAGATATGCCTGCCCTCTCTGGCGGCGCAGACGGACGCCGATTTCACCCTTGTCGCGCTGATCGGGGATGCGATGCCGATCCGCTGGCGCAGGCGGCTCAAGGCGCTGCGCGCGAGCTACCCCTTTCTGCAGATCTGTGCGGTCGAACCGCTGGGGCCGCTGCAGGCCACGCGCCGCGCGTTCCGGATCGGCGCGTCGGAGGAGCTGCCCTTCGTCACCGGCTTTCGTCTCGACGACGACGATGCGGTCGCCTGCGACTATGTCGAACGGCTGCGGCAGACGGCGGACCGGCTGCTCGATGCCGGCTGGGCCACGACGGAGACGCCCGTCGCCATCGGGTTTCAGTCCGGACTTTACTGGGCACTCGCCAAACCGGGCCTTCCGGTCTTTCGCTGCAGCGAGACCCGTCCCCTCGCACAGGCCAGTGCAATGATCACCCCGTTCGATTTCCGGCTGAACATCTTTCGCTGGAACCACGCCCATCTGCTGGCCCATGTCCGATGCTGGACCGATCCCGAACCGGACATGTTCCTGCGGAGCGTTCACGAAGGCAACGACAGCGGTCGCTCTGTTCCCGCGAGGGCCGAGCGCCTGCCCCCCGCCGAGGCCGCGCGCGTCCTGCGGGATCGTTTCGGACTGGCACCCCTGCGTATCCGGCCGCAACTGGCGCGCCTGCATGGGACGGATCACGCCGAATGATGCTCAACGACAACCTCAAGGGCGCGCTGCTGATGACGGCGAGCATGGGGGCCTTCACCCTCAACGACGTCTTCGTGAAGCTTCTGGCCGAGGACCTGCCGCTGTTTCAGATCGTGTTCCTGCGCGGGCTGCTGACCACGATCATGCTGGCCGGGCTGGCCGCCTGGTTCGGACAGCTGCGGTTCCGGTTGGAGCCGTCCGACCGGGCCAAGCTCGGCTGGCGCACCCTGTGCGAGATCGCGGCCATGGTGGCCTTCCTCATGGCCTTGGTGAACATGCCGATCGCGAATGCCACCGCGATCCTCGCGGCGCTTCCGCTAAGCGTGACGATGGCGGCGGCGCTGTTTCTGGGCGAGCCGCTGGGTTGGCGGCGGTTGAGTGCGATCCTCGTCGGTTTCGCTGGCGTCATGCTGATCGTTCAGCCCGGAACGGACGGATTCAACATCTGGTCGCTCTCGGCGCTTGTGGCCGTGCTCATCATCACCGGCCGCGATCTGGTGACGCGCCGCTTCAGCGCGGGCCTGCCGTCGCTGGGCGTCGCGGTCATCACCGCCGCCGCCGTCGGAATCTTCGGTGGCGTGCTCAGCGTCTTCGAGCCATGGGCGCCGCTGGGCTTGCGCGAGGTGATGCTGATCACTCTGGCCTCGGTCTTCATCATCGGCGGTTACCTGTTTTCGATCATGGTGATGCGGGTGGGCGAGGTCGCCGTTGTCTCGCCTTTCCGCTACACCGGCTTGATCTTCGCGCTGATCTTCGGGCTTCTGTTCTTTGCCGAATGGCCCAATCGTCTTGCCCTTGCGGGGGCGGCCGTGGTGGTCGCGACGGGTATCTACACGATCCTGCGGGAACGGGCGGTCGCGTCCCGTGCCCGACGGGCGGCGCGCGCGGGCACCGCTCTCTGACCCGGCCCGCGGAAACCCACCGCCCGAACGACCTGGGGCGCTGTTGACAGCCCATTCGACTCCCCCTATACCGCCGGCCACCTGACCGGGGTGCCGCAACGCGGCGCACGGGTCGCATATACAGATTCGTAGTGGTCATGATCCGGGCCGTTTGAGCGCCCCGATCCTCTGAAACACCCACCGCAGCGTCCTCCAGGTAGGGAAGGGATGCATGCGGTTTTGGTGTTTTCGTGCTGCCCGGTCGGGCACACGGGCCGCCGCCGACATGAGAGAGCAAGCCGGGGAAACCGTATGCCAACGATTCAACAGCTGATCCGCAAGCCGCGGCAGCCCAAAGTCAAACGCTCCAAGTCCCAGCACCTGGAGAGCTGCCCGCAGAAGCGCGGCGTCTGCACGCGCGTCTACACGACGACGCCGAAGAAGCCGAACTCGGCCATGCGGAAGGTCGCCAAGGTGCGCCTGACCAACGGTTACGAGGTCATCAGCTACATCCCCGGCGAAAGCCACAACCTGCAGGAGCACTCGGTGGTCCTGATCCGGGGAGGCCGGGTGAAGGACCTTCCCGGTGTGCGCTACCATATCCTGCGCGGCGTGCTCGACACGCAGGGCGTCAAGGACCGCCGCCAGCGTCGTTCGAAATACGGCGCCAAGCGCCCCAAGTAAGAGGATACAACCATGTCCCGCCGCCATCGCGCCGAGAAACGCGAAGTCCTGCCCGACGCCAAGTTCGGTGACCGCGTTCTGACCAAGTTCATGAACAACCTGATGATCGACGGCAAGAAATCCGTTGCCGAGACGATCGTCTACAACGCCTTCGACCGCGTCGAGGGCCGCCTGAAGCGCGCGCCCGTCGAAGTGTTCCACGAGGCGCTCGACAACATCAAGCCCGCCGTCGAGGTCCGCTCTCGCCGCGTCGGGGGCGCCACCTACCAGGTGCCCGTCGAGGTCCGCCCCGAGCGTCGTGAGGCGCTGGCCATCCGCTGGCTGATCAACGCCGCGCGCGCCCGCAACGAGAACACGATGGAAGAGCGTCTGGCCGGTGAACTGGTCGATGCCGTGAACTCGCGTGGCTCCGCCGTCAAGAAGCGGGAAGACACGCACAAGATGGCCGACGCCAACAAGGCGTTCAGCCACTACCGCTGGTAATATTCATCTCAGCCTGAGGACACTCCCATGGCACGCGACTACCCGCTCGAGCGATATCGCAACTTCGGCATCATGGCTCACATCGATGCCGGCAAGACCACGACGACCGAGCGCATCCTTTATTACACCGGCCGGTCCCACAAGATCGGCGAAGTCCATGATGGCGCGGCCACCATGGACTGGATGGAGCAGGAGCAGGAGCGCGGCATCACGATTACGTCGGCCGCCACGACCACCTTCTGGCAGTGGCAGGAAGACCCCTCTGCCGAGGGCACGTCGGACACCAAGACGCGCTTCAACATCATCGACACCCCCGGCCACGTTGACTTCACCATCGAGGTGGAGCGGTCTCTGGCCGTTCTCGACGGCGCCGTCGCGCTGCTGGACGCCAATGCCGGCGTCGAGCCGCAGACCGAAACCGTCTGGCGTCAGGCCGACCGCTACAAGGTTCCGCGCCTCGTCTTCGTCAACAAGATGGACAAGATCGGCGCCGACTACTTCAACTGCGTGCGCATGGTGAAGGACCGCACCGGCGCGACGCCGGTTCCGGTGAACTTCCCGATCGGCGCGGAAGACAAGCTCGAGGGCATCGTCGACCTCGTCACGATGGAAGAGTGGGTCTGGCAGGGCGAAGACCTTGGCGCGTCCTGGATCCGCCAGCCGATCCGCGACGAGCTGAAGGACACCGCCGACGAGTGGCGCTCGAACCTGATCGAGAACGCCGTCGAGATGGATGACGACGCCATGATGGCCTATCTCGAGGGCGAGGAACCCGACGTTCCGACCCTGCGCAAACTGATCCGCAAGGGCTGCCTGTCGCTGACCTTCGTGCCCGTTCTGGGTGGCTCCGCCTTCAAGAACAAGGGTGTCCAGCCGCTGCTGAATGCCGTGGTCGACTTCCTGCCGGGCCCGCTCGACGTGGTCGACTACATGGGCTTCAAGCCCGGCGACGAGACGGAAACCCGCGACATCCCGCGCCGCGCGGACGACAGCATGCCGTTCGCGGGTCTCGCATTCAAGATCATGAACGACCCCTTCGTGGGCTCGCTCACCTTCACGCGCATCTATTCGGGCGTGTTGAAGAAGGGCGACTCGATCCTGAACTCGACCAAGGGCAAGCAGGAGCGCATCGGCCGCATGATGATGATGCACTCCAACAACCGCGAGGAAATCGAAGAGGCCTTCGCGGGCGATATCATCGCACTGGCCGGCCTGAAGGAAACCACCACGGGCGACACGCTCTGCGACAAGCAGCAGTCGGTCGTTCTGGAAACGATGACCTTCCCCGACCCGGTGATCGAGATCGCGGTGGAGCCCAAGACGAAGGCCGACCAGGAAAAGATGTCCCAGGGTCTGCAGCGTCTGGCCGCCGAGGACCCGTCCTTCCGCGTCGAGACCGATATCGAGTCCGGTCAGACGATCATGAAGGGCATGGGCGAATTGCACCTCGACATCCTCGTCGACCGCCTCAAGCGGGAGTTCAAGGTCGAGGCCAATATCGGTGCGCCGCAGGTGGCTTATCGTGAGACGATCTCGCACAAGATCGAGCACACCTACACCCACAAGAAGCAGTCGGGTGGCTCGGGCCAGTTCGCCGAGGTCAAGCTCGAGATCGCGCCGACCGAACCGGGCGAGGGCTATTCCTTCGAGTCCCGCATCGTCGGCGGGGCCGTTCCGAAGGAATACATCCCCGGCGTTGAAAAGGGCATCCGGTCGGTCATGGACAGCGGTCCGCTGGCGGGCTTCCCGGTGATCGACTTCAAGGTGGCGCTCATCGACGGCAAGTTCCACGACGTGGACTCCAGCGTTCTGGCGTTCGAGATCGCGGCGCGGATGGGCATGCGCGAGGGCCTCAAGAAGGCCGGCGCGAAGCTGCTCGAGCCGATGATGAAGGTCGAGGTCGTGACGCCCGAGGACTACACGGGCGGCATCATCGGTGACCTTACCTCGCGGCGCGGTCAGGTGACCGGGCAGGAGCCGCGCGGCAACGCGATCGCCATCGCCGCTTTCGTGCCGCTGGCCAACATGTTCGGCTACATCAACACGCTGCGTTCCATGTCCTCGGGCCGCGCGCAGTTCACGATGCAGTTCGACCATTACGAGCCGGTTCCGCAGAACATCTCGGAAGAGATCCAGTCGAAATACGCATGACGGGCAGGCGGGGTGAACCCCGCCCTACCCACCAACCGTAGGGCGGGGACTACTCCGCCACCCGAAAAAGGAGGCCATCATGGCAAAGGCAAAGTTTGAACGTAACAAGCCGCACGTGAACATCGGCACGATTGGCCATGTTGACCACGGCAAGACGACGCTGACGGCTGCGATCACGAAGTATTTCGGCGATTTCCAGGCGTATGACCAGATTGACGGCGCGCCGGAGGAGAAGGCGCGGGGGATCACGATCTCGACGGCGCATGTGGAATACGAGACGGAGAACCGTCACTACGCGCATGTCGACTGCCCCGGCCACGCGGACTACGTGAAGAACATGATCACGGGTGCGGCGCAGATGGACGGCGCGATCCTTGTGGTGAACGCGGCCGACGGCCCGATGCCGCAGACGCGGGAGCACATCCTTCTGGGCCGGCAGGTCGGCATTCCCACGATGGTCGTGTACATGAACAAGGTCGATCAGGTCGACGACGAGGAGCTTCTGGAGCTTGTCGAGATGGAGATCCGGGAGCTTCTGTCCTCCTACGAGTATCCCGGCGACGACATTCCGATCGTGAAGGGCTCGGCGCTTGCTGCGATGGAGGGGCGTGACCCCGAGATCGGCGAGAACTCGATCCGGGCGCTGATGGAAGCGGTGGACAGCTGGATCCCGACGCCGGAGCGTGCCGTGGACAAGCCGTTCCTGATGCCGATCGAGGACGTGTTCTCGATTTCGGGCCGTGGCACGGTGGTGACGGGCCGGGTCGAGCGCGGCGTGGTGAACGTGGGCGACGAGCTCGAGATCGTGGGCATCAAGGCGACGCAGAAGACGACCTGCACGGGCGTCGAGATGTTCCGCAAGCTGCTGGACCGCGGCGAGGCGGGCGACAACATCGGCGCGCTGCTGCGCGGCATCGACCGGGAGGCGGTCGAGCGTGGGCAGGTCCTGTGCAAGCCGGGTTCGGTGAAGCCGCACACGAAGTTCGAGGCCGAGGCCTACATCCTGACGAAGGAGGAGGGCGGTCGCCACACGCCGTTCTTCGCGAACTACCGCCCGCAGTTCTACTTCCGCACGACGGACGTGACGGGCACGGTCGAGCTGGCCGCCGGCACGGAGATGGTGATGCCGGGCGACAACGTGTCGTTCACGGTCGAGCTGATCGCGCCGATCGCGATGGAAGACGGCCTGCGCTTCGCCATCCGCGAAGGCGGACGCACCGTCGGCGCAGGCGTCGTGTCCAAGATCATCGAGTGATCCGAAGCACGGCGCAGGTTTCCTGCTGGAAACCTGTACGGAAAAAGCGCGTTTTCCGGCGCTGAAAGCAACAGCAAGGGTCGTCCGCAAGGGCGACCCTTTTTCGTGACGGTGTCATGGGGTAAACTGAACCCCCAACCAAGGGAGGGTATTATGGACCACGCAGCGATCTGAACCGTTTTCCAACATCAGACCGCGAGGCGCCCATATGCCCGATCCGTTTCCATCCCCCGACACGATCCACCCCGTCCGGCTTGCCGATAGCGCCATCCATCCCGGCACGGTTTTCCTGAAGCCTGTCATCGACCACTCCCGTATCGAGGTGGGCGACTATACCTATGCCTCGGCGCATGAGCCGCCCGAGGATTGGGGGGGCCGTCTCGCGCCCTATCTCTACCCCTTCAGCCCCGAGCGCCTGATCCTGGGCAGGTTCTGCCAGATCGCCGATGGCGCCACCTTCATCACCGCCAGCGCCAATCACCGTTACGACGGGATTTCGAGCTTTCCGTTCGCCATCTTTTCGGGACCGACAGCGGATCGGCCATCTCTGCCCGGGCCCGGTCCGGACACGGAGGTCGGTCACGACGTCTGGATCGGCGCGGGCGCGACGATCCTGCCCGGCGCGCGGATCGGGTCGGGGGCGATCATCGGCGCGGGGGCCGTGGTGTCGGGCGACGTGCCGGCCTATGCGATCGTGGCGGGCAATCCTGCCCGTGTCGTGCGGCACCGGTTCGACGCGGATACGGTCGCGCGTATCCTGGAGCTGGCCTGGTGGGACTGGCCGATCGCGCACATCCTCGCGCACGAGGCCGCGATTTGCGGCGGCGATATCGAAGCGCTCGAGGCGGCGGCGCCCTGAGACACCCGTCAGCCCGCTGGCTCAGGTCTTCGCGTCGGAACCGGGAAGCATGCCCAGTTTCCGTGCGTCGTCCTGAAAGCTGCCCGTGGCGTTGGATGAGGGATAGGGCGCGTCCGGCACCGGCACGCCAAGGAAGCTGCAAAGCGGCGCCCACCCGTCGCCCAGCCGGTGCACCAGCAGGCGGCCGGGCGGAACCTCCTCCAGAACCCGCGCGACATTGCGCTCGTAGACGGCGATGCAATGTTCGCGCGTGGGGTCCTGCCAGTCGAAGACCCGTGCAAGCAACTGGCTGCCCGGCGCTTCCTCCTCCGTCTCGGTGCTGGCCTGCCAGACGGGCAGAATGGTCTTCTCGAAACTCGCCCACCAGCTTTCGGCGGTGCGCCATGTGAGAATCACCTTGGAATCGGGATAGGCCGAGATCAGGTCCGGCCAGTAATGCGCGCTGGGCCAGTCGATGGTGGAGGTGAAGCCGTCGAAGATATCGGGCCAGTCGGGCGTGCCGTGGGCTGCGCGCTGGCGCCACTTAGCCTTGAGGCCCGGGTCGTCGATCAGGGCGCGCATGTGGTGGCAGGGGCCGAAACCCAGCATGTCCAGCGCCTCGCGCATCGAATCCGTGCCCGTCCGGCCAAAGCCCGCGCCGATCACCCTGAGCGTCATGTCCGTCCCCCTGTCCTGCCGTTTCACGCACAGATGGCCTGCGACGCGGAGGGTGGACGCGGCCCGCCTCGGGGGTCACCCTAGCAGCCACCGGAAGCAGGGGAACCGAAATCGTCATGTCCGACCGCGCAGAGATCGGCCTTATCGGCCTTGGAACCATGGGCGCCAACCTGGCGCTGAACATCGCCGATGCGGGGCACCGGATCGCCGTGTTCAACCGCACCACGGAAAAGACGCGACGGTTCCATGAGGACGCCGGGCGGCTTTCCGGCCAGATCGTGCCGACCGAAACGCTTGAGGCGTTCGTGGGCGCGCTCGCCTCGCCCCGGACGATCCTGATGATGGTGCCCGCGGGCGCGCCCGTTTCGGACCAGATCGCCGCGCTGAGGCCGCATCTCGCGCCGGGCGACATCCTGATCGACGGCGGCAATTCCGACTGGACCGACAGCCAGGATCGCGCGGCGGAGCTTGGGGCCGACGGCCTGCGCTTCCTCGGTCTCGGTATCTCGGGCGGGGCGGAGGGCGCGCGGCACGGGCCGTCCCTCATGGCGGGGGGCGATGCCGAGGCCTGGGAGGCGGCGGCGCCGGTCCTCACCTCCATTGCCGCGCGCTACGAGGGCAGCCCCTGCGCGGCCTATTTCGGCAAAGGCGGCGCCGGGCATTACGTCAAGACGGTCCATAACGGCATCGAATACGCTGACATGCAGATGATCGCCGAGGTCTACGGGCTGATGCGCGACGGACAGGGGCGGGGCGCGCCGGATATCGCCGGGGTCTTCACGCGCTGGAACGACGGTCCGCTGGAAAGCTATCTGATCGAGATCGCGGCGGAGGTTTCCGGGGCGACTGACCCTGCGACCGGTGCGCCCATGCTTGACCTGATTGCGGACCGGGCCGGGCAGAAGGGCACCGGGCGCTGGACGGTGATCGACGCACAGCGTCGCGCGGCCCCGCTGCCGGCTGTCGAAGCCGCCGTGACGGCGCGGGTCCTGTCGGGGGAGCCGGAGTTGCGTGCCGAGGGCGAGCGGCTTTTCGCGGAGGCCGGATCGCTCGCGCCCCTTGATGACAGCGATCTGGCGGGGGCGCTTCTGGCGGGCAAGATCCTTGCCTTTTCGCAGGGCTTCACATTGCTGGCCCGGGCCCGGGCCGAGGAAGGGTGGACGATGCCGCTCGATACCGTGGCGCGGACATGGCGGGCGGGCTGCATCATCCGCTGGACGATGCTCGACGACATGGCGCATGCGCTGGCGGAGGCCGGGGATGACCGGCCTCTGGCCTTCGCGCCCGGCTTTGCCCGGACAATCTCGACCCATCTGCCTGCCCTGCGCCGGGTGATCGCAGCGGCCACATCGGCGGGTCTGCCCGTGCCCGCCTTGTCGGCGGCACTGCAGCATCTCGACCAACTTCGGCAGGCGCGCGGGACGGCAAACATGATCCAGGGGTTGCGCGACCGGTTCGGCGCCCACGGGTTCGAGCGGATCGACCGGCCGGGCGAGACAGACCTGCACGGACCATGGGGCGGGGACGTCTGAGCCGCCGTCAGTCGATCAGGCCATAGCGGCGGAATATCGCCTCGATCCGCTGGTCGAGCATGAGCAACGTTCCGTCGTAGCGCACCAGCAGAAGGTAGACTTCGCTGATCCCGTCACAATCCAGCGCGTCATAGGGCAGATCGCGCGAGATCGCCGGCAGGCGGCTCTCGACCAACAGGCGTAGCTGTTCGCAGCTGTGCCGATCCGCCCCGGCGGAGATCGGCAGGAGGCAAAGCGCAGCGCCGATGGCGAGGAAGCGCAATTTCATCGGCCGCCCTCCGCGTGACTTCGGATCATGGGCTTCATACCGCACCATAGCGCGTCGAAGGTCCGGATGGGAGATGTTTCGCGACTGGACAAGGGCCGCGTTTGGTCCTATCCAGCGCACCGGTCTTAGGGGTGTAGCTCAGTTGGTAGAGCAGCGGATTCCAAATCCGCAGGCCGCGGGTTCGAATCCTGCCGCCCCTGCCAGGCCATCTTTTCTTGACATTCTTCACGCTACGGTCGTTCCACCCCGAGCAGGGCCGCAAGATACGCCGGTATCTCGCGCAGCGCGCCCCTGATGAAGGTGGCGGGCCGCGCACCCCGCAGGGGCGGCGACGCCGTTTGCACCTTCAGCCCGGCGCGCCGCCCAAGAAGGCGCGCACGCGGCAGGTGGTAGGCGTCTGACACGATCAGCACTTCCGACACGCCGAGCGTCTCGAGGATTGGCCGCGCGAAAGCGATATTCGTCGCCGTGCTGGTCGATCTGGCCTCGGGGTGGATGACCTCTTCGGGCACGCCGGCCTCGACGAGAAGACGCTTCATCACCTCGGCCTCCGACGGCTTGTGCCGCCCGACGCCTCCGCAGGGGATGACGGACGAGGCCGCGCCCGCGTGCCATTGGCGGGCGGCCTCTTGCGTGCGGCGCGCCATCGTCGGCGAGGGACGCCCGCCGGGCCAGACCGCCGCGCCAAGGATCAGGATCGCGCGTTTGGGTCGCGCGGGCGTCGATGCCGTCATCGGGGACGTCTCCCATCCTTGATCGCCGGCGGGTCTCGTCGCGCGGCTTGCACACGGGTGCCACGCTGCGTATATGCCCCGCAACAGATCGCAAGGACACCACCATGGCCAACCCGTTCCAGTTCCTGCAGCAGACGCGTGCCGAGATCGCCAAGGTGGTCTGGCCGACGCGCCGTGAGGTTCTGGTCACGACCGCGATGGTGTTCCTGCTGGCGGTGGTCTTCGCGATCTTCTTCTTCGGTGTGGACTGGGGTATCCGCCAGGTGCTGGAGCTGATCCTGACCTTCTTCGCCGGCTGAGGCGCGCCTTGGCAGGCTGGCCTTGATTTCCCCCGGACCGGCGGGTAAGTCGGTCTCCATCCCCGAAAATGGCGTGCATCGAATCGTGATGCACGCTGTTTCTTTTTCGGGGACTTGCCTCAGGGCATTGAACCGGAACGAGAAATTGCGGCCTCTTGGCCGAAACACGAAGGAACGCGAGCGAGATGGCGAAACGGTGGTATTCGGTCAGCGTGCTGTCCAACTTCGAAAAGCGTGTGGCTGAACAGATCCGCACCGCCGTGGCCGAAAAGGGTCTCGAGGAGGTCATCGAAGAGGTTCTGGTGCCCGAAGAGGACGTGATCGAGATCCGCCGCGGCAAGAAGGTCACCGTGCCGCGCCGCTTCATGCCCGGCTACGTGCTGGTGCGCATGGACATGACCGACATCGGCTATCACGCGATCAATTCCATCCCGCGCGTCACCGGCTTTCTCGGCCCACAGGGTCGTCCGATGCCGATGAAGGACGAGGAGGTGAACGCCATCCTCAACCGCGTCGAGGAAGGCGAGGCCGCACCGCGCTCGACGATCACCTTCGAGGTGGGCGAGAAGGTCAAGGTCAATGACGGCCCGTTCGAGGATTTCGACGGCATGGTCGAGGAAGTCGACGAAGACAACCAGCGCCTCAAGGTGACGGTCTCGATCTTCGGCCGCGCCACGCCGGTGGAGCTGGAATTCACGCAGGTCAGCAAGCAGAATTGATCTTCTGCGAAACGTCGCGGGGCGACGTTAGGGGCGCTTGTCGCCCCGGATCGACCTGTATGCCTCCACCCCCTCGATAAAACCGGTTTACCGGTGGCCGGGCCGCAAAGCGCTCTGGATATTCCGGCCGATCCGCCGCAGACTCCACGAAAACGCATGGAGGATCGGCGGTGAACCGCATTCTGCTACGGTGGCTCGTTCTGGTTCCCGTCACGGCGGGTATTTTCTTTCTCGCGGGGCTGCAGGTCTTCAGCGTGCTGCAGCCCGAACGGCAGAGCGCCGCACCACTGCTGGAGCCACTGGACGGACTTGAATCTATCTTCGTTGCGCTCGACGTCGAGACCGTGAGTGTCCCGGTGGAACGGGCCGGGGCTGGCGGCGCGCTTACCAGTATCGGCGATGCGCTCGTGGTCATGACCCATGAGGGTGGATTTTTCGAGGTCGGCGGAGAAGAGGCCGTCGCGCTTGACATCGCCCCGCCGCCGAATGGTTTCGACGCGATGCTGGATTTCGCAGCCGCGAACCCGGACTACAGTTTCGCGCATTTCTACTTTCGTTATAACGACGTGGACGTTCTCCGCGATCGGCTGATCGTGTCCTTTACCGAATGGGTCGAGGAGGACGCCTGTTACCGGACGACCATGGCCTCGGCGCCGACGGGCGGCGCGGAGGCGGGCGACATCTCGATCGCCACGACCGACTGGACCCCGTTCTTTTCCTCTGAGCCCTGTCTCGAACCGAACACCGTCGGCCGCGCCATCCATGGGCACATGGCGGGCGGGCGTTTTCGGGTGACTGACGATGGCACGGTTTTACTGGCCGCGGGTGACTATGCCGTCGACGGCACCTATAACCCGATGGCCCTCGCGCAGGAGCCCGACGCGCTTTATGGCAAGGTGATGGAGATCGACCCCGACACCGGTGACGTGCGGGTGATCAGCCAGGGGCATTCCAACATGCAGGGCATCGCGCTGTCGCGCGACGGGTCGATCTGGACCGTCGAGCACGGGCGCCGGGGCGGCGACGAGCTGAACCTGATCCGCGAAGGGCGCGATTACGGCTGGCCGCAGGTCTCGCTCGGCACGCGCTACAATCGTCTGCCGCTGCCCAATACGCTCGACTATGGCCGGCACCCGGAGTTCGAACGTCCCGTCCATGCCTGGCTGCCGTCGGTGGCGATCAGTTCGCTGACCCGGATCGAGGACTTCCACCCGGCTTGGGATGGCGATCTCCTGGCGGGGTCCCTGTCGGCGCAGACGCTGTTCCGCATCCGCCTCGACGGGGACGAGATGCTCTTCGCCGAACGGATTCCCGTGCGCCACCGCATCCGCTACGTGCACCAGCACGGCGACGAGATCGCGCTCTGGACGGACCAGCGCCGCGTCCTGCGCCTGAGCGTGGGCGCCTTCGACGCAAGCTACCAGTTCGCCGTTGCCAAGATTGATGATCTCGACCTGGGCCAACGCCAGGCGGCGCAGGTGGAAACGGCGCTCGAAAGCTGTTCGGAGTGCCACGGTTTCGGCGTCACGCCAGGCATCGCCGCGCCGCCTCTGGGCGAGGTTTTCGGCCGCGACATCGCGGGGCTGTCGGATTTCT
Source organism: uncultured Roseicyclus sp. (assembly GCA_964578115.1). Taxonomy (GTDB): domain Bacteria; phylum Pseudomonadota; class Alphaproteobacteria; order Rhodobacterales; family Rhodobacteraceae; genus Roseibacterium. The sequence continues at coordinate 14,155 of CAZOBK010000066.1, forward strand.
CCTACTCCGCCGCGCTTATGCAGGTGGGCGGCGCGTGGGACCGCGACCGCCTGATCGCCTATCTCGATGACACCGAGGGGTTCGCGCCGGAGGGCTCCATGCCGGACCCCGGCATCGACGACCCGGTGGTGATCGAGGCAATCGTCGATATCCTCGTCGCGTTGCGCGAGCAGCCCGAGTAGACCGCTCGCGTCGCGGGACTCAGCCTTTTTTCATCGGGCAGGTGTTGATGCCCAGCAGCGAGTAGACCGGGCACATGCCCACCAGTCCGGTCACCAGCGGCACGAGGCCGATCCAGCCCCATGGCGTCTGCGGGCCGATGAATACGAGCGAAATCAGGACGAGCCCTGCGATGATGCGCAATGCGCGGTCGAGCGTGCCTTCGTTGCGGGTCATGGTCTTTGTCTCCGTGTGTGAGAGTATGACCTGACGATACCGGGCCGGACGCCCATTCGACGGTGACACTGTCACCTTTGGTCTGCGGCAATCCGTTCCAGCCCCGAGATATCGGTCAGGTCGATCCAGCCGCGCCCGGGCGCCACGAGACCTTGCCGCGCAAGCTCCGCCAGCCGGCGCGAGACGAAGGCGCGGCCCGAGGCGGTTTCGGTCGCCAGCTGTTCATGGGTGGCCGTGACCCGGTCCGAACCGTCTCGCAGGCGCAGGAGCGTCCGGGCGAGCCGCGCGTCGAACCCGATCAGGGCGACATCCTCCACCAGCTGCTCGAAATCGCCGAAGCGGCGCGCGACGGAGCCGAAGATCGCATCGCGGAACGCGGGGTCTTCGGCCATGCGCGCATGGAACAGCGCTGGTGGCAGGAGCGTACCGGTCAGATCCGTCTCGGCCACGCCCTCGGCGCGATAGGTGCTGTGGTTGATCAGGCATGAGAAGGTCTGCAGGCACACATCCCCCGGCTGAACGCGGTACAGCACGACCTCGCGCCCGTTCCCGGCGGACAGCGACACGCGGATCGTGCCGCTTTCCAGCTGGACGAAACCGGGACAGGGGTCGCCGGGGGAAAAGACGATGGACCCCTTCGACAGCGATAATCGGCGTGTGCGCGTGCTCATGGTTCGGACGATGGCACGCGCGAGGCGCCGCGCCAATGCATGGCAACGCCCCGTTCCGCGGAAACCGTCTTGCATTGGCGCCCGCGCCCGTCTATCCCCCCGCGATCCGTTCAGACACGGATTTCCCGTCGTGGGAGGCGAGCGTTTCGCGAAACGCGGACCGGACCACGCTAACAAAGGCCGAGGGGCGCGTCCCGAGGCTGTTGGAAAAGGAGACGGTCAGTCATGGCCAAGAAACTTGCCGGCAAGATGAAGCTGCAGATCCCTGCAGGCCAGGCCAACCCCTCGCCGCCCGTGGGCCCCGCCCTTGGTCAGCGCGGCATCAACATCATGGAATTCACCAAGGCGTTCAACGCCAAGACCGCCGACATGGAACCGGGCGCACCCTGCCCGACCGTGATCACCTACTATCAGGACAAGTCCTTCACGATGGACATCAAGACGCCGCCGGCGTCGTACTACCTGAAGAAGGCGGCCGGTCTGAAGCCGCAGGGCAAGCGTAACCGTCCGAAAGGCGCCGTGACCCCCGGCCGCGAGACCGTGGCCACGGTGACCGCCGCGCAGCTGCGCGAAATCGCCGAAGCCAAGATGAAGGACCTCAGCGCCAACGACGTCGAGGCCGCCATGAAGATCATCCTCGGCTCCGCCAAGTCGATGGGCATCGAGGTGAAAGGGTAAGTCATGGGCAAGATCGGAAAGCGTCTGAAGGCCTCGCAGGCCGCCTTTGAAGGCAAGGAAAACCTCACGGTCGAAGAGGCCGTCGCACTGGTCAAGGCGAACGCCACGGCCAAGTTCGACGAGTCCGTCGAGATCGCCATGAACCTCGGCGTCGATCCGCGCCATGCCGACCAGATGGTCCGCGGCACGGTGAACCTGCCCAACGGCACCGGCAAGACGGTCCGCGTGGCCGTGTTCGCCCGCGGCCCCAAGGCCGATGAGGCCAAGGCTGCAGGGGCCGACATCGTCGGTGCCGAGGACCTGATGGAAACCGTTCAGGGCGGCACCATCGACTTCGACCGCTGTATCGCCACCCCCGACATGATGCCGATCGTCGGTCGTCTGGGCAAGGTGCTGGGCCCCCGGAACCTGATGCCGAACCCGAAGGTCGGCACGGTGACCATGGACGTCAAGGAGGCCGTCGAGGCCGCCAAGGGCGGACAGGTTCAGTTCAAGGCCGAGAAGGCCGGCGTCGTGCATGCAGGCGTCGGCAAGGTGTCCTTCGACACCGACAAGCTGGTCGAGAACGTGCGCGCCTTCGTCGACGCGGTGAGCAAGGCCAAGCCAGCAGGCGCCAAGGGCACCTACATGGAAAAGGTCTCGCTCAGCTCGACCATGGGCCCGGGCGTGTCGGTCGACGTCTCCAGCGCGACGGGCAACTGAGCCACGGGCTACCCGCATGACGGCGCGTCCGGTCCGGTCCGGGCGCGCCGTTTTTCGTTTGCGGATCGGTCGATTTCGCTGTGGATTTCCCTTGACAGGGACTTGGCAAATCTGCGCGCGCCCTGTAGCAAGCACCCTTGCGAGAGAGCGCGAGATTCGTCACGCGCTCTTTTGCGTTTCGTCCGAGACGGTGGGTTGGGGGGCATCTCTCAATAAATCCTGCCCGAGGCGGGATCAGACCAGAAGGCCGAGGGCTCCGTTCGAGCGCTCACCGGTGGCTTGGTTCCCGTTGTCCGACTTGCGGTTTCGGCCGGGGGTCGGCGGACCAAAACCGCCGGAGCGATCCGGTACCATCGAGCCGGGAGGGAAGCCTCCCAAACTGGAGTAAAACTGTGGATAGAGCCCAGAAAGAGAAAGTGGTCGAGGAACTCGGCC
>CAZOBK010000067.1:0-17035 GCA_964578115.1 uncultured Roseicyclus sp.
AATAGGCCATCGCATCGCGGATCTCCATCCGCTCGTAGAAGCGCGGGCCGCCGATCACACGGTAGGGCAGCCCGATGGTCAGGAACCGGTCCTCGAAGGCGCGCATCTGGTGGGAGGCGCGCACGAGAATGGCGATCTTGTCGGGCTTGACCGGGTCCATGCCACGGGTGCCGTGGCCCATCGCCTCGATCTCTTCGCCGACCCAGCGGGCCTCTTCCTCGCCGTCCCAATGGCCGATCAGGCGGACCTTCTCGCCGTCTTCGCCTTCGGTCCAGAGTGTCTTGCCGAGCCGCCCCTTGTTGGCCGCGATGACGCCCGAGGCGGCGGCGAGGATATGGCCGGTGGAGCGATAATTCTGTTCCAGCCGGACCACGTGGGCGCCCGGAAAATCCTTTTCGAACCGCAGGATGTTGCCCACCTCGGCGCCGCGCCAGCCATAGATCGACTGGTCGTCGTCGCCCACGCAGCAGATGTTCATGTGCCCCTGCGCCAGAAGCCTGAGCCAGAGATACTGCGCGACATTGGTGTCCTGGTATTCGTCCACGAGGATGTAGCGGAACCACCGGCGATACTGCTCGAGCAGGTCATCGTTCTTCTGAAAGATCTCGATCACATGGAGCAGGAGATCGCCGAAATCGACAGCGTTGAGCGTCTTCAGCCGCGCCTGGTATTCGGCGTAGAGCGCGGGGCCCTGCCGGTTGAAGGCGCCGGCATCCGCGGCGGGGATCTTGTCTGGCGTCAGCGCGCGGTTCTTCCAGCCGTCGATGATCGAGGCCAGTTGCCGCGCCGGCCAGCGCTTTTCGTCGATACCGGCGGCATTGATCAGCTGTTTCATCAGCCGGACCTGGTCGTCGGTGTCGAGGATGGTGAAGTTGGACTTCAGCCCCACGAGCTCCGCATGGCGGCGCAAAAGCTTCACGCAGATCGCGTGGAACGTGCCGAGCCAGGGCATCCCCTCGATGGACTGCCCCATGAGTTGCGCCACGCGCCCGCGCATCTCGCGCGCGGCCTTGTTGGTGAAGGTGACGGCCAGAATCTCGTTCGGCCGCGCCGCCCCCGTGGTCAGAAGATGCGCGATCCGCGCGGTCAGCGCGCGCGTCTTGCCGGTGCCCGCGCCCGCCAGCATCAGGACAGGCCCGTCCAGCCGCTGCACCGCATCGCGCTGCGCGGGGTTCAGCCCGTCGAGATACGGCCTCGGCCGCGCGGCCATGGCCTGCGCGGACAGCGATACGGCGGAGGCGGCCTCGAACGCCTCGGAATCGTCGAAACTGCTCATGGACGGATCATAGGGCGAAATGGCGCGGGATTAAAGCTTTGTTCGCAGATTGTTCCGCGCGCGGGCGGCGGCCCCCGGGGCGCTGCCCCGGACCCCGGCGGTATTTGGGGAAAGATGAAGGTGGGCCCACGGTGGCGCACTGGACAAGCCGGCGGCGAGAGTGCTTTTTGTGGCGCATGGACCTGCACGCGCGTTATCCAGCGATTTCCGACCTCAAGGCGCGCGCACGGCGCCGCATCCCGCATTTCGTCTGGGAATATCTCGACAGCGCGACCGGAAGCGAGAGCGTGACCGCGCGCAACCGCGAAGCACTCGACCGCGTCCTGTTCCGGCCCGCAGCGCTGCGCGGGGAGATCCTGGCGGATCTCGCGACCACTTTCCTGGGGCGAGCCTACCCGGTGCCTTTCGGCATCGCGCCGCTGGGCATGTCGGGGCTGGTCTGGCCCGAGGCGGAGATCCTGCTGGCGCGCCACGCGGCGCGGGCGGGCATTCCCTATGGCCTGTCGACCGTGGCCACGCGCACGCCCGAGGACCTGAAGGGCGCGCAGGGCGATCAGGGCTGGTTCCAGATGTATCCGCCCCGCGATCCTGGCATCCGCGACGACATGCTGGCACGGGCGCGCGGGGCGGGATTTCACACGCTGGTTCTGACGGTGGACGTTCCTGCGGCGTCGCGGCGCGAGCGACAGACGCGCGGCGGGCTGGTGCAGCCGCCGCGCCTGACGCCGCGTCTGGCGCTGCAGGTCGCGCGTTGTCCTGTCTGGGCCATGGGCATCCAGGCCTCGGGCATGCCACGCATGCGGCTGATGGACGGCTACGCCGACCAGGAAAAGCTGGGCCGCCTGCCCTCCACCGCGCATGTGGGCTATCTGCTGCGCGCCGCACCCGACTGGGACTATGTCGCGGCGCTGCGCGAGGCATGGTCCGGCCCTCTCATCCTCAAGGGCGTGATGGAGACCGAGGTCGCGCAACGGGCCGAGGCGGAAGGCGTCGATGCGGTGTGGGTCTCGAACCACGCGGGCCGGCAATTCGACGGGGCGCCCGCCGCAGTTGATGTCCTACCAGAGATCCGGGAGACGACCGAGTTGCCGCTGATCTGCGACAGCGGGATCGCGGGCGGGCTGGACATCCTGCGCCTGCTGGCGCTGGGGGCCGATTTCGTGATGATGGGGCGCACGTGGCACTACGCGCTCGGGGCGCTCGGCCGCGAAGGGCCGGCGCATCTGCATGACATTCTGGTCAAGGACATGACGTCGAACATGGCGCAGATCGGGGCCGCGCGGCTCGACGAGCTGTCCGTGCGCCTGTGGTCCGGGACCTGACCTCCCCACCCTTCATCCTGGCAGAAAACTCCCCGCGCGGAGCGCAAGAAAAAATACGTGCGAAAAGCGCACAAGCGGCGGTGAGGGGGCTCGTCCCCCGAGCCGACGCTCCCCACCGGCCCCTTCATGCGGCACAGCTTCCAGTTGCGGGCTTGCCCCACGCGCCGTAGACATTCTGCAGTCGCGAAAGGGAGTTCCGTACACCATGCCCGAATTCAAGAAGATCCTCGTCGCCAATCGCGGCGAAATCGCGATCCGCGTCATGCGCGCGGCGAACGAGCTGGGCAAGCGGACGGTCGCCATCTATGCCGAGGAGGACAAGCTGTCGCTCCACCGCTTCAAGGCGGACGAGGCCTACAAGATCGGCGAGGGGCTCGGCCCCGTGGCGGCCTATCTCTCGATCCCCGAGATCATCCGTGTGGCGAAGATGTGCGGCGCCGACGCGATCCATCCCGGCTATGGGCTTCTGTCCGAAAACCCCGATTTCGTCGATGCCTGCGAGGCCGCCGGGATCGCATTCATCGGGCCAAGGGCCGAGACGATGCGCGCGCTCGGCGACAAGGCCAGCGCGCGCCGCGTCGCCATCGAGGCGGGCGTGCCCGTGATCCCCGCCACCGAGGTGCTGGGCGAGGACATGAAGGCCATTGCCAGGGAAGCCGGGGAAATCGGATACCCCCTGATGCTCAAGGCCTCCTGGGGCGGCGGCGGGCGGGGGATGCGGCCGATCAATGGCCCCGAGGAGCTGGAGGAAAAGGTCCGCGAAGGCCGGCGCGAGGCCGAGGCCGCCTTCGGCAACGGCGAGGGATATCTGGAAAAGATGATCCTGCGCGCCCGGCACGTCGAGGTGCAGATCCTCGGCGACAGCCATGGCAACATCTACCACCTCTACGAGCGCGACTGCTCGGTCCAGCGCCGCAACCAGAAGGTCGTGGAACGCGCGCCCGCCCCCTATCTCTCCGAGGCCCAGCGCGAAGAGATCTGCCTTCTGGGCAAGAAGATCTGCGAACATGTGAACTACCAGTGCGCGGGCACCGTCGAGTTCCTGATGGATATGGACACCGGCGCCTTCTACTTCATCGAGGTCAATCCCCGCGTGCAGGTCGAACACACCGTGACCGAAGAGGTCACCGGCATCGACATCGTGCGCGCGCAGATCCTGATCACCGAAGGCAAGAGCCTCATGGAGGCCACGGGAACCGCCACGCAATATGACGTGAAGCTTGACGGCCACGCAATACAGTGCCGGATCACCACCGAGGACCCGACCAACAACTTCATCCCCGATTACGGCCGCATCACCGCCTATCGCGGGGCCACGGGCATGGGCATCCGTCTCGATGGCGGCACGGCCTATTCGGGCGCCGTCATCACGCGTTATTATGACAGCCTGCTGGAGAAGGTCACAGCATGGGCGCCCACGCCCGAGGCCGCCATCGCGCGGATGGACCGCGCGCTCCGCGAGTTCCGCATCCGGGGCGTCAGCACGAACATCGCCTTCGTCGAGAACCTGCTGAAGCACCCGACCTTCCTGAACTACCAGTACCACACCAAGTTCATCGACGAGACGCCGGAGCTGTTCGATTTCAAGCCGCGCCGGGACCGCGCGACGCGGCTTCTGACCTATATCGCCGACATCACCGTGAACGGGCATCCCGAGACCGAGGGACGCCCCCAACCCCGTGCCGACATCAAGGATCCCAAGCCGCCCGCGCTCAGATCCGACACGCCCGCGATGGGGACCCGCCAGCTTCTGGACGAGCACGGGCCCGAGGCCGTGGCGAAATGGATGAAGGAGCAGAAGCAGCTTCTGATCACCGACACGACCATGCGCGACGGGCACCAGTCGCTTCTGGCCACGCGCATGCGGTCGATCGACATGATCAAGGTCGCACCCGCCTATGCCGCGAACCTGCCCGAGCTTTTCTCGGTCGAATGCTGGGGCGGTGCGACCTTCGACGTGGCCTACCGCTTCTTGCAGGAATGCCCGTGGCAGCGGCTGCGCGACATCCGCGCGGCGATGCCCAACATCATGACGCAGATGCTGCTCAGGGGCGCCAACGGCGTGGGCTACACGAACTACCCCGACAACGTGGTGCAGGCCTTCGTCAGGCGCGCCGCCGAAAGCGGCGTGGACGTCTTTCGCGTGTTCGACAGCCTCAACTGGGTCGAGAACATGCGCGTTTCGATGGATGCGGTGCTGGAAACCGGCCGCATCTGCGAAGGCACGATCTGCTACACCGGCAATGTGCTCGACCCGGACCGGGCGAAATACGACCTGAAGTATTATGTGAAGATGGCCAAGGATCTGGAGGCCGCGGGCGCCCATGTGCTGGGCCTCAAGGACATGGCGGGCCTGCTGAAACCCGCCGCGGCGGCCGTGCTGATCCCGGCGCTGAAGGACGCGGTGGATCTGCCGATCCATTTCCACACCCATGACACGGCCGGTATCGCCTGCGGCACGATCCTCGAGGCCTCCGCCGCGGGCGTGGATGCTGTCGATTGCGCGATGGACGCGCTGTCAGGCAACACCAGCCAGGCGACGCTGGGCACGGTGGTGGAGGCCCTGCGCTTCACCGAGCGGGATACAGGTCTGGATATCGGGGCGATCCGCGAGATCTCCGACTACTGGGAGGCCGTGCGCGCCCATTACGCGGCGTTCGAGTCGGGCATGCAGGCCCCCGCTTCCGAGGTCTATCTCCACGAGATGCCGGGCGGGCAGTTCACCAATCTCAAGGCGCAGGCGCGCTCCATGGGCCTGGAGGACCGCTGGCACGAGGTGGCGCAGATGTATGCCGACGTGAACCAGATGTTCGGCGATATCGTGAAGGTCACGCCGTCGTCCAAGGTGGTGGGCGACATGGCGCTGATGATGGTCAGCCAGGGCCTGACGCGCGACGATGTCGAGAACCCTGCCAAGGACGTCTCCTTCCCCGACAGCGTCATCGACATGATGCGCGGCAATCTCGGCCAGCCGCCGGGGGGCTTTCCGCCCGGCATCCTCAAGAAGGTGCTCAAGGACGAGCAGCCCGTGCTCGACCGGCCCGGCAAGCATGTGGCCCCCGTCGATCTCGAGGCCGAGCGCACGGCGCTGGAAGAGCGGCTGGAGGAAGAGATCGATGGCGAGGACCTGATGGGCTACATGATGTATCCCAAGGTCTTTACCGACTACGCGATGCGCCACAAGGACTACGGCCCGGTCCGCACGCTGCCCACGCGGACCTTCTTCTACGGGATGGAACCGGGCGAGGAGATCGAGGCCGAGATCGACCCGGGCGTGCGCCTTGTCGTGCAGCTGCAGGCCATCGGCGACACCAACGAAGAGGGCGAGGTGCGCGTATTCTTCGAGCTCAACGGCCAGCCGCGTACGATCCGGGTGCCCAACCGCAAGATCGCGGCAGGACAGGTCAAACGCCCCAAGGCCGAGACCGGCAACCCCAACCATATCGGCGCGCCGATGCCCGGCGTCGTGGCAACCGTGGCCGTGACGATAGGGCAGAAGGTGGCGCAGGGCGATCTTCTGCTGACCATCGAGGCGATGAAGATGGAAACCGGCCTCCACGCCGAGCGCGACGCGACGGTCAAGGCCGTGCACGTGGCGGCCGGCGGGCAGATCGACGCCAAGGATCTGCTGGTGGAACTGGAAGACTGACGCCGTTGCCACACGCGCAACAGACGGAATTATGGCGCAAACCGCCCATCATATGACCCGGTCCGCGCCCTTTTTCCGCCCCATGACGCGGGCAGCCTGAAGGTTAATTGTCGTTAATCAAGGGCCAGTTGCCATGGCACTGCGCGATTTCATCCGGGGCGAGGCGGGCACGACGACGGTCGACTGGGTCGTGATAACCAGCGGCGCAATGGGTCTGGGGATCGCCACGACGGCGCTTGTGTCGGGCGGGATCGAGACCCTCGCCGGCGATATCGGCAGCACCATCGCCGATTACGAAATCACCGACGAATTCGCGCAGTTCATCGCTATGCAGCTGACCTCCAACGATTTCGCCGGCGGCGCCATGGGCGACTGGACGGGCGGGGTCGTCGGCGATGCGGGCGGGGCGCTGGGCGAGTTGCTGATGGTCGGGCCCGGCGGGCTTGCGGAGCTGGCGCTCAGCGTGCCATCGGGCGCCGATCAGGCCGTCTTCACCTTCGACCTGATCGGCGGCGACAGCCTCGACACCGAAACGGCCACGATCATGATCAACGGCCAGGCGGTGAGTTTCGCCACCGGCAATCACGGCGCGATCTCGTTCAGCAACCAAGCGGTGCCCGGCGTCACGGTGCAGACCACCGTACAGACGCAGAACGAACAACTCGGTGGATCGCCCAACGACGGCTGGCGCGAATCCATCACCAGCGTCAGCATCACCATCGACAACCCGGACAACACCGTCACGCTCGGCGTGGCGTCGAATGCCGACCAGCCGATCAATGACGAGTTCTTCGGCATCGACAACGTTTCGGTCGACGCCATCTGAGCGCGCGCAGCGAAGACGGCATATGTCCGCCCGGCCAGCGGCGGCCATGATACGGCTACGATAACGCCACGACTTGGCCCAAATCCGACTGCAAATGGTTAATTGCGGGGCGTCGAGGTGTGTTTCATGAGCTGCAGGTTCATCAGGGACGAGACCGGTGCGATCAGCGTGGACTGGGTGGTCATGTCCGCCAGCATCGTTGGCGTGGCGATCGGCGTCGTCGCAGTCGCGTCGGGCGGGATCGAGAACCTCGCCGGCGACATCCAGGCAGAGATGTCGGGCTTCGAGATCCAGACCTCCTTTGGCATGCCCTCAGGACTGCTGTCGAACGACTTCTCCGACGGGATGGGCGGCTTCGTCGGCGGCGCGCTGGCCAACCTCGTGGGGTTCGGCGAGGTGCTGCAACTGGGTCCCGGAGAGATGACCCAAGCCGCTTTCGCGGTCCCCGAAGGCGCGACCACGGCCACCCTCACCTTCGATCTTCTGGGCATCGACGACCTGTCGGGCGATACCGCCTCGATCATGATCAACGGTCAGGAGGTGGCGCTTTATGCGGACAATCACGGCAACATCACCACCACGGACCTCAGCGGATCGGGCGTGACGGTTGAGGTCAGCCAGCTCTACAACAACGATCCGATGGGCGCGGGCAGCCACGGGCATGACAGCCGCGCCACCTACACGATCACCGTGGACAACCCCGGCGAGACGGTCACCTTTGGCGTCGCTTCGGGCACCGGACAGCCGATTTCCGAGGAATTCTACGCCATCGACGACGTGAATTTCGTGACCGGCTGAGCACGCGCGGCCGGCGCGGCCGGCGCATGCATTTTCCACTTGCAGAGCCGCGCGGCCCGGCCTAGATACGGCGCCCATAAGAGAGCGGGTGTAGCTCAGGGGTAGAGCATTACCTTGCCAAGGTAAGGGTCGTGAGTTCGAATCTCATCACCCGCTCCAGATTTCCCGGACAAACGTGTCGGGACACAGACGGGCCGCCATTGGCGGCCCTTCGTGTTTTGGACCACCTGCCGGGACGCGTAAGGCTTTTCGCAACATCTTTGGTGCAGAACCGTCGCGGTTGCGGCGGCCGGGTTGGCCCGCTGGGTTGCGAGGGTTTCATGGGCCAGGTCCGTCAGCGCCGCCTTTCAGGCGCAAAACTCTCTGTGCGCCTCGTGCGGGGCGGTGCATCGCGGCATCCGGCGGTGCCGCGATGAGCGGGTACATCGCGCATCTTCACGGGCTTGCGGGCGATGGTGCGCGTCCGGCCACGCCCGCGATCTCAAGGCGACAGCTGCGCAACCGGCGCGCGGCGATCATCGGATGCGCCGGGGTGCCTGCCTCCTATGGCGGGTTCGAAACCCTGGCCGAACAGCTCGCCATCGCGGCGGAGGCGCGGGGGGTCGCGTCGAGACTGACGATCTGGTGCTCGGCCAAGGACGTGGCCGCCCCCCTTCCCGACCGTTTCCGCGGTGCGCGGCTGCGCCATCTGCCCCTGTCGGCCAACGGCGCCTCCTCGATACCCTATGACGGCGCCTCGGCGCTGGCCGAGATGATCGGGCGCGGTGCCGCCGACACGGTCCTTGCGCTGGGTGTCTCGGGTGGCGGCCCTCTGGCCGCTCTGGCGCCGCTCAGCCGCACGCGCCTTGTCGTGCATGTCGATGGCCGCGAGGCGGAGCGCGCGAAATGGGGCGGCACGGCACGTAGGGTTCTCGCCTGGTCCGAACGAAGGGCGGTGCGCGCCGCCGATGTGGTCGTCGCCGACAATGCCGCATTGGCCCGCGACATCACCGAACGCTACGGCTGCAGGCCGCAGGTGATCGCCTATGGCGCGGACCACGCCCGCAGGGCCCGGCCCGGCGACATCTCGGACCTCGGATTGCCGCCGCGCTACGCGCTTGCCGTCGCGCGAGCGGAGCCCGAGAACAACCTCGAGACTGTGGTCCGCGCCTTCGCCCGCCTGCCCGAACAGCCGCTCGTCATCGTGGCAAACTGGTCCGCGACACGCCATGGTCGCCAGTTGCGGGCCGCGTGGGCCGGCACACGGAACCTGCATTTGCTGGAGGCCGAGTACGACCCTGCGCGGCTCCGGGCGATCCGCGACCGTGCGTGGCTCTACCTGCATGGCCACTCGGCAGGCGGCACCAACCCCTCGCTGGTCGAAATGATGCCTTTCGGCGTGCCGATCCTGGCCTGGGACTGCGCCTACAACCGGGTCAGCACGGCAGGATCCGCACCGGGCTTTCGCGACGCGGAGGGGCTGATCGCGCTGGTCCGGCGGCTCACCACGCGCACCGATGTCTGCGCTTCGATGGGTGCTGCGCTGGCCACGGTGGCGGCGCGGCGCTATCGCTGGGATGCCATAGCCGACGCCTATTTCGACCTGCTCGACCTCTGATCCGGCCTTGCGCCTTCCCAAGCGGCGGCCCCCGCCCTATAAGCGGCCCGCCGTGACAGGAGAACGCCGATGCGCCGCGCAACCATCGCCCGCAAGACCGCGGAGACCGACATCTCCGTCGAGATTAACCTCGACGGCACGGGGGCTTACGACAACCGCACGGGCGTGGGATTCTTCGACCACATGCTCGACCAACTGGCGCGCCACGCGTTGATCGACCTGACCATCGCGGCCGCGGGCGATCTGCATATCGACGACCACCACACGGTGGAGGACGTGGGCATCACGCTGGGCCAGGCACTGGCCGAGGCACTGGGCGACAAGCGTGGCATAAGGCGCTACGGCGCCTGCCACCTGGTGATGGACGAGGCGCTGGTGCGCGCCGCGCTCGACCTGTCGGCGCGGCCCTTTCTCGTCTGGGACGTGACGTTCCCGGCGCCCAGGATCGGCACGTTCGACACGGAACTCGTGCGCGAGTTCTTCCAGGCGTTTTCGACCCATGGCGGCATCACGCTCCACGTGACGCAGCTTGCCGGCGTGAACAGCCACCACATCGCCGAAGCCGCGTTCAAATCCGTCGCCCGCGCGCTCCGCGAAGCGGTGGAGCCTGACCCGCGCCGGTCGGACGCGATCCCCTCGACCAAGGGCGCGCTGTGACGGAAAGACGGGCGCGGCAAGGCATCATGACATGACCACGGTTCTCGTAGACTACGAATCCGGCAACCTGCATTCGGCGGAAAAGGCGTTTCAGCGCATGGCCGCCGAGGTCGGCGCGGGCCCCGTCATCGTGAGTTCCGACCCCGACGAAGTGGCGCGCGCGAGCCGTGTCGTGCTGCCCGGCGACGGGGCCTTCCCGGCCTGCCGGCGCGGTCTGCAATCCTTCGACGGGCTGGAGGAGGCGGTGGTCGAGGCGGTGGAAAAACGCGCCCTGCCCTTCCTCGGCATCTGCGTCGGCATGCAGATGCTGGCCGAGTGGGGCCGCGAATACGAGGACGTGGCGGGCTTCGGCTGGATCGGCGGCGAGGTGGTGCGCATCACGCCCTCCGACCCTCAGATGAAGGTACCGCACATGGGCTGGAACGATCTGGTCATCGACCGCGCCCACCCCGTGCTCGACGGGATCGAGACCGGCGATCACGCCTATTTCGTGCATTCCTACGCCATGCGCGTGGCCGACCCCGCCGACCTTCTGGCCCATGTGGACTATGGCGGCCCGGTCACCGCGATCGTCGCCCGCGACACGGTCATCGGCACGCAGTTCCACCCCGAGAAAAGCCAGCGCTCGGGCCTGCGGCTGATCGCGAATTTCCTGCAGTGGCGCCCCTGAGCTTGACGGCCCTGAGCTTGACGGGGCGTCAGTTCTCCCGCGTCCAGACACCGCCCTCGCGGCATCCCCGAACGCCGAAGACCCTGCGGCAGCCCGACACCGACAGGCTGTCGCCGCTCAGAACCAGCCGCGATTCGTATTCCTCGTCCCGGTCCGGTGAATAGACGCGGCCCACGTAGTCGCCGCCTTGCGTCGGGTTCGTGTCCCAGATGATCAGCCGTCCGGTATTCGGTGACGGCATCGGGTTGCCGTTCTCATCGAAGGCCTCGACCAATTCTCCGCAGAGCGAACTGCCGCAGACCGTCACCTCGATCAGGCCGGAATGGCCATTGTCGTCGGCCGCCGTCCGCCACGTGCCCAGAAGCGGATCGGCCGAGGCCACGCCCGCCAGCCCGAAGGCCAGCACCATGCCCAAAAGGGTCGTTTTCATCGGTTAGTCTCCTCCCTGACTTTCCCGATGCAGGCTGCCGCGCGCGCCCCGACCTGTAAAGCCTGACGTGACGGGACCCGCCCCGCCTTGCCCCCGGCCGCCGCTTGCGGCACAGAGCGGCCCGAAACCAGCCAAAGGTGCCTGCGATGATCCTCTACCCCGCCATCGACCTCAAGGACGGCCAGGCCGTCCGCCTCTTGCGGGGCGAGATGGACAAGGCCACCGTGTTCAACGCCGACCCGGCGGGCCAGGCGCGCGCGTTCCAGGACGCGGGCTGCCAGTGGCTGCACCTTGTCGATCTCAACGGCGCCTTCGCAGGCGAACCGGTGAACGGCGCGGCGGTCGACGGCATCCTTGCCGCCACGGATGTGCCCACGCAACTGGGCGGCGGCATCCGGGACATGGCCACCATCGAGACATGGCTGGAGAAGGGGATCGCACGGGTGATCCTCGGCACCGTGGCTGTCGAAAACCCCGAATTGGTCCGACAGTCCGCGCGTGCCTTTCCGGGCCGCGTCGCCGTGGGTCTCGACGCGCGGGACGGCTTCGTGGCGACCAAGGGCTGGGCGGAGCAGACGGATGTCGCGGTGACGGACCTTGCGCGCGCCTTCGAGGACGCGGGCGTGGCGGCCATCATCTACACCGATATCGACCGCGACGGGGCGATGCAGGGCCCGAACGTCGCGGCCACCGAGGCGCTGGCGCGCGCCACCTCGATCCCGGTGATCGCTTCGGGGGGGGTGTCCTCTCTGGCCGATCTGGTGGCGCTGAGGGACACAGGCGTGATCGCAGGCGCGATCTCGGGCCGCGCGCTCTATGACGGGGCGCTGGACCTACGTGAGGCGCTTGGGGCGCTGGCCTGACCGCAGGGCGCTTAACCCGCCATTGAGGCCGTTTTGCCAGACTGTCCGCTCGTGGCGCGGGGCAGAGCAGAATGTCGATCGGCGAAACAGGCAGCTTGCGGGACAACACGACTTATGAGGGCGAACCGATCGAGGTGGAGTTCAGCGAGGCGCTGACCGATCCGGTGGTCGCCCTGACAGCGACCAACAAGGGCGGCAACACGTTTTCCCTCCGCGTGATCGAGTTTCGCACGGACGCGAATGGAGACGCGACGGGGTTTTCCTTCACCATCGACGAATGGGAAAACCATGACGGCGCGCATCCTGCGATGGAAACCATCAACTGGATCGCGATCGAAAGCGGAACCCATGTGCTGCCCGACGGCCGCCTGATCGAGGCCGGCTACGCTCAGGCCGACAGCCACGGGGAGGACGTGACGCTGTCGCACGATTTCCCCGACACGCCCGTGGTGTTGACCACGGTCGCCTCGGACCGGCACGCGTCACACGTCGACAGCGACCCGACGAAGGTTGGCGCGAAGGGTTTCACCCTGAGCCTCGAGGAGGCCGAGAGCCAGGATGGCGTGCACGGGCTGGAAAAGGTGGGCTGGATCGCGATGCAGGCGGGCGGCGATGGCAGCGCGGGTATCGCCTCGAACGCCAGGGCGGTGGACTCGGACTGGGCCGCGTTCGGGCTGGGCGCGACGTTTTCCGATCCCGTGGTTCTGGCCGAAACCCAGACGAAAAACGAGGCCGACACCGGAAACGTCATCTTCCGCAACCTCGACGCGGACGAGGTCGATCTGCGCTTCGAGGAGGAGACATCGGCCGACAAGGAAACCTCCCATGGTTCCGAAACGGTCGCTCTCGTCGCCTTTGAGGCGGGGATGATCCTGTGCTTCACCGCCGGAACGATGATCGACACGCCCCTCGGCCCGCGTCCGGTGGAACGGCTAGCCGCGGGCGACGCGGTTCTGACGCTCGATCATGGCGCGCAGCCGCTGCTGTGGGCTGGCGGCAGCGCTTTTGACGCGGCCGCGCTGCGCGCCCGTCCCCGGCTGACCCCGATCCGCATCCCCGCGGGCGCCTTCGGACCCGGCAGGCCGTCGCGCGACACGCTGGTGTCACCGCAGCACCGGCTGCTGCTGCGGGACTGGCGGGCAGAGCTCTGCTTCGGCAGCGGGGAGGTGCTGGCGCCGGCCAAGGCGCTCTTCGCGCCGGTCGCTGACATCCGGGCCGTGCACTATGTCCACCTGCTCTTCGCGCGGCACGAGATCGTCATGGCGAACGGAACGCCCATGGAAAGCTTCCATCCCGGCCAGATGTGCAAATCGGCCCTCACCGGCCCCGCGCGGGAGGAGGTCTTCGCCCTGTTTCCATCGCTTCGCACGGCACCGGCCTCATGGGGGTCCGTCGCGCGCCCCGCCCTCCGCCCGAGGGAGGCCGCGCTACTCGCGCCGCATGCCGGTGTCTCTTTCCTCCCGCCGCGCGATCCCCTAAGAACGCGGCCATGCTGAAGACGCGCATCATCCCCTGTCTCGACGTCGCCGACGGGCGCGTGGTGAAGGGCGTGAACTTCATCGACCTGCGCGACGCGGGCGACCCGGTGGAACAGGCGCAGGCCTATGACACTGCAGGCGCGGACGAGCTGTGTTTTCTCGACATCCACGCCACCCACGAGAACCGCGGCACGATGTATGACCTCGCCACTCGCACGGCCGAGCAATGCTTCATGCCGCTGACCATCGGCGGCGGCGTGCGGACGGTGGAGGACGTGCGCGCCCTGCTGCTGGCCGGCGCCGACAAGGTCAGTTTCAACTCCGCCGCCGTGGCCGACCCCGACGTGATCGCGCGCGCCGCCGACAAGTTCGGCAGCCAGTGCATCGTCTGCGCCATCGACGCCAAGACCGTCGCGCCCGGCAAATGGGAGATCTTCACCCATGGCGGCCGCAAACCCACCGGCGTCGATGCCGTGGAGTTCGCGAAGACGGTCACCGAAAAGGGCGCAGGCGAGATCCTGCTGACTTCGATGGATCGTGACGGGACGAAACAGGGGTTCAACATCCCGCTGACCCGCGCGATCTCGGACGCGGTTTCGGTGCCGGTAATCGCAAGCGGCGGGGTTGGAACGCTCGATCATCTGGTCGAGGGTGTGACCGAAGGCGGGGCCAGCGCGGTGCTGGCTGCCTCGATCTTCCATTTCGGCGAATTCACCATCGCCGAGGCCAAGGCGCATATGCATGCAGCCGGCATACCGGTGCGGCTGTCATGAGCGCGCTGGACCGGCTGGCCGCCACCATCGCCGCACGGCGCGGGGCCGATCCCGACATGTCCTGGACGGCGAAGCTTCTGGCCAAGGGGCCGGAGAAATGCGCGGAGAAGTTCGGCGAAGAGGCCATCGAGGCGATTGTCGAGGCCGTGAAAGGCGACCGGCAGCGCCTGACGGCGGAAGCCGCGGATGTGCTCTTCCACCTGCTGGTGATGCTGGCTGCCCGGGATGTGACGCTCGAGGACGTGTCGGCGGAACTGGAGCGGCGCGAGGGCGTGTCGGGCATCGACGAGAAGGCCGCGCGCAAGACCGGGGGCTGAAGGGGGCAAGGCGCCGCCTCGGGGGGCGGGCCCCCTCGCCGGCGCCGATGCCTCCGGCAGGGGTTTTCCGGCCAGAATGAAGACGGGCCGAAGCGCCTAGAGCTTCGACGAAATGATCCCGGTCGCGAACCCGCCCATCCGAAGCTCTCCGAAGAGCCTCTGATACTCGATCTTGGGGCAGCGGTTCTGGATGACCGTCAGCCCCTCGGCCTCGGCCCGCGCGGCGGCCTCGGGGTGGGTCACGCCGATCTGCATCCAGATGACCTTGGGGCGCGGCGACATCGCCAGCGCCGCCTCGACGATCCCGGGCACAGCCTCGGGCCGGCGGAAGATGTCGATGACATCGACACCGCCCTCGATCTCCGAAAGGTCCGCGCGCACGGTCTCGCCGAACATCGTCTTGCCTGCTTGCCCCGGATTGATCGGGATCACGCGGTATCCCTTCAGATTGAGATAGCGCGCCACGTAATGGGACGGCCGGACGGGATTGGGGCTGACGCCAACGCAGGCGAAGCTTTTGGAGTCGCGCAGGATACGGCGGAGAAGGTCGTCGGAGGGCGTTTCGGTCATGGCCCCCCGGATACCATGACGGTGCCCCCGTGCCACGAAAAAAAGCGCCCGCTGCGGGGAATGCGGCGGGCGCAAGTCACGGAACGAGGGACAGTGATGGGCGCGCGGTGTTCCGAACCGCGGCGCCTGCGATAGATGTGGGATCCGCCAGGCCGTTTTGTAGGGTGCGAAACGAAAATGTGATCACATGCCACAGCCTCGCGCCTCAGCCGAGGATCGCGGGTTCCGCAGCGCGGGCGCGGATGGCGCCGGCAAGGGCGGCCATGGCCGTGGCGAGGGCCACGAAGGAACGGCGGGTCAGCATCTTTTCGGTCTCCGGTCTGATCATCCTGTCGACCTTACGCTGCCACCTCCCGGCCAAGGTTACATCACCCCTCCACGCGATGTGACCGGTCGTTACCCGGCGGCGTTCAGTCGAAGATGTCCTCCAGCACGTCGAAGGCCTCTTCGAACATCTCGCGCAGGAACCCTTTGCGCTTCTTGCGGCGCTTGCGCCTGCGCGGGTCGTCCCGGTCCTCCTGCCAGCCTTGTGGCGAAGGGCACGCCGTGTGGCCATGCGGCGCGGGCTTGCGCGGGCTGCGCTTCACCGCATCCGCGTCCCGGTCGGCCCGGAGCCATTTCATCTCGTGCAAGGGCGCGCCGCAAGCGCCGCAGGCCAGTTCGTGCCCGTCGCGCGCCGACAACTTCAGCGTCTGGCGGCGGCCGCAATAGGAACAGGTGGCGATCTTGGTCTGGTAGGGCATCGGGCCTCCGGCTTACTCGGTCCTCAATGCATATAGGCTAACCGCCGCGGCATTGGAGACGTTGAGCGAACCGAAGGCGCCTGCGGAGGGAATACGCGCCAGAATATCGCAAAGTTCGCGCGTGCGCGCCCGAAGCCCCGGCCCCTCGGCGCCGAGGACCAGCGCGGCGGGACGGCCCCGGACCTGCTCTGCCGCCTCCGTGATCTCGACCGGTCCCTCGCCGTCAAGACCGATCACCAGAAAGCCCATGCCCTTCAGGGTCTCGATGGCGTTGCCGAGGTTCGGCACCCGAAGATAGGGCTGACGTTCCAGCGCGCCGCTGGCGGTCTTGGCCAGCGCGCCGGTCTCGGGCGCGGAGTGGCGGGAGGGGGCGACCACGGCACGGGCTCCGAAGACCTCGGCCGAGCGCAGGATCGCACCCACGTTATGCGGGTCGGACACACGGTCGAGAAGCACGAGGCGCGGCGGCCCCTCGCCATCGGACAGCGCGATATCCTCCAACCGGCCCCAGTCGAGTGCGCGCACCTCCAGCGCCGCACCCTGATGCACGGAACCCGGATCGAGCGGCGCGGGGAAGCTGCGCGGATCGGCGATCTCTGGCGCGAGGTCGGTCGCGGCGATGTCCTCGGCCAGCCGGTCGGCGGCGTTGCGGGTGACGACCAGACGCAGCTTCTGGCGCGCGGGATTGACCAACGCATCGCGCACCGCGTGCAGCCCGAAAAGCCACAGTGTTTCGGCCGCCGACGCCTTGCGCGCGCGCTCCTTCTCGATGATCCGTGCCGGTTTTCTTGCCACGCGCGGCCCTCCGTTCAATGACTCCGGGCCTACGCGCAGACGACGCTGAAGGAAAGCCCGCACCCGCCCGCACCCCAAGGGTTTTTCGGTTGACGACCCAAAAGCGCAGGGCTATCCAGCGCATCGCGTCGGGCGACGTGCTGCAAGGTGCGGCAGCGGACTGTAACTCCGCCGGGGAGACCCATGCCTGGTTCGATTCCAGGGTCGCCCACCATTCCCCCAAGACAAAACCGACGTCGCGTGTGGCTTCGGTCCATCAAGGCGCAATCTG
>CAZOBK010000068.1:0-16843 GCA_964578115.1 uncultured Roseicyclus sp.
CCGCCGCTGCCCGCGCCTCGGCCCGCAACTCCGCCACGATCTCCGCGTTTTCCGCCTCCCACGCGCTGAAGGCGCGGTAGGTCGCGATGCGTTGCTCCGCGTATTCCACCGTCCCCATCGGCGCCGGGTCGAGGGGGGCGAAGTAGCCCTTCACCTCCTCGTAGGTCTCCACGCAGGCGAGGCGGTCGCCGCCCAGCGGCTCCTGCGTCTGCGCGGCGGCGTCGCAGGTGTAGTAGGCCAGAAGAAGGGCGAGGAATTGCTCCATGGGGCGGCTCCTTTCCGTGGAAAAGGAGACCGTGGCGCCCCCGAGCCTGTCAAGCCGGGGCGCGGGGGGCCGCGCGATCACGTCTTCGCAACCGGGCGGCGCTGCGGTCGGGCCTTGCAACCTGCGCCGGACCGCTAGGTTGTGGCGGGCGAAACCCGTTCAGGAACCCCACATGATCTATGTCGTCCTCTTCCTCGCCACGTCGCTCATCTTCCTTGTGGCCGACGCCATCATGCTGCGCTCGGTGATCCAGCCGGTCTTTGCCCGGCACCTCGGCGACACGCTCTATGCGGGCGGGTTCCGCCTTCTGCCGGCCATCCTGTTCTACTTCACCTATATGGGCGGCATTCTCTACTTCGCCTCGCTGCCCGCACTCCGGGCCGACGCGCCGGGGCTGGCGTTGCTGAACGGGGCGATCCTGGGCCTCGTGGCCTACGGCACCTACGAGTTCACCTCGTGGGCGGTGATGCGCGACTGGCATCCGCAGATGGTCGCGATCGACGTGACATGGGGCGCTGTCCTGACCGGAGGCTCGGCCTGGGGCGGCGTTCTGGCCGCCCGCGCGCTGGCGGGCTGAGCCCTCTAGGCACCCCACGGGGGAATCGCGCCGGTCGCCATTGCGGCATGGCGGAGGTGTCGGGGGCGATCTGCCAGGTTTTCCTGCGAAGGGGTCGCCGACTTTGGCGCTGGTGCAACCGCGGGCCGATTGCACCGCGCCGGGCGGGCTGTCAGAGTTTTTGCAGCTCCACCGCGGAGGCTCGACCGTCGCGGCCTTCGCGCAGCTCGTAGCTTACCTTGGTGTTGTCCGGCAGACCCGTCATGCCGGCCTGTTCCACGGCCGAGATGTGAACGAAGACGTCCTTGCCCCCGTCATCGGGAGCGATGAAGCCATAGCCTTTGGTAGTATTGAACCATTTAACGGTGCCTGTCGGCATCGGTCTTTCCTTCTCAAGTCAGCATGCGCGCGCGTTGGTGCGGCGCTTCGGTACAGCCGTCGAGACGTGACAAGTGTGCTGCCTTCTTGAGCGGGCGGTTCGCCATGAACCCGTACGTCGTCAAAAGAATGGTGGCGCGCAGGCGGGTTTTGACAAGAGTTTATCGCTGGCGCCCACAGGCGAAGGCGCTAATTTGCGCAAATCATTGAAAAAGGAGGCAACCCCGTGAAGGTCTATGGATTGCGCGCCTGCGACACTTGCCGCAAGGCGATTCGCGCCCTGGCCGAGGCGGGTCATGACCCGGTTCTGGTGGATGTGCGAGAGACGCCGCTCGACGAGGTCACGCGCGCCCGGTTCCTCGATGCGTTCGGGGAGCGGTTGCTCAACACCCGCTCGACCACCTGGCGCGGCCTGCCCGAGGCCGAGCGCGCCCGGCCGCCTGGAGACATCCTCGCCGATCATCCGGCGGTCATGAAGCGGCCGGTGATCGAGACGGGCACCGGCGCGCTTCACCTCGGCTGGGACGCGGGCGTCAGATCTGCGCTTCTGTAGCGGCCGGCCAGCGCGTCGACCGACAGCGGCCCCGCGCCGCGCAGCACCAGCACGATCAGCAGGAAGAGCCAGAAGGCGCGCTGATCGACGATATCTGCGGAGGGGGAGTTGTCGAACCACGCCCCGATGGTCTCACCCGCCACGCCATGGCCCACGATATCGACCCAGGTCTGCACGATGACGAAGCCGATCATGCCGAGTGCGGCGATGCGCGTGAACAGCCCGATGACGACAAGAACCGGCAGGATGAACTCCGCCCATGTGCCGAGCAGAACGATGGGGGTGGCAAGCGGCCCAAGCCCCGAGGGGTCAAAGCCCGCCGCCTCGAACTGGCGGGGCAGGATCTGGATATAGGCGCCGAGATCCGGGTTGAACGGGCCCGTGCCCCATTTCGTGAGGCCGGAGTTCCAGTAGTAGACGAGGAGCGTCCCGGCGAAGACGACGCGCGCCAGCGTCGGGATCAGCATGGGCGCTGCGGACTCGAGCGCGCCGAACACGCGGTCATGGAGGGAAATGAGGGCACGCATCGGTCAGGTTCCTTCGGACGGGGTGGGGTCGAGCGTCATGGCGCCCGCGCTGAGAAACAGGGTCAGGAGGGCCGCGGCATCCGCCTCGGGCTCCAGCGTCTGGGTGGCGGTGACGGCCTCGGCCAGCGTGAGGCGGCCCTTGAGATGGCGGGCGAGCGTCGTGCCGCCCTCGGGCAGCAGCCGCGGCACGGGGTCGAAGTCCGGGCGGGTGATCAGGACGGTCTCGGGCGTCCAGCCGATGGTCAGGCTGGGCTGGCCCGTGTTCTTCTTCCAGATGGTGAGGATCGGGAAGCGCGAGGACTGGATCAGCGTCGCGGCGGCAAGGCGCGGCCTGAGGGCCAGCACCTCGGCCGGGTCGCGGTTCGCAATGGGCAGAGGGGCGGTGTCGGCGGCGTGGTAGGATTGGCGCAGGCCAAGCTCGAGCCGCGCCATGTCGGGCAGGTAGGGGAGGTGAGCCACGGGCTCGAACCGGGCGAGGAAGCCCGGGAACTTGCCGCCCCAGAGCTGCAGGCGCGGGTCGCCCGGGGGATGGGCGCGCAGGAAGACGCCGGCCATGGCCTTGAAGAAATCCTCGCCCAGCAGCTTCGCGATCACCGGGAAACCCGTGGCAAGCGCCTCCGTCAGACTGGCGGCGACGTTGTTGCGATAGACGTCGAAGCGGCGTCCGGCCGGGCGGCCTTGGGCATCGGTAAGGCCGGGGGGCGGCGGCGCTGCGGGATCAAGCAGGGCGGCACCGAAGCTGCTCTGATCAGTCATGCGCCTGCGCCTCCAACGTCTCGAGAATCGTGGCGGCACGTTCGGCCTCGGCCCTGAGCGTCGGCCAGTCGGGCACGTCGGTGTCCCATTCGATCAGCGTGGGGCGCGGTCCGCCGCGGGCTATGGTGTGGGCGTAGAGCGTCCAGACCGGGTTCACCACCGCGCGCCCGTGGCTATCGATCAGGAGCGGCGCGCCATGGTCGTCCTCGTCCTCGTCATGGCCGCCGAGATGGATCTCGCCCACGGCGTCGAGCGGGAAGGCGTCGATATAGGCGCGCGCGTCCCAGTTCTGGTTGGTGGCGGAGACAAAGACGTTGTTGACGTCCAGCAGCAGGCCGCAGCCCGTGCGCCGCGCCAGTTCCGCGAGGAAACTCACCTCGTCCATGTCGCTCTCTTCGAAGGCGAGGTAGGTGGACGGGTTTTCCAGCAGCATGCGACGACCGAGGGTAGTCTGCACCTGGTCGATATGGGCCGCGACGCGGGCGAGCGTGGCCTCGGTATACGGAAGCGGCAGCAGGTCGTTCAGAAAGCCCGTGTCGTGGGTCGACCATGCGAGGTGTTCGGAAAAGCTGGCCGGGTCGAGCCAGTCGATCAGATGGCGCAGGCGGGCGAGATGGTCGCGGTCGAGCACGCGTTCGCCGCCGATCGACAGGCCCACGCCATGGACCGAGACGGGAAAGCGTTCGGACAGGGCGCGGAGCTGGGCCAGTGGCCGGCCGCCGGAGCCCATGTAGTTCTCGGCATGCACCTCGATCCAGCGTACGGGCCCCGGGGCCTCGGTGAGATCCGCGAAGTGCCGCGACTTGTAGCCCACGCCGGGGGCGGCGGGCAGGGTGGGCGAAGGCGTCAGGTCGAGCATCGGGTCCAGTCCGGTGGGTGCTGGGGGGATGCGTTCCCGAACGCACGTCCGGGAACGCGTTGGCCGCGGGCCGGTTACATTTCGGCCGACATGTAGTTGGACGCGTCCGTGCCGTCGGGCAGGTCACGGGCAAGACCGGCATAGCCGCCGGCCTCGAGTTCGGCTTCGGTCACGCCGACGCGGCCGTCGGGCAGCTCGATATCGCCGCAGGTGCCGGCGGGCACGAGCGTCCAGGCGTTGCCCTGGTAGTCGACCGTCGAGGAACCGGCACAGGTCGTGCCCGGGCCTGCGGCGCAGTCGTTTTCGCCGGCCAGGCTGACGCCGAAGCACTTCTCGTTTGCCTGCGCCTGGGCGTCGGTGACGCCGTGTGCAGTGACGGCGGCGGTGACGGCGCCCATCAGGGCGAGGGTTTTCGTTGCGGTGGTCATGGGTACTCCGTAGCTCCCTAAGGTTGGATGATACTGGCGGCACGTTTCACGGACCGCTGAGCAGAACAGTGGTCCGTCAGAGCGTTCACGCGCCAATCACAGGCCCGTGGGGCACGCCCAAGTGAGCGCATGTCAGGCAGGTGTGACATGCGGGGATTTTCGAAAAGCGTAATATTTTCATGGTTTTGGTCGGATTGCCCGCCCTGCGCAAGTCCGGTGGCTGTCCGCGCTAGCCCGCGCTGTAGCGGGGGATGGCTGCAAATGTTTCACCCATCCCGGCACCGATCGGGGCTTGGGTGTGTGCGTCTTGATGGCTAAGTGAGGTCCTGAGAGACACTCGGAGGACGAAAAAGATGCGCAACGCGGCGCTCATACTGGGATTGATCGGCGGACTCTGGGCGATGACCGTGGGCTTTTTCGTCTATGGCTATGTGGAGTTCGTCGACTGGTTCGGCGAGGTGCCGGACCTTGCGCGACAGGTGGAGGATCCGGCGCTCTTCCGGACGGTGTCGATCCTTTCGCCGCTTCTGGCGATTGCAGGAGCTGCAATGGCGCGTGCACGCGCACTCTGGGGCGGGATCCTCCTGCTGATCGCGGCGGCGGGCATCTACCACGCGTTCGGCTTCGGGGTCTTCACCATGTTCCCCATCGTCTTTTGCGGGCTGGGCGGGGTGCTTGCCATCGTGGCCGGCAAACCCGACGAGGAAAAGGCCCACTTCTGAGAATCTCTCCGGCAGGCAAAAATTATCGCGCGAAACGGTTGACGACGCGAAGCTGACAGTGGTGGTGTGAGAGCGGGGAGGCAGCACCAGTGTCTATGATCACCGGACCACAAGGTCGGGTGGGCACAGGGTGCGCCGAAAGGACGGTGCACAATGGCCCGCGGCGACGATGACACTTACGGACGGCCTCCACTCCACAGCACGACCGATACCATTTCCGATCTTGCCCGGCGTGTGCTGGAGCGCCTTGCCGAAGGGGTGGGCGACGCCGGGGTGTCGGACGCTTTCGTCGAGAGTTTCTGCAAGCTCCTGATGGCGGGCGACAAGATGGGGGCCGAGCGCATGCTGGGGGCCGCCACGCAACGCCGCGAGGGCTATGCCAAGATCGCCGATGGCCTGCTGAGCGCGGCGGCGCGGCGCATGGGCGAGATGTGGCAGGACGACGAGGCGTCGTTTCCCGAGGTGTCTATCGGCGTGTCGCTGATCTTTCGTCTCAACCACGAACATGCTCAGCGGAACATGGCGATCCGGCGGGACCCGGTGCTCCGGCAGGCGGTGTTCGCCACGATGCCGGGGCAGTCCCATAACCTTGGCCTCGTGCTCGCGGCAGAGGCGTTCCGGGAGGCCGACTGGCAGGTGACGCTGCTGCTCGATGGCGCGACGGCGCAGATCCTTGACCGGGTGCGCCGCCTGCGTCCCGAGGTGGTGGGGCTGAGCGTGAGCAATCTCGACCGCAAGCATCAGCTCGAGAAGCTGATCGGCGATCTGGGCGCTCTACCTTTCAGTGTCCGGATTCTGCTGGGCGGTACGGCGGCCGATGACGTGGCTGAGGCCCTGCCGCATTTGCGGGACATCCGGGTGGTCTACGACATCCAGTCCACGCTCGAGGAGCTTCGATCCTAGCCCCGGTCGGCGATGTCGATGCAGAGGTTGCCGAACGCCTCGCCGGCCTCCAGCGCGCGGTACGCGTCGGGGGCGGCGTCGAAGGCGTGGCGCGTCGCGACGACGGGGCGAAGCATGTGGCGGTCGATTGCACGTGTCAGCGCGGCGAACTGCTCCTTGGAGCCGACGGTCACCGCGCGCAGGGCAAGTTGGCGGGTCAGGATCGCGGGCAGGAACAGCTCCGCCGTGTTGCCCGTGACATTGCCGATCAGGATGATCTGTCCGCCCGTTCGCGTGGCGCGGATCGACTGGCCCAGCGTGGCAGCACCGCCCAGCTCCAGGACACGGTCGACGCCACGGCCGCCGGTCAGTCGCCGCGCCTCCGCTGCCCAGTCGGGCCTGGCTGAGCGGTCGATGACATGATCGGCGCCGAGGGCGGAGATCTTCGCGGCCCGCTCCGGCGATGACGTCGTGACGATGGTCTCGGCGCCCGCCGCCCGGGCCAGCAGGATCGCCATCAGCGCAACGCCGCCTGAGCCGAGGATCAGTACTGTCTCGCCCGGTCGGACGGGACGCGCGCCGCATAGCGCGCTCCACGCCGTGACGCCGGCGCAGGGCAGTGTGGCGGCCTCTGCGTCGCTCAGGTGGTCGGGCACGCGCAGGACGCCGCGCGCCGGGAAAACCCGGTGCGTGGCCAGGGCCCCGTCGAGCGGCCCGCCGAGGCGACCTGCCTCCAGGTCCTCGGGCGGCGGGCCGCCCTCCCAGTTCTGGAAGAAGCAGGGCGCCACCCGGTCGCCGGGTTTCAGGTCCGTCACGCCGGGGCCCGTCTCAACGACAACGCCCACCCCGTCCGACAGCGGGATAAGGGGCGGCTGAACGCGCCGCCCGTGCTGGCCGCGCAGGACGACAAGGTCGCGAAAGTTGAGCGCGGCCGCCCGCATCTCCAGCAGCACCTCGCGCGGGCCGGGGCTGGGGATCTCGGCCTCCCGCAGCACGAGGTTCCCGTAGCCGAAGCCAGTTTCGAAGGACCAGTGGCGCATCGGTTTCCCCTTTCTGGCGGGCGGATTTGCCGGCAAATCCTTCCCGGAATAGCCGGCTTTTCCGCGCCCCTACCTCAGGTCCGGCGGAACCGCCTCGGCCGCCAGTTCGGCCACCAGCGCGTCAAGGGCCATCACCTGCGTCTGCTTCTCGCCCAGTCGCCTTACGGTGACGGTGCCGTCCTCGACCTCCTTGCGCCCCACCGCCAGGATCACGGGGACCTTGCCCACCGAATGCTCGCGGACCTTGTAGTTGATCTTCTCGTTGCGGATGTCGGCCTCGGCGCGCAAGCCCGCTGCGGTCAGCGCGCCCACGGCCTCCTGCACGTACTCATCGGCCTCGGATACGATGGAGGCCACCACGACCTGCCGCGGCGCGAGCCAGAAGGGCAGGCGCCCCGCGTAGTTCTCGATCATGATGCCGATGAACCGCTCGAAGGAGCCGAGGATCGCACGGTGAAGCATGACGGGGCGGTGTTTTTCCCCGTCCGGGCCGATGTAAGTGGCGTCAAGCCGTTCGGGCAGGTTGAAGTCGGCCTGGAAGGTGCCGCACTGCCATTCCCGCCCGATCGCGTCGGTCAGCTTGAAATCCAGCTTCGGTCCGTAGAAGGCGCCTTCGCCCGGATCGATCTCGTAGTCGTTCCGCACCGACAGGATCGCCTTTTCCAGCGCGGTTTCTGCCTTGTCCCAGATCTCGTCGGAGCCCACGCGCACCTCGGGCCGGGTCGACAGCTTGATGTCGAAGCTGGAAAAGCCCGCATCCTTGTAGATGCCCGACAGCAGTTCGATGAAACTCGCGCATTCGGCCTCGATCTGGTCCTCGGTGCAGAAGATATGCGCGTCGTCCTGGGTGAAGCCGCGCACGCGCATCAGCCCGTGCAGCGCGCCATGCGCCTCGTAGCGGTGGCAGGAGCCGAATTCGGCCAACCGGAGCGGCAGGTCGCGGTAGGACTTGAGCCCCTGGTTGAAGATCTGCACGTGGCAGGGACAGTTCATCGGCTTGAGCGCGTTGGTCCGCTTCTCGTTGGCATGTTCCTCGTCGATCTCGGTGATGAACATGTTTTCGCGGTACTTGTCCCAGTGGCCGGAGGCCTCCCACAGCTTGCGGTCCACGACCTGCGGGGTCCTGATCTCCTTGTAGCCCGCGCGGTCGAGCCTGCGGCGCATGTAATCCTCGAGCGCCCGGTAGATGGTCCAGCCGTTGGGGTGCCAGAAGACCATGCCGGGCGCTTCCTCCTGGAAATGGAACAGCTCCA
Organism: uncultured Roseicyclus sp.; assembly: GCA_964578115.1. GTDB lineage: Bacteria > Pseudomonadota > Alphaproteobacteria > Rhodobacterales > Rhodobacteraceae > Roseibacterium. The sequence goes on from CAZOBK010000068.1 coordinate 8,220, forward strand.
TCTCTCGCCCGAGGCGGCGATGATCGCGCTTCTCGGCTTCTTCGAGGAAAGTCAGATACGCCTTGAGGTCATCGCGGTTGCGGAACCCCACGCCGTAGATACGCTGGAGCATCGGGCGATCCGAATCCCCGCGCCAATAGGCGCCCGCCACCGACATCAGCTTGAATGCATCGGCGGGAAGCTGGCCGGTATGCTGTAGATGCGGGCCGCGGCAGAGGTCCTGCCAGTGGCCGTGCCAGTACATGCGGATCGGCTGATCCTCGGGGATCATGCCGACGAGCTCCACCTTGTAGGGCTCGTTATTGGCCTCGTAGTAGCGCACGGCGCGCTCGCGGTCCCAGATCTCGGTGGTGACGGGATCGCGGCGGTTGATGATCTCGCGCATCTTGGCCTCGATCTGGCCGAGATCCTCGGGCGTGAAGGGCTCCGAGCGGTCGAAATCGTAGTACCAGCCGTTCTCGATCACCGGGCCGATGGTGACGCGCACCTCGGGCCAGATCTCCTGTACGGCGCGGGCCATGACATGGGCGAGGTCGTGGCGGATCAGCTCCAGCGCCTGGGCCTCGTCCTTCATGGTGTGGATGGCGATCTCGGCATCGGCCTCCACCGGCCATTGCAGGTCCCAGTGGGCACCGTTCACGGTGGCGCTGATGGCCTTTTTCGCGAGCGATGGCGAGATGTCGGCGGCGACCTCGGCGGGGGTCACGCCAGCGGCGTAGTCGCGCGAATTGCCATCGGGAAAGGTCAGGGAAATTTGGCTCATCGGCCAGTCTCCTCGTCGGTTTGGCGCCTACGGAACGCCCGGTTGCGGGTATGTCGTCTCGGGCGTCCAGATGCGCGAAAGGGGCGGCACTGTCAACGCCGCCCCCCTTCAACTTTCCAAAAATACGCAATTCGACGACGGAGCCAGGTGTCGACGCTCGAATGACCGGGGGAACGGTCCACGCCTTCCCCGCGCTGGTGTCATCCACCCCATGCCGTGCGGTTCCTGCGCCGCCCGGTTCCTACGTTGAGCGGCGTCGTATCGGTGTCAGCCGTCCTGTTCCTCGAATTCGGCCCAGAGGTGATCGCCGCCGAAGCAGGTTGGAACGCCGGTCTCGAGCCATGTCTTGAGCCCCGCGATGGACCGTTCCCAGCCATCGGCGGTGCCGCCCTGCGGGTCGTTGTTCAGGCCGTGATGCTCGACCGTCAGGCGGCAGTAATCGCCTTGTTGATCGATCAGGTAGACCACGCGGGAGGGTGTCGTGACGTCGTCCCATTTCGGCTCGAAGGTGGTGACGAGACGGGTCATGGGCTCGACCTCCAGCTCGCGGGTATGCAGCGTCACGGTGCCGTCGGGCGCGCGCAGGACGGTGACTTCGCCCTCCAGCGTCGCGGTCTGGCCGAGGAAGTCGTAGTTCACCATCTGGGCGGGATCGCGAAGCGCGGTCCAGAGCGCCTCGGGCGTGCATTTTATGTAGGTCGACAGGACGTAGTCGGGTTTCGACATGGGGATCACCTTTCGGGGTTACGCGTGATTACTCCGGGTTACATGGCCGCCTTCAGCGGCGTGCCGGTTTCGAGGTAGGACTTGAGCGAGGCCGCCAGACGGGCCCAGCCCTCGGCGAAGCCCTCCTGTCCCGGCGCCATGTCGTAATGCTCGATGGTCAGCTTGCAGGCCTCTCCCTGCGGTTCGATCAGGTAGACCATGTGGGAGGCCGGCGCGTCGGGCCCCATGAAGAGCGGCTCGAAGGTCATGGCGATGCGCGATTTCGGGTCCATCTCGGTCGTGACCTGCCGCAGCATGTCCGAACCATCCGGTTTCACGAACCGGGTGATGTTGCCGGGTGTCGCGTCGCCATGCACCTCGTTGCACATGAAATGATAGGCCGCCATCTGGTCGGCCCGTGTCAGCGCCTCCCAGAGCGCGTCTTGCGAACAGCGGATGAAGGTCTGCATCATGAAGTCGGGTTTTCCCATCCTCGTCTCTCTTTCCAATCTTGACTTGAGATCGCTCAGCGCGCGGGCCTGAGGCTGCAGGAAGGGCGCGACCCAGCGGTCGAGCATCTCCTGCAAGGGGAGCGCATTGAGGTAGTGGTACTTGAACCGCCCCTGCCTGCGGGTGACGATCAGATGGGCCCCTTCAAGGACCTTGAGGTGTTTCATGACGCCGAAGCGGGTCATGTCGAACTGCTCTTCCAACTCCCCGAGGGTCTGCCCGTCGCGCTGGCGCAAACTGTCGAGAAGCGCGCGGCGGGCGGGGTCGTTCAGGGCTTTGAAGATCATGTCCATGGGAGGCTTATACGTGATTCCATAGTCACGTGACAATAGGGTCACTTTATGGGGCCATGCGCGTCGATCTGCCGGCCAGCGGGTCCGGGGATTGTCTGCGCCGCCCCCACGGGGCAGGGTGCCGGCGACACGAGGGATACGCCATGGACGACACCGAGTTTCTGGAGACCGCGCAGGGCCGCAGGCTTGCCTATCACCGCTTTTCCGGGCGTGAGCCGGGCGTGGTGTTCCTGGGCGGACTGCGCTCGGACATGACCGGAACCAAGGCCGTGCATCTGGAGGCCTGGGCGCGGCGGACGGGCCGTGCCTTCCTGCGGTTCGACTATTCCGGCCACGGGGCAAGCAGCGGGGACTTCACCGAAGGGTGCATCGGCGACTGGGCCGAGGATGCCGAGGGCGCGATCACGGCGCTGACCGAGGGACCGGTCGTGCTGGTGGGCTCATCAATGGGCGGATGGATCAGCCTTCTGATGGCCGGGCACCTGCCCGGGAAGATCGCCGGTCTGGTGACCATCGCGGCCGCCCCCGATTTCACCGAGGACGGGATGTGGGGCGAGTGGTCCGAGGAGCAGCGCGCCACGCTCATGCAAGAGGGGCAGGTCGCGTTGCCGTCCGAGTACGGCGAGGACATGATCGTCACGCGCCGCATGATCGAGGATGGCCGCGACCACCTCGTGCTGCGCGGCCTGCTTGAGGTGGCCGTGCCGGTGCGCATGTTGCAAGGCACGGCGGATACGGATGTGCCCATGTCGGTCGCCTTGCGGCTTCTGGAGCATATGGAAGGCCCCGACATCCGTCTGGAACTGGTGAAGGGCGCGGACCATCGCTTCTCCGACCCCGCCTGTCTCGATACGATCACCCGCGCGATGGGGGAAGTCCTCGCGCTCGCCTGAGATTTGGGGCGGGCGCTATCCTTTCCTCAGCGATGATGGCGTCGCCCACGTCGCGCCTTCCCGACATGCGCGTGCGGCGCGACGCGTGCCCCGACGACCGCGAAACGTCGGCCATCGACCCGCCGGTTTCGACACCAATCTCCGGGCCGAGATGGCGTCCGCTTAAAAAAGCCCTTGCCGAAACCGGTTTCGGAACAAAACACTGCCTCCGGGGAGTGAGACCAATGCTGAACAGCAGCAATGCCGGACCGGGCCGCAAGCGGGTGACGATCAACGATCTGGCCGCAGCACTCGGGCTGTCGAAGGGCACCGTCAGCCGTGCGCTCAACGATTATCCGGATATCGCCGAAGCCACGCGGCTTCGCGTGCGCCGGGCGGCGGAGCGTATGGGCTACCGGCCCATGGCGCAGGCGCAGGCCATCCGCACGGGCCGCGCGCGGTCGCTGGGGCTGGTGCTCAATGCCGGGCGGTCGGACGCGCACAAGCCGTTCCTCACCGATTTCCTCGACGGGATCAGCCGTGGCGCGAGCGAGGAAAGCTGGACGCTGACCGTCGCCACCTCCGAAGACGAGGCCGACGAGGTCGCGACGATGACGCGCCTTCTCGACGAGCGGAAGGTCGACGGGTTCATCCTGCCGCGTACCAAGACGCGGGATGTGCGTATCTCGCTGCTGCGGGGCCGGGGCGTGCCGTTCATCCTGTTCGGGCGCACGGGCGATGCCGTGGACTGCGCCTGGTTCGACATCGACGGCGAAGGCGCGATGCGCGCCGCCGTGCAGCGGCTGGCCGGGTTCGGCCACGGGCGCATAGGCTATATGGGCGGTTTGCCCGAATTCCATTTTTCCCGGCTGCGGCGGCAGGGGTTTCTCGACGGGCTGGCCGAGGCCGGTCTGGCAGCCGATCCGGCTTTGATCGTGGAGGGCGTGTTCACTGTCGAGGACGGCGCGGTCGCCGGTCTCAAGCTGCTCGATCATGCCGATCCGCCGACGGCGGTGGTCTGCGCGCTCGACGTGGCGGCGCTGGGGCTTTACCGCGCCGCGATACGCGCGGGGCGCAAGGTCGGCCGGGACCTCGCGGTGATCTCCTATGACGGCAGCCCCGAGGCGGCCGTCGCCGATCCGCCGCTGACCAGCTACGCGGTCGACACCCGTGCCGCCGGTCGTGCGCTGGCCGAGATGTTGATCGCGCGCATACGCGGGACCGCGCCGGAGAAATTGCAACGGATCGTGCCTGCGCGCCTGATCCCGCGCGCCTCCGATAGGCTTTTCACTCCGGTCACGGATGCGCTGCAAAAGACGGCCCACGGGACCATCACCACGACACTTGCCTGACAAAAAACCAATGGGAGGATAGACATGACTATGACGAAACCCCTGGGGCGCGTGGCCCTGATGGCGGCGGCCTCGGTGCTGGCGCTGAGCACGGCGGCCGGTGCGGACACGATCCGCTTCTGGACCACCGAGGAACAGCCCGAGCGCCTTGAACGCCAGCAGGCCATGGCTGCGGGCTTCACTGCCGAGACAGGCATCGAGGTGGAGGTGATCCCGGTCACCGAAAGCGATCTGGGCACGCGGGCCACCGCGGCCTTCGCGGCCGGTGACCTGCCGGACGTGATCTACCACACGCTGCAATACGCGCTGCCTTGGTATGACGCGGGCATCCTCGATGCCGAGGCGGCAACCGAAGTGATCGAGAGCCTCGGGACGGACACCTTTGCCTCCGGCGCGCTGGAAATGGCCGCCGTGGAGGAGGGCTACGCCTCCGTTCCCGTGGATGGCTGGACGCAGATGATCGTCTACCGTTCGGACCTGTTCGAGGAGAACGGGCTGGAGCCGCCGACCACCTACGCAAACGTGCTGGTCGCCATCGAGGCCCTGCACAATCCGCCGGAGATGTTCGGCTTCGTGGCCGCAACCAAGGTCGACGAGAACTTCATGAGCCAGGTGCTGGAACATGTGTTCCTAGCCAATGGCGTCTCGCCGGTGGGCCCCGACGGGTTCCAGCCGCTCGAGGTCGGCCCGACCGTCGAGGTGCTGGAGTTCTACAAGGCGATCGTCGAGGCCAGCCCCGAGGGCGAGCTGTTCTGGCAGCAGTCGCGCGAGCTCTATTTCGCGGGCCGCGCGGCTATGATCATCTGGTCACCCTTCATCCTCGACGAGCTTGCGGGCCTGCGCGACCAGGCGCCGCCGACGATCAACGACGACCCGACCAGCCGCGAGCTGGCCGAGCGCACCGGCATCGTGACCAACTTCGCCGGTCCCTCGAACCCCGAAGGTGCCGCCTGGGCCGATATCCGCTATTTCGGAATCACGGCCGATGCCGACACCGAGGCCGCGCAGTCCTTCATCGAATATTCGATGTCGGACGGCTACACCGCGACGCTGGCCATCGCGCCCGAGGGCAAGTTCCCGGTACGGCGCGGCGACGGCGAGAACCCGTCCGCCTTCACCGAGGCCTGGGCACAGCTCGACGTCGGCGTCGACCGACGCGCGCCGCTGGGTGATCTCTACGCGGCCGAGATGATCGACGAGATCGTGGGCGGGCTTGACGTGGCGCAGCGCTGGGGCGTGGCGGACGGGCAGCTGGCGCTGGCCTCCAACATCATCAACAGCCAGGTGATCAACCGTTTGGTGCGCGAATACATCGACGGTGTGCGCGGTGCCGAGGAAACGGTGGAGCTTCTGAACGAGGAGCTAGCGGCGATCGAATGATCGCGTGGCCCGGCGTTCGCGCGCCGGGCCGCCCTACCTCGGCCGGAGCGCTGTCATGACCACCGCCACCCCACCCAAAGGGCAGGGGCCGCTTGCGCGCCGCGAGGCGCGGCTGGCCTGGAGCCTGATGCTGCCCACGCTTCTGAGCGTGACGCTTGTCGTGCTCCTGCCGCTTTTGGCGATCTTCTGGATCTCGGCCAAGCCGGTGGAGCTTGCCGACCTGCGCCCGCCCGCGCCGGTGGTGCGCGAGGATCTGCGCGACGCGGGCGCACCGGTGGCCACCCTGCGCTACCGCATCCGCAATTCCAGCCAGCAGGAGGTGATCGAGACCGTCATCCTGACCGACACGATCCCCGAGGGCGTCGCCATCGAGACCCTGCCGGAGAACTGCGCCCTCGACGGGACCACGCTCCGCTGTGCGCTGGGCACGCTGGAGGGCGGAGACCGGGTGACGCTGGAGATCCCGGCGGTTCTTTCCGGCGACGTGGACGCGCTCGAGGCGCAGATCGAGGACGTCACGCCGGCCACGGTCACGGGCGAGGCGGACAACATCCTGACCAATCTCGAGTTCACCTGGGAGAACTTCCGCGAGGTGTTCGACGCGCGCGAGTTCTGGGCGGTGATCTGGGCCACGATGTTCTACACCGTCGTCGGCACGTTCGGCGCGCTCATCGTGGGGCTTTTCGCCGCCCTGCTGCTCAACAAGTCCTTCCGGGGGCAGGGGGTGCTGCGGGGTCTCTACCTCTTTCCTTATGTCGCCCCGGTGATCGCCGTGGCTTTCACATGGGTGATCCTGCTCGACCCGTTTTCGGGGAGCGTCAACGCGCTCCTGGTGCAGATGGGCGTGACGGAAAACGCGATCAATTTCTTCGGTGAGCGGCCCCTGGCGCTGATCATGGTGACGGTCTTCGAGATCTGGCGCTACTTCCCGCTGTCGTTTCTGTTCATCCTCGCGCGGATGCAGTCGATCGACCAAGACATGTACGAGGCGGCCGATATCGACGGTGCCTCGCCCTTCCAGAAGTTCCGTTACCTGAGCCTGCCGATGCTGATGGGCATCCTGTCGGTGCTGTTCCTGCTGCGCTTCATCTGGACCTTCAACAAGTTCGACGACATCTTCCTTCTGACGGGCGGCAACGCGGGCACGCGCACTCTGACCGTGAATGTCTACGAACAGGCGTTTGCGCTGTCGAATATCGGGGCCGGCGCGGCGGTGGCCGTGGTGATCCTTCTGTGTCTGTTGATCTTCTCGTGGTTTTTCTTCCGGTTCATGTCGAGGGAGGAGGGGCTGTGAGCGGTGCAGCGAAGCTGATGAAACGTCCAGTGGACGTTTCAAGCGAACAGCGGGCGGAGCCCAGTGGCGGTTCAGCGAAGCTGATGAAACGTCCTGTTGAGGTTTCTTGCGAACAGCGGGCGGAATCCGGTGGCGGTTCGGCGGAGCCTGGTTGCAGGAGGTCTTTCGTCGCCTTCGGCGCCGACCCGCGGGGAGAGTGCCTCCCCCCGCACCCCCCTTTGCGTATTTTCGGAAAGATGAAGGGGGACGGGCCGTGAAGGCGCTGTGGTACGGATATCTGACGGGCCCGATCCTGGGCGTGTTCTGGGCCTTTGTCGCGGCGACGACCGTCGCCGTGCTCCTGTCCTTCGCCACCGGCGGGGCCTTTCGGCCAGGGCTCTGGGGTTGTGTGCTGATGGGCGCCCTCGTAGGGCTCGCGGCGCCCGAAAACCGCGCGCGCTGGCTGCTGGCGGCGGGTGCCGCGGTGATCGGCTTTGCGCTGAGCTATACCGGGCTCTCTCCGATCCACGTGGCCGGGAGCGTGGGGGCGGGCGGGCATCTGGCCGCGGGGGCGGGGTTCGGCCTCGCGCTGGTGTGGCCCGTGTCGGTCATGATGGCGGATGCCCCGCGCGGCGCGCTCACGCGCCACGAGTGGGAGGAGGCGGTGATCCGGTTTCTCACCGGTTTCGGCTATGTCTTCTTCACGGCGGCCGTCGCGATTCCGTTCTACGTGATGGTGATGACCTCGCTGAAGACGCAAGGCGAACTCATCGCGAACCCGCTCGATTTCTCCATCGACCTTTCGCAGGGCTGGGCACTGTTCAGATCCTACGAGGAGCTGTTCCGCGACTTCAATTTCGGCCAGTACATGTGGACCTCCTTCTACGTTTCGGTGCTGACGGTCCTGATCACGCTGCTGTTCTCGATCCCGGGCGCCTATGCGGTGGCGCGGCTGAGGTTCCGGGGGCAGAAGGCGCTCGGCCGGTCGATCCTGCTGATCTACATGGTGCCGATGATCGTGCTGGCGCTGCCGATCTACATCGCTTTTTCGATGACCGGTCTCAGGAACTCGATCCTTGGCATCGTGATGATCTACCCGGTCACGACGATCCCCGTGGCGCTTTACATGCTGCAGGGCTATTTTCGCGGATTGCCTTCGGAGATCGAGGAAGCGGGTCTGATGGACGGGCTCAACCGGTTGCAGGTCATCTGGAAGATCACCTTGCCGCTCAGCCTGCCGGCGCTGGCCTCGGTCTCGCTCTATGTCTTCATGATCGCGTGGAACGAGTTCCTGCTGGCCTTCATGCTGCTGGATGACCCCTCGAAATTCACGCTCACGCGGGGGATCGCCTCGCTCAATTCCTCGGAAGTGCCGCGCCAGCACCTGATGGCGGGGGCCGTGATCGCGACGGTGCCGGTGATGGCTCTGTTCCTGGGGCTGGAGAAGTTCATGACCCGTGGCCTGACGGCGGGGTC
>CAZOBK010000069.1:0-16439 GCA_964578115.1 uncultured Roseicyclus sp.
TCTCCGAAGCTGGATTGCATAGATACCTGATGTTTCTTCCAACGAACTCTTCTAGCACCTCGTCTGAATTACCGCGCGGATGCACATTTCGGCCGTCGGATTGGGATGTGCTGTCGCGATTTTGGCACCCTGTCGCCTTTGCACACGAGATTGGCGATGCGCCGGTCGCTGCGCGGTTGCTGGACGTGGATTTGGTTATTTGGCGCTCTGGCAGCGGCATTTCAGTCGCGCGCGATATCTGCCCGCATCGCGGAACGCGGCTGAGCGCCGGACGCGTCGACGGAGACCAGCTGATCTGTCCAATGCATGGGCTTCATTTCGACGGCTCCGGTCAGTGTACCAAGATACCCTCCAACCCCGACCAGGCTGCGCGCACATCGCCACGGCTGCGGCTCCGGACCTTGAGGGTGGAGCAGCGCTACGGGATCGTTTGGACCTGTCTCGCCGATGAGCCGACCTGGCCCTTGCCGGATTGGCCCGGGATTCGTGATCCGAAGCTCAGGAAGGTATATGTCCCCTCCGGCACCTGGCGCGCCGCCGCCAGCCGGCATGTAGAGAACTTCAACGACGTCGCGCATTTTCCTTGGGTCCACAAGGGCACCTTCGGAGGTAACGAGGCAGATCGGATTCCGTCCTACGAAGTGATCGACACCGACTATGGCCTCTCGTTTGAACTGGGCTACGACGAAGGAGGCAACCGCTTTCCGGACGACGTCCCCGGCGACACGCGCCACGTGGTCTACACTTACGAACTTACCTTTCCGTTCTCGACCATCATCATCATTCGGCCGAACGACAGTTGGTACGTTCAATATTTCGCTGACACTGTCTGCCCGGTTTCGGCGCACGAGACGCGTATCTTCCAGGTGGCGACCGATACCACGGGGGCCCCGGACGAGGATTTCCTGATCAAGGAAAGCTTGATGATCAACGATGAAGACAAACCGCTTGTTGAAAGCCAGCATCCCGAAGACCTGCCCCTTGGCATAATGGATGAGGTACACATCCCGGCCGACCGGATGTCCGTCGCCTATCGCCGCGCACTGGTGGAGAAGTTCGGCCTCGGCGCACCGCTGACAAGCTGAACGGCGCCGCGTCGTGGCGCGGTGGTCAGGAATCGGCGCCGCCTACCCTGTAGACCATGCCCACGGCCTCGGGAGCCGTCTCGACAAAGCCGAACCCTGCATAGAGCCTGTTCGCCGGCACATGTGCGGAAAGGGACACGAAGGCACCCTCGGCGAGTTCGGCGTTCGCATGAGCCATCAGGGCCTCCATGATGCGCCTGCCCAGACCCTGGCGCTGGTAGTCGGGGGCGACCGCCACGTCCACGACTTCGACGAAACAGACTCCGTCCCCGATCAGCCGCCCCATGCCGACGAGTGCGCCAGCCTTCCGAAGAGAGACCGTGAAAAAGGATCGTTCGAGGCTTTTCGCGGCGGCGTCCGCCGAGAATGCGGTAAATCCAACCGAGCGCATCAGCTCTCGGTATTCCTCGGCGGAGGGCGGAGCGATGCTGAGCTCAATTTCGCCTGACGTCTTGTGCATCGAACCTGCGCCTATCCCGATATTTGCGAGGACTGAAACACGTGTCGACCGGCAACCCACGTCGCCAGAATGTCACTTGGCTGAGCGCCAAGAACGATCTGCTGCAAGAGGTTGTCATCGTCCGGGTCCCAAAACGCTGGACCGGGCCTGCGGACCAGAACCGCATCGAACTGGCGGCCGGGCTCCAGCCGTCCGACGGGCAGGTCCAGCACGTCCGCACCACCCGCGGTTGCCAGCCAGAAGGCCTCACGGAAGTCGATCCGACTTGCAGCTCGGCCACGGGTCGCGCGCGGCCGAGCGGGATCGACACCGCTTTCGAGAAGGCGCGAAGCGGTGATGGCCATCCGGGCATTGTCCAGAATGAAGGGGCTGGGTCCACCGGAGATATCGGTGCCAAGCCCGACCCGTACCGATTTTTCCATCGCGTGGCGCAGCGGGAAGACGGCATCGCCGAAATATGCGTTCGACAAAGGGCAGTGGGCGACGCCGCTGCCACGGGACCGGATGAGGTCGATGTCGGCGTCGCTGACAAACCCCGCATGTGCAAGAACCGTGCGCCGGGTCAGCAGGCCGAAGCCGTCGAGCGCCTGCGTATCCGTCGCGCCGTATCGGGCGAGGACATGGTCGTGTTCCCAGTCGCTCTCCGAGCAATGGGTCTGCACCGGAGCGCCGGTATCAGCGGCCAGGCGACCGAGCCCCTCGAGAGCGGCGTCGGTACAGGCCGGGATGAACCGCGGGGTGACGGCAGGCTCGACCAAATCATTTTCAGGAAGCGCCCGCACCGCCTCGATGAAGGCTGCCGTGTCGGCCACTGCGGCCCCTGCGTCTGCGTCACGGTAGTCCGGCGGGCAGCCTTCAGGATGATCCATCGCGACGCGCCCGACCAGCGCGCGCTGTCCGAGGTTGAGGCAGGTTTCGGCCAGCTTCAGGCTGGCCGGTCCATGGATCGTCGCAAAGTAGACTGCGGTCGTGGTGCCATTCGCCAGCAGACGGTGCACCAGTCTTTCATATACACGGGCTGCAAAGGCCAGGTCCGCATAGCGGGCTTCCAACGGAAAGGTGTAGCGCAAGAGCCAGTCCTCCAGGGGGAGGTCCAGCGCCATTCCAAGCTGGGGATACTGCGGTGCGTGGACGTGAAGATCCACGAACCCGGGGAGCAGTACGCCGCGTCCCCGCAGATCGGTGGCATCAGGCGGCGCCGTGTCGGGGCACGGCGCCGCGGAGAGTATCGTGCCAGCGTCGTCCACTGTGACCAGAGCATCTGAGATACGCTCTACCACACCCCGAGACGGGGCATGGAACAGGTCGGTGCGAAAGGACGGCACGCGCGGCTGCTACTGTGGGATGCGCGTTTCGACCCCGGACACCAGCCAATCGATGCCCAACATCGCCTCGTCGGTGATCACCTCGCCCTCGGCAAGCCGTGTCATGCCGTCCTGGTCTTCAATCGGCCCGGTCAGCGGGTGAAAACTGCCCGCACGCATCGCCGCCTCGGCCTCTTCGATCATCGCCATGGTCTCGGGTGAAATCGACTCCGACCAGCTCTCGACGTCGACCGTATCGTCGGCGTAACCGCCCCAAAAGGCCGTGCCCTCGAATGTGCCATCGAGCGAGGCCTGTACGCTGTCGATAAAATGCGTCGACCAGTCGGCCACCTGCGACGCGAGGAGCCAGGTCGGCGCGTATTCCTTCATGTCGGAGGATGTATTGATTACCCAGACACCCTCTTCCTCGGCCACGGACACCACCGACGGCGTGTCCTGGTAGAGCGAGTAGATCACGTCGCTTTCCTGCGCCATCAGCGCCCTGGCGCTTTCCTGTGCCAGCGGTGGGTCGAACCACGAGTTGAGCCAGACAACCTTGATTGTGGCATCGGGGTTCACTTCCTGAACGCCGAGAGCGAAACCGTTGATCATCCCGACGACTTCCGGGATCGCATAAGCGGCCACGATACCGATGGTGTCGGTCTCGGTCACGTCGGCGGCGGCCATCCCGACGAGGTAGGAGGTCTCGTAATTGCGGCTTTGGAAGTTTCCGAAATTCGACGCGAGAAGGTAGCCAGACGCGTGGATGAAGGTTAGATCGGGCCGCTGCTCGGCCAGACGCATGCCGTCGTTCATGTAGCCGAAGGATCCGAGCATGATCATGCCTGCGCCCTGCGCGGCCATCTGGTTCATGATCCGTGCCGCATCAGGCCCCTCCGGCACGTTCTCGACAAAGATCGTGCGAACGCGGTCGCCGAAATGCTCTTCGACCGCCAGGCGGCCGGCGTCCAATTCTGCCGACCAGCCGACATCAGCGATGGGAGAGGGATAGACGAAACCGATCGTCAGTTCCTGGGCCGCGGAAGGCAGCGCAAGCGCCGCGGCTGTCGCGGCAGCTGCGGTGAGTTTCAGGGTCTTTGGCAACATGGCGTGTCCTCGATGTTGATCAGTTGCGGTTAGGATAGCTTGAGTGTCGCGCCAAGGCTTGCCGGGCTGTTCAGACGGATGAACATCGGGTTGCGGGAAATCACGGCGAGCATGACGATGGTCACGAGATAGGGGAGAGCCGACATCAACTGGCTGGGGATGTTCAGACCCAAGGCCTGGATCGACAACTGCAGCAACGAGATCGAGCCGAACAGGTAGGCGCCAAAGGCGACGCGCCCGACCATCCAGGTTCCAAATACGGTAAGCGCCACGACAATCCAGCCACGTCCCGCGATCATGCCTTCGGCCCAGAGCGGCGTGTAGGCGATCGACATGTAGGCACCACCGATGCCGGCCATGGCGCCGCCGAATGCAACACATGAGGCGCGGATCACGCGGACTTTCAGGCCGAGGGCGTGTGCAGCTTCCGGGCTTTCACCGATGGCGCGGATCGTGAGGCCCAGCTTGGTGCGGTTCAACACGTACCAGGTGGCGGGAATGAGCAGGATGGACATGTATACCATGATGTCCTGCTGAAAAAACATCGGGCCCAGCACCGGTATCTCGGACAGGATCGGAATGCCGGTCTCGGGAAGTCCATCGACTGTCCTGCCCTCGAACTTCTTGCCGATGGCCGATGATAGCCCCAGCCCAAGTATCCCCACGGCGAGGCCGGATGCGACTTGGTTTGCGCGAAACACGAGTGTCAACGCCGCGTGGACCAAAGAAAGGACCATTCCGAGTCCGGCGCCCGCCAGAAAGCCCAGCGTATAGGAGCCCGATAGCGACATCACGACGAAGCCCATGGCGGCGCCCGTGGCCATCATACCCTCGATACCGAGATTGAGAACGCCGGATTTCTCGGCCACCAGCTCGCCCATCGCCGCGAAGATCAGGGCCGTCGCCGCGGCAAGCGTGCCGCCAACAATGAATATGAGAATGTCCATTATTCCGCCGGCGCCCCCGCTGCCATGGCCTCGGGCCGGACGCGGCGTATTCGCGATGTCAGCAGGAACGCGCAGGCAAGATAGAATGTCAGAAGCATCCCCTGAAAGATCCCTGTGACAGCATTGGGCACACCGACCGAGAGAAGCGCAAAATCACCGCCGACATATACCAGCGCGATCAACGCCGAAGCGAAGAGGATGCCGACAGGATGCAGCCCACCGAGTACCGCAACGATGATCCCCGCATATCCATAGCCGGGCGACACGTTGCGCTGCAGCATGCCGAGCGGCCCCGCGATCTCTCCCACGCCCGCGAGACCCGCCGCGCCGCCCGAGATCAGGAGCGCAAGCCAGATCGCCCGTTTCGAGGAGAAGCCGGCATACAACGCCGCTCCGGGTGCCACGCCGCCCACAGATAACTTGTAGCCGGCGAGGCTGCGCTGGACGAAGAGAATGGCCACAACCGTGACAAAGAGGCCGATGAAAAGCGATGAATTGGCCCGGGTTCCCGGGATGAGGATCTGGAACATCGCCGAGGAGTCAAAGGATATTGATTGCGGAAAGTTGAACCCGCTCGGATCGCGTAGCGGGCCGGTGACGAGGAAATAAAGAAGCTGCAGCGCCACGCTCGACAACATGAAGGTTACGAGGATCTCGTTGGCGTTGAAATGCGTGCGCAGGAAGGCCGCGATGCCGGCCCAGGCCATTCCCGCGAGCATGCCCGCCAGGATCATCGCCGGAAGCAGGAACGGTGACGACGTGCCGTCAAACCATATCGCCAGGAGCGAGGCCGCAATGGCGCCGAGGATCAGCTGTCCTTCTGCTCCGATGTTCCAGACCTGCGCGCGAAAGGCGATGGCAAGTCCTTGCGCTATCACCAGAAGAGGGGCCATCTTCAGCAACACTTCGCCAATGCCATAGGTTGTCATCAGTGGTTCAACAAATACCGCCTTCAAACCCCTCAGCGGCGAGACCCCGTAAAACAGGAACAGCACGGAGCCGCCGATAATGGTCAGAAGTACGGCGAGGAAAGCCACCTGAACCGGAGCCCAGACCGACCGCTCGGGCCGAGCTTCGATTGCAAACCTAGGCAAATGTGTGCTCCTTGGCTGTGGCGTCCTTATGCGAGATCTCCAGCGCATCGAAGTCTCCCGCCATGGCGAGGCCGACATGGTCGATGTCGGTGGAGTGTACCGGTACCGGCGGGGATAGCCGGCCCCGGAACATGACCTGGATGCGATCGCAAATCTCGAGCAACTCTTCCAGTTCCTCGGACACCAGAAGCAGCGCTGCTCCCGCATCACGCAAGTCAATGAGTCTCTGCCGGATCGCCGCAGCTGCGCCCACGTCGACGCCCCAAGTTGGTTGAGCCGCGATCAGCAACTTGGGGCCCAACACCAGTTCGCGACCCACGATGAACTTCTGCAGGTTCCCGCCAGAGAGGCTCTGGGCCGTCGACTCTGTTCCTCCGCAGCGCACGTCCATCGTCTCGATGGTGTCCGACGCGAGCTTGCGCCGCATGCTCAGGTTGAGAAAACCCCAACGGACCATACCGCGGTGATGGGTGGTCAACCCCGTATTCTCCGCCAGCGTGTGGGTGGGCACCGCGCCCCTGCCAAGACGCTCCTCCGGGATGAAATGAATCCCGAGGTCACGCCGCGCGTCAGGCCCAAGGCAGCCGATCGGCTTGCCTTCGAGCATTACCGTCGATCCGCCATCGGCCGGGGTAAGAATCTCTCCTGCCAATGCTCGGGTCAGTGCATCCTGGCCGTTGCCAGAGACGCCCGCGATCCCGAGGATCTCTCCGCTACGCAGTGTCAGGTGCAGATCCTTGAGTGACGTGGCAAACGGGTTGTCAGGGGTATGGTTCAGCCCGGTTACTTCCATTACCGCGTGTCCGTCGCCGCGCTCCTTGCCATGCTTGGGTGGCGCGATCTCCCGGCCGATCATCAGCCTGGTCAGGCTACGGGTATCCTCGACGCGCGGATCGACGACGCCAACGACCCGACCGCCGCGCATCACTGTGGCGATATGGCAAAGCGCACGGATCTCTTCCAGCTTGTGGCTGATGAAGATGATCCCGATGCCTTCCGCCGCCAGTTTCTTCAGTGTTTCAAAAAGTCTGGCGATGCCTTGGGGCGGCAAGACGCTCGTGGGCTCGTCCATGATAATAAGCTTTGGCTCCTGCAGGATGCAGCGCAGGATCTCGATACGCTGTCGCTCACCCACAGTCATTGACTGCACCCTTGCGTCGGGCTCCACGTCCAGCCCGAACTGGTCCGAGGCCTCGCGGATGCGCCGCGACAATTCGTTGATCGTGCCGGGCACGGCGAGAGAGATGTTCTCGGCCGCGGTCAGGGTCTCGAACAACGAGAAATGCTGAAAAACCATGCCGATGCCAATGTCTCGCGCCATGGCGGGCGACTGGATGTCCACTTGTTTGCCGGACCATTCGATCGTGCCTCGGTCCGGGCGCACTGAACCATAGATGATCTTCATCAGCGTGGACTTGCCAGCACCGTTTTCCCCCAGCACCGCGTGAATTTCGCCGGGCCTCACATCAAGATCGACGGCATCATTGGCCAGCACTGTCGGATAGGCCTTGGTAATGCCGCGCAGGCGGAGGAGCGGTGGGGCTTCAGGCATCGGAGGTCTCGCGCAACTCGTGCAATTCGTGGATGCCCGGCATGGTGACGAAGCTGGGCAGGCTACGGACCGCATAGAGCCAGTTACGGATTGCAGGGTAACCGTCGTGTTCGAGGCCGGCATCCGGGCTAAGCGCGACATAAGGAAAACAGGCGATATCGGCGATGGTAGGTTGGTCTCCGACGAGCCAAGTTCTGCCTTCCAGCACACGGTCGGTCAGCATCAACTCGAGCTCGCGCAGATCCTTGACCGCGGCTTTGCGCACCGTTTCGGAGTCTACTGGCCAGTTCAGGATCGCCTCCAGCCGCGCCAGACCCGCGCTATTGGTCAGACGGCCCGAGAACGCCAGCCAGTGCTGCACCTGCGGGCCGAGGACCGGGTCGGCAGCGGGATACCAGCGCCCCGATGCATCGTGGTTCAATGCCAGCCAAGCCAGCATCGCCGCCGAGTCCGCTAACACGAGGTCGCCCGCCATCAGGATCGGCAAGGTCCCGGCGGGGTTGAGGGCCAGAATGTCTTCGGACCGATGCTCGAAGCCCGGATAGAAATTCACGGCCCGGATCTTGTAATCGACGCCGAGAAGGCTCGCCATCAGGCGGACCTTGTAGCAATTCCCGGAAAGGACGTAGTTGTAGAGCGTGAATGCCGTCATGCGTCCGCCGTCAGCGCGCCGTAGGTCGCCCCGCGCCTTTTCAACCAGCGCCGGTATGCGATGGAGGTCATGTCAGCCCGCGTCGGGATCTCCAACTTCGGATCGAGAGGCAGCTTGATCGGCCGCTGGTTTTCCAAGATGGAGCGGTCCTGAAGAAAAATCTCCTGCTGGAATTGCACCAGCTCGGGATAGGTCGATGTCTCGTCGTAGAGCGCCATCCAGGGCCAGACGTCACATTCCTCCTCGCTTCGCGGCTGGACGAAGATCGCGATGACGTCTTTGAACTCGGGCTTTGGCGGGCAGGTCTTGTAGAGCACGGCCGCGGTGGGGGCCGGCACCCTGTATTCATATTCTGTGATAATCCCGCCGCCTGCGCTCTTTGAGGCCTGCGGCTGAAAGAATTTCACCTGGGTCGCCCAGACCTCCTCCAGATCATCGCGGATCTCGGCCTTGTAGGGGACGACTTCCGTGTGCGGCTCCGCGCCGAGAATATCGGTGTGCACAAAGGGGAAGTGAGCGATGTCGAGGAAATTCTCGACCGCGCGCAATGGCGAGCATTTGACGCGAACAACTCCTACCGGCACCAGCACGCGACCGGGTTCGTCACCCTCCGGAATATCAAACAGCGGCCGCGGCGAGTCGCCGATGGCTGTCCAGACATGGCTGTACCTGTGCTGCAGGGGATACCGTTTGCCATTGGCATCGGTCACAGTGGGATTGTCGATAGGTCCGGAAACGGTCAGCTCGGTACCGAGCAGCTGCGTTTTGTAGGGACCGCGTTCCAGCACGGCCCCGTCGGCGACGGCGTACCAGTCGTTCTTTGCGTACTCGAGGCTCATTTGCCAGCCTCCTGCTCCGCCGTGCGGCGCATCGCTTCACACCAACGCGAATGGGTGAGCCGGCGGGCTACCGGCAGATTTGGTGCTGTCAAGATCGTCACCTGTGTCCCGGCCCGCCCGATGGGATTGCACAGGGCCATCAAGGTGTCGCCTGCCACCTGAAACCGGCTATTGCCCAAGACAACGGGAACTGCGCCATCGAGAGGGGTCGAGGCGCAGGCGGCGATCACGACGTCCTCACCGGCTTCGACAATAAAACTTCGCAGCGGGGCGAGCCCAAGGTCTGTGCCCTCGGCATCGTCGTCCACCGAGACCCATATCACCCCGCCCTGTTCGGAAATGCTGTATTGTCTTGCGTGGATTGTTGCAGGCGGGTCGAGTTCTGGATGGGCTGGAATGTAGCTGCATCTGCCGGACGACCCATAGTGCCAGCCATGATAGAGGCAGGCGAGCGTGTTGCCCCGCACAAACCCGTGACTGAGCGCCATACCGCGATGTGGGCAACGATTGTCCCAAGCTGCGATTTCACCATTCTCTGCGCGCCAAACGACAACGTCCTTGCCGCCTACCCCGGCACGCATGACGCGTCCTCGAGGTAAATCTCGTGTCAGTCCCACTGGTTGTGCCGGCATCCATTCCCCCGCGATTGACCCGTATCACGCCGCCAATTACCGCTTGTTGGAAAGGGGGATCGTCAGGAATCCCGCAAGTATCCTGCTTGGACGCGTTCGATTTCGCACCACATGCCTATTTTTTGTGCGGAAGATGAACTTTGCGCGTCAGCGCTTGTAAAAGCCGTTCAAGGCTTCGGACAGTCTTCTCGGTCGGCTGTCAATTCGATCCACCTCGATATCGACCGGGCCGAGGCTGCATGCCATTTCCATGGCGCCGATCAGCGAGTCGGGACCTGCAACCAGAATCGTCATTCGGGTTTCATCCTGCTGCGAAACCCAGCCTCTCAGGTCCAGAAGCCGTGCGCGATGGCAAATCCAGTCTGGAAAGCTGTCTGACTGAAAATCCCCCTCGAGAGTGATCTCGATCGCTGTCATTAGGATGCCCCGGCACGCCAGAACGCCCGATGCTGCGCGGCGATGCCGTCCTCAAGTTCCGGAAATGGGCCACGGACCGCAACGGGGCGGCGGCCAGACGCGAAGATCTGTCGGCATTCGAGATCCTGCGTAGGGTTCTCCGGGTCTTCGCCGGTGAGTTCACCTAGGCGCCGTTCGCTCATTCCATACACCACTGTGCCGATCTCGGCCCAGTATATCGTTCCGGCGCACATCGAGCAGGGCTCGACCGACGTGTAGAGCGTCGAACCGCGAAGTGTTTCAACATCAATGCGCCGCGCGCTGTCTCGTGCGAGGTTGGCCTCGGCGTGCCCCGGCCCCTTGTCGACAGAGTAGCTGTTCATGCCCTCCATGAGAACCTCGCCCGAGCGCGAGACGAGCACAGCTCCGAATGGGTGGTTGCCGTTCGATACCGCTTCATCCGCCAGTTCCATCGCCCGCCGGAGATGTTCGAGGTCCGCCTCTCTGGATCCGGGAAAATGGCTCTCCGATGTCATTAATTACCCTTTTGTTGTATATTGGCCCACGATGGTGAAAACGCGTTGCAAATGACGGGACCGCCAAATTGAAAATGTCTCATCGAAACGGAAGCTATCAGCAATCACTGGTCTTCTGTAGCCCATAAAGCAGCTATTCTTCGATACTGCTAGGATCAGGACTCACAACCAAAACATGACGGTAGCGGCGATGCAGATGGCTGAGAGGAAGAGGTCGGCGCATCTGTCGTAGCGGGTTGCGATCCGACGCCAGTCCTTCAAGCGAGCGAAGAGATTCTCGATCCGGTGCCTTTGGCGATAGAGGGCGCTGTCATGGCTTGCGGGGTTCTTCCGTCCTCGCCGGGCCGGGATGCAGGCGGCGATACCTATGTCTTCAAGGGCTTCGCGGAACCAGTCCGCGTCGTATCCTTTGTCTGCCAGGAGCACTTTCGCGGGCGGCAAGGCCTTGAGCAGTGCCAGGGCACCCCTCGCATCGCTCATCTGGCCCGGCGACAGGAAGAAGGTCAGCGGTCGACCTAGCCCGTCACAGACCATGTGCAGCTTCGAGTTCAGCCCACCTTTGGTCCGTCCGATGGCTCGCGTGCGAGTCCCCCTTTTGAGAGGCTTGCCGCCGTTCGGTGCGCCTTCAGGTGGGTGCTGTCGATCATGATGACCTCGCCGTCAGAACCAGGCTGCGCCAGTTCCGAGAAGAACCTACCTAATGGTTATGCGTCTGTTGGTTGCGGGGGCTGGACTTACGCTATGGGGCTTCCGACGGGGGCGCCCTCGGGACCCGTCAGCCCGTCGTCGAGTACAGCCGGCAGTTCCGGGCGCGGGCGGCCGATTAGCTTGCCCTGCTGCCGCAGCGCTCAGCGATCGCGAGATGCTCGCGGATTTCGCAGTACTTCGCGAACTTGCCCAAGCGCGGGGACACTCAGCCTGCGTCGATGAACACGGGCCTTCCATCCTCGCGCCATTCCGGCAGGCCGCCCTCCAGTCGTCGCGCGTTGAGCCCGTGGCGGCGCATGGTGGCCACGGCCTGATGCGCGTAGACGCAGTATGGGCCGCGGCAATAGGCGACGATCTCGGCGTCCGGCGGGAGCCTCGGGAGGATCTGCTCCAGCTCCGCCAGGGTCGCGTTCAGCGCGCCGGGAATGTGGCCCGCGGCGTATTCGTCGGCGGGCCGGACATCGAGCACAGTGACGGAGCCTTCCGCGAGCCGTGCGGCGAGGTCCGCGCGGCTGACGGGTTCGGGGGTGTCCTCGCCGCCCGCGAGCCCCCGCAGGATGCGCTCGACCTGCGCGAGGTTCCGCTCCGCCACGATGCGCAGAAGGTCCATCAGCTCCAACGTCTTCGCGTCGGTCAGCCGGTAGATCACCGCCTTGCCGTCACGGCGGCTGGTGACGAGGCCCGCACGGCGGAGCTGCTGCAGATGCTGCGAACAATTGGCGATGGTCAGGCCTGTCTTTTCCGCAAGCGCCTCCACGCCGCGTTCTCCCTGTGCGAGTTGTTCGAGGAGCGAGAGCCGCGCCGGAGCGGACAGGGCGCGTGCGACGAGCGCGTATTCTTCGAGCAGAGCCAGCTTCGGGCTGATTGACATGGAGCGACTCCGGACGGTAGATCATTCAAGCGATAGTTTGAATGATAGCGATTCCATCGCTTCCCACAAGCCCGAAGGTTGACGCCCCATGTCCGAGACCATCCTCGCCGCTGAACCAACCATTCGCCTTGCTGCCTTTCTCGGCATCCTGGTGGCTATGGCGCTGTGGGAGGTGGCGGCGCCGCGCCGCAGGCGAGAGATCCCGCGCGTCATCCGCTGGACGAACAACCTCGCGCTCGTGGTGCTCGACACCGCGATCCTGCGGCTGACCTTCCCGATCATCGCCGTCGGGCTCGCGGTCATGGCAGAGGACCGTGGCTGGGGACTGTTCAACAACATCGACGCGACATTCTGGGTTGCGGTCGTCGTCTCGATGCTGCTGCTCGATCTGGCGATCTACCTGCAGCACGTGATGTTCCACGCGATCCCCGGCTTGTGGCGGCTGCACCGGATGCACCACGCCGATCTGGATTTCGACGCGACCACGGGGCTGCGATTTCATCCCATCGAGATCCTGATCTCAATGGGGATCAAGCTGGCGGTGGTCGCGGCGCTGGGACCGCCCGCCGTCGCGGTACTGTTGTTCGAGGTGATTCTGAACGCCACCGCGCTCTTCAACCACGCAAACATCGACCTGCCTCGCCCGGTGGACCGGGTGCTGCGCCTCTTCGTGGTGACGCCGGACATGCACCGCGTCCACCACTCGGCCGACCCGCGCGAGACCAACTCAAACTACGGCTTCAACCTGCCGTGGTGGGACCTGCTCCTGGGCACCTACATCGCCCAGCCTGCCAGAGGGCATGAGGGGATGGAGATCGGCATCGAGCAGTTCCGCACGCACCGCGATCTCTGGCTCGACCGGATGCTGGTTCAGCCTCTGCGCGGACCCGCCAGCGGCCACGCACTCGACCCGCGCATCACGACGAAGGAGCGCGCCGAATGAGCTCCAGCGACTTCACGCGCGGCATCCGTGAGAACCGGGTTCAGGTCGCGCATCAGCTGATCCAGGTCATGCTGGTGGGTTTCGCCATCGGCATGACGCGCACGGTGGTCCCGGCGCTGGCAGAGAGCGAGTTCGGGCTGGAGCGAGGCTCGTTCCTGCTGCTCGCCTCCTTCGTGGTGGCCTTCGGTGCGGTGAAGGCGGTGATGAACTTCGTCGCCGGGCGCTGGTCGGAGCGGATCGGGCGCAAGCGGGTGCTGGCCTTGGGCTGGGTCGTGGCGCTGCCGATCCCGGTGATGATCTGGTATGCGCCCGACTGGAACTGGATCGTCGCGGCGACCGTGCTGCTGGGCGTCAACCAGGGCCTCTGCTGGTCGATGACGCAGACCGCGAAGCTCGACATCACCAAGGCCGAGGAACGCGGCCTCACCATGGGGCTGAACGAGTTCTCGGGCTACGTAGGCGTGGCGATCGCGGGCATCCTGACCGCCTATGCCGCCGAGTGGCTGGGGGCTCGTGTTGGCTTGCTGGTCTTCGGCATGGCCGTGGTCCTGCTGGCGCTGCTTCTGACCGTGGTCTGGGTCAAGGACACGCTGCCCTGGGCCAAGGCCGAGACAGCGGCGCACAAGGCCGCCCCGCCGAAGAACCCGCCGCGCTACCCGCAAGGTGTCTCCGAGCATCCCACGACAGGCGAAGTCTTCGCGCTGATGAGCTGGCGCGACCGCCGCCTTTTCGCCATCTCTCAGGCCGGGCTTGTCGAGAAATTCGTCGATGCGCTGGTCTGGGCGCTGTTCCCGGTCTTCCTCGTGACGCAAGGCGCGACCCTGACCGAGGTCGGCTGGATCGTCGGCACCTACGGCTTCGTCTGGGGTGGCTCTCAACTCTTCACCGGGCGGGTGTCGGACCATGTCGGCAGGTTCTGGCCCAACGTGCTCGGCATGTGGATCTGCGGCGCGGGCGTGGCCATGGTGGTCATGGGCACGGGCGCGCTCTGGTGGTCGGTCTCGGCCGGCGTGGCGGGCTTCGGAATGGCGCTGCTCTACCCGAACCTCTCGGCGGCGGTGGCCGACATCACGCCGCCCGCCTGGCGCGGCTCGGCCATCGGCATCTACCGCTTCTGGCGCGACCTCGGCTATGCCATCGGCGCACTCGGCCTTGGGCTGGCGGCAAGCCTCACCGGCGCGGCAGAAGCCGCCTTCTGGTTCGTCGCCATCTCCATGTTCGTCTCCGGCGCCGTACTCTTCTGGCTCGGCGAGGAAACCCACCCGCGGCTGAACCCCGCCGAACAGCCGGAGACCGCAGATGCGTGACACGGCCGTTTCCCGCCTCGGATGGGGCGCAGTTCTCTTCGGGCTGGCTTCGATCCTGCTGCTCGCGGCCTCCGCGTTCGGCTACCGGCAGGACTGGTGGGCCGTGCTGCGCGCGCTCGACGTGGCGAGCTGGGGCGCTTGGGCCGCCGTTGCGGGCGCAGCGCTGGCCGTTGTGGCATTGGGCCTGTGGCTCGCTCGCAGAAATGGCGGCGGCGGCATCGCGGCACTCGGCCTCGCGCTGTCGCTGCCGGTCCTGATCGCGGCCGGGGCCTGGCAATATGCCACGTTCACCACGCCGCCGATCAACGACATCTCAACCGACACCGCTGATCCGCCGGTCTTCTGGTTCACGGCCACGCCCAGCGATTACCCCGCGCAGAACACCGAGCCACAGCACGCCGCATATCCCGATGTGCTGCCACTGGAATTGCCGGTCTCGGCAGACGAGGCCTTCGCGGCGGCGCTCGCGCTCGTGGAGGCGCACGGCTGGGAGGTGCTGTCGGCCGATCCTGCGGAGAGCCAGATCGAGGCCATCGTCACGAGCCGTCTGTTCGGCTTCGAGGACGAGGTGGCGATCCGTGTCACCGAAACCGATACCGGCGCCCGGATCGACATGCGCTCGCGCTCGCGCCTCGGCCAGATCGACCGCGGCGCCAATGCCCGGCGCATCGAAGCCTTCCTTTCAGATCTCGAAACGCGCGCCCGGACCTGAGGACCCAAGATGAAACACCTGATCCTTCTGAACGACCCTCCCTATGGAACCGAGCGCAGCTTCAACGGCCTGCGCATGGCCCACGCGCTTGCCAAGAACGACCCTCAAGCGGACATCACCGTCTTCCTGATGGCCGACGCGGTGCTCTGCGCCAAGGCGGGGCAGACGACGCCAGATGGCTACTACAACCTCGAACGCATGCTCCGCCGCGTCCTGTCCGCCAAGGGGCGCGTCCTGATGTGCGGCACTTGCATGGACGCACGCGGCCTGACCGAGAGCGACATGATGGATGGGCCGACGCGCTCCACCATGGACGAACTCGCGCAAGGGACGCTCGCCGCCGACAAGGTCCTGGTGTTCTGATGGCCGGAATGCTGACGTTCGCCGCGCTCGCAGCCGAGCCGGATCGCTTCCATCTGATCGACGTTCGCGATGCCGAGGACTACGACGCCGCGCATGTGGCGGGCGCGGTGCATATCCCGCTGGCCGAACTCCAAGACCGGGCGCGTGACCTCCCGGCTGGAAAAACACCCGTGACCATCTGCGGCAAGGGCGGCGGTCGGTCGGCAGAGGGCGTGGACATCCTGAACAGGCTCGGCCACCTGGACGCCCTCTGGCTTGAAGGCGGAACGACCGGCTGGCGCGCGCAGAACACCTGAACACCAGGAAACCGGAACGGAGGAACCCCAGGATGATCCTGAGACACATTCTCGCAGCGGTAACTGTCGCGCTCGGACTGCATGCGGCGCCCGCCCTGGCGCAGGACGCGGCCATCGATGCCATGCAGGAGTACATGATGTTCTCGGAATACGAGGCCGGCATCATCCTGCCCCAGCAGATCGACCAGACCGTCTTCGAGACCGCGCTCCTCGTCGACACCCGGGATGCGGGCCAGTTCGAGGAAGGCACGATCTCGGGCGCCGTCAACATCGAGTGGCGCGAGGCGCTCGACAGGATCGACGAGATCCCCGAGGACCGGATGACGATCCTCTTCTGCAACACCGGCAGCCCGTCGGCACAGGCGGCCGTCGCGCTGCGCGTGGCGGGGCACTCGAACGTCGTCGTCATGCAGACCGGCTTCACCGGCTGGCAGCAGGACGCGGCCTACAGGCCCTGAGACCTCAAACCCTCGGTCGGGCGGTGACCCTCGCCCGACCTACGCCGCAGGAAACACCATGTCTCACGTCGCGCAGCCGCTCCCTCCGATCCTTGCAGACAAGCATCACGATGCGCCATCGCCCTTCCGAACAGCATACCGGCCCGTGGCGTCATGAAGGCCACGCTCAGAGGCCTG
>CAZOBK010000070.1:0-2311 GCA_964578115.1 uncultured Roseicyclus sp.
CATGCAGCTGGTGGAGCGGGAGCGGGCGGAACTGCTCTATGCCGCGATGTCCGACAGGGTGCAGACCGCCGGCGGATCGGTGGCCAACACCATCGCGGGCGTGGGGTCCCTTGGACTGTCCACGGCGTTTCTGGGCAAGGTGAAGGACGACGCGCTGGGCCGGTTCTACGCCGCCGGCATGGCAGAGCAGGGCACGGCGTTCCCCAACCCGCCGGTGCCGGGCGACCTGCCGCCGACATCACGGTCGATGATCTTCGTCTCGCCCGACGGGGAGCGGTCGATGAACACCTATCTGGGCGCGGGCGCGGATTTCGACGAGGATGATGTGGACGCGGACGTGGCCGGGCGCGCGCGCTGGTTGTTTCTCGAGGGCTATCTCTACGACAAGCCCGAGGGCAAGGCCGCCTTCACCGCCGCGGCGCGGGCCTGCCGGGCCGGTGGCGGCAAGGTGGGGATCACGCTGTCCGATCCGTTCTGCGTCGATCGGCACCGGGCGGATTTCCTGCGGCTGATCACCGATGAAATGGACTACACCATCGGCAATCACGAGGAATGGCTTGCGCTTTACCAGACGGACGACCTCGAGGCGGCGCTCGGGGAGGCGGCCAAGGTGTGCGAGCTTGTCGTCTGCACCCATTCCGGCGACCCGGTGAAGCTGATCCGGGGGGCCGAGCGCGCCGAGGTGCAGGTCGAGAGGATCACGCCCGTGGACGCCACGGGCGCGGGAGATCAGTTCGCCGCCGGCTTCCTCTATGGCATGGCGACGGGGCAGGACCTCGAGACCGCCGGACGCATGGGCGTCGCGGCGGCATCCGAGGTGATCCGGCATATCGGCCCGCGCCCGAAGCGGCCGCTCAGCGCGCTTTTCGCCGAGCAGGGACTGATCTGAGGCGTCGGTCACCGGGTGCCGCGCGGCGGGCGCCATTCCGTTACGTCCGGTGTCAAGTCCGTGGCAAAACGCACCGCCGCAACGCATGGTTTCGGCTCCGTTCTGCCCTATTCCTGGCGAATTGAAGCTTTAACCGTTTGTGGACAATGCAGCACCGCGGCGCGCGCTGGACGCTGCTCAGGGTCCAGCGTTTGACGCGCCCGCGCAACAGGAGGCAGGATGATGTCGCCCCTCAGGGTTCTACATGTCGACGACTGCGATGACGTCCGGACTGTCGTGGGACTCACGCTCAGTAGTGTGGGCGGCATGCGGGTGACGCAATCCGCCTCCGGACCCGAGGCAATCGAGGCCATCGCCGGAACCGAGGCCGATATCCTGCTCCTTGACGTGATGATGCCCGAAATCTCCGGGCCAGAGCTGCTGTGCTACCTGCGCTCTATCGAGAGATTTCGTGACACGCCTGCTGTCTTCCTGACCGCGAAGGCCTCAGCCGAAGAGATAGAGACCCTCATGAAGGCCGGTGCCGCCGCGGTGATAACCAAGCCTTTCGACGCCATGAAACTGCCCGAGCACCTCGTGCGGATTCTAGAGGAACAGGGCGTGAGCGTCATCACCGATATCGCGGCGGAATAGCCGCTCAAGCCCGGGTGTGCGGGGCGGCGGGAGCCGTGCGGGGCGGCGGGAGCCGCGCCAGCCACACTGCTCTGGCACCGCGGCCGCTGCCTCGGACAGACGACCAATTCCCTTTGTAGTATTAGCGAGTCGGCCCGCGAACGTGCATCAGGGCTTTTCGCCAACAATGAATTCTCAGTCCAGACGGAAAACCAAATGAAATTCGACACTTTTCTGCAATCCGAGTCGGGCGCCGTCACGGTCGACTATGTCTTCTGGCTCACCGCGTCGGTCTGGAGCACCACCGCAATGCTCACCGTGCCCACGAACGGGATCGAGAATATCGCCACGGACATGGCATCGGACTTGCGGAGTGGCACGATCATGTTCAGCTCCTTCGACGAACTCTCGAACCCCGATCGCGTGCTGACCACGGCTGTCACTGCGGCAGCCGATCTCGGGGCCCCCGCCGAGGACGATGGCGGATCGCAACCGTCTGGCGAGCAGGGGAACGTCGTTGACTCTGGCAACGGCGGACCCCAGGGCAACAACGGCTGGGGCAACGGCGATCAGGATGCGCCGGGCAATTCCGGTCCGAACAACAACGCCGAGAACGGCGGTGGATCGCCGCCGCCGGGCCAGTCGGGCGGCGGTAATGGGAATATCGGCGGAAACGGGAATAGCGGCGGCAACGGCGGACCCCAGGGCAACAACGGCTGGGGCAACGGCGATCAGGATGCGCCGGGCAATTCCGGTCCGAACAACAACGCCGAGAACGGCGGTGGATCGCCGCCGCCGGGCCAGTCGGGC
>CAZOBK010000070.1:2411-15334 GCA_964578115.1 uncultured Roseicyclus sp.
AACGGCAACGGCAACTGAGCCGCGCCCTCAGCCTGTGGCGCCGCCGATGAAGCTTTGTGCCTCGTTGCTGACGGGTCGCTCGAACAGCTCCGCCGTCGGTCCGATCTCCGCCAGCCGCCCGAGGTGGAAGACCGCCATGCGATCGGCCACGCGGCGTGCTTGCATCATCGAATGGGTGACGAGAATGATCGCCTTGTCCGCTTTCAGTTCCATCACCAGTTCTTCCACCTTGGCCGTGGCGATCGGATCGATGGAGCCCGTGGGCTCGTCCATCAGCAGGACATCGGGCTTCGTCGACAGCGCGCGGGCGATGCACAGACGCTGCTGTTGACCGCCGGAAAGTTCCATCGCACCAAGGGTATGGAGCCGGTCCTTCACCTCGTCCCAGAGATGCGCGCGGCGCAGGCAATCCTCCACATGCGCCTCCAAATCGGCCTTGTCGCGCAACAGGCCGTGGATGCGGGGCCCGTAGGACACGTTCTGCCAGATGCTTATCGGAAAGGGGTTGGGCTTCTGCGCCACCCAACCGAAGCGGCGGCGCAGGAGCGGCGGATCGACCCCGGGGGCGTTGATGTCGTCGCCGTGCAGCGTGATCCGTCCCTTGATCCGCACGCCCGGGTCGGGGTCATGCATCCGGTTGAACACCTTCAGCATCGTGGACTTGCCGCATCCCGACGGGC
This sequence comes from uncultured Roseicyclus sp., assembly GCA_964578115.1. Lineage (GTDB taxonomy): Bacteria > Pseudomonadota > Alphaproteobacteria > Rhodobacterales > Rhodobacteraceae > Roseibacterium. The sequence continues at coordinate 3,092 of CAZOBK010000070.1, forward strand.
CGACGAAGGCCAGCACTTCGCCCGGATAGAGTTCCATCGAGATGTCGCGCAGCGCATGCACCTTTCCATGGTCGTACCACAGGTCGAGCTGTGCCACATCGATCAGTGGGGCGCTGTTGCGAAGTGCGGGGTGGCGGACCGTGGTGTCCCGCGCCTCGGTATCCGGCATGGTCATGTCTCGCATCGCAGGTCTCCTTCAACCTAGGGATGGCGCGACCCTGCATCCCTGCGGGCGAGCTGCGTTTGATCTGGATGGGGGATGCGAGAGATTTCACAAAAACTTCACGAAACGCGCATGGCGCGGCGTCTGCGGTGGAAAATCACGCTTTGGAATGTTGGACCGCTCCGATAGTAAGAAATGACGATCTCTTTTGCCTGGATTTTGAAGCCGCCATTTCGATGACCGATCCCATTTTCATAACCGGTATCCTTTTCGTGGGGCTTGTCTTCAAATTCGCGGGCTTCGCCGTGCGCGACGAGTTGTGGCTGCGCATCCTGGTGATGACGGGGCTCTCGTGTGACGCGGTGTTCTATGCCGTTCGCTCCGAACCCGTGCCGCAGTCGGTCGCGGCCAACGTGTTGCTCGTGTCGGTGAACCTCGTGCTCCTCCTGCTGATCTTGACGGAGCGCACCACGTGGCGGATGTCGACGGAGGACCGCACCCTCTACGCAAGCTTTCCGACACTCACGCCGGGACAGTTCCGGCGGCTCCGGAAGATCATGCGCCGCGAAACCGTCGGCCCCGGTACGCCGCTCGCGCTGGAGGGCAAGCCGGTCGATGATCTGATGCTGGTCCATTCCGAACGGATCGAGATCGAGAAATCGGGCGCGAGCTTTCCCATCGCTGGGCCTGCCTTCGTCGGGGAAGTCGCGCTTCTGACCGGCAATCCCTCGAGCGCGAGCGTGCGCCTGCCCGAAGGCGGAACGGTGGTGCGCATCCCGCTCGAGGCGCTGAGGGCGCGGATGGCGCGCGCGCCCGCGCTGTCGAACGCGATGATCGCGCTGTTCGGGCAGGAACTCGCCCGCAAGGTGGCTGACAGCGTGCCCATGGACCGCGCAGCGATGGCGCGCGACATCACGCGGACGGAGCCGGTCGGGGCGCGGGGTTGAGCCCGCCGTTGCCCGTCGCATTCATTATCATCAGCTTACGCTGAACCTCCGCCTGAAGCGCGTGGCCCATCGCCAGCGCGATGTCGGGCGCGGCGTCGATTTCCGTCAGGACCTGCGCGCGTGGCAGGTAAAGGACGCGCACCGGCCCCTCGGCCGTCACATCCGCAGTCGCCGCCCCGCCATGGATCAGCGTCATCTCCCCGATCAGCGCGCCGGGATGCAGCGTAGCGACCGGCCGGCCGTCCACCTCAACCGACGCCTTGCCCTCTGCCAGATAGATGAGCGCATCCACGCTCTGCCCCTGCCGCGCCAGCGCGGTGCCCGAAGGATGGTCGCGCCATGATGCGTGGCGCATCAGCCGGTGCGTTTCGAACAGCGGCAGGGTTGGCAGGTGAAGCCTGAGGAACGCCATCGTTTCGTCATCGAAGGAGCGGCGCGAGCGCAGCCAGAGCCTGCGGCCGATCCCCATGATGGAAATCGCGATCCAGAACCCCTGGATCAGCGCCGAATAAAGGTTCCACGTCTCCATGAGGCTGAACAGGACCGAAGCGGCGGCGCAGAGGTTCAGGAGCGTGTAGGTCGGCGAACTGCCGCGGATCAGCCCGGCCTGCAACGCCCCGTAGGCGCCGAGATAAAGGATCACACCGAGCGTGCCGAATGCGCCATATGCCGTGAAATCGGTCATGCCCTCTCCGACGCCGCCTTACCAAGCGTAAGGCCCGCGTCCTAGCCAGTCGCTTCGCCGCGCGTCAAACCCCGAGGGTTTGCCATAGCAGGGCCTTTCGCCCATGCTCGACTGCGGTTGATACCGTTTCGGGGCTGGAAGGAGACACGCGTGCCGACAGGGGCGAAGCCCGATGCGATGCCCGAAGCGGGAGCGCGCGCGCCATGCGGCGGCTGATCCTCGGGCTCGGCCTGACGGTGACGGCGCTGATGCTGGGCCTCGCCGTCCTGTCGCCGCCGATCCTGTCGCAGGCCCGCGACGTCGTTTTCGACGGCTACCAGAGGGCCAGCCCGCGCCCCTATGACCCCGCAGCCCCGGTCCATATCATCGATATCGACGAGGCGGCGCTTGACGACTACGGGCAATGGCCGTGGCCGCGCAGCTACATGGCCGCGATGACCGACCGGCTTTTCGCGCACGGGGCGGCGGCCATCGGTTATGACGTGCTGTTCGCCGAACCCGACCGCACCTCGCCGGAGCGCATCGCGGAAAGCTGGTCGCGCTTCCGCGAGGGGATACCGCCCGTTCTGCCCGACCTGGGCCTGCCGCCGCATGACCAGGTCTTCGCCGGTTCCATCGCCGGGCGTCCCGTCGTCCTGTCGGTGGCGGGCGGGCAGGAGGGGGAGGTCCCGCAGCCGCTGGCGGGCGTGGCCGTGACGGGCGAAGTGCCGCCGGGCCTTACGCGGTACCCCGCGGCGGTGGTGAACCTGCCGGAGCTGACGGCGGAGGCGGCGGGGCTCGGCACCATCAGCCTTGGCCGCACGAGCGATGGCGTCACCCGCACGGTGCCGATGGTGAGCATGGTGGGCGATGTCCTGATGCCGGCGCTCTCGGTCGAGCTTCTGCGCGTGGCGCAAGGGGCGGGTGGGCATATCCTGCGCACCACCGAAGGCTCGGGCGAGGTTTCGGGCGGGACGGTGGCCGCCGTGGCCATGCGCACGGGCGCGCTGTCTTTCCCGGTGGAGGCCGATGGCGCCTTTCGCATCCATTTCGTGGGCTACCGGCCGGACCGCGTCACCCCCGCCGCGCGGGTGCTCGAGGCCGAGGGCATCGACCCAGAGCTTCAGGCGCGGGTGGCGGGGCGCATCGTGCTGGTGGGGTCCTCGGCGCAGGGGCTCTTCGACATCCGCACCACGCCGCTCGATCCCGCCATCGCGGGTGTCACGCTCCATGCGGAGATCATCGAGCAGATCGTGGCGGGCCACTTCCTCGGTCGGCCGGACTGGATGCCGGGGCTGGAACTGTTGATCGTGTTGCTCACGGGCCTTGCCCTGACCGCGCTGCAACTGCGCGAACGGCCGGTTCTGGGCCTGGCCGTGGCACTGGTGCTGGTCTCCGCGCCGGTGCTTGGGGGCATCGTCGCTTTCGGGCGGGCAGGTGTGCTCTTCGATCCGGTTCTGCCGACGCTCACGGCGCTGGCGGTGTTCCTGCCGGGGACAACCATCGGTTTTCTGGCCAAGGAACGCGCCCGGCGGGCGATCCGCGCGCGCTTTGCCTATTTTCTGCCGCCTTCGCTGATCGGGCGGATCGAGGCCAATCCGGAGGCGGCACTGACCCCCGAAGGCGCCGAGCGCGAGCTGAGCGTGATTTTCGTGGACATGCGCGGGTTTTCCTCCGTGACCGAGGGCATGCCGCCCGACCGCGTGGTGCAACTGGTGAACACCTACCTTTCCGCCGTGGCCGAGACGCTGGTCGACCGCGGCGCCACGATCGACAAGTTCATGGGCGATGCCGTTATGGCGTTCTGGAACGCGCCCATCGCGCAGGACGATCACGCCGCGACCGCGCTTGCCGCCATTGCCGGTGTGGAGGCGGCGGCGGCCGGGGCCTCGGCGGAGTTGGAGGCCGAGGGCTATCCGCCGGTGCGCGTCGCCATCGGGCTCAATACGGGCAAGGCCTATGTGGGGCTCATGGGGTCCCGCGACCGGCTGAGCTACACCTGCGTCGGCGACGCCGTGACGCTGGCCGCGCGGCTGGAGGGGCTGACGCGCAGCTATGGCGTGTCGAACTGCGTCGGGCCTGAGGCGGCTGCGTCCTGTCCCCCGGGGCTGCGGGCCATCGTGCTCGACCGGATCGCGGCCAAGGGCTTCGCGCGCGCCGTCGACGTGTCGCTGGTCGTGCCGGCGGGCGCCGAGGGTGTCTCGGATTTCGCCGAGGTGCTGAGCCGGGCGCGCATGGCCTATCTGGGCCGCGACTGGGACGCGGCGGAGGCAGCCTTCACCGAGCTTGCCCGGCAGACGCCGCTGTTTTGCGAGACGCCGCTTGTCGCGCGGACCTATCTCGACCGCATCGCTCTGCACCGTGCCAGCCCGCCGCCTGCGGACTGGGATGGCGCGGCGGTGGCGCTTTCCAAGCGCTAGGGTCAGTCAAGTTCGATCGGGTCGAGCGGCGGTGGTGGAGGCGGTGGATCATCGAGGATCTCTTCGCCACCCTCGTCTTCCTCCACCTCTTCCTCTTCTTCCTCCTCCGGTGGTGGCGGAGGCGGTGGCGGATCGGACAGCTCGTCGATCAGGCCGATCAGGGTGTCCGCGTCGAACTCGTCGCCGAAGATGCGGCCATCGTATTGCGCGCCATCGGGTGAGGACGGACCGCTGCCCGGGGGCACGGCGCCGATGACGCCGGAGCCGAAGCCGCCCTGCGCGGCCGTCACAGGCTGCCCGTCGATCAGGCCGAGGATGAAGGCGAGAAACTCGGGCGCGACGCGGCCCTGATAGCCGTCCTCGGTCACCACGCCGCCGGGCCGCGAGGTGCAGCTGCGCCCGCCCTCCACGGCGACACATAGCCGGTTGCCCGCGATGAAGATCGCGATGGTCCGTCCGCCCGAATACAGGATCAGCGCCGAGGAGCCGCGGATGCCTATGGTCGAGGTGGGCGTCTCGATCACCGCGTCCTGCTGACGGCTTAGCGTGCCGCCGATGAAGCGCAGCGCGCCTTCGGTCAGCTGCAGGCCGATCTCGCCGGTGCCGCGCTCGGGGTCGAAGACGAACCGGTCGAGCACGATGGTGGTGTTCGGCGCCAGCGACAGCGTCGTCTGGTCGAGGAACAGAAGCTGCCCGCGCCCGGTCGCGGAACTTTGCACGGTCTCGTCCCGCAGAAGGTCGGTGCCGAGCGCGAGCGTGCGCGTGCCCGCCCCGGGCGGCGTGCCACGCAGCGTGGGTTCGCTGGAGGCGACGGTGCCGATCGGCTGGGCTGCGACCGGAAGGGCGAGCGCGGTGGACAGAAGGGCGGAGAGGAGGATGGAACGGACACGCATCTCAGAACTCCAGTCCAAGCTGCATCGACAGGATGGTCTCGTCAGAGGTCGTGCCTCCGTCCCGCGCGACGTGGGTGCCGCGCGTCTCGAGATAGATATCTTCGTTGAGATACGCGCGCAGGGACAGGCCCGCCGCGCGCACCGTCTCGTCGCTGGGCACACCGGTGTCGGTGATGTCGAGCCAGTCGACCGAGGCGAAGGCCCCGGCGCGCCAGTCCGGACCCGACAGCGCCGCGGGCGCGTCGAAATTCCGGCCGTAATCGAGGCGCAGGCCGCGCTCATCCTCTTCGCGCGTCGCCGTATCCTCGCTGCCCATCGACAGGGTCAGCCGGTAGAAGGCCTCGCGCGAGGGGCGGTAGGTCAGGCCAAGCGCGATATCGTGGAAATCGATATCGGCGCCCGAGGCGTTCAGCTCCCCCCAGCCGAGGGAGGCGTCGGCGAAACTGGTCCAGGCCGCGCTGTGGGCGTTCTGGTAGGCGAGACCAAAGGAGGCCGCGTCGTAATCCGAGGCCGCCGCATCGGGGTAGCGAACCGATTCAAGCTCCAGATAAGGCTGCAGGCGCGGGCCGAAGGCCTCGCCGGTCAGTTGAAAACGCGGGCCGCTGCGCAGGCGCAGGCTCTGCCGGTCCGAGGTCGAGGCGCCGGGGCCCGCGCCGATCTGGTAGGTGCTCGCCCCGATCTGCGTGACCCATTCGGTCGCGTTCGCGTCGCCCAGATCGATCGACCAGTTCAGCGAACCGCTCCCCAGAAATCCTGTCTCGCTGTCGGCCGATACGATCCCGGCGGCGACGGAGCCCGAAAACCGGCTGGGTTCGTCGCGCGTCTCGGCGGCCGCGCGATAGGCCTCGGCCGAGGCCAGTTGCTCGGCCGAAAGCGCGCCCGAGGCCGCGGCGGCGTTCAGGTGGAACTCCGCCAGGGGATAGTTGCCCATGGCGAAATAGGCCGTGGCCAGTTCCAGCCGCGCGGTGGCGTTGGCGGGCTCGAGGTCGATCAGCCGCTCAAGCGTGGCGGCGGCGGCCTCGAAATCCCTTAACTCGATGGACAGCCGCGCGTATTGCGCCATCAGGGCCCGGTCGGCCGGCGCGTCGAGCATGCGGGCGAAGACCGATGCACGCTCGGCCTCGAGTGCCGAGGTTGTCTGAGAGATGGCCGAAGTGCCGAAACCGGACGCGGCAGTTGCCATGCAGACTGCCATGAATGCCTGTCTCAGTATCCCTGGATTGCGAACTCCCGCCATCGATACCCCACTTGGAATCAACCTGATTCAATACGTTGACCCTAGGGTCGGCGACGAATCGAATCAATCTGGACGAAGGCGCGCAACAAAATTTCCGACCCTGCGCGGTTTTGCGGCCACGTTCCGCGTGTCAGCGGGGATGGGCGGACCCTAGTCGCCAAGCTTGGCGTGCACCTCGTCGAGATCGATCTCGCCCTTGGGCATCTTGTTCGACGGGTCCTCGAAATCGTAGCGGAACAGCTCGAAATCGGGTTTGTAGATTTCGTAGACGAGGTGCATCGACAGGTCGTCGAAATAATCCTCGACGGCATGCGCGCGCTTGGGCCCGTGCCCGGCGCTTTCGTTGAAGCGCGGCACCCGGGCCAGGTCGACGGGATGGGCCATCTCGATATTGTCGAGAACGGTCTGCATGCCGGCGTTGAAATCCTCGGTCCAGAAGATGTGGTCGTAGCGCCCGCCATTGACCACGAAGGTCGAGACATGGCCCGAGATGGACGACCAGTGGATGTCGGGGTCCATCGGCCGGCGCCAGCGGATCGAGTCGCGCGCGAAGAGCAGGAAACGCCGGAAACTGCGGATCTGGTCGAATTCCTCGGTGCCGTCGGGGCCGCCGACCTCGATCCCGTATTTCTGGACCAGCAGGGGAACGAGATTGCCGCGATAGCGCTTGCCGTTGCGCTGGATGCCGCAGATCTTGTCGAAAAAGCTGGACAGGATGCGGGTGTAGGGGTTTCGCACGCAGGTGAAGGCATAGGATTTATGCGCCTTCACATTGGCCTCGATCAGTGGCTGGCTGGCATCGAAGGCCCATTTGTGCAGACCGTCCTTGGCGTCGTGGATGTCGCCGTCAAAGAACGTGCCGTTGTCGCCGTAATACATGATCTGACCGATGGTCGAGCAGGCGCATTTGGGCACCACGCGGTAGACCACGCTTTCGCTGGATGTCATCCATGTGCCGGGAAAACCCATATCCTGCCGCCTCGATCCTGCTCGATTCTTCTCGTCCTGCGCCGCTTTGGGCGTGTTATCGGACAAAGAAGCAAAGAAGTCGTGTTTCTTCAATCTCCCTGCGCTATCCCTGATGCAACAATAATCGAGATCAGAGCAGACCACCGTTCCGCATGGCAAAGATCGCCTTCATCCTTCTGTGCCACAAGAACCCCGATGCCATCATCCGGCAGGCCGAGCGTCTGACGGCGACGGGCGACTATGTCGCGATCCATTTCGACGCGCGCGCCCCGGCGGAGGCCTATGGGCGGATCCGCGACGCGTTGAGCGACCGGCCAGGCGTCACCTTCGCCAAGACCCGGGTGAAATGCGGCTGGGGGGAATGGAGCCTCGTGCGCGCCTCGCTGAACGGGCTGGTAGCGGCGGTGGAGGCGTTTCCGCGCGCCACGCATTTCTACATGTTATCGGGCGATTGCGCGGCGGTGAAATCGGCCGATTACGCCCATGCCTTCCTCGACCGCGCCGACGCCGACCATATCGAAAGCTTCGATTTCTTCGCGTCCGACTGGATCAAGACCGGCCTCAAGCGGGAACGCCTGGTCTATCGCCATATCTTCAACGAACGCACGCAGAAACGCCTGTTCTACGGGATGATGAAGCTCCAGCGCCGCCTCAAGCTGGAGCGCAGGGTGCCCTCCGACATCCAGGTGATGATCGGCAGCCAGTGGTGGTGCCTGCGCCGCCGCACGGTCGAGGCGGTGCTCGATTTCATCAAGGCCCGGCCCGACGTGGTGCGCTTCTTCCGCAGCACCTGGATCCCCGACGAGACCTTCTTCCAGACGCTGGTGCGCCACCTGGTGCCCGACCGGGAGATCGTCAGTCGCTCGCTGACCTTCAAGATGTTCAGCGATTACGGCATGCCCGTCACCTTCTACAACGACCAGTACGACCTGCTGATCAGCCAGGACTACCTGTTTGCCCGCAAGATCAGCCCCGAGGCGCGGGGACTCGAGGAACGGCTCGGTGCGCTCTGGATGTCGGGACGCACGGATTTCACCGTCAGCCAGGAGGGGCCGCGGCTCTATGCGTTCCTCACCGGGCGCGGACGGATCGGCCGGCGCTTCGGCACACGGTTCTGGGAACGCGAAAGCACGCTCGGACCCGACCGGGAGCTGTTCATGCTGGTGTGCAAGAAATGGCACGTGGCCAAGCGCATGCTGCATGCCGCCGAGGACCGGCTGCAGGTGCGCGGCATCGAATACCTCTTCGACGAGGCCACGTGCCCCGTGCCGCATCTGGGCGGCATCGAACGCACACTGGAGAAGCGCAACCGCCACAGGCGGGCGCTCTTGCGGATGCTGTTCGATTATTATGACACCGACCGGCTGATGATCTGTCTCGACCCGGCCAATATCGACCTGATGCGCGATTTCATGTCCGACCGGGCAAATGCGCGCATACTGGAACTGCAATGCGTCTTCGACGACCAGTATCTGGTGGGCCACGCGCGGCGCGTCGGCCTGGCCACCGAGCGGACGCCGGACGAGGTGATCCAGCGCATGCTTCCCACGCTGCGCCACGAGTTCGCCGACCAGAGCGTCCGCATCCGCGAGGCGGAGTTCCCGCATCACTGGCGGCTGAGGGAGGATCGCGGGGCGGGGGAAAACGCCGCAGTGCTCAGCGACTACTTCAATGTGGATGCCGAGACGGGTTATGCCTTGGCCGAGACGCCCTATCTCTTTGCCGATTGAAGGAGGCCGGTTTCGTGGCTTATGCGTATGACGACCAGAACATCTTCGCCAAGATCCTCAGGGGCGAGATCCCCAACGACACGGTACTGGAGACCGAGCATACGCTGGCCTTCAACGACATCCGGCCGCAGGCGCCGGTGCATGTGCTGGTCATCCCCAAGGGCGCTTACGTGACCTTCGATCATTTCGCGGCGCAAGCGAGCGAGGCAGAGATCGCGGATTTCCACCGGGTCGCGGCACGGGTCATCGCCGAGATCGGGATCGGCCCGGGCGAGGGCGGGGCAGGGTACCGGACGCTTTCGAACGCGGGCGAGGACGCGGTGCAGGAAGTGCCGCATTATCACATGCACATTCTCGCCGGTCGCCCACTGGGCCGGATGCTGCAGCCGGCCTGACAGGGAACCGACCGGCGCAGCCTGCGGCTGCACGCCTCCTGTCTCGCCTGACGGCTCGGATATGGGGGCTCTGCCCCCGGCCTTCGGCCTCCCCCGGAGGTTTATTGCCAGGATGAAGGGGCGGGCGGTCTTGCCCGGCTGCGTGCGATTTGTCATATCGGCGCGTGACGATAGCCGAAGGACCCGTGCCTCATGCCGATTGACCCGCCCGAGACCGAGATCGTGGAGACATGGCGTGTGGCCTGCGACGGGGGCGAGGGCGCGCTGGGCCATCCACGCGTCTGGCTGTCCGTGGATCGGGATACCGGCTACGTCGAATGCGGCTATTGCGACAAGAAATTCGTCCATGCCGATTTCGCCGAGGCGCATGGTTTGACGCCCGGCGGCGACAGCTAGCCTTCCCATCGCAGCCGCGAGGTATCCCGGTTCGGGGACCGCCGATGCGGCTGGGTCGCCCGAGCCGGCCGAGCGGGCGCGAAAACACGGGTCGCGCAGGCGTTGGCCGCAGGATAGAACCGGGGCAGGACAGCGCGGAGGGCGGCATGACATTCGGCAAGGGCCATCATCTTCACCTCGTGGACGGCTCGGCGTTCATCTTTCGTGCCTACCACGCGTTGCCGCCGCTGACGCGGAAATCCGACGGCCTCCCGATCGGCGCGGTGGCGGGATTCTGCAACATGCTGTGGAACCAGATCGTCAAGGACCATGGCGCCGATGCGCCGACCCATGCGGCGGTGATCTTCGACAAGGGCTCCCACACGTTCCGCAACGATCTCTACGATCTCTACAAGGCCAATCGCGACGAGATGCCGGAGGATCTGCGCCCGCAGATCCCGCTGACGCGGGATGCCACGCGGGCCTTCAACGTGGCCTGTCTGGAGCTTGAGGGGTTCGAGGCCGACGACATCATCGCGACGCTGGCGAAACAGGCGCGCGAGGCCGGGGGGCGGGTGACGATCATCTCGTCCGACAAGGACCTGATGCAGCTGGTGGGCGGCGGCGTCGAGATGTTCGACGCGATGAAGAACACGCGCATCGACAGCGAAGGGGTCGAGGCGAAATTCGGCGTCGGGCCCGACCGCGTGATCGACGTGCAGGCGCTGGCCGGCGACAGCGTCGACAACATCCCCGGCGCGCCGGGGATCGGTGTGAAGACGGCGGCGCTTCTGATCAACGAATACGGCGATCTCGACACGCTTCTGGAGCGCGCGGGCGAGATCAGGCAGCCCAAGCGGCGGCAGACGCTGATCGAGCATGCCGACCAGATCCGCCTGTCGCGGCAGCTGGTGACGCTCGACGACACGGTTCCCATAGACGAGACGCTCGACGATCTTGAGGTGAAGGAACCCGATGCCGACAGCCTCATGGCCTTCCTGGCCGAGATGGAGTTCCGCACGCTGACCAAGCGGGTTGCCGACGCGATGGGGGTGGAGGCGCCCGCGATCGCCGACACGGACGCTGCTGGCGCGGATGCCGAGAGCGTCACCGAGGCCGCGCCGGAGTTTCCGGCCATCGACCACGGTGCCTACGAGATCGTGCGCGACCTCGCCGCCCTTCAGCCCTGGATCGACGCGGCCCACGCGCGGGGTGTGGTGGCGCTAGATACCGAGACCACGTCGCTCAACGAGATGACGGCGGAGTTGGTGGGCGTGTCACTGGCGGTGGAGCCGGGGCGGGCCTGCTACATCCCCGTGGGGCATGTGAACGGCGGGGGCGAGGATCTGTTTGCCGAGGGCGCGGCGCTGGTGGAGGGACAGATCGGTCTGGTGGATCTTCTGGCTGCGTTGAAGCCGCTTCTTGAGGATGACGCGGTTCTGAAGGTCCTGCAGAACGCGAAATACGACGTGAAGGTGCTGGCGCGCTACGGGATCGACGTCTCCCCCATCGACGACACGATGCTGATGTCCTACGCGATGAACGCAGGTCTTCACGGGCACGGGATGGACGCGCTGGCCGAGCGGTATCTTGGCCACAACCCGATCCCGATCAAGGAGCTGATCGGGTCGGGCAAATCCCAGATCACCTTCGACCGGGTCGAGATCGAGAAAGCGGCACCTTACGCGGCCGAGGATGCGGACGTCACGCTGCGGTTGTGGCACCTGTTCCGGCCGCAGCTGCATCGCGCGCAGGTGACGACGGTCTACGAGACGCTGGAACGCCCGCTGGTGCCGGTGCTGGCGCGGATGGAACGCTCGGGCATCAGGGTGGATCGCGACACGCTGAGCCGCATGTCCAACGCGTTTGCCCAGAAGATGGCGGGGCTGGAGGCGGAAATCCACGAGCTTGCCGGCGAGACGTTCAACGTCGGATCGCCCGCGCAGCTGGGTGAGATCCTGTTCGAGAAGATGGGACTCGAGGGCGGCAAGAAGGGCAAGACGGGCAAGTATTCGACCCCGGCTGACGTGCTGGAGGACCTCGCCACGCTGCACGATCTGCCCGCGCGGGTGCTGGACTGGCGGCAGTTGTCGAAACTGAAGTCGACATATACCGACGCGCTGCAGGACCATATCAACCCCGAGACGGGGCGCGTGCACACGAGCTACGTGATCGCGGGGGCAAATACGGGGCGGCTGGCCTCCACCGATCCGAACCTGCAGAACATCCCCGTCCGCTCCGAGGAGGGGCGGCGCATCCGCGAGGCTTTCGTGGCCGAGACGGGCAAGGTCCTGGTGTCGCTCGACTATAGCCAGATCGAGCTGCGCATTCTCGCCCATATCGCCGGGATCGACGCGCTGAAGCAGGCCTTCCGGGAGGGGCAGGACATTCACGCCGCGACCGCGTCGGAGATGTTCGGCGTGCCGCTGGAGCAGATGACGCCGGATGTG
>CAZOBK010000071.1:0-15127 GCA_964578115.1 uncultured Roseicyclus sp.
GCCTTGTCGGTCTCGATCTCGGCGAGGATATCGCCGGCCGAGACCGTGTCGCCCTCCTTCACCAGCCACTTGGCCAGCGTGCCCTCCTCCATCGTGGGGGAGAGCGCGGGCATGAGTATTTCGGTTGCCATGTCTGTCGTCTCCCTCAGGCGTCCTGCGGCGCCACATCGGCGTAGATGTCGGTCCAGAGTTCTTCGAGCGCGGGCTCGGGGCTTTCCTTGGAGAACTCGGCGGCTTCGTTGACGATGTCCTTGATTTCCTTGTCGATCTTCTTGAGATCCTCTTCGGAGGCGTGCTTGCCGGTCAGAAGAAGCTGGCGCACGTTCTCGATGGCGTCACGTTTTTCGCGCATCTCCTGCACTTCCTCGCGGGTCCGGTATTTCGCGGGGTCGGACATGGAATGGCCGCGGTAGCGATAGGTCATGACCTCGAGGATGTAGGGGCCCTTGCCAGCGCGGCAGTGCGCGACGGCCTTCTCGCCCGCCGCCTTCACAGCCAGCACGTCCATGCCATCGACGGCTTCTCCCGCGATGCCGTAGGCGGCGCCCCGTTCCCAGAAATCGGGGGATTTCGTGGCGCGCTTGACGCTCGTGCCCATGGCATACTGGTTGTTTTCGATCACGAAGATGCAGGGCAGGTCCCAAAGCTCGGCCATGTTGTAGGTTTCTGCCACCTGGCCCTGGTTGGCAGCGCCGTCGCCGAAATAGGTGAAGGTGACGCGGTCATTGCCCTTGTACTTGTCCGAGAAGGCGAGGCCCGCGCCGATCGGCACCTGAGCGGCAACAATCCCGTGGCCGCCGTAGAAATGTTTCTCTTTCGAGAACATGTGCATCGAGCCGCCCTTGCCCTTGGAATAGCCGCCCTCGCGCCCCGTGAGCTCGGCCATCACACCCTTGGGATCCATCCCGCAGGCCAGCATGTGCCCATGATCGCGGTAGGAGGTGACGCGTTTGTCTCCGTCCTCCGCTGCGGCCTCGAGGCCGACGACGACGGCCTCCTGGCCGATATAGAGGTGGCAGAAGCCGCCGATGAGGCCCATGCCGTAAAGCTGGCCGGCCTTTTCCTCGAATCGACGGATCAGCAGCATGTCGCGGTAATAGGCCATCAGCTCGTCGGCCGAGACATTGGACTTGGCGTTTGCGCTGGAAGCGGTTTTCCGGGTCGCCATATGGGTCAGGTCCTCCCCGTGACCTTGGTGTGCAAAGATAGTTTAACGTTGAACAATCCATAGCAAAGCTCTGTAGGCCTGGCACCCCCCAAGGCGCGGAAAAGGTGACGCAGGGGGTACAGACCCGTCATGCGGGCTCCGCAAGCGTGCATTCGACAGGTTTTCAGGGAAGAACGAGTTCGTCCGGGCGCTTGTAGCCGAGCACGTTGCGCGCCCGCTCGTCCAGCAGGTCGAGGTCGAGGTAGTCGTCCGACAAACGACGGGTCAGGATCTCCATCCGCGCCGTCTCGGCCTGAAGCCCGGCCAGTTGCACCGACAGGCGATCGACCTCGGCCTCGACCTGGATGCGCTTGAACAGGCCATAGTTGCCCTGCACGGCGGTAAAGGTGAAATAGGCGCCCACCGCCATCAGGAGCGCGGTCAGACCAAGCCCGGTCAGGGAAACGCTGCGGAACATCGCGACTGCCTCGGTTGCGGGCCGCCTCTGACGGGCGCCTCGAGGAAGAGATTCGCACACCCCGGATAAAAAGTGAATCCCCCGCGACAGATTGATTCGCACCGCCCATCCTGTTGGACGGGAGGTGTTGCAATCGAGCCGAGATCGACCTTGCCGGGACACGAGGTCACCAACCGGCCGCCGGTCTCGCGCCGGAAAAGGGGCCCGAAAGCGCCGCTGCCGGGTTTCAGGTGATCGAGGCCGCGTAGATCCCGTCGATCGTCGCTGCGATGGTTGCGTTGAACGCCTCGTCCGACTGCTGCGCCGACAGCCCCTCGGTAAGTGCGCGGCTGAAGCTCGCGATCATGCCGTGGTTCTCGGCAAGCTTCGCGTTCGCCTCGTCGCGGGCATAGCCACCCGAAAGTGCAACCACCCGCAGCACCTTGGGATGCGCGATCAGCGGCGCATAGAGATTGGCCTTGGTGGGCAGGCTGAGTTTCAGCATGACCGGCTGGTCCAGCGTGTCGAGATGCCTCTGGATCGAGGCCAGCAGCATGTCCTCGGCCTCCGCCTTGTCGGGGATCGAGATCGTGACTTCCGGCTCGAGGATCGGCACAAGGCCCTTCGCCAGAACCTCCTGTCCAAGCTCGAATTGCTGGGCGACGATGGCCTCGATCCCTTCCGCGTTCGCCGCGGAAATCACCGAGCGTTCCTTGGTCCCGAAGATGCCATGCGCCACGGCCCGGTCCAGCAGGTCGGACAGACCCGGAATGGGCTTCATCAGCTGCACGCCGTTCTCCTCGGCCTCCAGCCCCTTGTCTATCTTGAGGAAGGGCACCACGCGGCGCTCTTCCCAGAGATATTTTGCGGAAGGCTTGCCGCCGATCTCGCGGTCCATGGTCATTTCGAACAGGATCGCGCCGATCACCTTCTCGCCGGTAAAGGCCGGCGCTGTGGCGATCCGCGTGCGCATGTCGTGGATGAGGTCGAACATCTCGTCCTCGGAGGAATAGGCGTCCTCCTCGATCCCGTAGAGCCTCAGCGCCTTGGGCGTCGATCCGCCCGACTGGTCGAGCGCGGCGACAAAGCCCTGTCCGGTGGCCATCTGGGCGCGCATTACATCGTTCGTCATTTCACTGGTCCTCGAATGTCTTTGGTCAAAAACGCTCGGCCAGAAGCATTAGGCGCGCCGGTGGCACCTGTCCATAATGGTGGCGCAAACAGTCCGTGTCTCAGTCTTGTTCCAGCGCCGCGACGCCCGGCAGGGTCTTGCCCTCCATCCACTCGAGGAAGGCGCCGCCCGCGGTGGAGATATAGGTGAAGCGCTCCGCCGCGCCCGCACGGTTGAGCGCGGACACCGTGTCGCCGCCGCCTGCGACCGAGACGAGCTTGCCGTCGGCGCTGCGTTGCGCGGCATGTTCGGCGGCGGCTTTGGTCGCAGCGTCGAAAGGCGCGATCTCGAAGGCACCGAGCGGGCCGTTCCAGATCAGCGTCTTTGCCCGGTCGATAGCTTCCCGCACCCGCGCCACGCTGTCGGGCCCTGCGTCGAGGATCATGGTGCCCTCGGGCACCTCGGTCGCGGCGACGGTCGCATTCTCGGCATTCGCTTCGAACTCCTGCGCGACGACCACATCCGAGGGCAGGATCACCTCGCAGCCCGTTTTCTCGGCCTTGGCGAGGATTTCCCGCGCGGTGTCGCCCAGATCGTGCTCGCAGAGCGAAGCGGCCACGTCGATGCCCTGCGCGGCGAGGAAGGTGTTGGCCATGCCGCCACCGATCACCAGCATATCGACCTTTTCGATCAGGTTGCCCAGCAGGTCGAGCTTGCTGGACACCTTGGCGCCGCCGACCACCGCCAGTACGGGACGCTCCGGATGGCCCAGCGCTTTTTCAAGCGCGGTCAGTTCCGCCTCCATCAGCCGTCCGGCGCAGGCAGGCAGGAGATGCGCGATCCCCTCGGTCGAGGCATGCGCCCGATGCGCTGCGGAAAAGGCGTCGTTGCAGAAGACATCGCCGAGGGAGGCGAGAAACCGCGCCATCTTCGGATCGTTCTCGGTCTCCATCGGGCTGAACCGCGTGTTTTCGACCAGCGCCACGCTGCGCTCGGGCAGGGCCTCGAGGCTTTCGCGATCCGGCGTCTCGACGAAGGTCACGGATGTGCCGAGCGCCTCTTCGAGCGCAGGCACCACCTGACGCAGCGACATCTCGGGAACCACCTTGCCCTTGGGTCGCCCGAAATGCGCCAGCAGGACCGGCTTGCCGCCTTTGGCGAGAATGTCGCGGACCGTCGGCACGATGCGCTTGATCCGCGTGGCGTCGGTTACGCGACCGTCCTCCACGGGCACGTTGATGTCGACCCGCGTCAGCACGATCCGGTCCGCAAGCTCTATGTCATCGAGGGTCTTCCACGCCATGGTCGCCTCCATCGTTCACGTTGGCGCCGTCATATCAGACGCGCGCGTCCGCCGCAGCGGCAGGACCGCCTCCGGCGGGCGTATTTTTGGAAAGATGAAGGGGAAAGCGCGGATCCGATCCCTTCATCTTTCTTCAAATACGCACATTGCGGCGGGAGCCGTCCTTTACAGGTATTTGCCCATTTCGACGGCCGTGTCGGCCATGCGGTTCGAAAACCCCCATTCGTTGTCGTACCAGGTCAGGATGCGGCACATGTTGCCGTCCATGACCTTGGTCTGATCGGTGTGGAAGATCGAGGAATGGGCGTCGTGGTTGAAATCCATCGAGACGAGCGGCTCATCCGTGTACCCCAGCACGCCCTTGAGCGGCCCATGGGCCGCGGCGGCGCGGATGGCGTCATTGATCTCCTCGACCGTGGTGTCGCGGCTGGTCTCGAAGGTCAGATCGACGACCGAGACGTTGGGCGTGGGCACGCGGATCGCCACGCCGTCGAGCTTGCCCTTGAGTTCCGGCAAGACGAGACCCACGGCGCGGGCGGCGCCGGTGGAGGTCGGGATCATGCTCATCGCCGCGGCACGGGCGCGGTAGAGGTCCGAATGCATCGTGTCGAGCGTGGGCTGGTCGCCGGTATAGGAATGCACCGTGGTCATGAAGCCGCGCTTGATGCCGATGGCCTGGTTCAGGACATGGGCCACGGGCGCCAGGCAGTTGGTGGTGCACGACGCGTTCGAGACGTGGACATCCTCGGCGCTCAGCGTGTCATGGTTCACGCCGTAGACGATGGTCTTGTCCGCCCCGTCGGAGGGGGCGGAGACCAGCACCCGGCTCGCCCCGTTTTCAAGGTGAACCTTGGCCTTGTCGCCCTTGAAGATACCGGTGCATTCCAGAACGATATCGACATTTCCCCACGGCAGGTCCTTCGGGTCGCGGATCGCCGTCACCGCGATGGGACCGAGGCCCGCGTCGATCGAGGTATCGGTCGTCGTCACCATCGCCGGAAAGCGGCCATGCACGCTGTCGTAGCGCAGGAGGTGTGCGTTGGTCTCCACCGGGCCGAGATCGTTGATCGCCACCACCTCGATATCGGTGCGGCCGTTTTCGACGATGGCGCGCAGGATGTTGCGGCCGATGCGTCCGAAACCGTTGATTGCAACTTTGACAGCCATGTTCCCTCCGAATTTTGAACGCTTTGGCCGGAGTATTGTTCCAGGCCGTATGTTACCGCTAACAGCCCTAGCAGCGGGGCCGGTTCGCTGCAAACGACAATGCGGCGACAAAGGCCGTGACACAAGGGTGCTGCGCCGGGGCTTTCCGGGGGGTTAACGCCAGAAGGCCATCCACTCCATCAGGTCGACCAGCTTCAGCGCCAGGAAGAACAGGATCTGCCCGTCATTGAGCACCATGTCTGCGACACAGCCCAGAAGGATCAGGCCCGCCATCCATGCGGCCACGGTGTTCGTCATCCTGCGCCCTCGTCTCGTCGCCCCGACCCGAGGCGCAGAGTTGCACGGAGGTCTCTTCGGGGCCAAGTCCGATTCATCCGGGATTGTCCGGATTCCACCGGGATGCGGAAAAACGAAACCCCGGCGCGGGGGCCGGGGCTTCGGTCGCTGCAGAAGAAAACCGGGGATACTCAGTGCAGAAGGCGGCCCATCGCGCCCGCGACATCCGCCATGCGCGCCGAGAAGCCCCATTCGTTGTCGTACCACGCCAGAACGCGCACCGTGCGGCCGCCGACGACCTTGGTCTGGTCGGGCGCGAAGATCGAGGAATGCACCGTGTGGTTGAAGTCGATCGATACCTTGGGCTCCGGGTCGTAGGCCAGAACCGCGCCCATATGGCCGCAAGCCGCCTCGCGCACCACCTCGTTGACGTCCTCGACGGTCACGTCCTTCGCGGCCTCGAAGGTCAGATCGACGGCGGAGACGTTGGGTGTCGGCACCCGCAGCGCGGTACCGTCAAGCTTGCCCTCGAGCTCCGGCAGAACCTCCTTCAGGGCTTTCGCGGCACCGGTGGAGGTGGGGATCATCGCCATGGCGGCGGCGCGGGCGCGATAGAGGTCCTTGTGGCGGCGGTCGAGCGTCGGCTGGTCGCCCGTGTAGCTGTGGATCGTGGTCATGATCCCGCGCTCGATGCCGATTGCATCGTTCAGCACCTTGGCCAGCGGCGCGAGGCAATTCGTCGTGCACGAGCCGTTGGAAACCACATGGTGGCTGTCGAGAAGCTCGCGGTGGTTCACGCCGTAGACGATCGTCTTGTCGGCGTTCCTGGCCGGCGCCGAGACCAGCACGCGCCTGGCGCCGCGGCCCAGGTGCACGGCGGCCGCCTCGCGGTTGTTGAACTTGCCGGTGCATTCCAGCACCACGTCGCAGCCGTCCCAGTCGAGCTCTTCGGGGTCGTAGGTCGAAAAGACCTTCATCGGACCGCGGCCGAGATCCATGGTGTCGCCCGAGACACGCACATCGGCGCCAAAGCGGCCATGGATGCTGTCGTAGCGCAGAAGATGGGCATTGGTGTCGATGGGGCCGGTGGCGTTGATCTTGACCACCTGAACGTCGTTGCGGCCGGCCTCGGTGATATGCGCCAGCGTGCAGCGCCCGATGCGTCCGAACCCGTTTATGCCAATCGTGACCGTCATGAAACGCGCCTTTCCGTCAAACCGAATTACCCCTGCCAATGGGGATCGCATACAAAAGCATGCTGCATTGCGGAAGGGAAAAGTTTCTATTTTCCCGAATGTTAGCGAAAACAATTCCAGTTTGCGCTAACATCGCACGCCCGTCGTTAACGAAACGGAGCAAAAGCCCCATGCGCGGCGGGAACCGTTTCCGCCGGATCGCGCCCGGTTGACGGGTTGTCTCGTTTCGGGCTCGCGGTATGGTCGGGCGAGGCGAGACAGGTGGAGAGATCATGAGCGGTTTGCTGGCACTACTCGACGATGTCGCGGCCATCGCCAAGGTCGCGGCGACGTCGGTCGACGACGTTGTGGCGCAGGCCACCAAGGCCGGCACCAAGGCGGCCGGCGCGGTGATCGACGATGCCGCAGTCACGCCGAAATACGTCCATGGCTTCGCCGCCGCGCGCGAATTGCCCATCGTCTGGAAGATCGCGCGCGGTTCGATCTTCAACAAGCTGGTGATCCTGCTGCCAGCCGCGCTGCTGCTGTCGGCCTTCGCGCCATGGGCCATCGCGCCGCTTCTGATGCTGGGGGGTGGTTATCTGTGCTTCGAGGGGGCTGAGAAGGTGGCCCACTGGCTGTCCCCCGTCCGTGACGACGTGGCAGAGGCCACGGCGAAGAAGATGTCGTCGCAGGACAGCGCCCATCTGGAGGAACGCAAGGTCAGCGGCGCCATCAAGACCGATTTCATCCTCTCCGCCGAGATCATGACCATCGCGCTGGCGGCCATCGAGACGGACTCTCTGCTGCTCGAGGCGCTGGCGCTGGCGGTGGCGGGCATCGGCGTCACGATGCTCGTCTATGGCTCGGTCGCGCTGATCGTGAAGGCCGACGATATCGGCCTGCACATGGCCGCCGAGGGGCGGACCCAGAGTGGCCGCGCGCTGGGCCGCTTCATCGTGGCGGGCATGCCGACCTTCCTGCGGACCCTGACGCTCGTCGGCACGCTGGCGATGCTTTGGGTGGGCGGGTCGATCATCACGCATGCGCTTGCGGGTATGGGCTGGCCGGGGCCGGAACAGGTCGTGCACACCATCGCCCATGCATTCGAGCCCCTTGGCGGCGTTCTGGAATGGCTGTCCGGCGCGGTGCTGCACGGGATGCTGGGGCTGGCCATCGGCATGGCGCTGATGCCGGTGGTGGCCCGCGTGCTCACGCCCGTGCTGCGTGCCGTCGGTCTGGGTGGCGCGCAAAGCCGTCACTGACATTGATTGTCAGGCGAAAGCAATCCTGATTTGGGTCAATGCGGCCCTGAGGGGGATGTGCTGCCCTGTGATGCGGATGCACGCAGGCATCCGGCAAACGAGGAGGGGTAGCCATGAGTGCACTGGGTCTCAAGATCATCGATGAATCCGTCCAGCAGGCGAATATCTGGTTCAACGAGGTGGATTACCGGACCGGCTGGGCCAACAAGCAGCGGTCCTACCGCCTGTTGCGGGCGGTGCTGCATGCGTTACGCGACCACCTGAACCCGGACGAGGCCGCGCAGCTGTCGGCGCAGTTGCCGATCCTGATCCGCGGCATCTACTACGAGGGCTATGACCCGTCCAAGACGCCGGTGACCGAGCGTAGCCGCGAGAGCTTCGTGGCGCGGGTGCAATCGGCCTTCGACACCGATCCCATGGGCGATGCGGAGGAGGCCATCGGCGCGGTTTTCGACGTGCTCGACGCCCATGTCTCGGGCGGCGAGATGGCCCATGTCAGGGGCACCTTCGCCAAGGAGATGCGGTCGCTCTTCGCCGAACGCTCCTGAGGGGGATAGAGGCGCGTTCTCGGGCCCCCGTGCCGGGAGCCGCTCGACCGCGCCTGTGGCCTCCGGCGGGGAATATAGGCAACCAGAGGAAGGGGAGGGCCTCTTCCTCTGGTGGAAATATCAGGGGGCGTGCCCGAAGCGCCGATGCCGCCTATTTCAGCAGCGACTTCACCTTTTCGGCCACGGCCTCGGCGGTGATGCCGAAATGCCCGTAGAGATCGCCTTCAGGGGCCGAGGCTCCAAAGCCGTGCATCCCCACGAAGCCGGATTTCTCGCGCTTGCCCCGCTCGCCATAAAGCCAGCGGTCCCAGCCGAAGCGGACCGCGGCCTCCACAGCGACGCGCACCGGCCCCGCGGGCAGAACGCGGCGGCGGTAGGCCTCATCGGTTTCCTCGAAGATCTCCCAGCACGGCATCGAGACGACGCGCGTGCCGATCCCCTCGGCCTGCAGCAGGTCGCGGGCGGCCAGCGCGATGGCGACCTCCGAGCCCGTGGCCATCAGCAGCGCCTGGCGCTTGCCATCGGCCTCGGCCAGCACATAGGCGCCCTGGGCGGTGAGGTTCTTGGTCTTGTGCTCGGTCCGCACGGTCGGCAGGCCCTGCCGGCTGAGCGCGAGAACCGACGGGGTCGAATTCTGCTGGAGCGCGATTTCCCAGGCCTCGGCGGTTTCCACCGCGTCGGCCGGACGGAACACCAGCATGTTGGGGGTCGCGCGCAGCATGGCGAGATGTTCGACGGGCTGGTGCGTGGGGCCATCCTCGCCAAGGCCGATCGAGTCATGCGTCATCACGTATTGCACCGGAACGCCCATCAGCGCCGAAAGCCGCATCGAGGGCCGCGCGTAATCGGCGAAGCACAGGAAGGTGCCGCCATAGGGCCGCACCCCGCCATGGAGCGCCATGCCGTTCATCGCCGCGGCCATGGCGTGTTCGCGGATGCCGTAATGGATGTAACGGCCCTTGCGGTTGTCCGGCTCGAAAATGCCAAGATCCGCGGTCTGGGTGTTGTTCGAGCCCGTCAGGTCGGCCGAGCCGCCGATGGTCTCGGGCAGGATCGGGTTGATCACCTCGAGCGCCATTTCCGACGCCTTTCGGGTGGCGACCTTGGGGCGGCTGGTGGAGACCTGTTTCTTCAGCGCACGGATCGTGGCCGAAAGGCGCTTGGGGCTTTCGCCCGCAAAGGCACGCTCGAACTCAGCCTGTTTGCCGTCGGAGAGGAGCGCAAAGCGCGTCTCCCATTCCTCGCGCTCCGTCCGGCCGCGCGCGCCGATGGCCTCCCATTCCGCCTTGATGTCTTCGGGCACCTCGAATGCGCCATGGGGCCAGCCATAGGCCTCCTTGGTGGCCGCGAGCTGGTCGGCATCGGTCAGTGCGCCATGGCCCTTGGCGGTGTCCTGCGCGTCATGGCCCAGTGCGATATGCGTCTTGCAGGCGATCATCGCCGGGCCGGGTGAGGCCTTGGCCTCGGTCAGCGCGCGGTCGATATCCTCGGGATCGTGGCCGTCGCATTCGAACACGTCCCAGCCGGCGGCCGCGAAACGCGCCATCTGGTCGGTGCTGTCGGCAAGGCCGACCTTGCCGTCGATGGTGATCCCGTTGTTGTCCCAGATCACGGTCAGGCGGCTCAGTTCCTGCCGGCCGGCAAGCGCGATGGCCTCGTGGCTGACGCCCTCCATAAGGCAGCCGTCGCCTGCGAAGACCCATGTGCGGTGATCGATGATCTTCCTGCCCCACTTGGCGCGCAGGAATTCCTCGGCGATGGCGAAGCCCACGGCATTGGCGAGACCCTGGCCGAGGGGGCCGGTGGTGGTCTCGATCCCCTTGGCGTGCCCGTATTCCGGATGGCCCGCGGTGATCGAGCCCAGCTGGCGGAAATTCCTGATCTGCTCCAGCGTCATGTCTTCGTAGCCGGTGAGCCAGAGCAACGAATAGAGCAGCATCGAGCCATGGCCGTTCGACAGGATGAACCGGTCGCGGTCGGGCCAGTCGGGCGCGGCCGCATCGAAGCGCAGGTGCTTTTCGAAAAGCACGGTGGCGATGTCCGCCATGCCCATGGGCATGCCGGAATGACCGGAATTGGCGGCGGCCACGGCGTCGAGCGTCAGGGTGCGGATGGGCGCGGCGCGGCGCCAGTGGTCGGGATGTGCGGCGGCGAGGGCGGCGATGTCCATGCGGAGCGGTCCTTCGATCGGGAGGGCCATCCTTCGCGATGGCCGATACCTGGCCGCGCGGCCATGGCGCGGCGCCCGCGTGATAGCAGGTGACCGGCGAAGTGCAAGGCGCGCAGCACGGCTCGGTTTGCCGCCCGTGGTCGCGGGCATGCGGGGCCGGAGCGCATCAGGGAACCATGCAGGCAAGCATCGGGGCGCCGCAACCCGGCGCGATTGCCGGAAAAACTTGCAAATCCGCCCGGATTGGGATTGCCTGAGGGCAACAGGCGGCCTGAGGCGGTCGCCGTTTTGCGTCTGAGGCCTCGCAGAGGACCGAAATGGCCGTGCGAAGGGCGCAACAGGCGTCCGATCCGAGATGGACGCAGTGACGGAGCAGGACCGGAGCGGCAACGACACCATGAGCGACAGCGAGGAATTCGAGAAACTGGGCGCGCTCGAGGCGCGCCTTGCCGCGGCCATGGACCGCATCGCGAAGGGTCTGGCGACCCGCGGCGCCGAGGCCGGTGGCGCGGCGCGCGCCCAAGCCGCGGAGACAGCCGCCAGGGAGGCGGAGGCCCGTGCCTCGGAACTTTCCGAGCGCGTAAGCGCGCTCGAGTCGCGCCTGTCGGAGGCGCAAGCCGCTCTGGGTGAGGCGGAGCGCAAGCTTGCCGAAGCGCAGGCGGCCCCCGACGAGGACGCGGTCGAAACGCTCCGCGCCGAACTGGCCGAGCGCAAGGCGGAGCGCGACGCGGCGATTTCGGCGCGACAGGCGCTCGAGGCACGCGTGGCGGAGCTCGAGGCCGCCGCGGCTCAGGCCGCGGAGGCCGCCGATCCCGCCGAGCTGGCCGTCCTGAAGCGCCGCGTCGATCGCGCCCGCGCCGAACGCGACGAGGCCATCGAGGCGCGCGACCGGGCGCAGGACACCGCTGATGAGCTTGCCGAAGCGGCGGGCGCCACGCCGGACGAACGGGTCCTCGCGCTCAGGTCCGAGTTGCGCGGATTGCGCGGCGCGGTCGACCGGATGTCCTCGGGGCTCGATGAGTTGCGCTCGGTGGCCATGGGCAGCGGTGACGGCGCCGACGGGATCAACCGCGTGCTGGAGGCACAGGTCGCCGCGCTGACCGAGGCGCGCAAGGCCGAGGCGGCCGAACTTGGCCGCATCCTGTCGGAGCTGATGGCGGCGGAAGCCGTCCGGGAGGAGGACGCGCGCAATGCCTGAAGTGCAGATCGAGATCGGCGGACGCAGCTACACCGTCGCCTGCCAGGACGGCGAGGAGCCATTCCTGCGCGCCGCGGCCCGGATGCTGGACACGGAGGCCACGGTGGTGCTGGGCCAGATCGGGCGGATGCCGTCGGACCGGATGCTGCTGATGGCGGGCCTCATGCTGGCCGACAAGACCGCCGCGCAGGAGGACGAACTCAAGAGCCTGCAGGCCAGGATCGCGGCGCAGGACAAGGCGCTGCGTTCGGCCGAGGAACGGCTGGCCGACCGCGCGCGCCGGATCGCCGAGTTGCAGGAGGCCGGCCCGCGCACGGAACTGCCCGACCGCGTCACCGACGGGCTGGCCGAGCTTGCCGCGCGCGCCGAGGCGCTGGCCGACGCGCTCGAGGACGGGGCGGAGGCCGAGACGACCTGACGCGCGCTCCGGTCCTTCATCTTTCCAAAAATACGCAATCCCTGTACCTGCAAGGGGCCCGGGCCTCTGCCGTTCAGGCGCCTTCGAAAAGCGGCCCGAGCAGCCGCGCGGCTTCGTCGCGCGGATGGACCAGCGCGGACCGGTCCTCGCCGGGGTAGAAGCGCGCGCGCGTGGCCGTGGGCATGGGGCCGGGGCGCAGCAGGTGCACCTCAGGCCCGTGTCTGGCCGTTTCCGCCGCCCATGTCCTGACCAGCGCGCGCTGCGCGGCCTTGGACATGGCGTAGGTCCCGGCGAATTTCTCGTCCCAGTCGTCGTCGAAAAACACCGCCTTGGGCGCGTCCGAGGGCGCGATCAGCGGGTCGACATTGGCGATCAGCCGCGAGAGCATGCGGATGTTCGTCGCGATACAGCGGTCGAGATCCTTGGCCTGGATATGCGGCGCGGGCGTCAGCGCCGAGACATGGATCGCGGCATGCACCCAGATATCCGCGCGGCCCCAGCGGTCATGGATCGACCGGCAGAGATGGGCGATCGCGTTGTCGTCGGTCAGGTCGATGGGCGCGAGCGTGGCATGCCCGCCCGCGGCCTGGATGCGGTCGTCGAGCTCTTCCAGCCCGCCCACGGTGCGCGCGACGGCGACCACATGGGCGCCCTTCGACGCCAGCCATTCGGCCGAAGCCGCGCCGATACCGCGCGAGGCGCCGGTGACGAGCGCTACGCGATCTTCGAGGGGTTTTCTGTGCATCTCGGTCATGGGCGGCGGCATGCCCCGACAGACGCCGAATGGCAAGGGCTCCCGGGCAAAGCGGGGCGGGGCACCTGCGCCGCTTGACACCGGCGGGTCGGGACGGAATACCCTGACGGGAACAACGCGATATCACTGACAACCGGAGGGTTCACATGAGCCGCGACACCACCCTTGCCCAAGCCGTCTTCGGCGATCTGAGCCTTGCCCGGAAGGGGGCGCTGGTGCTGGCCGGCAGCGTGCTGATCGCCATCGCGGCGCAGTTCTCGATCTTCATCGGCCCGGTGCCGCTGTCGCTGCAGAGCCTCGCGGTCCTGACCGTGGGCTTCGCGCTGGGTGCGCGGCTGGGGGCGGCGACGCTTCTGGTTTACCTCGCGCAGGGCGCGATGGGTCTGCCGGTCTTCTCTGGCGGCGGCGCGGGTCTGCCTTACATGATGGGGCCGACGGGCGGGTTCCTCCTGGGTTTCGTCGCCATGGCGTGGCTCGCGGGCTGGGCCTCGGACACGGGCCTCGCGCGGCGCGCGGTTCCGGCCATCGGGGTGGCGCTTCTGGCCTCGGGCATCATCTATGTCCCCGGTCTGCTCTGGCCGGCGCTGGCTTTCGGTACCGAATGGGCCTCGCTCTGGGCGCATTGGATGGCGCCGTTCATCGCGGGCGACGTTGTGAAGTCGGTGCTCGCGGCACTCGCGGTCTCGGGCGGTCTGGCCTGGATGCGCCGCCGCTGAGCGCTGCGTCAGCGGAATTGCAAAACGCCGTCCTTCGGGGCGGCGTTTTCTTGTTTCCGGCTAAGAATGAGGGCATGGGGCGCTCCCGCTCGGCGCCTTCGGCGGTCTGTAACCCATGCCCCTAGCGCTGACGCACGGGACCGGCGCGTTACTCGGCCGCCTCCTGCATCTCGAAGCCCCGCTTGAGCATGTCGGTGGGTCGCACCGGATATTCGCCAGAGAAACACGCATCGCAATACTGCGGCGCATTGGGGTCGCGGCCCTGCGCCTCGCCCACGGCGCGGTAGAGCCCGTCGAGCGAGATGAACCTCAGCGACGCGATGCCGAGATGGTGGCGCATCTCTTCCTCGGACATGGTGGCGGCCAGCAGTTTCTCCCGCTCCGGCGTGTCGACGCCGTAGAAACAGGGCCAGGCGGTCGGCGGGGACGCGATGCGGAAATGCACCTCCGCCGCGCCCGCGTCGAGGATCATTTCCTTGATCTTGCGCGAGGTCGTGCCGCGCACCACGCTGTCGTCGACGAGGATCACGCGCTTGCCGCGGATCAACGCGCGATTCACGTTGAGCTTCAGCCGCACGCCCATGTTGCGGATCTGCTCGGTCGGTTCGATGAAGGTGCGGCCCATGTACTGGTTGCGAATGATCCCCATCGCGTAGGGAATGCTGCTTTCCTGGCTGTAGCCGATGGCCGCCGGGGTCCCTGAATCTGGGACGGGGCAGACGAGGTCGGCGTCCACCGGCGCCTCGCGGGCCAGTTCCACACCGATCCGGCGGCGCGTCTCGTAGACCGACTCACCGCCGATGATGCTGTCGGGGCGGGAGAAATAGACATGTTCGAAGATGCAGAAGCGGGGTTTGCGCGCCTCGAAGGGGCGGAAGCTTTCGACGCCGTTTCCGTTGATGACGACCATTTCGCCCGGTTCGATCTCTCGGATGAATTCGGCGCCGACAATGTCGAGCGCGCAGGTCTCGGAACTCAGCGCCCAGGCGCCGTTTTCCTCGTCTCCGATCCGGCCCAGCACCAGCGGGCGGACGCCCAGCGGATCGCGCACGCCGATCAGCTTCGTGCGGGTCATGGCGACGATGGAAAACGCGCCCTCCACCCGGCGGAGCGCGTCCTTCATCCGCTCGGGGATGGTGCGCTGCAGCGAGCGGGCCATGAGATGAATGATGCATTCGCTGTCCGAGGAGGACTGGAAGATCGAGCCACGTTCGATCAACTCGCGCCTGAGTTCGTCGGCATTCACGATGTTGCCGTTATGGGCGATCGCCGCGCCGCCCATGGCGAACTCGCCGAAGAAGGGCTGCACGTCGCGGATCTGGGTCGCGCCCTTGGAGCCGGCGGTGGAATAGCGCACATGGCCGATGCCGATCTCGCCCGGCAGCGTCTCCATCAGGGCCTGGCTGGTGAAATTGTCGCGCA
>CAZOBK010000072.1:0-10718 GCA_964578115.1 uncultured Roseicyclus sp.
TCGGGGCTGGACGCGGTGATCACCGGCGTCTGGTATTCGCGGAAGCCCGTGTCCCACATCCGCCGCCGGATCGAGGCGATCACGTCGGAGCGGAGCGTCATCTTGGCCTGCATCGCCTCGCGGCGGAGGTCGAGATAGCGGTATTTCAGGCGCGTCTCCTCGGGGTATTCCTGGTCGCCGAAGACCTGCAACGGCAGGTCGCCCTCGACGCCGCCCAGCACCTCCATGTCGCGGATGAAGACCTCGATCTCGCCAGTGGGCAGCTTGGGGTTCACCAGTTCGGGGTCGCGCGCCTTCACCTCGCCGTCGATGCGAATGCAGTATTCGGCGCGCAGCTTCTCGACCTCGGAAAAGACCGGGCTGTCGGGATCGCAGAGCACCTGTGTAATGCCGAAATGGTCCCGCAGGTCGATGAAGATCACCCCGCCATGGTCGCGCCGGCGGTGCACCCAACCCGAAAGGCGGATGGTCTCGCCCACGTTCTGGCGGGTGAGCTCGGCACAGGTATGGCTGCGAAAGGCGTGCATGGTCCGGGTCCTTCGAGGCAGGGATGGCGCGTCGGGCCGGGGATCGGCGCGTTCAGGAATGTCGCGGCGATAGAGCGCGGAGGCAGGCCGAAGTCAACCCCGGGGGATCGCCCGCGCGGGGCATCGAGCCCCTTGCGGGCGAGGTGCCTCCGGCGGGCGTATTTTTCGAAAGATGAAGGAGGATCAGCCCGGACAGGCCAGCGCGGCGTTCAGCGCGCCGGGCCGCCACGGGCCGATATCGCGAGAGGCGAGCGTGCCTTGGGTCGTGAGCCGCGTCGCGATCACACGGGACCAGTCGGCATCGGCGGTGATCATCTCGGGCCCGCCTGCGCAATCGCGGATGCCGCCGGGGATTTCGGGATCGCGCAGGCGGTGGTTGGTCAGGCCCGGCGAGGTCGCGATCTCGGTCAGGGTGGCGGTGCCGGGCGACGGGAAGGTGACGCGCCAGACCCGCAAAATTTTCGCAAGGTGGGGGCGGTCCACATAGGCGATCTCCATCCTACCGTCGCCATCCAGATCGGCGGCCCCAAGCGGCGCGAGCCAGCGAAAGCGCTGGCCGATCCATGGCGTGGCGACGAGCGGGGCGAGGCTGTCCCCGGTAACGGCCCAGATCGCGAGGCGCGCGCCCCGGGTCTCATGGGCTTCTACCGTCAGGATTTCCGGGCGTCCGTCACCGTCGAGATCCGCAAGGCGGGGGGCGGTATCCTCGAAGACCACGGGCGCGTCCCAGGTCGCGCGCAGCATGCGGCCATCGGACAGCGTCACGGCCAGCGTGGCATGTTCCACCGTGTCGCCCAGCGCGCCATGCGGGTAGCGTGTGGTGGCGTCTTCGTAGATGGCGGAGAGTGCGGTTTGCGCACTGGCGACGGGCGCGGCCAGACAGAGGCTCAACGCCAGACCCGCGTCGCGGGCGAGGCGGCGACAGGAGCGCGACAGGGGGCGCGGCGCCATCGGGCGAGCGGCCCCGGCCATCTCAGATCTGTTTCTCGGGCATCTGGACGACGAGCCCGTCGAGCGCATCCGTGACCTTGAGCTGGCAGGTCAGGCGCGACCGCTCCGCGTCGGGCTGATAGGCGAACTCCAGCATGTCCTCTTCCATCGGGTCGACCTCGGGCAGCTTCGAGAACCAGTCGGGATGCACGTAGACATGGCAGGTGGAACAGGCGCAGGCGCCGCCGCAATCGGCCTCGATGCCCGGAATATTGTTGTCGCGTGCGCCTTCCATCACGGTCAGGCCGGTTGGGACATCGACGACATGTTCGGTGCCGTTGTGCTCGATATAGGTGATCTTCGCCATGTTCTGCCTTTCCTCGTGCGGGCCTACCAAACGGGGGAGTAGGTAATACGGGGTCGTTGCGTGTTCCAGCCCTGATTTCGGTCCTGTGGCGAATGGTAACCGGCGGCGCATCGGGGGGGTTGCGGGGCGGCACGCTTGTTCTATCTTTGTTCTCATGGAGCCCGATATCCGCCCCCCTGCCTGGCCCAGGCCGCCCGATTGCCTGCCGCATCACCTGCTGCACCTGCCGCCGGAGGGGGCGCGGGTCTGCGTGGCGGGGCTGGTGCTCGTCCGCCAGCGCCCCGGCACGGCGAAAGGCGTGATCTTCCTGACGCTGGAGGATGAGTTCGGCGTGGCCAATGTCGTCGTCTGGCAGAAGATCTACCAGACCTTCCGCCGCGCGGTCATCGCGGGACGGCTTCTGAAGGTGACCGGCCGGATCCAGCGGCAATCAGGCGTCTGCCACGTGGTCGCCGAGCGGGTGGAGGATGCCTCGGACCTGCTGGACGAACTGGTGCGCCTGCATGAACCGGCGCGGGCAGCCGACGGGCCCTGAACGGCAAGATTGGCATCAATCCGCCGGGGTCCGCGCGGCGGGTTCCGGGATGTGCCGGCAGGGACTACCATCAAGTCACGAGACCGAGCACGGAAACGGGCAGGACACCGGGCGAGACACGGATGCACAGGATTTTTGCTCTCGCGGCCCTGGCGACGCTGGTCGCCTGCGTGCCCCTTGCCGTTCCGGACCGCGCAGCACCCCCAGCGGCGGCGCCGGTCCGCCCCCTCGTCGAGGTCACGCGCGGCGTTCAGCCGCCCGCAGGCGCCCCCGACCGCTGCTTCGCCCGGGACGACGTCCCGGCGCCGCGTGCGCTTTCGCCCGAACCCGGCGGATTGCCCGCACTGTGGTTCGAGATCCCCTGCGGCGCGGAGACCGACCGCGCCCTGATCTCGGCGCTGCAACGGACGCTGGCGGCGCGGGGACTGCTGGCGGCTCCGGCGACCGGTGCGCTCGATGCAGAGACGCGGGCGGCGATCGCCCGGTATCAGGCCCCGCTCCGCCTGCGCAGCGAGGTCCTGTCGCTCGCCGCCGCGCGGGAGCTGGGGCTTGCCATCTGGGTGCCGCCGAGGCACGCGCGGGGCTGAAGGAATGAAAAAGCCCCCGCAACGCGGGGGCTTTCCTGCCATGTGTAGGTGTTGGACGCTATTCAGACAGCGCCAGCGCGACGAAGCGCGGGTTTCCGGCGCGCCGGATCAGAAGCAGGATGCTCTTCTGGCCGGACTCCTCCGCGGTTTCGACGCGTTCTTCGAAATCCGCGACCGTGCGCACGGGCTGCTGCGCCACTTCGGTGATGATGTCGCCCGGCAGCAGCCCCTTGCCGGCCGCATCGGAGCCCGGATCGACGGCTTCGATGACAAGTCCGCCACTGACGCCCTGCGCATCCAGCTGTCCGCGCATCTCGTCGGTCAGCGGCACCACCGTCATGCCGAGGATGTCGCCGCTGGGTTCCGACTCGGGGACCGCTCCGGGGGCGACCGGGCCCGCGCCTTCAGCCGTTTCGCGACGGCCAAGGGTCACGAGAAGCGTCTGCGTCTCGCCATCGCGGAACACACGCATGCGAACCGTCTCGCCGACGCCGGCATCGCCGACGACGCGGACGAGTTCCCGTGTGTCCTCGATATCGCGCCCGTCGAAACTCAGGATGACGTCGCCCACCTCGATACCGGCGTCGAGGGCCGGACCCTCGGGCACATCGGTCACAAGCGCGCCGCGTGCATCGGCAAGACCCAGCCCCTCGGCGATCTCTTCGTTCACGTCCTGGATACGCACGCCCAGCCAGCCACGGCGCGTCTCGCCGAATTCACGCAGTTGGTCGACGACGTTGGTCACGACCGAGGCCGACATGGCGAAACCGATGCCGATCGAGCCGCCGGTGGGCGACAGGATGGCCGTGTTCACGCCGATGACCTCGCCGCCCATGTTGAAGAGCGGGCCGCCCGAATTGCCGCGGTTGATGGCCGCGTCGGTCTGGATGTAGTCGTCATAGGTGCCCGAAAGCGCCCGTTCGCGTGCCGAAACGACACCGACGGAGACCGAGAAGCCCTGCCCCAGCGGGTTGCCCATGGCCATGACCCAGTCGCCCACGCGCATGGTGTTGCTGTCGCCGAAGGGCACGAAGGGCAGCGCCTCATCGGCGGAGACCTTCAGAAGCGCGATGTCGGTGTTGGGGTCGGTGCCGATGATCTCGGCCTCGAGTTCCCGGCCCGAGCGGAACTCGATCAGGATCTCGTCGGCGCCTTCGATCACGTGGTTGTTGGTGACGATGTAGCCGTCCTCGGAAATCACGAAACCGGAGCCAAGTGCCTGGCTGCGTCGCGGGGCCTGTTCCGGGCCATCCTGACGGTCGAGGAAGTCGTTGAAGAAATCCTCCAGCGGGCTGCCCGGCGGCACATTCGGGGCCGGGCCCTGGCGGCTGGCGACCACGGCGGAGGTGGTGATGTTGACCACCGCGTCGCCCACCTGGTCGACGAGATCGGCGAAGGACGGCGGCGCGGCCTGCGCGCGCGCCGGCGCGGTCGTCACGATGGTCGCGATCGCCACCAGAAGGGCGATCATCGCGGCCATGAGCACGCGATATGTTGCCGGTGCGGTCTGGCTGCGCGACGCGACCAGAGCCTTGGCCGGTCCTGCGCCGGGGCCTCTTCGTTCAAGTTGTGATGTCACGGACAAACCTCCTGTCAAACCCTCGCGCGGGGCCCCGCGCCGGTTCCTGCCTTTATATTTCGCGCATCACGTCCCCGGTTCAACCTTTCAGCGGATAATAGCACGCTGACGCAGCCTCACATGAGCGTGACGAAATTGAAACGGAGGATTTTCGACCGGGGATCGTGGCAACTTACAGAGCGCCAAGCGCAAGCGCCAGCACGATCACGCCGCACGCGACTGCTGACAGGCCGATCATGCGGCGGGTCTCGATCGAGATGCCCGCAAGGACGCGAAGCAGGTCTTCCATGCGGCGTGGGGCAAGGGCGAAAGCCATCCCCTCGATCACCAGCACCATGCCGAAACCGAGAAGCAACGCGTAACCGATACCCATGAAGATCCTGCCGCCATGTCAGCCCGGGGGGCGAATTGACGCGCCCCCGGGTGACTTTCGTTTACTCGTCAGCGGACCGCGAAGATAGCCCGCTTCCGTCGAGGAACTCGAAAAATTCGCTGTCGGGCGAGATGACCATGCTCGAGTTCTCCCGGCGCAACGCCCGCTCGTAGGCAGTCATGGAACGGTAGAATTCGAAGAAGTCCTGGTCCTGTCCGAAGGCCTGAGCGAAGATACTGTTTCGCTGGGCATCCGCTTCACCTCGGGTGATCTCGGCCTCGCGCTGCGCCTCGGACACAAGCTCGACCACCGTCCGGTCGGCCTGGGCGCGGACCCGCGTCGCGGCCTCGTTACCGCGGGCGATCTCATCGGTGGCTTCCCGCTCCCGCTCGGCGCGCATCCGGGAGAAAGTCGCCTCTAGGTTCTGCGCTGGCAGATTGGTCTGCTTGAGACGAACGTCCAACACCTCCAGGCCCAGGGATTCGGCGCGCTCCTGCGCCTGCACGGTGATCTGGTCCATCAGCCTCGACCGCTCATCCGACAGGATCGTGTTGGAGGTGACGCCCTCGGAGCCGAGGACCTCACGGATCTGCGGATTGATGATACCCTCGAGCCGCTGCTCGCCAGCCCGCATGCCGCCCGCGCCGACAGCCTGGCGGAATTGCACCACGTCGCTGATGCGGTAGCGTGCGAAGGCGTCGACGACCAGACGGCGGTCGTCTGACGGCGTTACCTCGATCGCTGCTGTGTCGAGCGCCAGGATACGATCGTCGTAATAGACCACCTCCTGGATGAAGGGGATTTTGAAGTTGAGCCCCGGCGTCTCGATCACCTGCCGGATCTGGCCGAACTGCAGCACGAGCGCGCGCTGCCGTTCGTCAACCACGAAGATGGAACTCAGGAAGACGGCCACACCCAGAACGAGCGCGGGAATGAGGAATGTCACGCGTTTCATCAGTTGCTGCTCCCGGTCGTCGTCGTGGTGGTTCCGGTGGTCCCGCGGCGAAGCTGGTCGAGCGGCAGGTAGGGCACAACGCCCGTTCCGCCCTGCCCATCTCCACCGTCAAGGATGACAAGGTCGACGTCGCCCAGAACCCGTTCCATCGTTTCCAGATAGAGACGGCGGCGGGTCACCTCCGGCGCCAGTTCGTATTCCTGCAGAACCGCGAGGAAGCGGCTCGCCTCACCCTCGGCCTCGTTGACGACCTGGGCGCGGTACGCCTCGGCCTCTTCGAGGAGCTGGGCTGCCTCACCTCGGGCGCCTGCGAGAACGCGGTTGGCATAGGCGTCCGCCTGCCGTTCGAGACGGTCACGTTCCTGCTCGGCGGCCTGCACGTCGCGGAACGCGTCGATCACCTCGGCCGGCGGGTCGGCGCGGTCGAGGTTGAGACGCACGATGTTTACACCCGAGTCGTAGCTGTCGAGCGTGGTCTGGATCAGCATCAGCACGCGGTCGGCGATGATGCCCCGATCACGGTTGAGGATCGGCGCGAGTTGGCTGGCGGAGATGACCTCACGCATCGCCGCCTCCGAAACCGCGCGGATCGTCAATTCGGGTTCGCGCAGGTTGAACAGGAATTGAGCAGGATCCGAGATGTTCCAGACGATCTCGAAGTCGATATCGACGATATTCTCGTCCGTGGTCAGCATCAGGCCGGTGTCGCTCGTCCCGGACCGCGCGGCGCCGATCGATTCGGTCCGTTCCGAGGTCACGTTCACGACCTCCGCGGTGACGAGAGGCCACGGCGCGAAGTTCAGGCCCGGATTGCCGATCGAGGAAAACTCGCCAAGGAAAAGCTCGACCGACCGTTCCTCGGGCCGGACGGTGTAGAAGGACTGGAACGCCCACAGTGCGAGAACGAGAAGGGCCGCGATGCCGAAAGTGCCGCGGGTGAACTTGAACCCGCCGCCGCCGTCACCGCCGCCGCCCGACCGGCCGCCACGGCCGCCCATCAGGACGCGCAGCTGTTCCTGACCCTTGCGGACGATCTCGTCGATTTCCGGGATCTGCTGATCGCCGCCGGGCCGCCGGGGCCCGCCGGGACCGCGCGGTCCGCCGCCCGAGCCGTTGTTGCCCCGGTCGCCGCCGCCCGAGCCGCCGCCACCCCAAGGTCCGCCACTATTGCCAGCCATGTATCGTCGTTCCTCTCGCACTGGGACAGGTATTGCATGAGTATATGGGGCGCGCGCGCGCGATTGCACCCGCGCGTCCTGGTAAAAAATGCCTCAGGTTGCCGGACGTCAAGCGCTGCGCACCGGCGTCTTCATCGTCACGAGTTCCTCGGACATGGTCGGATGCACGGCAACTGTACGGTCGAAGTCCTGCTTGGTCGCGCCCATCTTGACCGCGATGCCGGCCAGCTGGATCATCTCGCCGGCCTGCGGCGCGACGATGTGGCAGCCCAGAACCTTCTGGCTTTCCTGCGAGACGACAAGCTTCATCAGCACCCGGTCCGGCCTTCCGGCAAAGGCCGACTGCATCGGCCGGAACGAGGTGCAGTAGATGTCCACGGGCTCCTGCTCGCGCGCTTCCTCTTCGTTCAGGCCGACGGTGCCGAACTCGGGCTGGGTGAAGACCGCCGAGGGGATCAGGTCATGATCGACGGGCGTCGGGTTGCCGTTGAACACCGTCTCGACGAAGGCCATGCCCTCGCGGATCGCGACCGGCGTAAGGTTCACGCGGTTGGTCACGTCGCCGATGGCGTAGATCGAGGGCACGGAGGTCTGGGAGTATTCGTCGACGACGACCTGCCCGCGCCGGCCGACCTCGACGCCGGCCTGCTCCAGTCCCATCCCGTCGGTATTTGGACGCCGCCCGGTGGCGAAGAGCACCGCGTCGTAGACACCTTCCTGCCCGTTCGAGGCCTTGACCCAGACGGGCCCGCCACGGGCGGTCTCGGAGGCAGAGCTCTTCACCTCCGTGGGCGCGCCCATGGCCGCATCGCTCGCATTGCCCCCGTCGGGCACGCCGACATGTCTTGCGGATTCGGGCGCCATGTCGACGATGTTGGTGCCGAGGTGAAGGTGGACGCCCTTCTCCTCCATCATGTCCGAGATCAGGCCCCGCGCCTCGCCGTCGAAGCCGCGCAGGATCTGCGCACCGCGATAGTATTGCGTCACCTCCACGCCGAGGCCGTTCATGATGCAGGCAAATTCGCAGGCGATATAGCCGCCGCCCACGATCAACATGCGGCGGGGCAGTTCCTCGAGCTCGAAGATGTCGTCGGAGACGAGGCCCAGGTGATCGTTGGTCATCCCCGGACGCTCGGGGCGCCCGCCCGTGGCGATCAGGATATGCTTGGCGCTATGGGTCGACCCGTCGGCCAGCTTCACGGTATGCGGATCGTCCAGCATCGCGCGCTGGTCGAAGGTCGCCACGCCCGATCCGCTCAACAGCTCACGATAGACGCTTTCCAGCCGGTCGAGCTCCGTGTGGAGATGTGTCCGGAACCGCGCCCAGTCGAAGGACCCGTCGGCCACGTCCCAGCCATAGGCGCGCGCATCGGCGAAACCTTCGCGGTAGCTCGAGGCGAAGACCATCAGCTTTTTCGGCACGCAGCCGCGAATGACGCAGGTCCCGCCCATGCGGCTTTCTTCAGCGAGCGCCACGCGCGCCCCTCCGGCGGCCGCGACACGCGCCGCGCGCACACCGCCCGAACCGCCGCCGATGACGAAAAGGTCGTAGTCGAAGTCCATGGATACCGTCCGTCCGTCGTTGCGCCTCAGTCGACGACGTCGACGAAGAGATTGTCGCCGTCGATCAGATCGACGCGCTCGTGCTCGATCGTGCCGTCATGAATGTCCCGCAACTCGACCGTGCCGTCGGAATTGCCGATGATCGCCACGTCGCAGATGTCGAGAAACAGACCATTCTCCACCACGCCGGGGATCTGGTTGAGGATAAGGCTCAGCTGGGCGGGGTTGGAAATGCGCCGCAGCCGCAGATCGAGGATGAAATTGCCCTCGTCGGTGACAAACGGGTCGGGACCGTCGCCACGCAGGTCGACCGACCGGCCCATCACCTCGACATTGGTCAGCATCTCCTCGATCAGCGCCTTGGTGGTCTGCCAGCCGAAGGGCACCACCTCCACCGGAAGCGGGTAAGCGCCCAGCCGGTCGACATATTTCGAGCGGTCGGCGATCACCACCATCTGGTCCGATGCGGTGGCCACGATCTTTTCGCGCAGCAGCGCGCCGCCCCCGCCCTTGACGAGGTTGAGGCCGGGGTCGAATTCGTCCGCGCCGTCGATCGTGAGATCGAGCCACCGCACTTCGTCGAGATCACGCACGTCGAGCCCGAGCGACCGGGCAAGCTCGGCCGTGGCCGATGAGGTCGCCACGGTCGTGATCATCATGCCTTCTTCGCGCACCATCTCGGCGAGGCAACGCACCATCCACACCGCCGTGGACCCGGTCCCGAGCCCCACGCGCATGCCATCCTCGACATAGTCGATGGCGCGCCGCGCGGCGACGTATTTGGCCTTGTCGATGGGGGACAGTTCCGACGGCATTCCGGGCTCCGGTTTTGAACATGGCGATTTCGCCACGTTCTTAACCAAGCGCGCCCCGCTGCGCGAGGGCTAAACAATCCACAGCTTTTCCCCAGCCTGCGACAACGCAGCGACCGCGGCGTCGAGTTCCGCCCGCGGCAGGATCACCAGAAGCCCGGGGGCATCGGTCTCGATCTCGACAGCCCCGCCGGTGGCCTCGTTGGAAGTTCCGATGCGGCGGAATGGGTGAAACGGCAGACCGTCGATCGGCCAGCGCAGACCGCGCGAGCGGCCGCTGACCGCACCCATCGGAAACAGCGACACCCGCGTGCCTGGCGTGAGGTGCATCCTCAGCCGCGGCGGAGCGTGGAATATGACATCGCGCTCGCCAATGACGATGCAGCGGTGTTGGGGACGCGTGACCATGGAATGAAACACTGCCAGTTCATGATCAATCCGCGCGCCCGTGAAGCCCACGGCCAGAACGAGGGGAACGGCCAAGTGGCGGAGCGCCTTGTCGAAATCCGTGCTGTCCTGTTCGGTGATCTCGTGAAAGATGTCAGGCGGCAGGCGTGCGCGGACGGCGGCCGAGACCGAGTCGAGATCGCCGATGACAGCCGTGGGTGTCAGACCCGCCGCGCTGACGGCATCGGCCCCACTGTCGACCGCCACGAGCACCGGCGCCAGCGCCAGCGCGGCCTCCAGATCGACCGGCCGCAGCGTCCCGCCGCCCACCAGCGTGACCGCCGACTTTCCCGCCACGACGGGCCGCTCCGGTGGCTTTTTCTGGTCGTACACGGCGACAATCTCCATCGAATGGCCCTATTCCCGTCGCGTTCTTTTGGAATCATTTTTGTGCGGGCAACAGCGAAGTGATACCGTCCGGTAGTCGGTCGGGCGAGTGGATAAGACAGGTTGACGAATTACCATGGGTGACGCGAACAAGATCCTGACGGTCTCGTATGGCACGTTCTCGTGCACGCTGGAGGGATTCGACGACCCGTTTTCGGCGATGAAGGCCATCGCCGAATATTTTCGCGACCTCGCCGCCGAGGACCGATTCTTCGGTGCCGAGCCGCCCACACCCGACACCGACATGCTGCATCGGATCACCGAGGCGGCCATAGAGCGCCGCGTCGAGGCGCGGATCATGGAAAACGGTCTGCTCCTGCGTCCCGGACGGGACACGCCCGTCAAGGATACGCCCGTCAAGGATACGGATGTCCCGACCGAGGCCCCGACCGCCGAAGCACCGGCGGCCGAACCTGAGCCGGCGACCGAAGCCAAGCCCGAAGCCGAACCCGAGCCCGAAGCCGAACCCGAGCCCGAA
>CAZOBK010000072.1:10818-12037 GCA_964578115.1 uncultured Roseicyclus sp.
CCCGAACGCCAGCCCGAAGCCGACCGCGAACCGCCGACGGCCGGCCCCGCCCGGCCCGTCCAGCCGGAACCGAAGGCCGAAGAACTTGCCGGGCGAGAGGAAGACAGCGCGAAGGATTTCGATACTGTCGACGCCCTAGACCTCGCGGACGAGGCCGATGACGAGGCGCTCGCCGGAGCGCTTGGCAGTGCTGTCCGCATTGCGGGTGTTGCCGCTGCGGCCACACAGGCCGAGGACCAGGCCGAGGACCAGGACACGTCACCCGTTGTCGCTGAAGAAATCCAAAAGCCAGAACGTGCGGAGCCTATTGAGGCGGTATCCGAAGCGATGGCCAGCGCCAATGGCGCCGCCGCAGAGGACACCGAAGAGTACGACCCCACGCCCGCGCACGTCGCGGGAGCGCAGGCCGGAATGGACGGCGGCGTCGCGGCCTTTTTCGCCGATGCCGGCCCGGACTGGTCGGACGACACGATCGACCCGCTTCTCGAGACCATCGGCGAGGGCGAAGGCGATTCTGTCGCCGCTCGCCTGGCGCGGATCCGCGAAGCCGCCAATGACGATACGGACCCGTACGGTGATGAATTCGCCGAGGCCGAAGTGGAAGAGCTCGCGGAAACCGACGCAGAGACACCGGTGCCCGAAGAGGCCGAAACGACCGTCGGACCGGGTGATGACGACGATGCGGCCGATGCGGCGGTGTTCGACGCGATCCGTCACGAGATGGGTGAGCCCGAGCTCATTCCCGCGCCAATCCTCGAGCCCGCGCCGGAAGAAGACGCCGAGGATGAGAGCCTCCGCGCCGAATATGGCGACGCAGAATACGACGACCGAGACACCGCGCCCGAGGCAGGAGCGGCGGACGAGCCTGTGGCTGACGCTCTTGCCGAGACACGTCTTCTGACGGAGGACGACGGCGAGCTGGCCGACGAGATCGCCGCGCTGCGGGCCGCCGCAGAGGCCGAGCCCGAAGCCAAAGACCCGCCCGAGCTTGAGCCTCAGACCGAGGAAGCCGAAGAGCTTCCGAGCGACGAGGAAGCGGCGCTTCAGGCCGAACTGGCCGCGATCGCTGGCGAGGACGCCTCCGATGTGTCCGAGGCAGAGGAAGACGGCACCGCCTCCGAGCCGGAACCGGTGCAGGACGAGACCGAAGCGCCCAAAGAGATCACGGAAACCGAGACCGTCACCGAAGCGGAAGCGGAAGCGGAAGCGGAAGCGGAAG
>CAZOBK010000072.1:12137-14470 GCA_964578115.1 uncultured Roseicyclus sp.
GAAGCGGAAGCGGAAGCGGAAGCGGAAGCGGAAGAAACACACGCAGACGCGGACGCCCAAGGCAAGGACAAGCAGAAGGCCTCGCAGCTCGGCGCGTCGACCGGACCGGGTCATGTGGGCGACATGGACCGGCTCTTCGACGCCACGGACGACCGCATGTCCAATGTCGAGACAAGCCGCCGTCGCGCCAATATCCAGCACCTGAAGGCCGCCGTCGCCGCCCGCGTGGCTGAACGGCGCCTTGTCGAGGCCGGCGTGCGCGAAGGCAACGACAGCGTGGACGCCACCGCCGCCTATCGTGACGATCTGGCTCGCGTGATGCGCCCGACCCGCGTGCGCGTCGACGTCACCCGCCGCCGCGATGTGCGGACCGCGCCGCTGGTCCTCGTATCCGAGCAACGGATTGATCGGGACGACGACATGCATGGGGAAGATGTCCGGCCCCGCCGCATCAATGCCGTGTCAGAGGAGTTCGTCGAAGACGAAACCATGCAGGTGCAGGCCGCCGAAGCCGGCGCGCGTTTTGCGCAGATGCCCGCCGCCGCGCGCCCGCTGGAGCCGCCGAAAAAGATTTCCCGCTCGCTGGCCGAACTGGCGCGCCGGGCAGGCGACATGATGCGCACCCGCGAGGCACCTACCCAGGACGACGCGGAAGGCACCCAACAGGCTGAAACGGAAAGACCGGTTCAGGCCGCCATGTCCGATGCCAAGACCTCTGACGCCGCCGCCCCCGCCCCGCAAAACGAACTGCCCGACTTCGTCATGCGCTTCGCCGCGCGCCTCGAAGAAAGCGACGCCACCGAGATCGACGAAGTGGTCGAGATGGGGGCGGCCTTCATCACTGATGATCTGGGCCAGAGCGAATTCAAGCGCGTGCAGCTGATCCGGCTCGTGCGCATGGCCACCGAGGACAGTATCGGACGCGATGCCGCCTTCGCGTCCATGATGCGCCTGTCGGAACGGGGCGTTCTGTCGCAAAGCGCCAACGGCCGATATCGCCTCAACGCGTCGGGCAAGGACTGACGCGCAGACCGCCCGGGCGGGGATGATACCTCAGCCCTCGTTCTTGCCGCCATCCCGGGTGGCAGCGTCCTCCGCGACCGCATCGGGGTCGGCCTGACCGACGCCGATGAACACGGCTTTCAGCGGGATCGCCCAGAGGACGCCCAGCACCACGTAGACGAGCAACTCGACGAAGACGGGGGGCCTTTCGAACAGGCTCAGGATGTACCATGCCAGCCCGATGTAGACGGGCAGCCCGACGGCCAGAACAAGCAGGGACAGCCTGCGTCGTGTCTTGTAGCTCAGCGCCATGTGTCCTCCGCGTGCCCGTTGGCCCGAAATCAATCCGCGAACGGATCCGTCACCAGGATGGTGTCGTCGCGTTCGGGTGACGTGGACAGTAGCGCCACCGGGCAGCGGATCAATTCCTCGATCCGCCGAACGTACTTGATGGCCTCGGCGGGGAGGTCGGCCCAGCTGCGCGCGCCTTCGGTCGAGTCCGACCATCCAGGCATTTCCTCGTATACCGGTATACAGCGCGCCTGCTGGTCCGCCGCCGTGGGCAGGTAGTCCAGATGCGCGCCGTCGAGCGCATAGCCCGTGCAGATCTTCAGCGTCTCGAATCCGTCGAGCACGTCGAGCTTGGTCAGCGCAATCCCGTTCACGCCCGAAGTGATGCAGGTCTGGCGCACCAGAGCCGCGTCGAACCAGCCGCAGCGACGCTTGCGTCCGGTCGTTGTGCCGAATTCATGCCCACGCTCGCCCAGCTTCTGGCCATCCTCATCCTCAAGCTCGGTCGGAAACGGCCCCTCGCCCACGCGGGTGGTGTAGGCCTTCACGATCCCCAGCACGTAGTCGATGGCCCCGGGGCCAAGCCCGACGCCCGTCGCGGCCTGACCCGCGATCACGTTGGAGGAGGTGACGAACGGATAGGTCCCGAAATCGATATCGAGCAGCGCGCCCTGCGCCCCTTCGAAGAGGATGCGGTGCCCGGCGCGGCGGCGCTCGTCCAGAACCTTCCAGGCCGGAGCGGCAAAGGGCAGGATTTTCGGCGCGACCTCCTGCAGAAGCGCGATCAGCGCGTCGCGATCCACCGGATCGAGCCCAAGCCCCAGGCGCAACGCGTTGTGATGCACCAGCGCCCGGTCAACCCGCAGCGTCAGCGTCGCCTCGTCCGCCAGATCGGCCACGCGGATGACACGGCGGCCCACCTTGTCCTCGTAGGCCGGACCGATGCCGCGCCCGGTCGTGCCGATCTTGGCGACGGTGCTTTGCCCCTCACGCGCGCGATCCAGTTCACCATGGAAGGGCAGGATCAGCGGCGTGTTTTC
>CAZOBK010000073.1:0-11887 GCA_964578115.1 uncultured Roseicyclus sp.
ATCGCCTGAAAAGCCCAGCAATAACAATACGTTTTGTGTGGTGGCGGAGACGAAGGGATTCGAACCCTCGAGACGGTTTCCCGCCTACTCCCTTAGCAGGGGAGCGCCTTCGACCACTCGGCCACGTCTCCGCCGACGCGGATAGCAGCGTTCAGACCCGGGATACAAGGGAGAAAAGCCCCTGTTTGCCGCTTCGCTGTCGAGGCCCGCCCCAGACAATCACCGCGGAACGACGCATCAACGCGCGGCTTCAAATAGCAACGATCTGGCAAAGCTTGGATGCCTTTTGATCCGCACCGATTTTGCCGCAGGCGGATTTCATTCGGTTGCGCGGCCAGAAGTTCGGTTTCCAGAACGGCCATGGCGTTGGCTTCGGCTTCTTCGGACGGGTCGTTCCCGATGGGCTCGGCGAGACGGCGGTTGCTGAAACACTTGACCGGGTCGGGTTTGACCATGGCCAAACGCCGGGCAGACCCATGTCCACGCTTCGAGCCGAAACTGTCTGGCAATGCCTCCGCACGGCTTGACGGTTGCGCGGATCGGCATGTCGACCATCCATCGTCGGCCTTCGCGAAATTGTCCATCCGAATCAAGCTCTTGAATCCGTTGACGGCGCATCCTCGATCCGGCGCGCCTTGGACCACTGGGCCACGAATCCGCTGGCGGTTCCTGCTGGAACGAAGCGGCGGCTACAGCCCGTAACCGTCGTCGCCATAGCGGTGGCGTCCCGCGATGCTTGACCTTTCACCGGCCCGTGCGTTTTGGTGCCGCAGGGGACGCGAGGGGTAAGGTACGCCATGAAGAACACGCAGATCATACTCGCCAGAAGGCCCGTCGGGGTTCCGGGGCCCGAGCATTTCGCGCGGCGCGAGGTGGATGTCGGTACTCCGGCCGACGGGCAGGTGCTCGTGCGGATCACCCACTGGTCGGTCGACCCTGCCATGCGCGGCTGGGCCAATGACCTGCCCAACTACTCTCCGCCCGTGGCGCTCGGCGACCCGATGCGCGCTTTCGCGGTGGGCCATGTGCTGGCGTCGAGGCATCCCGACTATGCCGAAGGCGACGTGGTCGAGGGTCTGCTGGGCTGGCAGACCCATGCGCTGGTCGAGGGCGGGGCCATCTCGCGCAAGGTCACGGAGGCCGACCTGCCGCGGACCTATGCGCTGGGCATCCTCGGGCTGAACGGCACCACGGCCTATTTCGGGCTGACCGAAAGCTGCGCGGCGAAACCGGGCGACACGGTCGTGGTCTCCTCGGCGGCGGGTGCCGTGGGCTCGGCCGTGGGGCAGATCGCTGGGATCATTGGCTGCCGCACGGTGGGGATCGCCGGCGGCGCGGAGAAGAAACGGCAGTGCATCGACGAGTTCGGCTTCGACGCGGCCATCGATTACAAGGCGGAGGACGTGGCCGCAGCCATCGCGACCCACTGCCCCGACGGGGTGGATTGCTATTTCGACAACACCTGCGGGCCGATCTCGGACGCGGTCATGACCAAGCTGGCCCAGGGCGCGCGGATCACGATCTGCGGCACCGCTGCGGTCACGGAGTGGGACCCCATCCCGATGGGGCCGCGCGTACACCGGCAACTGCTGGTCGCAAGGGCGCGGATGCAGGGTTTCCTGATCTTCGACTACAAGGACCGGCTGCACGAGGCGCGGGCGGCCCTCGCCGGCTGGCTGCGCGAGGGCAAGCTCACCGTCCGCGAGCACGTCCTCGACGGTCCCGACGCGGCGATGGATGCCATCGCGATGCTCTATCGTGGCGAGAACATGGGCAAGCTGATCGTGGCGGTCTAGGCGAGCCCCCGGCCGAACCGGGCGAAATCACTTTGCCGGACGGGTCGCCCGGTCTACCATCGTGTTACGTCCCACCGTTCCCGCGACCAGACCGGAGCCCGCCCCATGACGCCCATCGTTCAGGCCGCAGCCATCGCGGTCGTCACCCTTGGAACCGGCGCGGCGACCGTGTCGGTGATGAACGGCGATATCCCCGATATGACGGTTCCGGAGGCCGCGTGGTCTGCGGGCCATGAGCTTGACGGGCGCGCCTTCCATATCGAGGCGGCGCTCGACAATGGCCAGACGGATGTGGACGAGCTGCGCTTCGCCGATGGCGGCTTCATCTCGATGGGATGCGAGGAATATTGCGACTTCGGCTACAGCGACTACCGGACATGGGTCGATGCCGAGGGCGTGATCCACTTCACCGCAACCGCCGATTGCCCCACCGCACCGCACAGGACCGTCTGGCACGGGCAGGTCGCGGGCGATGAGATCACCGTCGAGATGAGCTGGACCACCCGCCGCTGGTACTGGACGCACCAGATCAACGGGGCGGGCGGAGGACCGCAAATCGCGGCACCGGGC
The DNA here is from genome assembly GCA_964578115.1 of uncultured Roseicyclus sp. GTDB lineage: Bacteria > Pseudomonadota > Alphaproteobacteria > Rhodobacterales > Rhodobacteraceae > Roseibacterium. The sequence goes on from CAZOBK010000073.1 coordinate 2,367, forward strand.
AGCGCCGTATCGGGGTGAGGCGCGGCGCCGCCGGATCGGCCGGCTTCAGTGCAACGGGTATCGCGCTGCGCGTGCTGGTCCTGCTGGCCATTGTCGTTCTGGCGACATGGGCCGCGCATCTGCTGAAAGACGCGCTGAACCTTACCATCATGCCGACGAACGAGCAGCAGGTGCATCGCACGCTCATGCTCGGGGCCGTCGCCTATGTGGGTCTGCTGGCCATTCCCTTCGTGCCCGGGGCCGAGGTGGGCATCGCCATGCTGACCGCCTTCGGGGCCGCCATCGCGCCCCTGGTCTATGTGGCGACGGTCGCCGCGATGATGCTGTCCTACACGCTGGGGCGGTTTCTGCCCGGCACGACGCTGGCGCGGATGCTTGGCCTTCTGCGGCTACGCAAGGCGGCCGATCTGGTCGCCCGCGCCTCCGTTCTGCCGCCGGATGAGCGGCTGGCCCTGCTCCTCGAGGGGGCGCCGCCAAAGACCGTGGGGCTGGCGCTGCGCCACCGTTACATCGCACTGGCCGTGATCGTGAACGTGCCCGGCAATGCGGTGATCGGCGGCGGTGGCGGGATCATGATGATGGCGGGCATGAGCGGCATCTTCGCGGCGGTGCAGACCTTGCTGGCCATCGCCATCGCGGTCAGCCCGGTGCCGATCATGGTGATGCTGCTGGGGGCGTAAGCTCAGGCGTTGAAAAGGAAATGCAGGACGTCGCCGTCCTTCACCACGTAGCTCTTGCCTTCCACCCGCATCTTGCCCGCGTCCTTGGACGCCTGCTCTCCGCCGAGGCTGACGTAATCGTCATAGGCGATCGTTTCGGCCCGGATGAAGCCGCGTTCGAAATCGCCGTGGATGACGCCTGCGGCCTGCGGGGCGAGCGTGCCCTTCGGGATCGTCCAGGCGCGCGCCTCCTTCGGGCCGGCGGTGAAATAGGTCTCAAGCTGCAGAAGCTCGTAGCCCTCCCGGATCATCCGGTCGAGCCCGGCCTCGTCGAGGCCCAGTTCCTGCAGGAACATCTCGGCCTCTTCCGGATCGAGCTGCGCGATCTCTTCCTCGATCTTGGCGGAGATCACCACATGGGCCGCGCCCTGCGCCTCGGCCATCTCGGCCACGCGCGCGCTCTGGGCGTTGCCTGTCGCGGCCTCGTCCTCGGCCACGTTGCAGACGTAGAGAACGGGCTTGGCGGTCAGCAGCTGGAGCATCTGCCACGCCTTCAGGTCCTCGGCTGTGACTTCGAGGAGGCGGGCGGGCTTGCCCTCTTCCAGCAGGGACTTCGCCTGCCGCATCAGGCGTTCCTGCTGGATCGCCTCCTTGTCGCCGCCGCGCACCTTGCGCACGATGTTCTGCAGCCGCTTCTCGATGGACTCGAGGTCGGCCAGCATCAGCTCGGTCTCGATGGTCTCGGCGTCCTCCACGGGATCGACACGCCCCTCCACATGGGTCACGTCGCCATCCTCGAAACAGCGCAGGACGTGGGCGATGGCGTCGGTCTCACGGATGTTGGCGAGAAACTGGTTGCCCAGCCCCTCGCCCTGCGAGGCGCCCTTCACCAGACCCGCGATATCGACGAAGGTCATCCGCGCGGGGATCACCTGTTTCGACTTCGCAACCTCGGCCAGCTTGTCGAGGCGCGAGTCAGGCACGGCCACCTCGCCCACATTGGGCTCGATCGTGCAGAACGGGAAGTTCGCGGCCTGCGCCGCCGCCGTCCGCGTCAGCGCGTTGAAGAGCGTGGATTTGCCCACGTTCGGAAGACCGACGATCCCCACCTTGAAGCCCATATGCCTGCCCTCTGCCTAGGTCCGCCGCCTTCTAAGGCCGAAGCCTGTGGCTGGCAACCGGCCCCGTGGCGCCGTGTCCTGCGCAGGGCGGCTCACGTTGCATTGCGTCCGCGCCATTGATTTCCCCTCCGACATGGCCCAAACCCCGGCGAAGCATTCGACGCACGGGACGGGACATGACGCGGATCGACGACACTTTTGCGCGGCTGAAGGCCGAGGGGAAAAAGGCGTTCGTCGCCTATGTCATGGCGGGCGACCCGGATTACGAGACCTCGCTTCGGATCGTGAAGGGCCTGCCCGGTGCCGGTGTCGACATCATCGAGCTCGGCATGCCGTTCACCGATCCCATGGCCGACGGGCCGACGATCCAGCTTGCCGGCCAGCGGGCGCTCGACGGAGGGCAGACGCTGCAGAAAACGCTCGACATGGCCCGCGCGCTCCGGGCGGAGGACGACCGCACGCCCATCGTGATGATGGGCTACTACAACCCGATCTATTCGCGCGGCGTTGGCCGGTTCCTCGAAGACGCGAAAGAGGCCGGGATAGACGGCCTGATCGTCGTGGACCTGCCCCCCGAAGAGGATGACGAGCTTTGCATCCCGGCGCAGGCGGCGGGGCTGAACTTCATCCGGCTGGCCACGCCCACGACGGATGACAAGCGCCTGCCCACCGTGATGCAGAACACCTCCGGTTTCGTCTATTACGTCTCGATCACCGGGATCACCGGCGCGGCCGAGGCGCAGGCGGGCGATGTCGGCCCCGAGGTGACACGGCTCAAGGCTGCGACTGATCTGCCGATCATCGTGGGCTTCGGCATCAGGACGCCCGAGGCGGCCGAGGCCATCGCCGGTGTCGCGGATGGCTGCGTCGTTGGCTCGGCGATCGTGTCGGAAATCGCGGCAGGCAAACCCGTGGACGAGATCCTGAGCTTCGTCGCGTCGCTCGCCGAGGGCGCGCACCGGGCGTAGGACGAAGGTCCTGAGCAAACGGGCCGCCGCTCAGTCGGGATCGCGCCGCGCGTCGAGATACTGCCGGATCTCGGACAGGCGCGCGACCAGCGCATCCACCCCCTGCATCTCGGGCGCCTGCGCCATCACCGACATCTCCGGCGACAGCAGACCGATCGCCTCGTTCCGAAAGGCCCGCCCGTCTGCGGTGATCCACACCTGTTTCGAGCGTTTGTCGCCGGGGTTGGGCCGCATCTCGATCCAGCCGCGCCGTTCCAGCAGAGCGAGCGTATGGCTCAGCGTCGTCTTGGGCACCTGAAACGCGGTGGCGAGTTCCAGCGGCGTGCGCCCGTCGGCTACCCGGATCAGGTGGTTCAGGACCGAGAAATGCGAGACCAGAACGCCCTTGGGCAGCCGCGCCTCGAACATGGCGCGGCTGAGTTGCTCGATGATCCCGATCTCGTTGAAGAGCGCGAAGATCATGCGCGGATCAGCCGGTTCCTCGGACAAGCTTGGCCTCCAGCGGCCAGCGTGGCGTGGCCATGACATCGGGCCCGTAGCCCACACGCGCCCACATTTGCACGGTTCCGCCCTCCGGTGCCAGACGCCGGTGGATATCGTCGTAGAGCGACGCCATCTCGGGGTATTCCTGCAAGGCCTGGCTCAACGGCTGCAGGCCGAGGCCAAGTTGCGTCGCGGCGAGGTTGATGCGCACCCAGTCGATGCCGGCGCGGATCTGGTCCAGCCGGGTGTTGGTGGGCGTCACCTGCCAGATATGCCCCATGGCGGTCTGCATGGTCGCGACGAAGGATGCATCGGCGGACCGGGCGACGATGCCCTCGGGGTTCATGCTGGCCTCTCGCGTGAACAGGCCGGTGACCCGCAGCGTCTCGAACATCGGGCCCATGAATTCGAGGCCGTCGGGGTTCGCGTTGACCTCGCGGTGACCGATGCGGAACAGCTCCACCGACTCGCGCAGGGTGCGCTCGGTGGCGAACTCGATCCGGATGGCCTCGGTCGAGATATCGCGCATCTCCTGCACGGTGGCCGGGTCGGTGGTGAAGCCCATCCCGAAATGACGCGTCGCGGCCGCGACCCGCTCCAGATCCGCGCTCGGCACGGGGCGGTCGGTGTCGTAGGCTTCCTTCAGGGAGCGGCGCTGCGGCACGAAGGCGAAGAGCGGGTCCGGCGCGGCATCGGTCGGGGTGAACCGGCAGATCGCGACGGGCCGGGCATCGACGCGCAAATCGTCTGCGCCTTCGGGGAAGAGGTCGAACGCCACCGCCATCCCGTCGGCCAGCGCGGCCATGCGCAGCACCTCCAGGAAACAGCCCAGGCCGATGACGATCTGGCGGCTGTAGGGATCGGTCTGCGGCAACAGGCGATCGGTATCGACGAACAGCGTCGCCTGACCGGGAACGGACAGGTCGATCTTCCATGGCTGCAGGTTATGCGGGTTCGGCGCGAGGATCGCCCAGCTCAGCGCCCGCATGCGCGGGTCCTCGTATTGTCCGGCCATGTTCCACGGGCGCAACGCGTCCCGCGGCAGGCGAGTGATATCATAGCCGACGGCAGCAGCAGCGGCAAAGATCGTGCCGCCCCCGATGAGGGCGAGCGTTCTGCGACGGGAGAGGGACATGGGTGCGCTCCAATATAATACGATATCGCATCTTTTAATGCGATATCGTATTACTTGCAAGCCCCATTCGCCGCATGGACGACGTGGCAGGCCATTGGTACGAAAACCTGACCACCGGGGAGGAGCCGCATTCCATGCCAGTCATCACCGAGATCGAGGACCTCAAGCGCATCTACAAGCGCCGCGTGCCCAAGATGTTCTACGACTACGCGGAATCGGGCAGCTGGAGCGAACAGACGTTCCGCGACAATTCCTCGGATTTCGACGACATCCGACTGCGCCAGCGCATCGCGGTGGACATGGACGGGCGCTCGACCGCGGCGCAGATGGTGGGACAGGACTATGCCATGCCCGTGGCGCTCGCCCCCGTCGGGCTGTGCGGCATGCAATCGGCCGATGGCGAGATCAAGGCCGCCCGCGCCGCCGAGAAATTCGGTGTGCCCTTCACGCTCTCGACGCTGTCGATCTGCTCGATCGAGGATGTCGCCTCGAACACCAGCAAACCCTTCTGGTTTCAGGTCTACACCCTGCGCGACGACGACTTCATGAAACGGCTCTTCGACCGGGCCAAGGCCGCGAAGTGTTCCGCGCTGGTCATCACGGTCGATCTGCAGATCATGGGGCAACGTCACAGGGACATAAAGAACGGCCTGTCCGCGCCGCCCAAGCTGACACCGGCCTCGATCCTGAACCTCGCCACCAAGGTGCCGTGGGGGCTGGAGATGCTGCAGACCCACCGCCGTAGCTTCGGCAACGTGATCGGGCATGCCAAGGGCGTCTCCGATCCCGGTTCGCTGGCGTCCTGGACGGCGGAGGCGTTCGACCCGTCGCTCAACTGGGAGCGTATCAAGGAATTCCGCAGCCGCTGGGACGGCCCGGTGATCCTGAAGGGCATCCTCGACGAGGAAGACGCCAAGATGGCCGCCAATGTGGGCGCCGACGCGATCGTGGTGTCGAACCATGGCGGGCGGCAACTGGACGGGGCGCTCAGTTCCATCCGCATGCTGCCACGGATCATGGATGCGGTCGGCGACAAGATCGAGGTGCATCTCGACAGCGGCATCCGCTCGGGTCAGGACGTGCTGAAGGCGCTGGCGCTTGGCGCCAAGGGGACGATGATCGGCCGCGCCTTCGTCTACGGGCTGGGCGCGATGGGCCAGAAGGGCGTGACGCGGGCGCTTGAGATCATCCACAAGGAACTCGACACCACCATGGCGCTTTGCGGAGAACGCGACGTGGCCGATCTGGGGCGGCACAACCTTTTGCTTCCGCCGGATTTCGAAACCCGCTGGCGGTAAGCGCGGTCAGGCGGCCTCCCCGGCGCGCGGCCTGCCGAGCCAATACGCCAGAACCGGTGCGATCAGGGCCATGGCGCCGACCACCGCGAAAGCGGTCCGCAAGCCGTAGGCGTCGGAAATCTGGCCCATGACCACCGGGGCGAGCATGAAGGCGCCGAACCCCATGACGTTCACTCGCGCCACAGCCGCGGTCCGGCGCGAAGGCGGCACGATCCGCCCCACCAGCGCCAGCGCCATCGGCCCGACAACCGACATGCCGAGCCCCATCAGGCCAAAGCCGAGATAGGCCACCCACGGGCCCTGTGCCGCCGCCGCGAGGCCAGCGCCGAGGCAGGCCATGACCGAGCCCGTCGTGATGATCGCCGTATCGCCGAACCGGCCTGCCGCGATCTGCCCCGAGAACCGGCCGGCCGCCATGGTTAGGCCGAGGATCGCAGGGCCGAAGGCACCCTCTGCCGCGCCGCCCTGAAGCGTGCGCTCCACGTGCAGGGCCGACCAGCTCTCGACCACGGCCTCCACGAAGAACGCGATCAGGACGATCCCGCCGCACAGCAGGACGGCCAGCCCGGGCATACCGGGGGCCGGCAGACCGGGGGTGCGCACCTCGGCCTCGTCGGCTGGGGCGATCCGCATGCCGAATGCCAGAAGCCACACCAGAACGGCGACGCCGCCGAAGATCGCAACCGGGCCGAACCCGGCCTCCCGCGCGGCACCAGTAGCGACGGCACTCAAAGCGTAGGCGACCGAGAACATGCCGTGATTGGCGTTCATCAGGGGCGCGCGGTGGGCCGCCTCCATGTCGGCGACACGCGCGTTCGAAACGATGTCGAGCGTGCCGGAACTGAGACCCACCAGCACCATAGCCACGAAGAAGGCCATAGGGGCGGCCGTAACCCCCGTCAGCACCATGGTCGCGCCGAGCAGGGCCGCCGACACCGGCAGTGACAGCGCCGCGAGGCGCCGATCGAACTGGGGCGCAAGCCAGAGCGTCAGGACCAGTCCCGCGGGCGCGCCAAGAAGCGCCAGTCCGAAGGTCGCGTCATCCGCGCCGATCTGGACCTTGAGCACCGGCAGAAGCGCCGCGAAGCTGCCGAAGACAAGCCCCATGGCCACGAAGCCCCGCGCCGGGCGGGCAGTGATGCGGAGGGCGGAAACAACTGTCATGGCCCGCTGTGCCACGGCCCGATGCGCCCCGCAAGACGGCACGCGGACGCCCGCATAACAGAGCCGTTTTGCGTCTTTCCTTCCGGATCGATCTCGCCTATACGCGCGGCTTCATCGGGGCCGACACCCTTGGAGGCGCCCCTTACAAATATGGAGAATTGCAATGGCTGGTGAGATTCCAGATCTTATCGCCGAGCCACGCGCGGGGACAGGCAAGGGGGCCGCCCGCCAAGCTCGCCGCGAAGGCAAGGTGCCCGGTATAGTCTATGGCGGTGGCGCCGATCCGCTGCCGATCCAGATCCCCTTCAACCAACTCGTGAAGCGGCTCAAGGACGGCCGGTTCCTCTCGACGCTGTTCAACCTGAAAGTCGAGGGGCAGGAGGACGTGCGCGTCATCTGCCGGGGCGTGCAGCGCGACGTGGTCAAGGACCTGCCGACGCATGTCGACCTGATGCGCCTGCGCCGCACGAGCAAGGTGAACCTCTTCATCCCGGTCGAGTTCGTGAACCAGGAAGAGGCCCCCGGCCTCAAGCGCGGCGGCGTTCTGACAGTGGTGCGTCCCGAGGTAGAGCTGATCGTGGTGGCGGGCGACATCCCCGATCACATCACGGCGGACCTGTCCGGGCGCAACATCGGCGACGTCGTCCACATCTCGGACATCCCGCTGCCGGAAGGCGTCAAGCCGACGATCGACCGCGATTTCGTGATCGCCAACATCACGGCCCCGTCGGGCCTCGTCAGCTCCGACAACGCCGAAGCGGCCGAGGCCGACGGCGAAGAGGCCGAGGGCTGAAGCCACCGACCGCGCGCCCATTGCCGGGCGCGGTGCGGAACAGGGCCGTCACGCCGAACAGGTGTGGCGGCCTTTTCGATGGCGGCGCCTCCCGCACCCTACCCCTCAGGCTTCTTTCCAAACGCGCCGAAATCCAATGATCTTCCCGCGCGACACAGCCGGGTCATAGGTCATCGACATGGCCGACATCGCATCGACGATGCGCTTGATGGCGCGCGGCGGGTAGTGGCGGGGGTGCAGTTCCAGCACGCAGAACCGCAGCGGACACTTCCATGGCCGGTCGAAGAGATGCGCCTCGGCGCCTTCGATATCCATCAGCACCACATGCGGACGATGGGCGCGCAACAGCTCGTGAAAGCCGATCAGCGGCACCTCGACGCTCCGCCCGCCTTCGGCTGCAAGACGGGACGCGGGAAAATGGTCCTGCACGCGAAAGGCCCCTGTCTCACCCTCCCCGGCGCGGGGCACGACGGCGCCATGCAGGACGGTGACATCCTCCGCGCCGTTGCGGGCGAGATTGGCCTCGATCACCGGGATCAGCGCCGGGTTGGCCTCGACGGTCAGCACGTTGTCGGGCGCGGTGCGTCGCGCGCAGATCGAGGTGACATAGCCGATGCCCGCGCCCAGTTCGAGCACGCGAAACCCCTCGCGCACGCAACGCTCGGCGGCGTTGGCCTCGTCGGCCTCGTAAGTGCCGTCGCGCAGCGCCTTCGTGACCAGCGGCGCCGCCACGGTGGCAGGCAGGTGGATGTCCACGCCGTTGATCTCCGTCGTCAGGTCCGTCATTGGCCGCCCTCCCCGGCCCCGTCCTCGACGCCCAGCGGTTCTGCCCCGGTCGAGATCAGGACCTTCCCCTCGCTCATCGCCGAGGTGTAGGTCTCCAGCGCCGTGCCGGCCTCCGCGAGGTCGAAGGCACCCGCAACCGTGCTTTCGGCAAAGCCGCCACGCAGCGCCTTCGTGACCGACCGCGCCATGAGGAGTTGTTCGGGGAAACTGCGCGCCGCAAGCCAGTCGGACAGCCAGAAGCCCCGGACGGTGACGCCCTTGAAGATCATCGTACCGGGGTTCAGCATGACGGGCTCCATCGCCAGCGCGCCATAGACCAGCACTTCGGACCGGCGCCCCATCGCGCCCACCAGTCGGCCGGTCAGCGCGCCGCCCACCGCATCGAAGGCGATCCGGCAGCGCAGGCGGCGGCAAAGCTCGGCAAGCTGCGCGTCGAAATCCGGCTCTTCGGTCGACAGCACGTGGCGCAGTCCGTCTGCGCGCATCTCCTCGGCCTGTTCGGGGCGGCGCACGACATTGATGATCTTGAGCCCCTGCATCCGCGCGCGCGCCCGGATCATGCCGCCCAGCGCGCCGCCCGCCGCGGTCGAGATCGCCGACCAGTGGCCGCCGCGGCGCGCGATCCGCACCAGCCCGATGGCGGTCAGCGGATTGACGAAACTCATGGCCGCGGGCCCCAGCGGCACATCGCCGGGCAGCGCCACGCAGCGGGCCGCCTTGGTCACCGCGTATTCCGCCCAGAGACCCTGCTTGTCGGCCACGCAGGCGACGCTCCGGCCCGTGAGAAACCGGCCAAGGAGCCCTCCGCCCGCGGCAACAACTCGGCCGGAGCCTTCGAAGCCGGGGATCAGCGGAAAGGTCCAGCTGGTGCCGTAAAGCCCCTGCATGGCCATGAGGTCGGAGGGGTTGATGGGCGAGGCCGCGATCCGCACCAGAACCTCCCCCGGCCCCGGACGCGGGAGCGGCCTTTCCTCGACCTTCGGGTCGGCGCCGGGTTCGTCGATCACCACGGCGCGCATGGTGTCGGGCAGGTCGGTCATCGCAACGCTCCTGGTTCGGGCTCCTGGTTCGGGCTCCTGGTTCGGGCTCCTGGTTCGGCCGTCACGGCCAGCCT
>CAZOBK010000073.1:11987-14110 GCA_964578115.1 uncultured Roseicyclus sp.
GCTCCTGGTTCGGGCTCCTGGTTCGGGCTCCTGGTTCGGCCGTCACGGCCAGCCTGACACGGGCAGGCGAGCCTTGGCAAATCCGGCCCGGGCTGGCATCACATACGCCAACGGAGGATGCGCGATGAAACTCTGGGTCGGGCTGGGTAATCCCGGGGCCAAATATGCCGGAAACCGCCACAATATCGGTTGGATGGCGGTCGAACGCATCGCCGAGGCGCATGGTTTTGGCCCGTTCCGGGCAAAGTTTCAAGGCGCGTTGAGCGAGGGCAAGTTCGGCAGCAAGAAGGTCCTGCTGCTCAAACCAGAGACCTTCATGAACCTTTCGGGCCAGTCGGTGGGCGAGGCGATGCGTTTCTACAAGCTCTCGCCCGAGGACGTGACCGTGTTCCATGACGAGCTCGACCTCGCCCCCGGCAAGGTGCGCGTCAAACAGGGCGGCGGGCATGCCGGGCACAACGGCTTGCGGTCGATCCACCAGCATATCGGTGAGGCCTACGCCCGCGTGCGGCTGGGCATCGGGCATCCCGGCCACAAGGACCGGGTGGCGGGCTACGTGCTGTCGGATTTCGCGAAATCCGATGCCGACTGGCTCGACGACGTGCTGCGCGGTGTGGCCGATGGCGCACCCGCGCTGGCCGCGGGCGACAACGCGCGCTTCCTCAACGCCGTCTCGCAGCGCACGGCGCCCGCGCGCAACGCCAAGCCGGTGGGAAAACCTGAGACATCCGACGCCCCCGGCCCCTCCGATGCGCCCCCGGAGAGCGACAACCGCTCGGCCTTGCAGAAACTCGTGGACCGCTTCCGGTGAGCGAAACCGAAGCGCGGGTACGCGGCGCGTTCCGGTCGCAGGGGAAAAGCTGCGCGCTTCTGGATTCGCCCTTCATGGGTCGGCTCATGCCACTCATCGCCGAGCGGCTGTCGCCCGGGATGCAGGTCGGCGCACGCATCCTGGGCTGGCAGGGGGACGTGGGCCCCGCCGGGCAATCCGTGCCACTCAGGACAGCGGGTGCGCTGCATGCTCTGGTGCTTGACGGCACCGATACGGGCCTCGCGGCCGTCTACCCGCCCGCGACGGTGGATGACGACACGCTATGGGCCGCGGTGCAGGGCGCCTTCGACCGCCATGGCGCGCGGATCATGGCCGCCCTCGACCGCGCGCCGCAGACGAACGAGGTCCGCCGCTCCGCGGTCCTGCTTCCAGCGCTCTGGTGGGTGCTGACAAAGGTGGGCGACATGCCCATCGGACTGTCGGAACTGGGTGCGAGCGGGGGGCTGAACCTGATGCTCGACCGGTTTTCCATCGAGACACCCGAGGGCCTCGTCGGCCCGGAAGACGGCCCCGTCACCCTCCGGCCCGAATGGCGCGGTCCGCCGCCTACCGCGCGCGCCTTGCGCGTGGTGGACCGGGCGGGCGTGGACCGCCACCCCATTGACGCGACCAACCCCGAAGATGCGCTGAGGCTGCTCTCCTACCTCTGGCCGGATCAGCCGGAGCGCATCGCCCTGACCCGCGGCGCCATGGACCTGGGGCCGAAGCGGCCCGACGAAGGCGATGCCGCGCCCTGGCTGGAAAACCGCCTCGCCGCGCGCGAACCGGGGCGGCTTCACGCGGTCTACACGACGATCGCGTGGCAGTACTTTCCCCCGCAGACGCAGGCGGCCTGCACCCGCGCACTGGAGCGGGCGGGCGCCCGCGCGACCGGGGACAGCCCGCTGGCGCATCTCGCCTTCGAGGCGGACGGACGCCGCGACGGCGCGGCCCTGACCGTCCGCCTCTGGCCGCACGCGCCCGCGCCGCGGACCTTGGCGCGCGGGGATTTCCACGGCCGGTGGGTCGATTGGCACGGTTAGCAATTGCTCTTCGCTCCGCGAGTGTTAGCGTGGGCACGGGTGAAAAACGGGTGAACCAAGGGGGGATTATCGATGCCGTTCGAGATGGATACGTCCGTCAATGTGCTCGGGCAGACGCTGCAAAGCTGTTCGCACGATCCGATGACGGGATTTTTCCGCAACGGATCATGCGACACCTGTGCCGAGGACCGCGGGCTGCACACGGTCTGCGCCGTCATGACCGCGGAATTCCTCGCCTTCTCCAAATACGTGGGCAACGATCTGTCGAC
>CAZOBK010000074.1:0-13834 GCA_964578115.1 uncultured Roseicyclus sp.
TCTTCGCGCCGCCCGCCATGTAGAGCATGTCGCCCATGCCCAGAAGCTGCTCGGCCCCCATCTCGCCAAGGATCGTGCGGCTGTCGACCTTCGACGTGACATGGAAACTGATCCGGGTGGGGAAGTTCGCCTTGATCGTGCCCGTGATGACGTCGACCGAGGGGCGCTGCGTGGCCATGATGATGTGAATGCCGCTCGCGCGTGCCATCTGCGCCAGGCGCTGGATACAGGCCTCGATCTCCTTGCCGGCGACCATCATCAGGTCGGCCATCTCGTCGACGATGACGACGATGAAGGGCATCTTCTCGGGCGCGAACTCCTCGGTCTCGAACACGGGCTCGCCGGTCTCGTCGTCGAAGCCGGTTTGCACGGTGCGCTTGAACATCTCGCCCTTGCGCTGCGCCTCGGCGACGCGGCCGTTGTAGCCGTCGATGTTGCGCACGCCCATCTTGGACATCTTGCGATAGCGCTCTTCCATCTCGCCCACGACCCATTTCAGGGCCACGACGGCCTTCTTGGGGTCGGTCACCACCGGGGACAGAAGATGCGGGATGCCGTCATAGACGCTGAGTTCCAGCATCTTGGGGTCGATCATGATCATCCGGCATTCCTCGGGCGTCAGCTTGTAAAGCAGGCTGAGGATCATGGTGTTGATCGCGACCGATTTACCGGACCCCGTGGTGCCCGCGATCAGGAGATGGGGCATCTTGGCGAGGTTCGCGATGATCGGATCGCCGCCGATATCCTTGCCCAGCGCCAGCGGCAGACGGTGCGTGCCGTCGCCGAAGTCGCGGTGGCTGAGGATCTCGCGCAGGACGACCTTCTCGCGGTGCTGGTTGGGCAGTTCGATGCCGATGACCGACCGGCCCGGCACGGTCGACACACGCGCCGACAGCGCCGACATGGACCGCGCGATATCGTCGGCAAGGCCGATGACCCGGCTGGCCTTGAGGCCGGGGGCGGGCTCCAGCTCGTACATGGTCACGACGGGACCGGGGCGGACGCTGACGATGTCGCCCTTCACCCCGTAATCGTCGAGCACGCTTTCGAGCATGCGCGCGTTTTCCTCGAGCGCCGAGTCGCTCAGGTGATGACGCTCGATCGTGTCGGGATTGGTCAGAAGCGTCAGCGGCGGAAACTCGTACTCCTCGGCCTCGGCCTGCAGCGGCAGCGAGGGCTGCGCATCGGACATGGCGCGGCGGGAGGGCGCGGCCTGTTTGCGCACCGCATGCTGCACGACGCGGCGCTTGAACTCCTCGTTCGCGGGGCCTGCGGTCGTGACGCTAGGCGTAAAGGACCGGGCATCTTCGTCCGGCTCGTGCAGAACGCCGTCCTCGGCAAAGATGTTGTCCTCGGGGGTAATCTGGGCCTCGGCGTGTTCCGCCGTAAGGGGCGGTTCCGCGCGCAGGGCGGGGGACAGGTGGAGACGGTCCATTGGCCGCGCGTCGCCCGTCGCCAGACGGCGCTGCGCGGCGGCGGTGACGGGGTCGGGACGGCGCACGCGGCTGCGGATGGCGCTGCTGATCCGCGCGCGCACCCGTTCATCGTCAGGCGCCTCGATATCGTCATCCAGTAGCACATGGGCCCGGGGCGGTAATTCGGGCTCGAGGCCATCGGCCTCGAGATAGTCGTCGTCTTCGGCCCGCGCCCGCAGCGCCAAGCGGCCGAAAAAGCCCTGCGGCCGCCTGGACTGGGCAGGCGACATGTCTTCGGTCTCGTCCGCGAGATGGGGCACGACACCGGCCTCATCGCCTGCCTGAACCTCCATCACATCGGCGCTTGCCCGCGCCTCCCGGCGGGCGATCCGCGCCGCCTGAACGCGTGTGGCCGCATGTCCGGCACCCGCGCCCACGCCCCTGAGACCAGCGGCGACCATCGCCGAGGACGCCAGCAGCCCGTAGATCAGGAACCGCAGGGCGGAACGGAACTCCGCCTTGCTGACACCGGCGACATGAAACAGCATCGCGGCCCCGCCAAGGAACGCACCCCCGGCAACCAGTTTCAGCCCTGCCTGCGCCGAGATCGGCAACGCGTTCAGCACCGCGCCAAGGACGGTATCCCCGAACAAGCCGCCCAGACCGAACGAATGCGTCCATTCCTGTGGCGGCACGTGGCTCGCGGCATAGATCGATGCCAGCGCCAGAACGATCGGCAGAAAGAACACCCGCGGAAGCGCGCGATCCGCGCCCGCGTGAAGCAGGAACCGCACGCCCCAGACCAGCGAAGCAATGGGCAGCACAAGCGCACCGTACCCCACGATCATCATCAGGATTGCCGCGACCGAGGCGCCAGTGCGGCCCAGAAGGTTCTGCGGCGCGGTGTCGGTCGCCGCCATCCAGTTGGGATCGTCGGGCGTGTAGCTGAGCATCAGCGCAGCCAGCGCGACCCCCAGACCGAGGAGCACGAGGCCAAGCATCTCCTGTCCGCGGCGGACAAGGATGGCATGCGTTTCCTGGTCCAGGAAGGGGTCACGCTGTCGGGTCTGATAAGCCATCTGTCGTTCGTCCTCACTCGTAGATCGTCTGACGCAGGCGGATCAGCCCGCGGCGCATCTCTTCTTTTTCCGCAACCAGCGCCACGCGGATGCGGTCCGCGCCCGGGGTGCCCTTCGCCGTCTCGCGGGCGAGGTAATGGCCGGGCAGCACGCGCACGCCCGCCTCGCGCCAGAGCCTGAGCGCGGCGGCCTCGCTGTCCTCGACCGGAAGCCAGAGGAAAAAGCCCGCCTCGGGTCCGCGATAGCCGGGCACGCCCGCCATCACCTCGTCGGCGATGCGGTATTTCTCCTGGTAGAGCGCGCGGCTGTCCTCGACATGGGTCTCGTCGCTCCATGCGCGCTCCGCGACCGCCTGAAGCGGCAGGGGCAGGGGCGCGCCGGCATAGCTGCGAAGCTGCTTTATGCGCGCGATGCTTTCCGGTCCGCCCGCGACGAAGCCGGACCTGAGCCCCGGCATGTTCGATCGTTTTGACAGCGAATGGAAAATCACCACCCGTTCGGAATGCGCGCCGTTCGCCTCGGCCGCCGCAAGCGCGCCGGGAGGCGGGGCGTTGCGGTAGATCTCGGAATAGCATTCGTCCGCGAAGATCTGGAAATCATGCCGTTCGGCCAGCGCGATCAGCTTGGCCCAATAGGCCGCGTCGGCCACAGCGCCCTGCGGGTTGGCGGGCGAGCAGATATAGGCGATCGCCGTCCGGTCGAGGATGTCCTGCGGCAGCGCCGTGTAATCCGGCAGATCGCCCGTGGTCTCGGTCGCGGCGACATAGACGGGTTCCGCCCCCACGGCCAGCGCGGCGACGGCATAGACCTGGTAGAACGGGTTGGGCATCAAGACGACGGGCTGCTTGCCGCCCTTGCGCTCGGGACACAGCGCCATGCAGGCGTTGAACAGCCCCTCGCGCGTGCCGTTGAGCGCCATGATCTGCCGGTCCGCCGAAACATTCACGCCATACCGCCGCGCGATCCAGCGGGCGATGGCGGTCTGCAGACCGGGCGTGCCGTCATTTGCGGGATAACGGCCGAACCCCTCGAGGCTGCCCGCGATCACGTCGCCGACCCAGTCCGGGAAGGGATGGCGCGGCTCTCCGATGGTCATGGAAATCGGCTCGCCGCCCGGTTCATGGACGTCGAGAAGCTTCCGCAGACGCGGAAACGCGTAATCTGGCAGGTTCGAAAACCGCTCCGGAAACACCATGTCTGCCTCAAAGCCCGGGATCGTTTCGTCCCGGTTTTGCAGCAACCTACCTTGGTGTCGGCGTCCCTGTCCAGAACAACGCTCAGCCGCCCCGAAAGATGTGGCGCTCAGGCCAGTACCGCCTCCGCCGCCGCACCAAGACGCAACAGCCGTTCTTCGGCCATGGGCGGGGCCAGCATCATCAGGCCCGCAGAGGGCACGCCGGTGGGCAGGCTGAGACCGCAAAGCCCCATCAGGTTGCCCACCCGCGTGTTGCGCAGACACAGCAGGTTTTCCGCCACGTAATGATCCGGATCCGCCATCAGCCGCGCGATGTCGGGCGGGGCATTGGCCGTCGTGGGCAGTAGCACGGCGTCATAGGCCGCCGTTTCCGCCGCCCACATGCGCCTGAGCTCTCTCAGCCTGCGCCAAGCGGCCACGTAGTCAGGCCCCGAGAAGTCCGCACCGCCCCTGAACCTGTCGCGGACCCGGTCGAACATCTTGTCGGGCGCGGCCTCGATCACCTCGGACCACGTGCCATAGGCCTCCGCGGCGAACAGGACGGGCGAAAGCCCCATCGCCTCGGCGATCGGCCCGACGGTTCCGGTCTCGATCCGCGCGCCCGCCTTGGCGAGCCGCTCCACGCCGCTGGCAAAGCCGCTGGCCTGCGCCGGCGCGGCGTCGGAGACGTAGGGCTCCAAGACCAGGAACCGCGCGCCATCCAGCCGCGCGCCGGTCAGGTCGGGCGCCGGTCCGCCCTCCATCACGGCCAGCAGATGCGCGCAATCCTCGACCGACCGGCAAAGCGGCCCCACCGTGTCGAAGCTTTCGGCAAGCGGCACCACACCCTCCAGCGACAGGCGGCCCGAGGTGGTCTTGAGCCCGACCAGATCGTTCCACGCCGCCGGCACACGCACAGAACCACCGGTGTCCGATCCTATGCCCGCCGCCGCGAGGCCGTAGGCCACCGACGCCGCCGCGCCGGACGACGACCCGCCCGGCACGCAGGCCGGATCGTTCACGTTGGGCGGCGTCGCGCCCTCCGGCGTGCCGCGATAGGCCGGGTTGAGGCCCAGTCCGGCGAAGGCCAGTTCCGACATGTGCGTCTTGCCGAGACAGACCAGCCCCGCCCGCGTCGCCCGCGCCAGCACCTCGGCATCGGCCTCCGGCACCCGTCCCTCCAGCAGGCGCGATCCCGCCTCGGTCGCGACACCCGCGCTGTCGAAGAGGTCCTTCCAGCTGATCGGCACACCGTCGAGCAGACCGCGCCTGACGCCATTGCGCGCACGCTCCGCCGCCCCCCGCGCCTCGGCCAGCGCGCGCTCGGGGGTCAGCACCGTGTAGATGCGGTCGCGATGCTCATGGGCACGGCTTGCGTCCAGGTAGGCCTCGGTCAGCGCGACCGGGTCGATCTCGCCCGTGCCGATGCCGCGCCCCAGCTCGCTCCCGCTCTGCCACAGCCAGTTGTCCATATCGCCCCCGTCGCCCCGTCATGTTGTCGCGGTGGGACGCTAGCGACCCTGCGGCCCATGGACAATCCCCGGCGCGGGGCCATAGTCCGTGGCATGTCGCATGACGCCGATATCCTGATCGTCGGTGGCGGTCTGAACGGCCCGAGCCTCGCCATCGCGCTGGCGAAATCGGGTCTGAGCTCGATCGTGATCGACGCCCTGCCCGAAGAGACGCGCATGGGCGCGGAGTTCGACGGCCGCTCCTACGCGCTGGCGCTGGCATCGGTGCGGATGCTTGGCTCGCTCGGCCTTTGGGACGAACTTGCGGACGACGCGCAGCCGATCCTCGAGATCAAGGCCTCCGACGGCCGCGCGGGCGAGGGCGCTGCCCCCCATTTCCTGCATTTCGACCATTCCGAGATCGAGGAAGGCCCGATGGGCCACATGATCGAGGACCGTTACCTGCGCCGCGCCCTCCTGACCGCCATGGAGGCAGAGCCGCGGGTCACGCATATGCCCGGCACGAGCGTCGTCGCACAGGACACCACCGGCGTTGCGAAGGTCACGCTCGACGACGGGCGCGTCCTGACCGGTCGGCTTCTGGTCGGCGCGGACGGAAGGCGCAGCGGCACGGCGCAGCGCGCCGGCATCAGGCGCACGGGCTGGGACTACGGGCAGACGGCGCTGGTCTGCGCCATCGCCCATGAGCGCCCCCATGACGGCATCGCCCATCAGTTCTTCATGCCCGGCGGACCGCTCGCGATACTGCCCCTGCCCGGCAACCGGTCCTCCATCGTCTGGTCCGAGCGCACGGAGCGCGCCGCCGAGATCGCCGCGATGGATGACGCCGAATATCTCGACGCGCTGCGCCCGGCTTTCGGCGATTTCCGCGGCGAGATCGAACTCGCCGGCGCGCGCTACAGTTATCCGCTCTCGCTCAGCATCGCCGAGGCTTTCATCGCGCCGCGCCTCGCGCTTGTCGGCGATGCCGCCCATGGGGTGCACCCCATCGCGGGACAGGGCCTGAACCTCGGGCTCCGCGACGTGGCGGCGCTGGCCGAGGTGCTGACCGATGCACAGCGCAGGGGCGAGGATATAGCCGCCCCCGACGTGCTGGCGCGATACCAGACATGGCGGCGCTTCGACACGACGGCGATGGCCGTGGCGACGGATGCCTTCAACCGCCTCTTCTCGAATGACAATCCGCTCCTGCGGGCGGTGCGTGATGCGGGTATGGGCCTTGTTCAGGCCGCCCCGTCCCTGCGGCGAAGGTTCATCCGCGAGGCCGCCGGGCTGACAGGCGACGTGCCGCGCCTGCTGCAAGGGCGCGCTCTCTGACGCAGGGCGCGCCCGAGCCCTTTCATCTTTCCAAAAATACGCAATCGGACACCTGCCACAGGCGCCAACGGCCGGGTCAGTCGAGCTGCCGCGCCTCTTCTTCCAGCATGATCGGGATACCGTTGCGGATCGGGTAGGCCAGATGCGCGGCCTTCGAGATCAGCTCCTGCCGGTGGACGTCATAGCTGAGCGTGCCATGGGTCATCGGACAGACCAGCGCCTCCAGCATGCGGCGGTCGATGGCATGTTCCTGCGGCGAAGGCGTGGCGTCGGACCGGTCGCTCACTGCATCGTCTCTTCCGGCGCGCCTCCGCGCAGCGCGAATTCCAGCAGGGTGACCAGCGTCTCGCGCCGGGTCGACAGCGATGGCGCCTCGAGAAGGGCCTGTTTCTCTTCCGGATCGAAGGGGCAGAGCATGGACAGCGAGTTGATCAGCAACTCGTCCTCCGCCTCCTTCAGGCTGTCCCAGTCGGTGGAGAGCGACAGCGCCTCGAAATAGCGTCCGAGCAGGTCGAGGAACGGCTTGCGGTCGAACCCCCTGTCCTCCTCGGGTCCGGCGAGGTCGGCGGAAAAGCCGTCCCAGCTGACCTCGCAGCGGCGATAGGGGGTAAAGCCCGACACCTCCTGCTGCACGCGGAACCGCGAGATGCCGCTCAGCGTGACCATGTAGCGGCCATCCTCGGTCTCGGAAAACTGCGTCAGCCGCCCGGCACAGCCGATGGCGTGCAGGCGCTTTTCCTCCGAACCGGGCACATCGCGCGGCTGGACCATCCCGATCAGGCGATGGGAGGTCTTCAGCGTGTCGTCGAGCATGGCAAGGTACCGCGGCTCGAAGATATGAAGCGGAAGGCGCGCACGGGGCAGCATCAGCGCCCCCGGCAGGGGAAACACCGGGATCGTGCCGGGAAGATCAGCAGATGTCATCATGCCATGCGACCTAGCCTGACACCGCCGTCAGGCAAATATCATCGAACTCAGGCGGCGCCGCCCCTTCTGGGCCAGCGGATCGGTGGGCTTGAGCGCGTCGAAGATGGTGAAGAGCTGCGTCTTGGCCGCGCCGTCGTTCCACTCCCGGTCGCGCCGGAACAGCTCCAGCAACTGGTCGATGGCCTCCTCGACCTGGCCAGAGGCATGCAGCGCCTGCGCATAGTCGAAGCGCGCCTGGTGGTTGTCGGGATCGGCCTCCACGGCCGCCGACAGCTCGTTCAGCGGTCCCGCCTGCTCGGCCTGCCGGGCAAGCGCGATCTGGGCGCGGGCGGCCTCGATCTCGGGGGCGGTGGCGATGGCCTCCGGCGCGTTGTTCAGTAGCGCCTCGGCCTGATCGGTCTGGCCCATCGCGATATGCGCCCTCGCAAGACCGCCAAGAGCGGCGGCGTTCTCGGGCTCCTCGCCGAGAATCGCGGCGAAGGTCTGCGCGGCGTCGGCCACTGCACCCTCGGCCAGCATCTGTTCGGCCGCTTCCAGCGCCTCGCCCAGGCCGCCATCGCTGGCCATCGCGGCAAGCTTGTTCACGAATTCGGCAATCTGGCTCTGCGGAACCGCGCCCTGGAACATGTCGACGGGCTGACCGCCGTAGAAGGCGACGACCGTGGGGATCGACTGCAGCGGCAGACCCTGCTGCGCCAGCGCGGCGGCGAGGCGTTGCTCCTTGTCGACGTCGATCTTGACCATGCGGACCTTGCCATTGGCGGCCATCACGGCGGCCTCCAGCATCGGACCCAGCGTCTTGCACGGACCGCACCATGTCGCCCAGAAGTCGACGATCACGGGCGTCTCGCGGCTGCCCTCGATCACGTCGGCCATGAAACTCGCCTCGGTGCCGTCCTTGATCAGGTCTCCGGCGCCGGCTCCGGGTGTTTGGGACTGTCCCAGCTCAAGCATCGCTTGTCTCCGTCAAATTCGTTTGGTCCCTATATGCGCGCGATGACCCTTCGCGCCAAGGGTCCGTTCACAGATCGAAGCTCGCGAAGACCGGCGCGTGGTCCGACGGCTGCGTCCAGCCGCGGGCCGCGCGCAGGATGCGGCTGCCATGGGCGGCGTTCGCGATGTCGGGCGAGGCCCAGATGTGATCGAGCCGCCGGCCCTTGTCGGCCTCGTCCCAGTCGCGCGCGCGGTAGGACCACCAGCTGTAGAGCAGACCCTCGGGAATATCGGCGCGGGTCACGTCCACCCAACGGCCGGCCTCCTGCGTGTCGGCCATATGCTCCACCTCGATGGGGGTGTGGCTGACGACCTTCAGTAGCTGCTTGTGAGACCAGACGTCATCCTCGCGCGGGGCGATGTTCAGATCACCCACGAGGATGCTTTTCTCGGGCCGCGAGTCCCGGAACCAATCGCGCATCTCGGTCAGAAAATCGAGCTTGTGGCCGAATTTCGGGTTCTTTTCCCGGTCCGGCTCATCGCCGCCCGCGGGGACGTAGAAATTGTGGATGGTGGTGCCATCCTCAAGCCTTGCAGCGACGTGGCGGGCGTCGCCCTTCTCGCAGAAATCGCGGTGGCCCGCGTCCTCCAGCGGCAATTTCGACAGGATGGCGACACCGTTATAGCCCTTCTGCCCCCGCGCGACCATGTGAGGATATCCCGCGTCGGCGAAGACCTCGGCCGGGATCTTGTCCACGGGGCTCTTGCATTCCTGAAGGCACAGGACGTCCGGCGCTTCCTCGGTCAGCAGCTTGACGACCAGATCGGCGCGCAGGCGGACGGAGTTGATGTTCCAGGTGGCAAGCGTGAAGGGCATCGGCGGCTCCGGCAGAGGACAGGACGCGACCCTAGTCGCGCAGGGACGGGGCCTCAACCGGCGTTCTGGCCCGGTATGTCGATCTTGCCCTGATGCGGGAAATCGCCTTTGGCGATGTAGGCCTCTTCCTCGGGCGAAGAGAGGCGGCCATAGATGGCGTTGCGATGGGGGTGGCGACCGAAGCGTTCGATTATGCCGCGCACGCGCGTCACCTGCTGCAAGGGGCGGTCGGCCATCGCCAGCAGCTCGGGCCGCGCGACGTCGCGCTGCGCCTCGGAGAGCTTCACGGCCAGATCCATGCGCGCCAGGTGGTCGGGTCCCTCGCAATGGCCCAGTGCGATGATGTAGAACTGCCGTTCCCAGGCTTCCTTCAGCGCCTCGTAATGGCCGTTGGCCAGTCCCTCCAGCACCAGCAGGGTCGCCTTGATGTCCTGCGCGTAAGCCGCCGGCGTATCCCGCCAGTAGGAGCGCGGAAACTGGTCGAGCGCGATCAGGAGTGCGAGCCGACCGCGCGGCGTTTCGGCCCAGTGATCGAGCTGCCCCCGCGCGGCGGCCTCGGTGATGGGGCCGAAGTCGCGCAGGATGGCATCGTCCACGCCGCCCTGCATGCGGTATTCCCAGAAGGCGACATGGGTCTCGATGCTGGTCCAGTGTCCGTCATCGGGAAACCAGAAGTCGAGGACGGTCTGCGGATCATGTGCTGATGTCATGGCGCGACGCTAACAGGCGTGTCCGGGCATACCAGCAAAAAAGAAGGCCTGAACCGAAGTTCAGGCCAAGTCCAACAGGGAGGTAATGAAGTATTTCTAGTCCAGCAACCTCAGGTTGCACTTTGATCTGGGTCAAGCACTTAGAAGATCCCGAGCGGGCCGATCAGGCCACCAGCCGATAGCCACCGGATTCCGTTACAAGAAGCCGCGCGTTCGACGGATCTGGTTCGATCTTCTGGCGCAGCCGATAGATGTGGGTCTCGAGCGTGTGGGTCGTCACGCCCGCGTTGTAGCCCCAGACCTCGTGCAGCAGGACATCGCGCGCGACCACGCCCGATTGCGCGCGGTAGAGGAACTTGAGGATATTCGTCTCCTTCTCGGTCAGGCGGACCTTCTTCTGATCCTCCGTCTCGAGAAGCTTCATGGCCGGCTTGAACGTGTAGGGGCCAAGCTGGAACACCGCGTCCTCGGATTGCTCGTGCTGGCGCAGTTGCGCGCGAATGCGGGCCAGCAGAACCGGGAAGCGGAAGGGTTTGGTCACGTAGTCGTTGGCGCCCGCATCGAGCCCGAGGATCGTGTCGGCGTCGCTGTCATGACCCGTCAGCATCAGGATCGGGCATTTCACGCCTTGCTTGCGCATCAGGCGGCAAAGCTCACGCCCGTCGGTATCGGGAAGACCGACATCGAGGATCACGAGGTCGTAGAGCCCTTCCTTCGCACGTTCCATCGCCTGCACGCCGGTGCCGGCCTCGAACACGTCGAATTCCTCGGACATCACGAGTTGCTCGCTCAGCGCCTCGCGCAGATCGTCATCATCGTCGACAAGCAGGATCTTCTTCAGGTTTGCCATGGATCGGGTCCTCCCGGAGAACTGTTACATCCGACATGCGCGGATGCACATTTTTCCACAAGCCGTTGAAAGAGTTTCTCACGCAGCCGTGTCAGGTTGCGAGGGAATGTTTCAATTCGCTTCGACAGCCTGCTAGAGATTGCGGCCATGGCATCTGACCCCCACCCGAAGCTCCTGCTCAGCCCTACGGAACGCGTCTCGCGCGCGCGGGCGGACATGCGGATGGGCGTGCCGGTCGTCATCGCATCGGGCGATGCCGGGCTGCTCGTGCTTGCCGCCGAGACCGCCGTGCCGGGTCGCGTCGCGGCCCTGCGCAGCCTCGGCGCGCGCCCGGTGGTGGCGATCACGTCATGGCGGGCGGGAACGCTCAAGGCGCGGGCCTATGACGGCGACCTGGCGCGGATCGTGATGCCCGACGACGCCGATGCGACATGGCTCGCGGATATCGCCGACCCTGCGCGCGATCTGATCGCGCCGCTGAAGGGGCCGCTGCAGACGGTGCGCGAAGGCGACGCGACGCTGCATCGGCTCGCGGTCCTGCTGGCGAAATCGGCGCAGGTGCTACCCTGCGTGCTGGCCGTGCCGGTGGACGACCCGAAAGGCGTCGCGCGCGCGAACGGGCTGACCCTGCTTGCCGCCGATGACACCGCCGACGATCTGGCGCGCCACCACGACCTGATGCCCGTGGCCGCCGCGCGCCTGCCGATGGAAGCCTCCGAGGCGGGACGGCTGCACATCTTTCGCCCCGACAATGGCGGCGTCGAGCATTTCGCGATCGAGATCGGCCGCCCCGACCGCGCGAAACCCGTGCTCGCACGGCTCCATTCGGCCTGTTTCACCGGCGACGTGCTGGGCAGCCTGAAATGCGATTGCGGCCCGCAGCTGCGCACCGCGCTGGCCGAGATCGGCAAGGCGGGCGCGGGCGTTCTGCTCTACCTCAACCAGGAGGGGCGCGGGATCGGCATCACCAACAAGATGCGCGCCTATTCGCTGCAGGATCAGGGCTTCGACACGGTCGAGGCCAACCACCGGCTGGGATTCGAGGATGACGAGCGCGATTTCCGGATCGGGTCAGACATCCTGCGGCGCATGGGGTTCGGCGCGGTGCGGCTGATGACGAACAATCCCCGCAAGGTCGCGATGATGGAGGACGAGGGCATCGCCGTGACGGAACGTGTGCCCCTCATCACCGGCACGAACCGGCACAACGCCCATTACCTCGACGTCAAGAAATCGAAGTCGGGGCATCTTCTGTGAGACCGACGGACATGGTCCTGACGCCCCGGGGCCTGAGGTTTCGCGGACGGCTCTACCCGTGTTCCATCGGCCGCAGCGGTGTCACGGCGGACAAACGCGAGGGCGACGGGGCGACGCCGGCCGGTGAGCATCGAATCATCGGGTGCCTGTACCGCCCGGACCGGATGGCGCGCCCCTGCGACTGGGCAGTGCCGATCGGGCCGGGGGACCTGTGGTCCGACGATCCGCGGCACGAGGATTACAACCTGATGGTGCGCGCGCCCTACCCGGCCTCGGCCGAGCGGCTGTGGCGGGGCGACCGGCTTTACGACCTGATCCTGCTGACGGACTGGAACTGGCCGCGCGCGGAACGGGGGCGCGGATCGGCGATCTTCCTGCATCGCTGGCGCGGTCCGGGTCGGCCGACGGAGGGCTGCGTGGCGCTTGCGCCCGGGGATTTGCGCCGGATCACGGGGCAGATCGGTTTCGGCGCCCGTCTGATCGTGCCGGAGCGGTAGGGGGGTACGGCGGGACAGGTCCCGCCTTACGCCTCGGGCACCCGTTCGCCGAAAATGGCCGAACCGACGCGCACATGGGTCGCGCCGAACGAGATCGCCTTCTCGAAATCGGCGCTCATGCCCATCGACAGACCCGAAAGACCGTTGCGCGCCGCCATCCTGGCCAGAAGCGCGAAATGCAGGCTCGCCTCCTCCTCGACGGGGGGGATGCACATCAGCCCCCTGAGCGGCAGGTCGAGCGCGCGCAGCTCGGCCACGAAGCCGTCGACCTCGGCGGGCAGGCAGCCGGCTTTCTGGGGTTCCTCCCCGGTGTTGACCTGCAGGAAGACATCGGGGCTTTCCCCCCGTTCCTGCGCCAGCCGCGCGAGCGTCTTGGCAAGTTTCGGGCGGTCCACCGTGTGGATGGCGTCGAACATCTCGACCGCGGCGCGGGCCTTGTTGGTCTGAAGCGGGCCGATCAGGTGCAGCTCGATCCCGTCGTAACGCGCCTGAAACGCTGGCCAGCGGCCCTGCGCCTCCTGCACGCGATTCTCGCCGAAGACGCGGTGCCCGTCGCGCAAAACAGCCTCGACCCGGTCGGCGGGCTGCACCTTGGACACCGCGATCAGCGTCACGTCATCGGGCGCGCGGCCGGCCTCCGCCAGGGCGGCGGAGACGCGGTCCTTTATGTCGTGAAGCGGCATGCCCGGGTCTGTCCTGACTGTGAGTGTCGCGTCCGATCAGAACGACATTCGGTAGCGGAGCGCAACGGTCTCCGCCCCCGGATTGTTGATGTCGATCCCGGCGTTCGAGATGTGATCGAGGCTGAGGATCACGGCGCGGCCCGGCGCGATGTTCCAGCCAAAGCCGATCAGCGACCGGAACTGCAGGTTGTGGCCCAGATCGGTGTCGCCGGCCCAGTAGTAGCCGGGCATGAAGCTTGCCTCGACAAAGCCACTGTCGCCGATGGCGGCATCGAGGACGAAGCCCGCCCCGACCCAGGCGTTGCCCTGCAGGTCGGAACGCGCCGCGACGCCCCAGGACCCGGAGAGACCGCGGCGGTCACCGAAGACCGGTGGGCCGTGGAATTCGACCACGCCGCCGAAATCACCACGATCGAGATCGGTGGTGAGGCCGAAGCTGAGCTCCTGCGCCGTGGCGGGGGGCGCGAGGGCCGATACGATGGAAAAGAGGGCCGTTCCCAAGAACGCCCTGACGGGGTTTAGCGATGTCATTGGCACTGCCTGCCTCTGGTTTGGTGTTTTGTTATGGGCCGAGCTTAGCGTCGGTTTCCCAAACTGAAAAGAGCGGGCGCAAGGCCCGCTCTTTCCGTTCCGTTCGATCCGG